>NZ_JBIGHX010000019.1:0-773 GCF_043555885.1 Pelomonas lactea | reverse complement strand
GCCTTGTGGGTCAGGTAGTACGGGTCCACGCCGATGCAGTGGCCGCCGACGAGACCCGGCTTGAACTTCAGGAAGTTCCACTTCGTGCCCGCGGCTTCCAGCACTTCGGAGGTGTCGATGCCCAGCTTGTCGAAGATGATGGCCAGTTCGTTCATCAGCGCGATGTTGAGGTCGCGCTGCGTGTTCTCGATGACCTTGGCAGCCTCGGCGGCCTTGATGCTGGACGCGCGGTGCACGCCGGGGATGATGATCTTCTCGTAGACCTTGGCGACCTTGTCCAGCGTCTCGGGCGTGTCGCCGGAGACGATCTTCAGGATCTTGGTCAGCGTGTGTTCCTTGTCGCCCGGGTTGATGCGCTCGGGGCTGTAGCCGACGAAGAAGTCCTGCTTCCACTTCATGCCGGACTCGCGCTCCAGCACCGGGATGCAGACCTCCTCGGTCGCGCCGGGGTAGACGGTGCTCTCGTACACGACGATGGCGCCCTTCTTCATGTGGCGGCCGACGCTGGTGCTGGATCCGATCAGCGGGCGGAAGTCGGGGATGTGGGCCTCGTCCACCGGCGTGGGCACGGCGACGATGATGACGTCGGCCTCGGCCAGCATCTTGGGGTCGTCGGTGTAGACGGCCAGCTTGGCAGCCTGTACTTCCTCATCGGTCAGTTCGCGGCTGGGGTCGGTGCCGCGCTGGCAGGCCTCGACCTTGTTCTTGGCAATGTCGAAGCCGATGGTGCGCATCTGCTTGCCGAACTCCACCACCAGGGGCAGGCCCACGTA
>NZ_JBIGHX010000018.1:0-1000 GCF_043555885.1 Pelomonas lactea | reverse complement strand
TGGAACCAGCGCCGGATCGTTTCGTCGTAGCGCACCGCGAAGTGCGCCGCCTCGATGAAGGCCCAGGCCAGGTGCTTGTTGCCGCACTTGGCGTTGCCTTCGCCCTTCTTCTTGCCGTTGGATTCGCGCCGGCTGTCCACGGCGCGGGCGTAGGAGGCGAAGTTGCCGGGGCTGGCAAAGCGGTTCATGTCACCGGCCTCCAGCGCGATGGTCAGCGCCAGGGTCTTGCCGATGCCGGGCACGCTGAGCAAGGCTTGGAAGTCCTCGCACAACGGGTCGAAGCTGCGCGCTTGCCCCAGGATGGCGCTCTCCAAACGCCGCACTTGTTCGTCCAGACAGGCCATGACGGCACGGTTGGTCATCAGGGCCAGGCGTTGCTGGGGCAGCATGGGCATGGCAGCGATGTCGTCGTCGGTCCAGCGCTTGATCTCGTTACCGCTGGCGTGCGCGCCCAGGTTGCGTGCCGTCAGGTTCTGCATGCTCAGCACCTGGCTGGTTCGCTGGCGCACGAGCTGGCTGCGCTTCCTGAGCAGGTCGCGCAGCGCGCGTTGCTCTCGTGGATAAATGTGCCCGGTGGGCAGAATCCCGAGGCGCAGCAAGTGGGCGAGGTGGCGGGCGTCGTCGGCGTCGCTGCTGTGCTTGAGCCCGTCGTACTGCTTGACGGCACAGGTGTTGACCAGATGCAGCGTGAAGCCGGCGTCCTGCAGCCCGTCGACGAGCCAGTACCAGTTGTAGGTGGACTCGACCGCCACACCCCGAACCACGCCAGGGCAGCCTCGAAGCGCCTGCTTGATCTTGACCAAGTCGTTCGGCAGTCGTTTACTGAACACGATCCGATCCGTCTCATCCAGCACGCACAGCACGCTGTTGTTGCTGTGCAGGTCAATGGCTGCATACAGTTCCATGCCGGTCTCCTTCGCGGCTCGCCCGCTTGATCTGGAAACCAAACGGTAGGCCTATGAACGGAGACCGGCCATTGGGGCTAGATGATTCTTCAGGT
>NZ_JBIGHX010000017.1:0-1043 GCF_043555885.1 Pelomonas lactea | reverse complement strand
TGTGAAGCTTCAATAGGTTGTATCCGGTGTTCATCCGGGTTGGGTTTGAGAGACTGGAAGTCGCCAAACACCCAATCCACAAGAGCCCGGAGTCCGGATGAACAGCCATAAGCATGCCCGATTGACGTACGCCCGCCGCCTGGAGATGGTCAAACAGATGACCGAAGACGGCTTGAGCCCCACACAAGCCGCCTTGGTGCAAGGCGTGACACCGCCGACCGCCAGGAAGTGGCTGGGTCGCTACCTGGCGGGCGGGGAAGGCGCCCTGAGTGACGCTTCCTCGCGACCTGCAAACTCGCCGCGTGCCATCGAGCCGGCCAAGGCCCTGCTCATCGTGGAGCTGCGTCGGCGCAGGATGTTGCAGACGCGGATTGCCAAGAGCGTAGGCGTCTCGGCTTCAACGGTGAGCCGCGTGCTGGCCCGCGCGGGACTGTCCAAGCTCGGCGACCTGGAGCCGCGTGAGCCGGCCGTGCGCTACGAGCACGAGGCACCAGGCGAGCTGCTGCACATCGACACCAAGAAGCTCGGCCGCATCGTGCGCCCGAGCCACCGCGTCACGGGCAACCGGCGCGACTCCGTAGATGGCGCGGGTTGGGAGACGCTGTTCGTGGCCATCGATGACCATGCGCGGCTGGCGTTCACGGCGATGCATCCCGATGAGAAGAAGCACGAGGCAGTCGCGTTCCTGCACAACGCGCTGGCGTACTACGCGCGCCTGGGCGTGCGGGTGAAGCGGCTGCTGACGGACAACGGGGCCGCCTTCCGATCTCGCGACTTCCGCCAGGCCTGCGCCGAGCAAGGCATCAAGCACAGCTTCACGAGGCCCTACCGACCGCAGACCAACGGCAAGGCCGAACGCTTCATCCAGTCGGCGCTGCGCGAGTGGGCCTACGGTTGGACGTACCAGAACTCCGCGCAGCGAACTCACGCGCTGGCGAGTTGGCAACACCACTACAACTGCCACCGTCCGCACAGCGGCATTGGTGGCGTGCCGCCCATCTCAAGACTCAGCTCGTCAAGAAACAACCTCTTGACGCTTCACA
>NZ_JBIGHX010000016.1:0-1524 GCF_043555885.1 Pelomonas lactea | reverse complement strand
GCGCGACCGTCGTGATCGACTTGATGTCGCCGGATTCGATGGCCGGCAGCTGGTCGGTCGTCAGCGCCTTGAGCTGGTCGGACGTCAGCGAGGCGATCTGGCTGCTGGACAGCGCAGCCATGTCGTCGGTTTCCAGGCCTTGCAGCTGCGTCGTCGACAGCTTCACCAGTTGGTTGGTAGAGAAGGCGGCGACTTCGGTGGACGTCAGCGACTTGATCTGGTCGCTGGAGAAGCCGGCGAGCGCAGCGGTGGTGATGGCGCGCAGGTCGGCCGTCTCCATGCTGGGCAGCGCGTCGGTGGACAGCGCGGCGATCTGGGCGGAGCCCAAGGCCGCCCATTGCGTGCTGGTCAGTGCCGCCAGGTCGGCGGTTTCCATGCCGGCCACCTGCGTGGTCGTCAGCAGCGCGACCTGGGCGGTGCTGAGCTTGGAGAACTGGTCGGTCGTCAGCGCGTTGAGGTCGTCCGTCTTCAGGCTCTGCAGCTGCGTGGACGTCAGCGAGTTGAGCTGCGCGGACGACAGCGCTTGCAGCTGGTCGCTGGTCATCGCATCGAGTTGCGCGCTGGACAGCGCGCGCAGCGCCACCGTCGTGATGGACTTGATGTCGCCGGACTCGATGGCGGCGATCTGGTCCGTCGTCAGTGCCTTGAGCTGGTCGCTGCTCAGCGCGGCGATGTGGGCCGACGACAGCGCGGCCATGTCGTCCGTCTCCAGACCTTGCAGCTGGATGGTCGACAGCTTGGCCAGCTGCGTGGTCGTCAGCGCGGCGACCTCGGCCGAGACCAGGGACTTGATCTGGTCACTGGAGAAGCCCGCCAGCGCAGCGGTGGTGATGGCGCGCAGGTCAGCCGTCTCCATGCTGGGCAGCGCGTCGGTGGACAGCGCCGCGATCTGCGCGGAGCCCAGCGCAGCCCACTGGCTACTGGTCAGCGCGGCCAGGTCGGCCGTTTCCATCGCGGCGATCTGGGCCGTCGTCAGCAGCGCGACCTGCGCCGTGCTGAGCTTGGAGAACTGGTCGGTCGTCAGCGCGTTGAGATCGTCCGTCTTCAGGCTCTGCAGCTGGGTGGAGGTCAGCGCATTGAGCTGCGTGGAGCTCAGCGCCTGCAGCTGGTCGCTGGTCAGCGCATCCAGCTGGGCGCTGGACAGCGCGCGCAGCGCGACCGTCGTGATCGACTTGATGTCGCCGGATTCGATGGCCGGCAGCTGGTCGGTGGTCAGCGCCTTGAGCTGGTCGGACGTCAGCGAGGCGATCTGGCTGCTGGACAGCGCAGCCATGTCGTCGGTTTCCAGGCCTTGCAGCTGAGTGGTGCTCAGCTTGACGAGCTGGTTGGTGGAGAAGGCGGCGACTTCGGTGGATGTCAGCGACTTGATCTGGTCGCTGGAGAAACCGGCAAGGGCAGCGGTGGTGATGGCACGCAGGTCGGCCGTCTCCATGCTGGGCAGCGCGTCGGTGGACAGCGCCGCGATCTGCGCGGAGCCCAGCGCGGCCCACTGGCTGCTGGTCATGGCCGCGAGATCAGCGGTTT
>NZ_JBIGHX010000015.1:0-11583 GCF_043555885.1 Pelomonas lactea | reverse complement strand
GCCTCTTTGCTGCTTTCGAAGCAATTCAAAACAGCAAAGATCGCCGAGTCGGTCGCTGAATATCAGCGCGGTGTTTGAGAAAAGAAATTTTCAAAAACGCTTGACGACGAAGCGAAAGGCGGATTAGAATCTCGCCTCTTTGCTGATAACGACAAGTTGTCAGCAACGCAAGAAGAGCTGATGTTCTTGTTGCGATGTTCTTTAATAATTAACAGCCGATAAGCGTGGGCGTTTGAGGTGAAGTGATGTTGCAAGGTGACTTGCAACGGTCCTTCGGACTTTAAACGCTCACGGAAATTAGATTTGAATCATGCAAATGGTTTGAGTCGATTCCGTTGAGTAAATTCAAGATCGAACTATAGAGTTTGATCCTGGCTCAGATTGAACGCTGGCGGCATGCCTTACACATGCAAGTCGAACGGTAACAGGTTAAGCTGACGAGTGGCGAACGGGTGAGTAATGTATCGGAACGTGCCCAGTCGTGGGGGATAACTGCTCGAAAGAGCAGCTAATACCGCATACGACCTGAGGGTGAAAGCGGGGGATCGCAAGACCTCGCGCGATTGGAGCGGCCGATATCAGATTAGGTAGTTGGTGGGGTAAAGGCCTACCAAGCCTACGATCTGTAGCTGGTCTGAGAGGACGACCAGCCACACTGGGACTGAGACACGGCCCAGACTCCTACGGGAGGCAGCAGTGGGGAATTTTGGACAATGGACGCAAGTCTGATCCAGCCATGCCGCGTGCGGGAAGAAGGCCTTCGGGTTGTAAACCGCTTTTGTCAGGGAAGAAAAGGTTCTGGCTAATACCTGGGACTCATGACGGTACCTGAAGAATAAGCACCGGCTAACTACGTGCCAGCAGCCGCGGTAATACGTAGGGTGCAAGCGTTAATCGGAATTACTGGGCGTAAAGCGTGCGCAGGCGGTTATGCAAGACAGAGGTGAAATCCCCGGGCTCAACCTGGGAACTGCCTTTGTGACTGCATAGCTAGAGTACGGTAGAGGGGGATGGAATTCCGCGTGTAGCAGTGAAATGCGTAGATATGCGGAGGAACACCGATGGCGAAGGCAATCCCCTGGACCTGTACTGACGCTCATGCACGAAAGCGTGGGGAGCAAACAGGATTAGATACCCTGGTAGTCCACGCCCTAAACGATGTCAACTGGTTGTTGGGAGGGTTTCTTCTCAGTAACGTAGCTAACGCGTGAAGTTGACCGCCTGGGGAGTACGGCCGCAAGGTTGAAACTCAAAGGAATTGACGGGGACCCGCACAAGCGGTGGATGATGTGGTTTAATTCGATGCAACGCGAAAAACCTTACCTACCCTTGACATGTCTGGAATCCTGAAGAGATTTGGGAGTGCTCGAAAGAGAGCCAGAACACAGGTGCTGCATGGCCGTCGTCAGCTCGTGTCGTGAGATGTTGGGTTAAGTCCCGCAACGAGCGCAACCCTTGTCATTAGTTGCTACGAAAGGGCACTCTAATGAGACTGCCGGTGACAAACCGGAGGAAGGTGGGGATGACGTCAGGTCATCATGGCCCTTATGGGTAGGGCTACACACGTCATACAATGGCCGGGACAGAGGGCTGCCAACCCGCGAGGGGGAGCTAATCCCAGAAACCCGGTCGTAGTCCGGATCGTAGTCTGCAACTCGACTGCGTGAAGTCGGAATCGCTAGTAATCGCGGATCAGCTTGCCGCGGTGAATACGTTCCCGGGTCTTGTACACACCGCCCGTCACACCATGGGAGCGGGTTCTGCCAGAAGTAGTTAGCCTAACCGCAAGGAGGGCGATTACCACGGCAGGGTTCGTGACTGGGGTGAAGTCGTAACAAGGTAGCCGTATCGGAAGGTGCGGCTGGATCACCTCCTTTCTAGATAGATCGCGCCTCGTAGGTTCTTCGGGACTTGCAGAGCAAGATCAAACTAAAGAGCGAAAGCTCAAGCACTTAGCTTTAAGCGCCCACACTTATCGGCTGTCAAACAACAGTGAGTGAATCGCGTGAGCCTGGGGAGCTGGCCTCGACAGGCTGGTGATAGCAGGCTGCGCAACAAGTTCGCGTGGGTCTGTAGCTCAGTCGGTTAGAGCACCGTCTTGATAAGGCGGGGGTCGCTGGTTCGAATCCAGCCAGACCCACCACGGATTGCAGAGACATCTGTACGGGGGATTAGCTCAGCTGGGAGAGCACCTGCTTTGCAAGCAGGGGGTCGTCGGTTCGATCCCGTCATCCTCCACCAGTTCACTCATGAAGAAGGTTGGCAAACCTCAGCAGAACGAGAGTTCTTCTGAGGTTTGCCAGTCTTGATCGAAAGATCGGCTGTTGTTCTTTAACAATTTGTAGAGTCGAATCAGCGTTGTTGGCGGAAAGTATCGATAGATGCACCGTGCCGCTAACAACATTTTGATTGCGTCAAACATAGACTTCAACTGAGCAAGAAATTGTTTGGAAGAAGAACGGCGTAACGCGTGAATACTCAAAAACAGTTTGGATCTGAGGATCTGAATTGAGTCCTTGACGACAGTGCAGTCAGCGCTGTCAAAGTTATAGGGTCAAGTGACTAAGTGCATGTGGTGGATGCCTTGGCGATTACAGGCGACGAAGGACGTGATAGCCTGCGATAAGCTTCGGGGAGCTGGCAAATTAGCTTTGATCCGGAGATTTCCGAATGGGGAAACCCACTGCGTAAGCAGTAACTCTGACTGAATACATAGGTCATTGTGGCGAACCGGGTGAACTGAAACATCTCAGTAGCTCGAGGAAAAGACATCAACCGAGATTCCGAAAGTAGTGGCGAGCGAAATCGGAGTAGCCCTCGCGTTTTAGCAGTTTGTATATCAGAACGGAATGGAAAGTCCGGCCACAGCGGGTGATAGCCCCGTATGAGAAATGCAGATTGTGGAACTAGGCGCGAATAGAGTAGGGCGGGACACGTGAAATCCTGTCTGAATATGGGGGGACCATCCTCCAAGGCTAAATACTCGTAATCGACCGATAGTGAACAAGTACCGTGAGGGAAAGGCGAAAAGAACCCCGGGAGGGGAGTGAAATAGATCCTGAAACCGCATGCATACAAAAAGTAGGAGCCCGTAAGGGTGACTGCGTACCTTTTGTATAATGGGTCAGCGACTTACATTCAGTGGCGAGGTTAACCGAATAGGGAAGCCGTAGAGAAATCGAGTCCGAATAGGGCGAATAGTCGCTGGGTGTAGACCCGAAACCAAGTGATCTATCCATGGCCAGGATGAAGGTACCGTAACAGGTGCTGGAGGTCCGAACCGACTAGTGTTGCAAAACTAGCGGATGAGCTGTGGATAGGGGTGAAAGGCTAAACAAACTTGGAAATAGCTGGTTCTCTCCGAAAACTATTTAGGTAGTGCCTCAAGTATTACCTGCGGGGGTAGAGCACTGTTTAGGCTAGGGGGTCATGGCGACTTACCAAACCTTGGCAAACTCCGAATACCGCAGAGTACAGCTTGGGAGACAGAGCACCGGGTGCTAACGTCCGGACTCAAGAGGGAAACAACCCAGACCGCCAGCTAAGGTCCCTAAAATTGGCTAAGTGGGAAACGAAGTGGGAAGGCTAAAACAGTCAGGATGTTGGCTTAGAAGCAGCCATCATTTAAAGAAAGCGTAATAGCTCACTGATCGAGTCGTCCTGCGCGGAAGATGTAACGGGGCTAAGCCAGTTACCGAAGCTGCGGATGCATAGCAATATGCGTGGTAGGAGAGCGTTCTGTAAGCCTGTGAAGGTGGGTTGCGAAGCCTGCTGGAGGTATCAGAAGTGCGAATGCTGACATGAGTAGCGTTAAAGGGGGTGAAAAGCCCCCTCGCCGAAAGCGCAAGGTTTCCTACGCAACGTTCATCGGCGTAGGGTGAGTCGGCCCCTAAGGCGAGGCAGAGATGCGTAGCTGATGGGAAACAGGTCAATATTCCTGTACCGATCAATAGTGCGATGTGGGGACGGAGAAGGTTAGCTCAGCCGGGTGTTGGATGTCCCGGTTCAAGCCTGTAGTCGTGCCTGGTAGGCAAATCCGCCGGGCTTAGATGAGGGGTGATAACGAGTCTGCTTGCAGACGAAGTGAGTGATACCCTGCTTCCAGGAAAAGCCACTAAGCTTCAGCTATTGACGACCGTACCGCAAACCGACACTGGTGCGCGAGATGAGTATTCTAAGGCGCTTGAGAGAACTCTGGAGAAGGAACTCGGCAAATTGACACCGTAACTTCGGAAGAAGGTGTGCCTTTAGTAGGTGAACCTGTACAAGGGGAGCCCAATGAGGCCGCAGAGAATCGGTGGCTGCAACTGTTTATTAAAAACACAGCACTCTGCAAAGACGAAAGTCGACGTATAGGGTGTGACTCCTGCCCGGTGCTGGAAGATTAAATGATGGGGTGCAAGCTCTTGACTGAAGTCCCAGTAAACGGCGGCCGTAACTATAACGGTCCTAAGGTAGCGAAATTCCTTGTCGGGTAAGTTCCGACCTGCACGAATGGAGTAATGATGGCCACACTGTCTCCTCCAGAGACTCAGCGAAGTTGAAATGTTTGTGATGATGCAATCTCCCCGCGGAAAGACGGAAAGACCCCATGAACCTTTACTGTAGCTTTACATTGGACTTTGAACAGATCTGTGTAGGATAGGTGGGAGGCTTTGAAGTAAGGTCGCTAGATCTTATGGAGCCAACGTTGAAATACCACCCTGGTGTGTTTGAGGTTCTAACCTTGGCCCGTTATCCGGGTTGGGGACAGTGTATGGTGGGCAGTTTGACTGGGGCGGTCTCCTCCCAAAGTGTAACGGAGGAGTTCGAAGGTACGCTAGTTACGGTCGGAAATCGTGACGATAGTGCATTGGCATAAGCGTGCTTGACTGCGAGACTGACAAGTCGAGCAGGTACGAAAGTAGGACAAAGTGATCCGGTGGTTCTGTATGGAAGGGCCATCGCTCAACGGATAAAAGGTACTCTGGGGATAACAGGCTGATACCGCCCAAGAGTTCATATCGACGGCGGTGTTTGGCACCTCGATGTCGGCTCATCTCATCCTGGGGCTGTAGCCGGTCCCAAGGGTATGGCTGTTCGCCATTTAAAGAGGTACGTGAGCTGGGTTTAAAACGTCGTGAGACAGTTTGGTCCCTATCTTCCGTGGGCGCTGCAAGATTGAGAGAGCCTGCTCCTAGTACGAGAGGACCGGAGTGGACGCACCTCTGGTGTATCGGTTGTCACGCCAGTGGCATTGCCGAGTAGCTAAGTGCGGAAGAGATAACCGCTGAAAGCATCTAAGCGGGAAACTCGTCTCAAGATGAGTCTTGCCGGGGCCTTGAGCCCCCTGAAGGGTCGTTCGAGACCAGGACGTTGATAGGCTGGGTGTGGAAGCGCAGTAATGCGTTAAGCTAACCAGTACTAATTGCCCGTGAGGCTTGACCCTATAACTTTGACTGCCAACAGCAGATCAGGGTAAGTGTTCAAGTTATGTCGTTCTTCAGAAGTCTGAAGGCGCAATCAAAATATACTGATTCCGTTGCATGCAAATGCAATGCGCAGACCAAGTTCTGCTGACTCTACGAATTGGGTTTGTTGACCCCGTCAACAAGCCAACCAGTCAAGCCTGACGACCATAGCGACTTGGTCCCACTCCTTCCCATCCCGAACAGGACAGTGAAACGAGTCAGCGCCGATGATAGTGCGGATTCCCGTGTGAAAGTAGGTCATCGTCAGGCTATTATTCAAAGCCAACCCTCGCCGGTGAAAGTCGGTGGGGGTTTTGCTTTCAGTAGAGTGTGGAGTGTGCTTGCCACTCAAAAGAGCCTGAGAGATTTGCCTCTCTGCTGCTGACGGAGCATTCGATCGAAGACGATTTGGGCTCCGCGACGTAGTAGAGGTCGACAGTTATCCGCTGGACTCTAGCGCGCGTTGAAAAGAAATTTTCAAAACGCTTGACGACGAAGCGAAAGGCGGATTAGAATCTCGCCTCTTTGCTGATAACGACAAGTTGTCAGCAACGCAAGAAGAGCTGATGTTCTTGTTGCGATGTTCTTTAATAATTAACAGCCGATAAGCGTGGGCGTTTGAGGTGAAGTGATGTTGCAAGGTGACTTGCAACGGTCCTTCGGACTTTAAACGCTCACGGAAATTAGATTTGAATCATGCAAATGGTTTGAGTCGATTCCGTTGAGTAAATTCAAGATCGAACTATAGAGTTTGATCCTGGCTCAGATTGAACGCTGGCGGCATGCCTTACACATGCAAGTCGAACGGTAACAGGTTAAGCTGACGAGTGGCGAACGGGTGAGTAATGTATCGGAACGTGCCCAGTCGTGGGGGATAACTGCTCGAAAGAGCAGCTAATACCGCATACGACCTGAGGGTGAAAGCGGGGGATCGCAAGACCTCGCGCGATTGGAGCGGCCGATATCAGATTAGGTAGTTGGTGGGGTAAAGGCCTACCAAGCCTACGATCTGTAGCTGGTCTGAGAGGACGACCAGCCACACTGGGACTGAGACACGGCCCAGACTCCTACGGGAGGCAGCAGTGGGGAATTTTGGACAATGGACGCAAGTCTGATCCAGCCATGCCGCGTGCGGGAAGAAGGCCTTCGGGTTGTAAACCGCTTTTGTCAGGGAAGAAAAGGTTCTGGCTAATACCTGGGACTCATGACGGTACCTGAAGAATAAGCACCGGCTAACTACGTGCCAGCAGCCGCGGTAATACGTAGGGTGCAAGCGTTAATCGGAATTACTGGGCGTAAAGCGTGCGCAGGCGGTTATGCAAGACAGAGGTGAAATCCCCGGGCTCAACCTGGGAACTGCCTTTGTGACTGCATAGCTAGAGTACGGTAGAGGGGGATGGAATTCCGCGTGTAGCAGTGAAATGCGTAGATATGCGGAGGAACACCGATGGCGAAGGCAATCCCCTGGACCTGTACTGACGCTCATGCACGAAAGCGTGGGGAGCAAACAGGATTAGATACCCTGGTAGTCCACGCCCTAAACGATGTCAACTGGTTGTTGGGAGGGTTTCTTCTCAGTAACGTAGCTAACGCGTGAAGTTGACCGCCTGGGGAGTACGGCCGCAAGGTTGAAACTCAAAGGAATTGACGGGGACCCGCACAAGCGGTGGATGATGTGGTTTAATTCGATGCAACGCGAAAAACCTTACCTACCCTTGACATGTCTGGAATCCTGAAGAGATTTGGGAGTGCTCGAAAGAGAGCCAGAACACAGGTGCTGCATGGCCGTCGTCAGCTCGTGTCGTGAGATGTTGGGTTAAGTCCCGCAACGAGCGCAACCCTTGTCATTAGTTGCTACGAAAGGGCACTCTAATGAGACTGCCGGTGACAAACCGGAGGAAGGTGGGGATGACGTCAGGTCATCATGGCCCTTATGGGTAGGGCTACACACGTCATACAATGGCCGGGACAGAGGGCTGCCAACCCGCGAGGGGGAGCTAATCCCAGAAACCCGGTCGTAGTCCGGATCGTAGTCTGCAACTCGACTGCGTGAAGTCGGAATCGCTAGTAATCGCGGATCAGCTTGCCGCGGTGAATACGTTCCCGGGTCTTGTACACACCGCCCGTCACACCATGGGAGCGGGTTCTGCCAGAAGTAGTTAGCCTAACCGCAAGGAGGGCGATTACCACGGCAGGGTTCGTGACTGGGGTGAAGTCGTAACAAGGTAGCCGTATCGGAAGGTGCGGCTGGATCACCTCCTTTCTAGATAGATCGCGCCTCGTAGGTTCTTCGGGACTTGCAGAGCAAGATCAAACTAAAGAGCGAAAGCTCAAGCACTTAGCTTTAAGCGCCCACACTTATCGGCTGTCAAACAACAGTGAGTGAATCGCGTGAGCCTGGGGAGCTGGCCTCGACAGGCTGGTGATAGCAGGCTGCGCAACAAGTTCGCGTGGGTCTGTAGCTCAGTCGGTTAGAGCACCGTCTTGATAAGGCGGGGGTCGCTGGTTCGAATCCAGCCAGACCCACCACGGATTGCAGAGACATCTGTACGGGGGATTAGCTCAGCTGGGAGAGCACCTGCTTTGCAAGCAGGGGGTCGTCGGTTCGATCCCGTCATCCTCCACCAGTTCACTCATGAAGAAGGTTGGCAAACCTCAGCAGAACGAGAGTTCTTCTGAGGTTTGCCAGTCTTGATCGAAAGATCGGCTGTTGTTCTTTAACAATTTGTAGAGTCGAATCAGCGTTGTTGGCGGAAAGTATCGATAGATGCACCGTGCCGCTAACAACATTTTGATTGCGTCAAACATAGACTTCAACTGAGCAAGAAATTGTTTGGAAGAAGAACGGCGTAACGCGTGAATACTCAAAAACAGTTTGGATCTGAGGATCTGAATTGAGTCCTTGACGACAGTGCAGTCAGCGCTGTCAAAGTTATAGGGTCAAGTGACTAAGTGCATGTGGTGGATGCCTTGGCGATTACAGGCGACGAAGGACGTGATAGCCTGCGATAAGCTTCGGGGAGCTGGCAAATTAGCTTTGATCCGGAGATTTCCGAATGGGGAAACCCACTGCGTAAGCAGTAACTCTGACTGAATACATAGGTCATTGTGGCGAACCGGGTGAACTGAAACATCTCAGTAGCTCGAGGAAAAGACATCAACCGAGATTCCGAAAGTAGTGGCGAGCGAAATCGGAGTAGCCCTCGCGTTTTAGCAGTTTGTATATCAGAACGGAATGGAAAGTCCGGCCACAGCGGGTGATAGCCCCGTATGAGAAATGCAGATTGTGGAACTAGGCGCGAATAGAGTAGGGCGGGACACGTGAAATCCTGTCTGAATATGGGGGGACCATCCTCCAAGGCTAAATACTCGTAATCGACCGATAGTGAACAAGTACCGTGAGGGAAAGGCGAAAAGAACCCCGGGAGGGGAGTGAAATAGATCCTGAAACCGCATGCATACAAAAAGTAGGAGCCCGTAAGGGTGACTGCGTACCTTTTGTATAATGGGTCAGCGACTTACATTCAGTGGCGAGGTTAACCGAATAGGGAAGCCGTAGAGAAATCGAGTCCGAATAGGGCGAATAGTCGCTGGGTGTAGACCCGAAACCAAGTGATCTATCCATGGCCAGGATGAAGGTACCGTAACAGGTGCTGGAGGTCCGAACCGACTAGTGTTGCAAAACTAGCGGATGAGCTGTGGATAGGGGTGAAAGGCTAAACAAACTTGGAAATAGCTGGTTCTCTCCGAAAACTATTTAGGTAGTGCCTCAAGTATTACCTGCGGGGGTAGAGCACTGTTTAGGCTAGGGGGTCATGGCGACTTACCAAACCTTGGCAAACTCCGAATACCGCAGAGTACAGCTTGGGAGACAGAGCACCGGGTGCTAACGTCCGGACTCAAGAGGGAAACAACCCAGACCGCCAGCTAAGGTCCCTAAAATTGGCTAAGTGGGAAACGAAGTGGGAAGGCTAAAACAGTCAGGATGTTGGCTTAGAAGCAGCCATCATTTAAAGAAAGCGTAATAGCTCACTGATCGAGTCGTCCTGCGCGGAAGATGTAACGGGGCTAAGCCAGTTACCGAAGCTGCGGATGCATAGCAATATGCGTGGTAGGAGAGCGTTCTGTAAGCCTGTGAAGGTGGGTTGCGAAGCCTGCTGGAGGTATCAGAAGTGCGAATGCTGACATGAGTAGCGTTAAAGGGGGTGAAAAGCCCCCTCGCCGAAAGCGCAAGGTTTCCTACGCAACGTTCATCGGCGTAGGGTGAGTCGGCCCCTAAGGCGAGGCAGAGATGCGTAGCTGATGGGAAACAGGTCAATATTCCTGTACCGATCAATAGTGCGATGTGGGGACGGAGAAGGTTAGCTCAGCCGGGTGTTGGATGTCCCGGTTCAAGCCTGTAGTCGTGCCTGGTAGGCAAATCCGCCGGGCTTAGATGAGGGGTGATAACGAGTCTGCTTGCAGACGAAGTGAGTGATACCCTGCTTCCAGGAAAAGCCACTAAGCTTCAGCTATTGACGACCGTACCGCAAACCGACACTGGTGCGCGAGATGAGTATTCTAAGGCGCTTGAGAGAACTCTGGAGAAGGAACTCGGCAAATTGACACCGTAACTTCGGAAGAAGGTGTGCCTTTAGTAGGTGAACCTGTACAAGGGGAGCCCAATGAGGCCGCAGAGAATCGGTGGCTGCAACTGTTTATTAAAAACACAGCACTCTGCAAAGACGAAAGTCGACGTATAGGGTGTGACTCCTGCCCGGTGCTGGAAGATTAAATGATGGGGTGCAAGCTCTTGACTGAAGTCCCAGTAAACGGCGGCCGTAACTATAACGGTCCTAAGGTAGCGAAATTCCTTGTCGGGTAAGTTCCGACCTGCACGAATGGAGTAATGATGGCCACACTGTCTCCTCCAGAGACTCAGCGAAGTTGAAATGTTTGTGATGATGCAATCTCCCCGCGGAAAGACGGAAAGACCCCATGAACCTTTACTGTAGCTTTACATTGGACTTTGAACAGATCTGTGTAGGATAGGTGGGAGGCTTTGAAGTAAGGTCGCTAGATCTTATGGAGCCAACGTTGAAATACCACCCTGGTGTGTTTGAGGTTCTAACCTTGGCCCGTTATCCGGGTTGGGGACAGTGTATGGTGGGCAGTTTGACTGGGGCGGTCTCCTCCCAAAGTGTAACGGAGGAGTTCGAAGGTACGCTAGTTACGGTCGGAAATCGTGACGATAGTGCATTGGCATAAGCGTGCTTGACTGCGAGACTGACAAGTCGAGCAGGTACGAAAGTAGGACAAAGTGATCCGGTGGTTCTGTATGGAAGGGCCATCGCTCAACGGATAAAAGGTACTCTGGGGATAACAGGCTGATACCGCCCAAGAGTTCATATCGACGGCGGTGTTTGGCACCTCGATGTCGGCTCATCTCATCCTGGGGCTGTAGCCGGTCCCAAGGGTATGGCTGTTCGCCATTTAAAGAGGTACGTGAGCTGGGTTTAAAACGTCGTGAGACAGTTTGGTCCCTATCTTCCGTGGGCGCTGCAAGATTGAGAGAGCCTGCTCCTAGTACGAGAGGACCGGAGTGGACGCACCTCTGGTGTATCGGTTGTCACGCCAGTGGCATTGCCGAGTAGCTAAGTGCGGAAGAGATAACCGCTGAAAGCATCTAAGCGGGAAACTCGTCTCAAGATGAGTCTTGCCGGGGCCTTGAGCCCCCTGAAGGGTCGTTCGAGACCAGGACGTTGATAGGCTGGGTGTGGAAGCGCAGTAATGCGTTAAGCTAACCAGTACTAATTGCCCGTGAGGCTTGACCCTATAACTTTGACTGCCAACAGCAGATCAGGGTAAGTGTTCAAGTTATGTCGTTCTTCAGAAGTCTGAAGGCGCAATCAAAATATACTGATTCCGTTGCATGCAAATGCAATGCGCAGACCAAGTTCTGCTGACTCTACGAATTGGGTTTGTTGACCCCGTCAACAAGCCAACCAGTCAAGCCTGACGACCATAGCGACTTGGTCCCACTCCTTCCCATCCCGAACAGGACAGTGAAACGAGTCAGCGCCGATGATAGTGCGGATTCCCGTGTGAAAGTAGGTCATCGTCAGGCTATTATTCAAAGCCAACCCCCATCAGC
>NZ_JBIGHX010000014.1:0-26530 GCF_043555885.1 Pelomonas lactea | reverse complement strand
GCGACTTGGTCCCACTCCTTCCCATCCCGAACAGGACAGTGAAACGAGTCAGCGCCGATGATAGTGCGGATTCCCGTGTGAAAGTAGGTCATCGTCAGGCTATTATTCAAAGCCAACCCCCATCAGCTCAGAGCTGATGGGGGTTTTGCTTTTGGCGGATCTGAACCCCGAGCTCAGTCGATAAGCCGATTCCGCATAAGCGTCGCCTCATGACCCTCTTGACCCGAGCGCAGCGATAGCTCAGTGCAGGTTCAGCGCGCAGCAGTGCTTGTACTTGCGACCGCTGCCGCACGGACAGGGGTCGTTGCGTCCCACCTTGGGCGTATGCCGGCGCATCGGCGCCTGGACCATGACGCCCTCGCGCCGTACAGCCTCGTAGTAGCCATAGCAGCGTGTTGCTCCGGCAATCATCATCGTGATCACCTCTTCGCGCTTGACGCTGTCCATGCTCGGCGGCCGCATCTCAGGGTCCGGGTCATGCTCGTGCACGAGCATCATCATCGGCACCAGGGCCCCGCCTTCGTCCTCGCTGTTGAGCAAGTCGCTCCAGCTGCCGGGATGCGCCTGCACGCCGCGCATGAAGCCGTGGGCCCAGTCATCGCCGCGCGCCACGCCGGTGTCGTCTTCCTGGAGGATCGGCAGGTAGACATGCGGCTCGACCAGGGTGCGCTGCAGTTCCGCAGCGATCCAGTTCCAGTGCCGCATCATCAGAGCCAGGCAGTCGGCGGCTTGCTCGTTGCCCTCGAAGACGAAGTCTTCACCCAACACCTGCTGCAACGCCTGGCTGGGCGAGACGAACACCGGCCCGCAGATCAACGCCGTGAAGTAGCCGTCCATCGACTCCAGGTTCATGGATGCGTGCCCAGCCTCCAGGATGTCGTGGAGGCGGTCGAGTTCGGGCTCGGTCAGCGGGGTAGAGGGCGGGGTAGCAGTCATGGGCGGCGTGTGGCAGCGTGGGGCGGCTCGGTGCCGCGGCATTGTCGGCGCAGCCGGCGCCTCAGATGTCCAGCACGTGCCGCAGCAACCCGAAGCCCACGCGCCACTTGGTGCCGTCGCCCGGGTCGATGCTGGCGGTGCGCTCGTTGATGCGAACGATGGTGCCGACCACGGTGTTGAGGTACTTGTCCTCGAAGGCGACCTTCTCGCCGCAGCGGAAGTCCTCGCGCGTGGGGCGAGGCGCTGCGGGTGCCGGTGCGGCTTCGGCATGTCGCGCCGCGGCGCTAGGCGCTGGCGGCTCGATGGCCGCATAGGGCAGCTTCCACTCGCGACGCTCGCGCAGGTCTTGCAGCGTGACCTGGGTGTCGCGCAGGGCCACGACCTTGACTTGACGCAGGCTGCCATCGCGCCAGTCGAGGAAGCGCACCGTCTGACCCAGGTGCATGTCCTTGCGGACCGCGATGATGCGTCGCGGGTCGGCCAGCAGGCGCTCGATCAGCGTGCTGAGCCGGAACAGCTCCAGGCTGCTGGCCTAGTGAAGGACGTCCAGCAGCCGGGGATCAATGCTCGGCCCGCTCATGCCGCCGCGCGCACTTCTGCTTCGGCGCGCTCGCTGGCGATGTTCCACGGCAGCAGCTCGTCGATGCGGTTCACCTTGAAGCGCGCCGGCACGTACTCCAGGTGCTCTGAGACGTCGGCGCCGATGCTGCGCAGCCGGCCACCGCAAGCGGTTCAGCCGCAGGACTGGCCTGCGGCTGCATCGTGATGCGCCGTACGGGTGACGGGGCGAAGCTCGCACTGTTCGCGAGGCAGGTGCTCCGGCAGGCTGCGGTCGATGTTGCCCGCGTTGGCCGCCGCTGCGGTGGCCTTGCGCACCGGCAACTGCTCCAACGCGACGGGCTCGATGAGGCTGGCCTGCAGGTCGAATCGCTCGCTGGAGACGCCGAACTGCGCGCGCGTGCGGCGTGCCAGTTGCAGCTTGAGCTTGTCGGCCATCAGCTTGCGCCGCTGCACCTCGCTGGCACTGACGCGCAGTTGCTGCTTGAGCAGCTGCGCGTCATCGAGCAATTGGCTGATCGGGTCGGTGTCCTGCGGCACGAACCTCAGTGTGCGACAGGGGCAGCGCGGCTGCATCGGGATCACTCCCGAGAAGGCGCTGCCTATGCAGCCAGTTGAGGTGAAGTCGTGCGAGTCGGCATGCGCCAGTCGATGCCTTCCAGCAGCATCGACAGTTGCGCAGCGCTCAGTGCAACGCGACCGTCGACAGCCTGCGGCCAGACGAAGCGGCCGCGCTCCAGGCGCTTGGCCAGCAGCATCAGTCCCTGGTCGTCGAACCACAGCACCTTGATGATGTCGCCGCGCCGGCCACGGAAGACGAACACGTGGCCATCGAACGGATTGGACGCAAGTGCCGTCTGCACCACGGCGGCCAGGCCGTCGAAGCCCTTCCTCATGTCGGTGTGGCTGGCGACGAGCCACACGCGCGTGCCCGATGGAAGGCCGATCATGCGAGGCTGCGCAGCGCGGTGAGCGATCCCAGAAGACTCTCCTGGTCGACGGCGCCTCGCAGTCGCAGCCGGGCCCCGGCGAAGTCCAGTTCGATGCTGTCGGTGCTGGTCCTAGTTGTGATCGATGCCGGCGCCTGTGCCATCGACCTCGATGTGCCGCTCAACGGGGCCGAGGCGAGCGTGATGGGCAGCAACAACGGCGTCGAGGCTTGCGCAGTGCTTGAGTCGGCGGCCTCAGCGGCGCGATGCTCTCGCCGCCATTTGAACACCAGGTTGGCGTTGATGCCGTGGGCCATCGCGATGCTGGCGACGGATGCGCCTGGCTGCAAGCATTGCCGGACCAACGCGCGCTTGAGCTTGGGGCTGTGGTCGCGCCGCCGGCGCCTGGAGGGTGTGTCTTGATCGGCCATGGTGCGCGTTAGCGATGCCTGATGCACACCATCTCGGGTGCGCAGGATCAGACGATCTTGCTCACGACGCCACCGCCATGCCAGAGGGGCGTGAGGCCACGCTTACGATTCCGCCGGGCCAACGGATTGCGAATTGATGGCCATGCTGAATCGGTCATTGCGCTGCGGCCTTGCTCCAGCGCGCCCCTCGGCGTGCCGCGGCCTCGCTGCCCAAGGCGCACGTGGTCCACCTATTCCGCGCCTGGTGCGCCCCGCAGGGCAAGCTCCAGCCGGCTGCTGACCTCGGCCATCGCGCTGGCGATGCGCTGCAGTTCCACTGCTGGCGTTCCTTCCGTCATCAGCGTCACGACTTCCGCCTGGATGGCCGCGGTGCGGGTGGCCATCTCTGCACCGGCGGGCGTGAGACTCAGCCGCTTCACGCGGCCATCGGCGGGGTCAGGCTGCCGGCTGATCCAGCCGCGCGCTTCCAGGTCGCCAAGCAACCCGCTGATGTGACTCTTGGCCGTGAAGCAGCGCGCTGCCAGCGCCTGTTGGCTCATGCCCGGCTGCCGTCGCAGATTGATCAGGATCTCGTGCTCAGAGGTTTTCACGCCGGCCGCCGCCAGCCGGGCTGCGATCAGCTCGCTGCACAAGTGGTAGGCGCGCACGACCGACAGCCAGGTTCGGGTGGCCGTGTCATCGGCGGGTGCAGCAGGGAGCAACTCAGCCATGGCTTGTCGAACGTTCGGAAATGAACTATCTTGTTCGCTACTGAACTAGTTTAAGGCGATCATGAACTTGTGGTTCCGGCTGATCTGGGCGCTGCTGCGCGCGTGGCGCCTGCCCGCCATCGAACCCGGCGCGGTCATCGAACGCAGGCTGCGGGTATGGCCGGGTGACCTGGACATCAATGGCCACATGAACAACGGCCGCTATCTCACCATCATCGACCTGATGCTGGTGGAGTATTTCGTGCGCAGCGGCTTCGCCCGCGTGATGGTGAAGGCCGGCTGGAGGCCGATGAGCGGCGGCGCGGTCATCAGCTATCGCAAGGGCCTGCAGCCTGGCCAGCGCTACCGGCTGCGCTTTTCGCTGGCGGGCGCCAACGAGGCCTGGAACTTCATGCGCTTCGAGTTCGTGCGCGACGACGGCACGCTGTGCGCCGCCGGCTACATGAAGGGTGCTGCCGTGGCCAGGACGGGTCTTGTGCCGAATCGGGAAAGCTATGGACGGCTGGGCCTGAGCTTCGAGCCGGGCGAGTTGCCTGCCGCGGTGCAGCACTGGTTGTCCGCCGAGCGCGCGCTGGTGGCTGACGCCGTACTCTGACCCGCCCATCGGGCGTCGGCGCCAGGACGGCGCCCACAAAAGAACAAGCCGCGCAGGTGCGCGGCCTGGTGAGCGGCTCCGGAGCCCGCCGTCTTTCCCGGCGTCCCAGGAAAGACGGTCTGCTGATCAAACGTTGAACAGGAAGTGCAGCACGTCGCCATCCTTGACGACGTATTCCTTGCCTTCCGCACGCATCTTGCCGGCGTCCTTGGCGCCCTGCTCGCCGCGGTACTGGATGAAGTCGTCGTAGGCGATGGTCTGGGCGCGGATGTAGCCGCGCTCGAAGTCGGTGTGGATGACGCCGGCGGCCTGCGGGCCGGTGTCGCCGATGCGGATGGTCCAGGCGCGCACTTCCTTCACGCCGGCCGTGAAGTAGGTCTGCAGGCCCAGCAGCTTGAAGGCGGCGCGGATCAGGCGGTTCAGGCCGGGCTCGTCCTGGCCCATCTCGGCCAGGAACATCGCACGGTCCTCGTCTTCCATCTCGGCCAGTTCGGCCTCGGTCTTCGCGCAGATGGCCACGACGGGGCCGTTCTGCGCCGCGGCGTATTCCTTCAGGCGATCCAGGAAGGGGTTGTTCTCGAAGCCGTCCTCGGACACGTTGCCGACGAACATGGCCGGCTTGGCCGTGATCAGGCACAGCGGCTTCAGGATGGCCAGCTCTTCCTTGCTGAAGTCGATGGTGCGCACCGGCTTGGCCTGGTCCAGCGCGGCCTGGCACTTCTCCAGCACCTTGACCAGCGCGATCGCTTCCTTGTCGCCGGCGCGGGCCACCTTGTTGTAGCGGTGCAGGCTCTTCTCGACGGTGCCCAGGTCGGCCAGGCACAGCTCGGTCTGGATGACCTCGATGTCGGAGATCGGGTCGACCTTGCCGTTGACGTGGATGACGTTGGGGTCCTCGAAGCAGCGCACGACGTTGACGATGGCGTCCGTCTCACGGATGTGCGACAGGAACTGGTTGCCCAGGCCTTCACCCTTGCTGGCGCCCGCCACCAAGCCGGCGATGTCGACGAACTCGACGACAGCCGGCAGCACGCGCTCGGGCTTGACGATCTCGGCCAGCGCCGCCAGGCGCGGGTCGGGCAGCTCGACGATGCCGACGTTGGGCTCGATCGTGCAGAAGGGGTAGTTCTCGGCGGCGATGCCGGCTTTGGTCAGGGCGTTGAAGAGCGTGGACTTGCCGACGTTGGGCAGGCCCACGATGCCGCATTTGAGGCTCATGGCGGGACTTTCTGGTGGGGATGGCGGCTCGCCGCGAGGGCGGCGCCGAAGGGCAGGATTTTAGTCGCCCCGCAACCTCAGGGCCGCGGCCGTCATGCGGTCATACCCCGCTGCCTACAATTGAGCGATGCAAAGCGTGGACGTGTTGGTCAAGGGGCGAGGTGCGGTGGGCAGCAGCCTGGCGCTCAGCCTGGCTGCCCAGGGGCTGACGGTTGGCATGGCGGGCTCTCCCGAGCCGGCACGTGCCGGCGACGTGCGGACCTATGCGCTCAACGCCGCCTCGGTGGCGCTGCTGACGGAGCTGAAGGTCTGGGACAGCCTGCCCGCGCACGCGGTGAGCCCGGTCTACGACATGGTGGTGCAGGGCGACGCCACCGGCGAGCAGGCGGCGGGCCGGCTGAGTTTCTCCGCCTGGCAACAGGGGCTGCGCGAACTGGCCGTCATCGTCGATGCCGCCGCGCTGGACGCGCAGCTGGCAACGGCACTGCGTTTCTCGCCGCATGTGCACAACGTTGCCGACAACACGACAGCCGCGCTGACGGCGCTGTGCGAGGGGCGTGAGTCGGCGGCGCGAGCGGCGCTTGGCGTCGCGTTCGAACCGAAGGCCTACGGCCACCGGGCGCTGGCGGCGCGGCTCGCGTCTGACCGTGCCCACCAGGGCGTTGCGCGGCAGTGGTTCCGGCCGGGCGGCGAGGTGTTGGCGCTGCTGCCCTTCGAGCAGCCCGTGCCCGGCGCGTCCTACGGCCTTGTGTGGTCCTGCGCGCAGGAGCGGGCCGAGCAGCTGCAGGCCTTGCCGGTCGAAGAGTTCGAGCGCGAGTTGAATGCCATCACCGGTGGCGCTGCCGGTCAGCTCACGCTGGGCAGTGACCGTTCCAGCTGGCCGCTGGCGCTGGCGCGAGCCGATGCGGTCAGCGGCCCCGGCTGGGTGCTGCTGGGTGATGCGGCGCACATCGTCCATCCGCTGGCGGGCCAGGGCCTGAACCTGGGGCTGGGTGATGTGGCGGCGCTCACGCGCGTGCTGGCAGACCGCGAAGCCTGGCGCCCCTTGGGCGACGAGAAGCTGCTGCGCCGCTACGCCCGCGAGCGGCTGGCACCCACGCTGGCCATGGGCGAGCTGACGGACGCCCTGCAGCGGCTGTTTGCGCACGCGTCGCCGGCCGCGCAGGGGCTGCGCAACCGCGGCCTGGACGCGCTCGATCAACTCACCCCCGTCAAGCGCTGGTTGACCCAGCGCGCCCTCGGGCTCTAAACCGCAACCGCTCACCTCCGCATCGTGCAGTCCATCGTTGTCCGTTTTCTGGCCGGCGCACTTGCCGCCGCCTGCCTGCCCGCCCTGGCCAACGAGGCGGCCATCCGCAAATCGCTGGTCGAGCGCATGCCCAACGCGCCCAAGATCGACGAGGTGCGGCCGTCGGCCATGCCGGGCCTCTGGGAGCTGCGCATCGGCAACGAGGTGCGCTACACCGACCCCACCGGCAGCTTCCTCATCGAGGGCGACCTCATCGACCTCAAGGCCAAGAAGAACCTGACCGAGGAGCGCGTCAACCAGCTCAACCGCGTGGACTTCGCGGCGCTGCCGTTCAAGGACGCCGTGGTCTGGAAGAACGGCAACGGCAAGCGCCGCATCGCCGTGTTCGCCGACCCGAACTGCGGCTTCTGCAAGCGCTTCGAAGCGTCGCTGCAGGAGCTCAAGGACGTGACGGTCTATACGTTCCTGATCCCCATCCTCGGCGGTGACTCGCCCGACAAGGCCCGCGCCGTCTGGTGCGCCAAGGACCGCACGGCCGCCTGGCTGGGCTGGATGCTGAAGAACGAGGCGCTGCCCAAGGCCGCCGCCAGCTGCGACTCCGCCGCCATCGAGCGCAACCTCGCGCTGTCGCGCAAGATCCACGTGACGGGCACGCCGGCCATCCTGCTGGAAGACGGCAACCGCATCCCGGGCGCCGTCGGCGCCGTCGAGCTGGAGCGCCGCCTGCAGGTGCTGGCCGCGCCGGCCAGCAAGTCCTGAGCGCGATGAACGCCGACACCCGCCTCCTCGCGCACCGGCTCGCGTACGCCGGCCTCGTCCCCTTCGTGCTGGGCTGCCTGCTGATCTGGCTGATCGGCGGCCGTGACCTCGACCAGCACACCTTCGTCAGCCTGGCGCTGTCGGGCTATGCCGGCCTCACGATCTCGATGCTGGGCGGCATCCACTGGGGCCTGTCGTTCGCGCGCGGGCTGCCGGGGCGCCAGCCGCTGGTGTGGGGCACCGCGGCCATGTCCATGGGCTGGCTGGGCGTGCTGATGCCGCCCTATGCCGGCCTGGCGCTGCATGGCGGCGTGCTGATCGCCTGCTATGTCGTGGATCGTCGCGTCTACCCGCAACTGGGCGCCGCCGACTGGCTGACGCTGCGCTTTCGGCTCACGCTGGTCGCGTCGCTGAGCTGCTTCCTGGCCGCCGCGGGCAGTTGATGGCCGGCCCGCGCTACCGCATCGACCTGGCCGACCTGGCCGCCCACCGCTACCGCGTCACGCTGACGCTGCCCGCCCCGGCCGCGGAGCAGCGGTTCAGCCTGCCGGTGTGGATCCCGGGCAGCTACCTCGTGCGTGAGTTCGCCAAGCACCTGAGCGGCATGACGGCCCGCCAGGGCACGCGCGAGCTGCCGCTGGAGCAACTGGACAAGGCCACCTGGCGCGTGCGCTGCACGGGCCGCGCGGCGCTGGTGCTGAGCTACGACGTCTACGCGTTCGACGCGTCGGTGCGCACCGCCTGGCTGGACAGCCAGCGGGCCTTCTTCAACGCCAGCAGCCTGTGCCTGCGGGCCCATGGCCGCGAGGCCGACGCGCATCGCCTCGAGCTGGCACGCGTGCCCAGGGGCTGGCGGGTCGCCACCGAGATGCCGGAGGGCGACGCCGGCTTCGAGGCGGCGGACTACGACGAGCTGCTGGACCACCCCTTCGAGATCGGCCCGCACTGGCAGGGTGAGTTCATGGCGGCCGGCGTGCCGCACCGCGTCGTCGTTGCCGGCGCCTGGCCCAGCTTCGACGGCCAGCGGCTGCTGGCCGACGTGCAGCGCATCTGCGAGGCGCAGATCGCCTTCTGGGGCGAGGCGCCGTTCGAGCGCTACACCTTCATGCTGTGGGCGCTGGACGACGGCCACGGCGGCCTGGAGCACCGCGCCAGCACGGCGCTGATCTGCGCCCGGCGCGAGCTGCCCACGGCCGCCGAGGGCGCGTCGCCCAGCGACGGCTATGCGCGGCTGCTGGGCCTGTTCAGCCACGAGTACTTCCATGCGTGGAACGTGAAGCGGCTGCGGCCCGCGGAGTTCGCGCGCTTCGACTACCAGCGCGAGAACTACACCGAGCTGCTGTGGTTCTTCGAGGGCTTCACGAGCTACTACGACGAGCTGTTCCTGCGCCGTGCGGCACTGGTGGACGACGCCCGCTACCTGAAGCTGCTGGCCGCCTCCGTCAACGGCGTGCTGGCCGCGCCGGGCCGCCAGGTCCAGCCACTCAGCACAGCCAGCTTCGAGGCCTGGACCAAGTACTACCGGCCCGACGAGAACAGCCCCAACACGACCAGCAACTACTACGCGCAGGGCGCGCTGGTCGCGCTGTGCCTGGACCTGAGTCTGCGGGCGCGCAAGTCCAGCCTGGACGCGCTGATGCGCCGGCTGTGGCAGGCCAGCCAGGGCGGCCCGGTCAGCGAGGCCGACATCCTGGCCGCCGTCGCGGCGCTGGGCGGTGACGTACTGGCCGGCCAGTTGCACGACTGGGTGCATGGCACCGGCGAGCTGCCACTGCGCGCGCTGCTGAAGACCCACGGCGTGGACTGGCGCGAGGACGGCCGCCAGACCGTCGCCCAGCGGCTGGGCCTGCGCGTGCGCGAGGCGGCGCTGACCGGCATCCACGTGACGCATGTGCTGTCGGGCGGCGCGGCCGAGGCCGGCGGCGTCAACGCGCGTGACGAGATCCTGGGCGCCAACGGCTGGCGGCTGCGCCGGCTGGATGATGCACCGGCGCTGCTGGCGGCGGGCGACACAAGGCTGCGCCTGCTGGTGAGCCGCGACCAGCGGCTGCTGGAGCTGGACGTGGCGCTGCCGCCCGCCCGGCCTGCGTCGGTGGCGCTGGCACCCGCCGACGGCGCGCAACCGGCCCGCCGCCGCTGGCTGGACACCTGACCTCGCCATGAAGACGCCGCGGCCGCCGTGGCTGCTGGTGCTGGCCGTGCTGGCCCTGCACCTGCTGGCCGGCCACGAGGTGCAGCGCATCCAGGAAGGCTGGCGCCACGATGGCCCGCCGCCGGCGCCGCCGCGCCTGCAGGTGGACTTCGTCAGGGAAATGGTGCTGCAGGCGCCGGCCGCGGTTGCGGCGTTGCCGCCTGCCGCGCCGCTCAAGCCCGTGCCACCTGCGGGCGACGCGCTGGCGCCCGCGGCGGCGCTGCCGGCATCGGCGCCCGAACCCCGGTCCGAGCCGGTGGCCGAGGCCGCTTCCGCGCCCGCGGACCTGCCGCCCACCGCCGTCGCGCAGGCCGCCTCGGCGCCGCCCAGCGACGAGCCCGGCCCCGAATGGCCGCTGTCCACACAGCTGACCTATGCGCTGACGGGCCACTACCGCGGCCCCGTGCACGGCCAGGCCCAGGTGGAGTGGCTGCGCAAAGGGCGCGACTACCAGGTGCACCTGGACGTGGCTGTCGGGCCCAGCTTCGCGCCGTTCATCACGCGGCGCATGAGCAGCCAGGGCCAGCTGACGCCCGAGGGCATCGCGCCGCAGCGCTACGACGAGGAGACCCGGCTCATCCTCGGCGAGCCGCGCCGCGCCAGCGTCTTCTTCCTGGCTGCCGAGGTGCAGCTCGCCACGGGCGTGCGCGAGCCCGCGGGCCGCGGCGCGCAGGACTCGGCCAGCCAGTTCGTGCAGCTGACCTGGCTGTTCATGACCGGCCGCGAGCCGCTGCAGGCGGGCCGTGTCGTGCAGTTCCCGCTGGTGCTGCCGCGCAAGCAGTACCCGTGGCAGTACGAAGTGCTGGGCGAGGAGGTGCTGGACACGCCGATGGGGCCCGTTGCCAGCTGGCACGTCCGGCCCACGCCGGCCACGCAGGCGCAGGTGGGCGGGGGTGACCTCGTCGCCGAGGCCTGGCTGGCGCCGTCGCTGCAATACCTGCCGGTGCGGCTGCTGATCCGCCAGGACACGCAGACCTACATCGACCTGATGCTCAAGAGCGCGCCGCTGCAAGTCGCGCCAGAATCGACCAACGACATCCCCAGGAGATTGAGCCGATGACCTACGAGAACATCCTGACCGCCGTGCACGGCGAAGGCCCGCGCAAGACCGCGCTCATCACGCTGAACCGCCCCAAGGCGCTGAATGCGCTGAACGACCCGCTGATGGACGAGCTGGGTGCGGCGCTGCTGGCCTTCGACGCGGACGACGGCATCGGCTGCATCGTGCTGACGGGCTCCGAGCGCGCCTTCGCGGCCGGCGCCGACATTCCCACCATGCTGCCGCACACCTTTGTCAGCGCGTTCACGAGCGGCCTGCTGTCCAAGAACTGGGAAACCATCCTGCAGGTGCGCAAGCCCGTCATCGCCGCGGTGGCCGGCTTTGCCCTCGGCGGTGGCTGCGAGCTGGCGATGATGTGCGACTTCATCATTGCCGCCGAGACCGCCAAGTTCGGCCAGCCCGAGGTCAAGCTGGGCGTCGTGCCGGGCGCCGGCGGCTCGCAGCGCCTGCCGCGCGCGGTAGGCAAGAGCAAGGCCATGGACATGATGCTGACCGCCCGCATGATGGATGCCACCGAGGCCGAGCGCGCGGGGCTGGTGTCGCGCGTCGTGCCCGCGGACAAGCTGCTGGACGAGGCGCTGGCCGCGGCCGAGACCATCAACGGCTTCAGCGCACCGTCGGTGGCCATCATCAAGGAACTGGTCAACCTGGCCTACCAGACCCCGCTGCGCGACGGCGTGGCCGTGGAGCGCCGCTACTTCCATGCGCTGTTCGGCAGCCACGACCAGCGCGAGGGCATGGAAGCCTTCCTGGCCAAGCGTGCCCCCCAGTTCGAACATCGCTGATTGATTGGTTTTGTGGCGGAGCAGTGACGATCTAGGGGTAACTGTTTGCGTTGGGTGAATAGTCAGTTCATGTGAGCCTAGTGTTTCTACTGAGTCGGGCTGCCTACAGTTCAGGCCATGGACACCGCGGTCGCGATGTCCGAATGACCCAAGCAGGACCTTCCTGCCCGACCCGAAGGAGCCCGTCATGAGCAAGCTGTCCACCGTCATCGCCGCCACCCTGCTGATCGCCGCAGGCGCCGCCTCCGCCCAGACCACGCCGCTGACCCGCGAGCAAGTCATCGCCGACCTCGTGGCCGCCCGCAACAGCGGCGAGCTGGCCGCCATCCAGGGTGAGAAGGGTGTCGAACTGACGACCCCGGCCAGCGCCAAGGCGGCCGCCGTTGCCACCAGCAAGCTGCCCCGTCAGGCCGTGCTGACCGTCAAGCCCGCCGAAGCCCGCAGCGTTGACCAGGTGGTGGCCGACCACGGCGAGAACGCCGCCCGCGAACTCGGTGATTTCCCTGCCCCGGTGACCCGCCGCGCCACCGCCGTTGCCGGCCGCTGAAACAAAGCGGTTTCAAGCCGATGAAAGGCGACCCGTGAGGGTCGCTTTTTTGTTGCCCGCGTTCCTAGAATCCGCGGCCCGAACCGAACGGGCGTTGGAGACAAGATGCGCAGACAGCAGATGTGGGCAGCGGCGACGCTGGTGATGAGCTCGATGACAGCGTTGGCGGCGGGCCCCGTGGTGGGTGTGAGCTGGTCCAACTTCCAGGAAGAGCGCTGGAAGACCGACGAGGCCGCGATCAAGGCCGAGCTGGCCCGCCTGGGCGCGAGCTACGTGAGCGCCGATGCCGGCGGCTCGCCGGAGAAGCAGATCGGTGACGTCGAGTCCCTGCTGGCCAAGGGCGCCAAGGTGCTCATCATCCTGGCGATGGACAAGGATGCCATCGTCCCCGCGCTGAACAAGGCCAAGGCGCGCAAGGTGCCCGTGGTGGCCTATGACCGCCTGATCGAAGCGCCCGAGGTCTTCTACCTGACCTTCGACAACCGCGAGGTCGGCCGCCTGCAAGCCAAGGCCGTGCTGGCCGTGAAGCCGCAGGGCCGCTACGTGATGATCAAGGGCTCGCCCAGCGACCCCAACGCCGACTTCCTGCGCGCCGGCCAGCAGGACGCGCTGGCGGACGCGGTGAAGAAGGGCGACGTGAAGATCGTCGCCGAGGAGTACACCGACGGCTGGAAGCCCGAGGTGGCGCAGAAGAACATGGAGCAGATCCTCACCAAGCTCAAGGGCGGGGTGGATGCGGTGGTCGCCAGCAACGACGGCACCGCCGGCGGCGCCATCGCCGCGCTGGCCGGCAAGGGCATCAAGGGCGTGCCCGTCAGCGGCCAGGACGCCGACCACGCCGCGCTCAACCGCGTGGCGCTGGGCACGCAGACCGTGACCGTCTGGAAGGACTCGCGCACGCTCGGCAAGGAAGCCGCGTCGGCCGCGGTGCAACTGGCCAGCGGCCAGAAGGTGCCGGGTGCGGCCGCCTGGGCCGGCGGCGAGCGCAAGGTCAGCCTGCAGGCCAAGTTCCTGGCCCCCGTGGCCATCACGCAGGCCAACCTGGGCGACGTCATCAGCGCCGGCTGGGTGCCCAAGGCCGTCGTTTGCAAGGGCGTCGACGCCGCCAAGGCCCCGGCCGCCTGCAAGTAAGGACCCCGATGAACGCCCAGACCCAGCGGCTCGCCGTCATGGCGGCCGTGCTGGTGGCGATCGCCATCGGCTTTCATGCGCTCACCGGCAGCTTCCTGACGGCGGAGAACCTCTACAACATCGCCCAGCAGACGGCGGTCGTCGGCATCGTCGCCAGCGGCATGGCGCTCATCATCGTCGCGCGCCAGATCGACCTGGCCGTGGGCTCGCTGCTGGGCGCCGTCGGCGTGCTGATGGCCTGGTTGCAGTACAGCCAGGGCTGGTCGGTCGGCGCGTCGCTGCTGGCCGGGTTGGCGTTTGCGCTGCTCATGGGCCTGTTCCAGGGCTGGCTGTCGGCCGTCATCGGCATCCCGTCCTTCGTCGTCACGCTGGGCGGGCTGGTGTCGCTGCGTGGCGTGGCCTTCCTGGTGGCTGACGGCAAGACCCAGCCCGTCACCGAACCCTGGCTGCTGGCGCTCGGCGGCGGGCTGGACGGCTCACTCGGTGAGCGCGGCAGCTGGATCCTGGGCGCGGCGCTGATCGCGGTGATCTGGGGCTGGCAGATCGTGCAGCGCCGGGCGCTGCAGCGCGCAGGCGGCACGCCGGACGGCAAAGCGGGCCTCATCCCCGGTGTGCTGGGCACGCTGGCGGTGATCGCGGTGGTCGCGGTCTTCAACGCCTACAGGATCGACGGCCAGGAGCAGGGCCAGGGCCTGCCGCTGCCGCTCGTCATCTGGGCAGCGGTGGTCATCGTGCTCGCCTTCATCGCGAAGCACACCCGCTTCGGCCGCTACGTCTACGCCATCGGCGGCAACCCCGACGCGGCGCGGCTGGCCGGCATCCCGGTCAGGCGCGTGATGATCCAGCTGAACCTGCTGCTGGCTGCGCTCGTCGCGCTCGCTGCCGTGGTGGCCATGGCACGCCTGAATGCCGGCACCAACTCGATGGGCACCGGCATGGAGCTGACCGTCATCGCGGCGGCGGTGATTGGCGGCGTGAGCCTGGCCGGCGGCAGCGGCAGCGTCGCCGGCACGGTGCTGGGCGCGCTCATCATCCAGAGCATCGACAGCGGCCTGCTGCTGACCGATGTGTCCATCGGATGGCGCATGGTGGTGCTGGGCCAGGTGTTGGTCGCGGCGGTGGTTTTTGATCGCGTGGTGCAGAAATGACGGCCCTCCTGGAAGTGCGCGAAGCGCGCAAATCGTTCGGCGGCGTGCATGCGGTCGATGGCGTCTCCTTGAGCCTGGCGCCCGGCGAGGTGCTGGCCGTGCTGGGCCACAACGGCGCGGGCAAGTCCACGCTGATGCAGATGCTGGCCGGGGCGCTGCCCTTCGACGGCGGCGAGCTGCATCTCAACGGCAACGCGGTGAAGTTCGCCAGCCCCGCCGACTCGCGCGCGGCCGGCATCGAGACCATCCACCAGAAGCTGGCGCTGGCCGACAACCTGGACTCGGTCGCCAACCTGTTCCTGGGCCGCGAGCTGCGCACGCGCTTCGGCCTGCTGGACGACGCCGCCATGCGCGCGGCGGCCGTGCCGCTGTTCGCGCGGCTGAACCCCAACTTCAAGAACATCGCCGACCCGGTGATGTCGCTGTCGGGCGGCCAGCGCCAGGTGGTGGCCATTGCGCGCGCGCTGCAGTTCAAGGCCCGCGTGCTGATCATGGACGAGCCCTGCGCGGCCTTGGGCCCCAGCGAAACGGCCATGGTGCACGACTTGATCCGGCGCCTGTCTGCCGAGGGCGTGGGCATCCTGCTCGTCACGCACGACATGCCGGACGTGTTCGCGCTGTCGCACCGGCTGATGGTCATGAAGAACGGCCGCCCGGTGGCCACCTGCCGCACGGCGGACGTCAACGAGGACGAGGTGCTCGCGATGATCATTGCGGGCAAGGCCCCCGCGGCGGCCGCCGCCTGAACCACCGCGCTACAGCTGACCGAGTTAAAGGCTGTATTTATATACAGTATCATGCGCCGCGTGAGGCGTGGCTGGTGACCGCAACAGTGGCGATGAACTGTCGCCACTGCCACGGCGCCAGGCCGCCGATGGCTCAGGAACTCGCGATGCGCTGTGACTACGAACCCTTGACGGATGCCGACCGCATGCTGGCGGCGTTCGGTGTGGCCCCGCTTGCCGACAGCGCCTTGGGCGCGCCGGCCGCCTTCATCGTGCCAGCAGAGGCGCCGGATGCCGGCACGCTGGGCGTGCTGCGTCCCGGCTGTTTCGGCCTGCTGCCGCCCGCGTTGCGGGGCGGTGGGGACGCGCTGCGGGTACGGGAATGCCGCGTCGAGACGATGAAATCCAACCCGACCTGCCGGGAAAGCTGGTGGGCCGCACGCCGCTGCGTCGTGCCGGTGGCGCGGCTGACGACCTGGTGCCACGACACGGGCCGGCCACAGGCCTGGGCCATCCAGCGGGCCGACGGGGATCCGCTGGGCCTGGCCGGCCTCTGGAGCGAGACGATCGATGCCAGCGGCGCGCCAATCGCAGCGTTCTGCGTGCTGACGCTGGGGGCGGCGGGGCACCCGGTCTTTGGCCGGCTGGCGCCACCGATGTCGCAGGACCCGCGCATGCCCGTCATCCTGGGCGGTGCCGCGCAACGGCAGTGGCTGCAGGGCACGTGGGCGGATGCCGAGCGGGTGCTGCTGCGCCTGCCAGCCGAGCTGCTGAGCGCCGGCCCGCTGGAGGCGAGCGATCCGGCCGCGCAACGCACGCCTCCCGGCGTGGGGGTGGCGGACCTGTTCGAAGGGGAGGGCTGGCTGCCCGTGCCGGCCCGCCAGCGCCGTGAGGCGCCCCGCCGCGTGACGCGGCCGCGGGCGGTGATCCCGGCCGGCCCGGTGACCGGCGACCTGTTCGCCTGAGGCGGCTCAGGCTTCCGGGCGCAGGGCCGGAGAGATCACGACTCCCGGCACAAGGACGGAGCGATCAGGCTTCCCGGCGCAAGGCCGGAAGGATCAGACTTCCCGGCGCAAGGCCGGGAAGAGGATGACGTCCCGGATCGACGGCGAGTCGGTGATGAGCATCATCAGCCGGTCGATGCCGATGCCGCAGCCGCCGGTCGGGGGCATGCCGTACTCCAGCGCGCGGATGAAGTCGGCGTCGAAGAACATCGCCTCCTCGTCGCCGGCGTCCTTGTTGGCCACCTGCGCGTGGAAGCGTGCGGCCTGGTCCTCGGCGTCGTTCAGCTCGGAGAAGCCGTTGGCGTACTCGCGGCCGGTGATGAAGAGCTCGAAGCGCTCGGTGATCTTCGGGTCGCTGTCCGACGCGCGGGCCAGCGGCGACACCTCGACGGGGTAGTCGATGATGAACGTCGGCTCCCAGAGCTTCTCTTCCACGACAGCCTCGAACAGGCCGAACTGCAGCTCGGCCAGGCTCCAGCGGGCCGGCGCTTCTTCGCCTGCGGCGACGATCTTCGCGCGCAGCACGTCGACGTCATCCGCCTCGGCCTCGGTCAGGCCGGCGTACTTGATGAGCGAGTCACGGACAGATACGCGCGCGAACGGCTTGTCCAGCGCCACAGGCTTGCCGGCGTAGGTCAGCGCGGCGCTGCCGGTGGCGGCAATGGCCGCATGGCGCAGCACGGCCTCGGTGAAGTCCATCTGGTCATGATGCGTCCAGTACGCCGCATAGAACTCCATCATCGTGAACTCGGGGTTGTGCCGGACCGAGATGCCTTCGTTGCGGAAGTTGCGGTTGATCTCGAACACGCGCTCGAAGCCGCCCACCACCAGGCGCTTGAGGTAGAGCTCCGGCGCGATGCGCAGGTACATCTCCTGGTCCAGCGCGTTGTGGTGCGTGACGAAGGGCTTCGCGTTCGCGCCACCGGGGATGGGGTGGAGCATGGGCGTTTCGACCTCCAGGAAGCCGTGGTCCACCATGAAGCTGCGGATGGCCGACACGGCCTTGGAGCGCGCGGTGAAGCGCTTGCGGGCGTCTTCGTCGGTGATCAGGTCGACGTAGCGCTGGCGGTACTTCTGCTCCTGGTCGGTCATGCCGTGGAATTTGTCCGGCAGCGGGCGCAGGCTCTTGGTCAGCAGGCGCAGCGTCGTGACGGCCACCGACAGCTCGCCGGTCTTGGTGCGCATCAGCGTGCCCTCGGCGCCCAGGATGTCGCCCAGGTCCCAGTGCTTGAACGCGTCGTAGACCTCGGGGCCCACGTTGTCGATGGTCACGCGCAGCTGGATGCGGCCCGTGGCGTCCTGCAGCGTGCAGAAGCTGGCCTTGCCCATCATGCGCTTGAGCATCATGCGGCCGGCCACCGTGACCTTGACCGCCTGGGGCTCGAGCTCCTCGTTGGGGATCTGGCCGTACTGGGCCTGCAGCGGCTCGGCGCGGTGCTGGGGCTTGAAGTCGTTGGGGAAGGGCACCGCCGTGGCGGCCCGCAGCGCGGCCAGTTTGGCGCGGCGCTCGGCGATCAGTTGGTTGTCGTCGGCGGCGGGGGTGGGAGGGGTCGTGGTCATTGCGGGCCTTCAGTCGAACCGGCGATTCTAGAATCTCGCGCCCCCTATGAGCCTGACGCGCGCCACTCTCACCCTTCTTGCCGGCAGCGCGCTGGCCCAGGCCCTGCCGCTGCTGCTGGGGCCGTGGATCGCGCGGCTGTACACGCCGGCGGAGTACGGGCAGTTCTCGCTGCTTTGGACGGTGGCCAGCAACCTGGCCGTCGTCGGCTGTGCGCGTTACGAGTTTGCGCTCGCGCTGGAGACGAGCGAGAAGGGCGCTGCCGCGCTGCTGGCGCTGTGCCTGCGCGTGCTGCTGGCGACGACGGCGACGGCCATCCTCGTCGGCGCGGCCTGGATGTTCTGGGCCGACCTGCCGGTGGCCGCCGCGTTGCCGCTGGCCGTGCTCGCGCTGGCGGCCAGCCAGGCGCTGGCGCAGTGGGCGGCGCGGGCGGGTGAGTTCGCCACGCTGGCCCGGGCGCGCGTCGTGCAGTGGGGCGGCGGTGCCGTGGCGCAGCTGGGCTTTGGCCTGCTGCATGCCGGGCCCTGGGGCCTGGTGGGCGGGGCCACGCTGGCCACGGCGGCCGCCGCGGTACTGCAGGCGCGGCCCGCGCCCGCCGGCGGCTGGCGTGGTCTGCTCCAACCCCAGCCGCTGCGCGAGATCGCGAGGAAACACCATGACTTCCCGCTGCTGAACACGCCGCATGCGTTTGCCGGCGCGCTGCAGGACACGCTGGCCATCGCGCTGCTGACGGCCTGGCTGGGCGCGCCCGAGGCGGGCGCGTGGGCACTGGCGCTGCGCTACCTGAAGGCGCCGGCGTCGCTGGTGGGCGGCTCGTTGTCGCAGGCGCTGTACCCGCGGCTCACGCAGTCCACGAATCTGGCCGAAGCCCGCGCGCTCGTGCGCCGCAACCTGCTGCTGCTGGCCGCCATCGCGCTGCCGCTGATGGGCGTGCTGCTGGCTTTCGGGCCTTGGCTGTTCGCCACCGTCTTCGGCCCCGAGTGGCGCGGCGCCGGTGAACTGGCGCGTTCGCTGGCGCCCTACATCGCGCTGCACTTCATCGCGTCGCCGCTGTCCGTCGTCACGATGGCCTGGGGCGCACAGGCCTGGGCGCTGAAGCTCGCGCTGGTGGGGCAGGTGATGTTCATCGGCGGGCTGGCCGTTGGGCTGCAGCTGGGCGGCCTGGCCGGCGCCGGCTGGGGCGTGTCGGCGGCGATGCTGCTCTACTTCGGCTACTTTTTCTGGTCGCTCTGGACCTGGGACTGATGCGCGTCTTCCTCAATCGTCTGCGTCGCCGCCTGGTGCGGCTGATCGGCTTTCGCATGCTCTTCGGTGAGACGGGTGCGCCGTATTCGCGCATCGCGCCCAGCACCTGCATCGAGGGCGAGGCGGGCCTGGAGCTGGCCGACCACGTCTTCATCGGCCAGTTCAATTTCATCGACGCCAGCGCCGGCCTCCTCATCGAGGAAGGCGTGCAGATCACCAACTTCTGTTCCATCGTGACCCACACCACGCACAACGCGCTGCGCATCAACGGCCGGCGCTTCGCGGTCGTCGGCGGCGAGCCGCCGGGCTACGTCAAGGCGCCGGTGCGCCTGGGCGCCTACAGCTTCGTCGGCCCGCACAGCCTCATTGAACCCGGCAGCGTGCTGGGCAAGGGCGCCATGCTGTGCGCCTACTCGCAGCTGCGCGGTGTGGCGCCGGACTTCGCCATCATGGCCGGCCAGCCGGCGCGCCAGGTGGGTGACACGCGCGAGCGCGACGCGGCGCTGCTGGCGCGTCACCCCGAACTGCGCGAGGCCTACGAAGCCTGGGCCGGAAAATCATGAGGCCCCCACGTTCACTTGGTTCACTGCCCCCCGAGGGGGCGCGCACCGCCCTCCGGGCGGCCGAGCGGGCGGTGCAGCCATGAGCTTGGGTGGTGGTCTCAAGCTCGTCCTCATCGGCGATGGCGAAAGCCCGCACCTGCTGAAGTGGGCGCGCGCGCTGAAGCCCCGCGTGCAGCTGCACGCGATCTCGTCGCGCGGCTTCCTGCCGGAGTTCCAGCAGCTGCTGCCGGATGCACAGCGCCTCGCGTTGAACACCGAGCCCGACCACGCCGGCGGCAACGTCGCGCTGATCAAGCAGTTGCCCAAGATGGGCGCCTGGCTGGCCGAGACCGATGCCGACTGGCTGCACGCGCATTACCTGACCTCGCACGGCTCCCTGGCCTGGGCTGCCAAACTGGGCTGGCGGCTGCGCGCGCAGATCGCCGGCTCGGCCTGGGGCAGTGACATCCTCGTGACGCCGCAGCGTGGCGGGGCCTGGCGCTGGATGACGAAGAAGGTGCTGCGCAGCTGCGCGCTCGCGACGTCCGACTCGCTCTACATGACCGAGCGCATGCGCGAGCTGGGCGCCGGTGAGGTCATGACCTTCCCGTTCGGCCTGGAAGCCCTGCCCAAGCAGAGCGCAAAGAAGCAGCCGTGGCTGTGTTTCGCGAACCGGGGCCTGGAGCCCATCTACCGGCCTCACCTCGTCATCGACGCGTTCGCGGGCATTGCCGCCGCGCAGCCCGAGGCCCGCCTCGTGGTGGCCAATGACGGCTCGCTGCGGCAGGCCCTCGAGGCCGACGTGTCGGCACGCGGCCTGGCGGACAAGGTGACGTTCGTGGGCCGGTTGGATGCCGCGACGCAGGCGGCCCACTACGCCCGGTCGACCTGGTTCCTGAGCCTGCCCGAAAGCGACTCGGTGTCGGTGTCGGTGCTGGAGGCCATGGCGCACGGCTGCGTGCCGCTGCTGTCCGAGCTGCCGGCCAACCGCGAGGTGATCGGGGACTCCGCGCGCGGCCTCATCGTCGGCGCGCTGGAAGACCTGCCGGTGCGCATGGCCTCGCTGGACGCGGCCAGGCTCGGCACCATCAACCGCGACTGGGTCGCCGCGAACGGCCTGTTCGAGCCGCATGTGCAGCGCTTCCTCACCCGGCTCAAGGAGCTGACCCCGGCATGAGGATCCTGCTTGTCAACCACTACGCCGGCTCGCCGCGCCATGGCATGGAATTCCGGCCCTACTACCTGGCCCGCGAGTGGGTGAGGGCCGGGCACGAGGTCACCATCGTCGCGGCGTCGTACTCGCATGTGCGCGCCGTCCAGCCCGAGGTGCCGGGCCTGCCGGTCGAGGAGCTCATCGACGGCATCCGCTACCGCTGGCTGCCCACGCCGCAGTACGCGGGCAACGGCGTGGGCCGGCTGCGCAACATCCTGTCCTTCCTGCGCCAGCTGCGCGCCGACGCATGGCGGCTGACGCGCGAGATCCGGCCCGACGCGGTCATCGCGTCCAGCACCTACCCGATGGACGTCTGGGTGGCCAAGCGGCTGGCCAGGCTCGCCAAGGCCAAGCTGGTCTACGAGGTGCATGACCTGTGGCCGCTGTCGCTGATCGAGCTGTCCGGCATGTCGCCGCGCCACCCGTTCGCGCTGATGTGCGGCAAGGCCGAGGCCGATGCCTACCGGGACGCCGACGTGGTTGTCTCCATGCTGCCCTGCGTGCACGAGCACATGGCGTCAAGGGGATTGGACCTCGCCAAGCTGCACATCGTGCCCAACGGCTTTGCGCCCGAGGAATGGCAGGGCGAGTCAGCGCCGCTCGGGGCGACGCTGCAGGCGCATCTGGACGCCGAGCGCGCAGCCGGCCGCGTCGTCGTCGGCTATGCCGGCTCCATGGGCCTGCCCAACGCGCTGGACGTGCTGCTGGATGCAGCGGCCAAACTCAAGGACGCGCCTCTCAGCTTTGTGCTGGTCGGCAGCGGCCACGAGGCCGAGCGGCTGGCTGCCCGTGTCACCGCCGAGGGCCTAGCGAACGTACGCTTTTTCGCGCCCATCCCGAAGGCGCAGATCCCGACGCTGCTGGGCCACTTCGACATCGCCTACATCGGCTGGCAGCGCACGCCCATCTACCGCTTCGGCATCGCGCCCAACAAGCTCATCGACTACCTGATGGCGGGTCGCGCCGTGCTGCATTCCGTCGAGGCCGGCAACGACCCGGTGGCCGAGGCCGGCGCTGGCCTGACCGTGCCGCCGGAAGACGGGGACGCCGTCGCGCAGGGCCTGCTGAAGCTGGCCGAGCTGTCGCCCGCCGAGCGTGCCGCGATGGGCGAGCGCGGCCGTGTGTTCGCGATGGCGCATCACGCCTTCCCCGTGCTGGCCGCGCGCTTCATCGAGGCGCTGCGATGAGCGAGCTTGACGCCATTGCCCAGCGCTACGCCCGCCGTGATGCCGGCGACCGCTACAGCCTGCTGCGCCCGGAGGTCTGGCAGATGTGGCAGGAGCGCCAGCGCGCGCTGCTGAAGCTGCTCGCGCGGCGCCCTGGTGTGCCGGTCGACTGGCGCGCCACCGAGGTCGGCTGCGGCGCCGGCGGCAACCTGCTGGACCTGCTGCGGCTGGGTCTGCGGCCTGAGCACCTGACCGGCATCGAACTGCTGCCGGAGCGCCTGTTGGCAGCCCGCGCTGCGCTGCCTGAAGGCGTACGGCTGCTGGTGGGCGATGCCTCCAGCGCCGACGTTGCGCCCGGGAGTCAGGATCTGGTCCTGCAGTCCACGGTGTTCTCGTCCATCCTCGACGACGCGCTGCAGCAGCAGGTGGCCGACGCCATGTGGCGCTGGCTGAAACCCGGCGGCGCCATCGTCTGGTACGACTTCACCGTCAACAACCCGCGCAACCCCGACGTGCGCGGCGTGCCGCTGGCGCGCGTGCGCGAGTTGTTCCCGCACGGCCATTTCACGGCGCGCCGCGTGACACTGGCGCCGCCTTTGGCGCGCGCGCTGCCTGCGGCCTATGCGCTGTTCAACCTCGTGCCATGGCTGCGTACCCACCGCCTGGTCCTGATCGAGAAGCGCTGATGCGCGAAAATCCAGTCCGATGAGCTCCCAGCCCTTTCTTCCCTTTGCCCTGCCCGACATCGGCGACGACGAGATCGCCGAAGTGGTCGACACGCTGAAATCCGGCTGGATCACGACCGGCCCCAAGGCCAAGCGCTTCGAGCAAGCCTTCGCCGAGTTCCTCGGTGACCCGCAGATCGAATGCATCGCCGTCAACTCGGCGACTGCCGGCCTGCACCTGGCGCTGGAGGCTATCGGCCTGGGCCCGGGCGACGAGGTCATCACGACGACGCACACCTTCACGGCCACCGCCGAGGTGGTGCGCTACCTTGGCGCCGACGTGAAGCTGGTGGATATCGATCCCGCCACGCTGAACATCGACATCGCCGCCATCGAGGCCGCGATCACGCCGCGCGCCAAGGCCATCATGCCGGTGCACTACGCCGGCCTGGCCGTGGACATGATCGCGATCCTGGACATCGCACGCCGCCACGGCCTGCGCGTCATCGACGACGCCGCACATGCGCTGCCGACCACGCTGGAGAAAGAGCTGATCGGCACGCTGGGCACCGACGCCACGGTGTTCAGCTTCTACGCCAACAAGACGATGACGACGGGCGAGGGCGGCATGCTGGTCACCCGAAACCCGGAGCTGGCCAAGCGTGCGCGCGTCATGCGCCTGCACGGCATGAGCCGCGACGCCTTCGACCGCTTCACGGCCAAGGTGCCCAGCTGGTACTACGAGATCGTGGCACCGGGCTTCAAGTACAACCTGACCGACATCGCAGCGGCGCTGGGGCTGCATCAGCTCAAGCGGCTGCCGGCTTTCCAGCAGCGCCGCGAACAGATTGCACACCGCTACCACGAGGCATGGGCCGATCTGCCGTTGATCCTGCCGCCCGACGCGCCGGAAGGCGACACGCACAGCTGGCATCTGTACGTGCTGCGCCTCGCCGACGACGCAGGCCTGGACCGGGATGCCTTCATCGAAGGCATGTTCGCCGCCGGCATCGGCTGCAGCGTGCACTACGTGCCGCTGCACCTGCACCCGTACTGGCGCGACCGCTATGGCTTGACACCTGAGATGTTCCCGCACTCGCAAAAGGCCTATGAGCGTACCGTCAGCGTTCCGCTGTACACGGCGATGAGTGACGCCGATGTCGAGCGCGTGATCACCGCCGTGCGCGGCCTGCTGGCCTGACCACGCCTTGGCTAAGCGCCTGTTCGACTTGATCTGCTCGGGGTTGGGTTTGCTGCTGCTCTGGCCTGTGCTGCTGGCAGCCGCCCTATGGATCAAACTCGACTCGCCTGGCCCGGTGCTATTCCGGCAGACCAGGGTTGGTCGTCATGGGGTGCCTTTCACGATCCACAAGTTCCGTACCATGCGCGCGGCGCCCGGCGCGCAGATCACCGTGGGCGAGGACCCTCGAATCACCCGTGCAGGCCGCCTGCTGCGTGCGAGCAAGCTCGACGAGCTGCCGCAACTGTGGGACGTGCTACGTGGCGTGATGAGCCTCGTCGGCCCGCGCCCCGAGGTGCCGCGCTATGTGGCGCTGTACCCTGCAGAGCTTCGCGAAGTGGTGCTGTCGGTGCGGCCAGGCATCACCGACCCGGCCTCGCTGTGCTTTCGCAATGAAAGTGAACTTCTCGCCAAAGCCACCGACCCTGAGCGCGAGTATGTTGAGGTCGTGCTGCCGGCCAAGCTTCGGCTGGCGGCCGACTACGTGCACAGCGCCAGCCTGATTGGCGATGTCCGCTTGATCCTCGCCACGCTCGGCGCGCTGAAGAATTGAGAGCCTGACGATGAACTGGTTGTCCCTGGATGCGTGGCTGACGCGCATCCGTCCCCACCGTGAAGCGCTGGCGCTCGGACTGGACATGGCAGCCGTGGCCATTGCATGGCAGGCGACCTACCTGTTCCGGCTGGGCTTCGAACGCTGGTTCAGCGCGCGACCTGACTACGACCATTGGGTGCTTCTCGGCGCGGTAGTTATTTACGGACTGCTCTTGAAGCTGCTCCAGGTGCCCAAGGGCATGTGGCGCTTCAGCGGCTTTGGCGAGATCAAGCGGCTGGCGGTCGTGTGCGTGGCGTCGGGCCTCATCGTGGCTGTTGCCGTGCTGATGGCCCAACTGACCAAGGTGCCTCGCGCCGTGCTGGCTCTGCACCCCGTGTTCACGCTGATGGCGCTGGCGATGATGCGCATGGGCTACCGCATGTTGTACGAGCACATGCGCAGCCGAATCAGTGGCAGTGCGCAGGAGCAGCGGCGCGCGCTGGTCATGGGAGCAGGTGATGCCGGCCGACTGCTGGTGGCGGGTATCCAGCACAGCCAGGGCTGGGTGGTGGTGGGTTTCCTTGACGACGCACCGGAGAAGCGTGGCGCCCGAGTAGCCGGCGTGCCGGTGCTGGGCCGGCTGGAGGAGGCGCCGCGATTTGCCGAGCTCCACGGCATCACGCATCTCGTCGTGGCCATGCCGGCCGCCACCCTGAGCCAACGTCGCCGCGCGCTAGATCTGGCCGGCCGCGTCGGTCTGCCAGTACTGACCGTGCCCAGCAGCCAGGAGTTGCTGGCCGGCCATCACGTGGACCAGGTGCGTAACATCGAGCCCGAGGATCTGCTGGGACGCGAGCCGGTCGAGCTGGACGAGGGCGGCATCAGCGAATGCCTGAGCGGCAAGGTGGTGCTGATCACAGGCGCCGGTGGGTCTATTGGATCCGAACTGTGCCGGCAGGTGGCGCGCTATGGCCCGTCGAAGATCGTGCTGTACGAACTGAGCGAGTTCGCGCTGTACACGATCGAACAGAAGCTGGGAGAGACGTTCCCGCACATCCCGCTGGTGCGCCTCATCGGCGACGTGAAGGATCTGGAGCACCTGCGGCGAGTCTTCGGCAAATTCAGGCCGCAGATCGTGTTCCATGCGGCAGCGTATAAGCATGTGCCTCTGATGGAGGAGGAGAACGCTCCGGCGGCATTGCGGAATAACACACTGGGGACTTATCACGCGTGTCTGGCGGCGGCCGAGCAAGGGGCTGAACGCTTCGTGCTGATCTCGACAGACAAGGCCGTCAATCCGACCAACGTGATGGGCGCGACCAAGCGCGCCGCTGAGCTTGTGATCAGCCATATGGCAGGGCAGGGCCATGCGACCAAGTTCATGGCGGTGCGCTTTGGCAACGTGCTTGGATCGAGTGGCAGCGTGATCCCGAAGTTCAAGGAGCAGATCGCTAAGGGAGGGCCGGTGACAGTGACCCATCCTGAGATCACACGATTTTTCATGACCATCACGGAGGCGGCACGTTTGGTCGTCCAGGCGGGCGTGATCGGTGAGTCGGGGCAGGTGTTCGTACTCGACATGGGCGAGCCTGTGAAGATCGTCGATCTGGCGAAGACGATGATTCGGTTGAGCGGCAGGCATCCCCCCGAGATCCGGATCGAGTTTTCGGGTTTGCGGGCAGGAGAAAAACTGTACGAAGAACTGCTCGCGGACGAGGACACCACGTTGCCTACACGCATCCCAACATTGCGTGTCGCGCGCATAGGCAGCCAGATGCCGGGCAGCCATGAGGTTGTCCAGTTGCTGACGGCGTTGGGCGCCGGTCTGGGCAACGGAGACGGTGCGGCAATTCGAGCACTGCTGGCGCAACTGCCATTGAACTATCGCGGCGGGCCGACGCCGGTGGATGCGTGAGTTGCCGCGGCCCATAGAATGCAAGGCTGGCCTTATTGGCCAGCGCCTTTGCCTGCTTGGCTGGCAGCGATGACGACTGAGCTCCCACCCTTCCGTGCCCGATCCGAAGCCGCATGTGTGCGCGGGAATTGCTTGTGCAAAGGGGCGAGGCCTGTCACGCGCTTCTTCAGGAGTGCGTCCGCAGCGATTGATTGTGCTTGTCCAGTCGCAGCAGTGACGGGAAAGCAACGATCTCCGGCAAGGTGTGTCGTTTGCAATCCTCAGATTGGGTGCTGACGGATTTGTCTATGTTTGGATATTGTTGAAGGCGAAGGTATGGAGTTGACGATTGCGGTTGTTGGCCTTGGTTACGTGGGCCTGCCCCTGGTGGTGGAGTTCGGCAAGCAGATGCGCACCATCGGCTTCGACATTGCCAAGAACAAGGTCGAGGCCTGCCAGCGCGGCACCGACCCCAGCCGCGAACTGACCGATGAGG
>NZ_JBIGHX010000013.1:0-65556 GCF_043555885.1 Pelomonas lactea | reverse complement strand
TGACCGGTGCCGTGGAGCTGCCGAAGGACAAGGAAATGGTCATGCCCGGCGACAACGTCGGCATCACCGTGAAGCTGATCGCTCCGATCGCCATGGAAACCGGTCTGCGCTTCGCCATCCGTGAAGGTGGCCGCACCGTCGGTTCGGGCGTCGTCGCCACGATCCTCGAGTAAGTTTTTCAAGGCCACAGGGGCATAGCTCAATTGGCAGAGCGTCGGTCTCCAAAACCGAAGGTTGGGGGTTCGAGACCCTCTGCCCCTGCCACCCGCCACTGATCACGGCGGTTGGTTTTCTGGCTAGTCAAGCATCGGCCCGCGAGAGTGATCTCGGCGGGCCTTGCTGCTGATGGCTGCGTGTTGCAGCAACGTCTGAGCAGCCACCCTGGGTGGCGCGTGAAAGTGAACTGATGGCGAATCCTCCCCAAGTCGAGACCGTGACCAGCGGCGCCGACAAGGCCAAGCTGGCCGCGGCAGTGCTGCTGCTGATCGGTGCGCTGGTGGCTTATTACGGTCTGTCCAAGCAGGGCGCGCTGGTGCAGTGGGCCTCGCTGATCGTGCTGCTGGCTGCCGGCGTGGCGGCCTTCTTCACGTCCGAGCATGGCAAGGCGCTAATCGCCTATGGCCGCGACTCCGTGCGCGAGGTCAAGAAGGTGGTCTGGCCGACCCGCAAGGAAGCTGGCCAGATGACCCTCTACGTGTTCATCTTCGTTGTCGTCATGGCGTTGTTCCTGTGGACGACGGACAAGACGCTGGAGTGGGTGCTGTACGACCTGATCCTGGGCTGGAAGCGCTGAGAAGGAACGAGATGAGCGAAGAGCAAAACGTCGCAGCCGCCGAGGCGCCCGCTGGCCTGCCCAAGCGCTGGTATGTTGTTCATGCCTATTCGGGCATGGAAAAGGCTGTCGAGCGCAACCTGCGTGAACGCATCGATCGCGCGGCCATGCAGGAGAAATTCGGCCGCATCCTCGTGCCGACCGAAGAGGTCGTCGAGCTGAAGAACGGCAAGAAGGCCGTCACCGAGCGCCGCTTCTTCCCGGGCTACGTGCTGGTCGAGATGTTCATGGACGACGAGTCCTGGCACCTGGTGAAGCACACGTCCAAGGTGACGGGTTTCGTCGGCGGCGCCAAGAACCGCCCGGCCCCGATCTCGGAAGCCGAGGTCATGAAGATCGTCAACCAGATGCAGGAAGGCGTCGAGAAGCCCCGGCCCAAGGTCGAGTGGACGGTCGGCGAGGTCGTGCGCGTCAAGGAAGGCCCCTTCACCGACTTCAACGGCTCGGTCGAGGAAGTCAACTACGACAAGTCCAAGGTGCGTGTGTCGGTCACGATCTTCGGCCGTGCCACGCCGGTGGAGCTGGACTTCGCGCAGGTCGAAAAGGTCTGACGCGCTAGAATCATGGGCTTTGGTCGGCGCGCCCTGAGCGTCGGCCCGTGACCAGTCTGCAACGAGAGGCGGACAAGAGGAGCAAAGGTAAGGACCTGGATCTCAGATTCAGTCCGATCCCGATGCGCTAGCACTCAGGTGATGTCGCAGGCCGCGGTGTCACTGGATTGGAGAAAACATGGCCAAGAAAATTGTCGGCTTCATCAAGCTGCAAATTCCGGCCGGCAAGGCAAATCCTTCGCCGCCGGTGGGTCCCGCGCTGGGTCAGCGTGGTCTGAACATCATGGAGTTCTGCAAGGCGTTCAACGCCCAGACGTCCGGCGCCGGCTTCGAGCCGGGCATGAAGTTGCCGGTGGTCATCACCGCCTTCGCCGACAAGAGCTTCACCTTCGTCATCAAGTCGCCGCCGGCGACCGTGCTGATCAAGAAGGCTGCCAAGATCGAGAAGGGCTCGCAGCGCCCCCACCTGGACAAGGTCGGCAAGCTGACCCGCGCCCAGTTGGAAGAGATCGCGAAGATCAAGACCAAGGACCTGACGGCTGCCAGCATCGACGCCGCGGTCAAGACCATCGCCGGCTCCGCCCGCTCGATGGGCATCATCGTGGAAGGGGTCTGACATGGCCAAGCTCACCAAGAAGCAAAAGGCACTGGCTGGCAAGGTCGAATCGACCAAGCTGTACGGCCTGACGGAAGCCCTGGACCTGGTCAAGAGCCTGGCCTCGGCCAAGTTCGATGAGTCCATCGACGTCGCCGTGCAACTCGGCATCGACGCGAAGAAGTCCGACCAAGTCGTGCGCGGCGCCGTCGTGCTGCCCAATGGCACCGGCAAGACCAAGCGCGTCGCCGTGTTCGCCCAAGGTGCCAAGGCTGAAGAAGCCCGCGCCGCCGGCGCCGACGTCGTCGGCATGGAAGACCTGGCCGAGCGCGTGAAGGCGGGCGACATGCCCTTCGACGTGGTCATCGCCTCGCCCGACACGATGCGTGTCGTCGGTACCCTGGGTCAGATCCTGGGCCCGCGCGGCCTGATGCCGAACCCCAAGGTCGGCACCGTCACGCCCGACGTCGCCACCGCTGTCAAGAACGCCAAGGCTGGTCAGGTCCAGTTCCGCGTCGACAAGGCCGGCATCATCCACGGCACCCTCGGCCGTCGCTCGTTCGACACCGACAAGCTGGAAGGCAACCTGCGCGCGCTGATCGAGGCCCTGAACAAGGCCAAGCCGGCGTCCAGCAAGGGTGTCTACCTGCGCAAGGTGGCCGTGTCCTCGACGATGGGCGTCGGCGCCCGCGTCGAAATCGCGTCGATCAACGCCCAGGCTACCGCCGCCTGAGCATGACCCGGCCCTTGGGTCGGGGCAAAGAATCTGCGCGGGGCGAGTCTGGCCCCGGGCAACAAAGATTGGTGGGGCGCTGCTTTCGGTTCGCCGGAGCGGCGCGTCATCCAAGACCGCTGGTGGAGACCCCTTAAATCGAAGTCACCGATCCGTCGGTGATCGAGAACCAGCGCAGATGGCGGTCCCGCTGACAGGTTTTTCCTGACAGATGGTCGCTGAATCCCTGGCGCTCTCGAAGCCGCAAGGCTGAGGGAGCAAATGTGAGGAGTAGACCTTGAGTCTCAATCGCAACGAGAAGGCAGCCGTTGTCTCCGACGTCGCAGCGCAAGCTGCCAAGTCGCAGACGCTGGCGCTGGCCGAGTACCGTGGCCTCACCGTGGAAGCCTTGAACAAGCTGCGCGTCGACGCACGTTCCAAGGGTGTCTATCTTCACGTGCTGAAGAACACCCTGGCCCGTCGCGCCGTCGCCGGCACCCCGTTCGAAGCGGCTGCGGAGAGCATGGTCGGCCCGCTGATCTACGGCTTTTCGGAAGACGCTGTCGCGGCTGCCAAAGTCATCGCTGACTTTGCCAAGACCAACGACAAGCTCGTCATCAAGGGCGGTGCCTACGGCGGCAAGGCTCTGGACGTCAATGGCGTGAAGGCGCTGGCGGCTGTCCCGAGCAAGGAAGTGCTGCTGTCGCAAATCGCTGGCCTGCTCAAGTCGCCGGTGCAGCGCACCGCGGCCGTGCTGGCTGCCCTGGCCCAACAGCGTGGTGGTGGCGCCGAAGCCCCCGCCGAAGCCGCTGCGGCCTGATCGACGAACACCGCGTACCCACGCAACCCATCTGTTATTTAGGAACACATCATGGCATTCGATAAAGACGCTTTCCTGACCGCCCTGGACAGCATGACCGTTCTGGAACTGAACGACCTGGTCAAGGCAATTGAAGAGAAGTTCGGCGTGTCCGCCGCTTCGATGGCAGCTCCGGCCGCCGGTGGCGCTGCTGGCGGCGCTGCTGCCGCTGCTGAAGAGAAGACCGAGTTCAACGTCGTCCTGACCGACGCCGGCGCTCAGAAGGTCGGCGTCATCAAGGCCGTCCGCGAAATCACGGGCCTGGGCCTGAAGGAAGCCAAGGACCTGGTCGACGGCGCTCCGAAGAACGTCAAGGAAGGCATCTCCAAGGCCGACGCCGAAGCCGCTGTCAAGAAGCTGGTCGAAGCCGGCGCCAAGGCCGAGATGAAGTAATCAAGTCGACGGGCTTGTCCCGTCGATCGAATCCGGTTTGCCGGATTCAAGACAAGGGGTGGCCTTCGGGCTTCCCCTTTTTCGTCTTTGCGGGTTTGTCCCGTGGAGAACAGCTGAAAGAACCGCGCGCGGTATGATGCGCGGTTCTTTCACGTGTTCTCTGATCCGACTGCAGAGAACCAGTTTGGTCGGACTTTGGTAAGCCTTCAACGCGAGGCCAGAGTTGTCCGCCAGCGGTTGGTAGTGGCCAACCACCAAGCTAGGCAGCCGCCCGTCTGTGGGCGCGTGAGCCAGCCAGTCGCCGACGCGGTGCGTCCCACGGCCGGGGATGCACTCGACACGGAGTGTTTATGGCGCAAGCAACCCCCTACAGCTACACCGAGCGCAAGCGGATCCGCAAGAGCTTCGGCAAGCGCGAGAGCGTTCTCAACGTTCCTTATCTGCTCACGATGCAGAAGGACAGCTACGTGGCCTTCCTGCAGAAGGACGTGCCCCCCGCCAAGCGCAAGCCCGAAGGGCTGCAGGCGGCCTTCCTGTCGGCGTTCCCGATTGTTTCGCACAACGGTTTCGTCGAGATGAAGTTCCTCGAGTTCAACATCGCCAAGCCGCCGTTCGACACCCGTGAGTGCCAGCAGCGGGGTTTGACCTACGCCGCCGCCGTCCGCGCGCGCCTGCAGATGATCATCTATGACCGTGAATCGCCCCAGGCGAAGACCGTCAAGGAGATCAAAGAGCAGGAGGTCTACATGGGCGAAGTGCCCCTGATGACCGACTACGGCTCCTTCATCGTCAACGGTACCGAGCGCGTCATCGTGTCGCAGCTGCACCGTTCGCCGGGCGTGTTCTTCGAGCACGACAAGGGCAAGACGCACTCGTCGGGCAAGCTGCTGTTCAGCGCCCGCATCATTCCCTACCGTGGTTCCTGGCTGGACTTCGAATTCGACCCGAAGGACATCCTGTACTTCCGCGTCGACCGCCGCCGCAAGATGCCGGTCACGATCCTGCTGAAGGCCATCGGCCTGAACCCCGAGCAGATCCTGGCCCACTTCTTCGTGTTCGACAACTTCCGCCTGATGGACGTTGGCGCGCAGCTCGAATTCGTCGCCGACCGCCTGAAGGGTGAAGTCGCCCGCTTCGACATCGTCGACAAGAGCGGCGCCGTCATCGTCGAGAAGGACAAGCGCATCACCGCCCGTCATGTGCGCCAGCTGGAGCAGTCCGGCACGCAGCACATCTCGGTGCCGGAAGACTTCCTGGTCGGCCGCGTGCTGGCCAAGAACATGATCGACGCCGACACCGGCGAGATCATCGCCAAGGCCAACGACGAACTGACCGAAGCCCTGCTGAAGAAGCTGCGCGCCGCCGGCGTCAAGGAAGTCCAGTGCCTGTTCACGAACGAGCTGGACGAAGGCGCCTACATCTCGCAGACGCTGGCGTCTGACGAGACGGCCGACCAGCTGGCTGCCCGCGTCGCCATCTACCGCATGATGCGCCCCGGCGAGCCGCCGACGGAAGACGCCGTCGAGGCCCTGTTCAACCGCCTGTTCTACAGCACCGACACCTACGACCTGAGCCGTGTCGGCCGCATGAAGTTCAACGCGCGTGTTGGCCGTGACACGCCGGAAGGCACGATGAACCTGTCCAACGAGGACATCCTTGACGTCGTCAAGATCCTCGTCGAGCTGCGCAATGGCCGCGGCGAAGTGGACGACATCGACCACCTGGGCAACCGCCGCGTGCGTTGCGTGGGCGAACTGGCCGAGAACCAGTACCGCTCGGGCCTGGCGCGTATCGAGAAGGCCGTCAAGGAGCGTCTGGGCCAGGCCGAGACCGAAGCCCTGATGCCGCACGACCTGATCAACTCCAAGCCGATCTCCGCGGCCCTGAAGGAGTTCTTCGGCGCGTCGCAGCTGTCGCAGTTCATGGACCAGACCAACCCGCTGTCCGAGATCACGCACAAGCGTCGCGTCTCGGCCCTGGGCCCGGGCGGTCTGACCCGCGAGCGCGCCGGCTTCGAAGTCCGCGACGTGCACCCGACCCACTATGGCCGCGTCTGCCCGATCGAAACGCCGGAAGGCCCGAACATCGGTCTGATCAACTCGCTGGCGCTGTACGCGCAGCTGAACGAGTACGGCTTCCTGGAGACGCCGTACCGTCGCGTCGTGGACGGCCACGTCACGGACCAGATCGACTATCTGTCCGCCATCGAGGAAGGCAAGTACGTCATCGCGCAGGCGAACGCCACGCTGAATGCCGGCGGCCAGCTGACTGACGAGCTGGTGTCGGCCCGTGAGAACGGCGAATCGGTGCTGACTTCGCCCGAGCGCATCCAGTACATGGACGTGGCGCCGACGCAGATCGTGTCGGTGGCGGCCTCGCTGGTGCCGTTCCTGGAGCACGACGACGCGAACCGCGCGTTGATGGGCGCCAACATGCAGCGTCAGGCCGTGCCGGTGCTGCGCCCTGAGAAGGCCTTCGTGGGCACGGGCGTCGAGCGCGTGGCCGCCAAGGACTCGGGCACGGTGGTCGCGGCTCGCCGCGGCGGCATCGTGGACTACGTCGACACCAACCGCATCGTGATTCGTGTGAACGACAACGAGACGGTGGCCGGCGAAGTCGGCGTCGACATCTACAACCTGATCAAGTACCAGCGTTCCAACCAGAACACCAACATCCACCAGCGCCCGATCGTGCGCCGTGGCGACAAGGTGGCGGCCGAGGACATCATTGCCGACGGCGCCTCCACCGACATCGGTGAACTGGCCCTGGGCCAGAACATGCTGGTCGCGTTCATGCCGTGGAACGGCTACAACTTCGAAGACTCGATCCTGATCTCGGAACGCGTCATCGCCGAAGACCGCTACACCTCGATCCACATCGAGGAACTGGTGGTCAACGCGCGTGACACCAAGCTGGGTTCGGAAGAAATCACCCGCGACATCCCGAACCTGTCCGAGCAGCAACTGGGCCGTCTGGACGAGTCCGGCATCGTCTACATCGGTGCCGAAGTGAACCCGGGCGACGTGCTGGTGGGCAAGGTCACGCCGAAGGGCGAGACGACGCTGACGCCGGAAGAGAAGCTGCTGCGCGCCATCTTCGGCGAGAAGGCTTCGGACGTGAAGGACACGTCGCTGCGCGTCGACCAGGGCACCAGCGGCACCGTCATCGACGTGCAGGTCTTCACCCGTGAAGGCATCCAGCGCGACAAGCGCGCCCAGCAGATCATTGACGACGAGCTGAAGCGCTACCGCCTGGACCTGAACGACCAGCTGCGCATCGTCGAGAGCGACGCCTTCGACCGGATCGAGAAGCTGCTGGTGGGCCGCGTGGCCAACGGTGGCCCGCAGAAGATTGCCAAGGGCACGGTCATCACCAAGGACTACCTGGCTTCGGTCGAGAAGTTCCACTGGTTCGACGTGCGCCCGGCCGAGGAAGAGGTCGCCAATCAGCTCGAGTCGATCAAGAACGCGCTGGACCAGACCCGCCACAGCTTCGACCTGTCGTTTGAGGAGAAGCGCAAGAAGCTGACGCAGGGCGACGAGCTGCCCGCCGGCGTGCTGAAGATGGTCAAGGTGTACCTGGCCGTCAAGCGCCGCCTGCAGCCTGGCGACAAGATGGCCGGCCGTCACGGCAACAAGGGTGTCGTGTCCAAGGTCACGCCGATCGAAGACATGCCCTACATGGCCGACGGCACGCCTGCCGACATCGTGCTGAACCCGCTGGGCGTCCCGTCGCGGATGAACGTGGGTCAGGTGCTGGAAGTGCATCTGGGCTGGGCCGGCAAGGGCATCGGCCAGCGCATCGGCGACATGCTGCAGCAGCACTCCAAGGTGGCCGAGCTGCGCAAGTTCTTCGACGAGCTCTACAACCAGAGCGGCGGCAAGACCGAGAACATCGACGAGCTGACCGACGCCGAAGTGCTGGAAATGGCGGCCAACCTGTCCAAGGGTGTGCCGTTCGCGACGCCGGTCTTCGACGGTGCCAAGGAAGAAGAAATCCGCGGCATGCTGAAGCTGGCCTACCCGGACGACATCGCCGCCAAGAAGGGCCTGACCGAAACGCGCACGCAGGCCTGGCTGTGCGACGGCCGCACCGGCGAGCAGTTCGAGCGCCCGGTCACGGTCGGCTACATGCACGTGCTGAAGCTGCACCACCTGGTGGACGACAAGATGCACGCCCGCTCGACCGGCCCGTACTCGCTCGTCACGCAGCAGCCGCTGGGCGGCAAGGCCCAGTTCGGCGGCCAGCGTTTCGGTGAAATGGAAGTCTGGGCGCTGGAAGCCTACGGCGCCTCGTACATCCTGCAGGAAATGCTGACGGTCAAGTCCGACGACGTGAACGGCCGCACCAAGGTCTACGAGTCCATCGTCAAGGGCGAGCACGCCATCGAGGCCGGCATGCCGGAATCGTTCAACGTGCTGGTCAAGGAAATCCGCTCGCTCGGTATCGACATCGAGCTCGAGCGCAACTAAGGAAGGAAAAGGAAGACACCATGAAGGGACTACTCGACCTTTTCAAGCAATTCACCCCGGATGAGCATTTCGATGCCATCAAGATCGGCCTGGCGTCTCCGGAGAAGATCCGCAGCTGGTCGTTCGGCGAGGTGAAGAAGCCCGAGACCATCAACTACCGCACCTTCAAGCCCGAGCGTGACGGCCTGTTCTGCGCCAAGATCTTCGGCCCGATCAAGGACTACGAGTGCCTGTGCGGCAAGTACAAGCGCCTCAAGCACCGCGGCGTCATCTGCGAGAAGTGCGGCGTTGAAGTCACGCAGACCAAGGTTCGCCGTGACCGCATGGGCCACATCGACCTGGCCGCGCCCTGCGCGCACATCTGGTTCCTGAAGAGCCTGCCGTCGCGTCTGGGCCTGGTGCTCGACATGACGCTGCGCGACATCGAGCGCGTGCTGTACTTCGAAGCCTACGTCGTCGTCGACCCGGGCATGACGCCGCTGAAGAAGTTCTCGATCATGAGCGAGGACGACTACGACGCCAAGCGCGTCGAGTACGGTGACGAGTTCATCGCGCTGATGGGTGCCGAAGGCGTCAAGAAGCTGCTGGAGGACATGGATCTCGACATCGAGATCGATCGCCTGCGCAACGACATGACCGGCTCGGAGCTCAAGGTCAAGAAGAACTCCAAGCGCCTCAAGGTCATGGAGGCCTTCAAGAAGTCCGGCATCAAGCCGAACTGGATGGTCATGGACGTGCTGCCGGTGCTGCCGCCGGACCTGCGTCCGCTGGTGCCGCTGGACGGCGGCCGCTTTGCGACCTCCGACCTGAACGACCTCTACCGTCGCGTCATCAACCGTAACAACCGCCTGGCCCGTCTGCTGGAGCTGAAGGCCCCTGAGATCATCGTGCGCAACGAAAAGCGCATGCTGCAGGAAGCCGTCGACTCGCTGCTGGACAACGGCCGTCGCGGCAAGGCGATGACCGGCGCGAACAAGCGTGCCCTCAAGTCGCTGGCCGACATGATCAAGGGCAAGAGCGGTCGCTTCCGTCAGAACCTGCTGGGCAAGCGCGTCGACTACTCCGGTCGTTCCGTCATTACCGTGGGCCCGACGCTCAAGCTGCACCAGTGCGGCCTGCCCAAGCTGATGGCGCTGGAACTGTTCAAGCCCTTCATCTTCAGCCGTCTCGAAGCCATGGGCATCGCGACGACCATCAAGGCTGCGAAGAAGGAAGTCGAATCCGGCACGCCGGTGGTCTGGGACATCCTGGAAGAGGTCATCAAGGAGCACCCGGTCCTGCTGAACCGCGCTCCGACGCTGCACCGCCTGGGCATCCAGGCCTTCGAGCCCGTGCTGATCGAAGGCAAGGCCATCCAGCTGCACCCGCTCGTCTGCTCGGCCTTCAACGCCGACTTCGACGGTGACCAGATGGCCGTCCACGTGCCGCTGTCCATCGAAGCGCAGATGGAAGCCCGCACGCTGATGCTGGCCTCCAACAACGTGCTGTTCCCCGCGTCCGGCGAGCCGTCCATCGTCCCGTCGCAAGACGTGGTGCTGGGTCTGTACTACGCCACCCGCGAGCGCACCAACGGCAAGGGTGAAGGTCTGGTGTTCTCGGACATCCCCGAGATCATCCGCGCGCTGGAAAACGGCGCCGTGGAAATCACCGCCAAGATCAGCGTTCGCCTGACGGAGTGGACCAAGAACAAGGAAACGGGCGAATTCGAGCCCGAGACCAAGCTCGTGGACACCACCGTGGGCCGTGCCTTGCTGTCCGAGATCCTGCCCAAGGGCCTGCCGTTCTCGAACATCAACAAGGCGCTGAAGAAGAAGGAAATCTCGCGTCTCATCAACACGAGCTTCCGCAAGTGCGGCCTGAAGGAAACCGTCGTCCTGGCCGACAAGCTGCTGCAAAGCGGCTTCAAGCTGGCCACGCGCGCCGGCATCTCCATCGCCATCGACGACATGCTGGTGCCCGCGCAGAAGCACACGCTGATCGAGCGCGCCGAGAGCGAGGTCAAGGAGATCGAGCAGCAGTACGTCTCGGGTCTCGTGACCGCTGGCGAGCGCTACAACAAGGTGGTGGACATCTGGGGCAAGGCCGGTGACGAAATCGGCAAGAAGATGATGGAGCACCTGAAGGTCGAGAAGACGATTGATCGCCACGGCAAGACCGTCGATCAGGAGTCGTTCAACTCGATCTACATGATGGCCGACTCGGGCGCGCGGGGTTCCGCAGCCCAGATCCGCCAGCTGGCCGGCATGCGCGGCCTGATGGCCAAGCCGGACGGCTCCATCATCGAGACGCCCATCACGGCGAACTTCCGTGAAGGCCTGAACGTGTTGCAGTACTTCATCTCGACGCACGGCGCCCGTAAGGGTCTGGCCGACACGGCGCTGAAGACCGCGAACTCGGGCTACCTGACGCGTCGCCTGGTCGACGTGACGCAGGATCTGGTCGTGACGGAAGACGACTGCGGCACCGACAACGGCATGAACATGCGTGCCCTGGTCGAAGGCGGTGAGGTCATCGAATCGCTGCGCGACCGCGTCCTCGGCCGCGTCGCCGCGATCGACGTCGTCCACCCCGAGACGCAGGCCACGCTGCTGACGGCCGGCAACATGCTCGACGAGGACACCCTCGACGTGCTGGAGCAGGCCGGCGTCGACGAGATCAAGGTCCGTACGCCGCTGACCTGCGGCACGCGCTTCGGCCTGTGCGCCAAGTGCTACGGCCGCGACCTCGGCCGCGGCGGCCTGGTCAACACCGGTGAAGCTGTCGGCGTCATCGCCGCGCAGTCCATCGGCGAACCGGGTACGCAGCTGACGATGCGGACGTTCCACATCGGTGGTGCGGCATCTCGCGCTGCCGTCGCCTCGAGCGTGGAAGCCAAGTCGGACGGCATCATCGGCTTCAACGCCACGATGCGTTACGTGACCAACGGCAAGGGCGAACTGGTCGTGATTTCCCGCTCCGGCGAGATCATCATTGCCGACCCGCACGGCCGCGAGCGCGAGCGCCACAAGGTGCCTTACGGCGCGATCCTGAACATCAAGCCCAGCCAGGTCATCAAGGCCGGTCTGGTGCTGGCGAACTGGGACCCGCTGACCCGCCCGATCATCACGGAATTCGCCGGCCAGGCGAAGTTCGAGAACGTCGAGGAAGGCGTGACCGTCGCCAAGCAGGTGGACGAAGTGACCGGCCTGTCGACGCTGGTCGTCATCGACCCGAAGCGCCGTGGTGCCGCCAAGATCATCCGCCCGCAGGTCAAGCTGCTCGACGCGCAAGGCCACGAGGTCAAGATCCCGGGCACCGACCACTCGGTGACCATCGGCTTCCAGGTCGGCGCGCTGATCCAGGTCCGCGACGGCCAGGAACTGCTGCCCGGTGAAGTGCTCGCCCGTATCCCGGTCGAAGGCCAGAAGACCCGTGACATTACCGGCGGTCTGCCGCGTGTGGCCGAGCTCTTCGAAGCCCGCTCGCCCAAGGACGTCGGCGTGCTGGCCGAGCAGACCGGCACGGTGTCGTTCGGCAAGGAGACCAAGGGCAAGATCCGCCTGCAGATCACCGATCCGGACGGCAAGGTCCACGAGGAACTCGTGCCCAAGGAAAAGAACATCCTGGTGCACGAAGGCCAGGTGGTCAACCGCGGCGAGCTGATCGTCGACGGCGCGGCAGACCCGCAGGACATCCTGCGCCTGCTGGGCATCGAGGAGCTGGCGCGCTACATCGTCGACGAAGTCCAGGACGTGTACCGACTCCAGGGCGTGAAGATCAACGACAAGCACATTGAGGTGATCGTTCGCCAGATGCTGCGTCGCGTGGTCATCACCAACCCGGGCGACACGCACTACATCCTGAACGAGCAGGTCGAGCGCTCCGAGCTGCTGGACACCAACGACCGCATGCGCAAGGAAGGCAAGATGATTGCCACCCATGCCGACGTGCTGCTGGGTATCACCAAGGCCTCGCTGTCGACCGACTCCTTCATCTCGGCCGCTTCCTTCCAGGAAACGACCCGCGTGCTCACCGAGGCTGCCATCATGGGCAAGCGCGACGAGCTGCGTGGCCTGAAGGAAAACGTCATCGTCGGCCGCCTGATCCCGGCCGGTACCGGCATGGCCTTCCACGACGCCCGTCGTGCCAAGGAAGCCATGGACGACGCCGAGCGCCGTGCCATCGCCCTGCAGGAAGCCGAGGAACTGGCTGCCGCGCAGATGGCGGACGTCGACGCCGGCCATTCCGCCGAATAAGGGCGAATAAGCCACGGGGCCCCCGCGCCCCTCAAGCCGCCCCGGCCTCGGCCGCGGGCGGCTTTTTCATGCGCGCGCCAGCCGCATGTCGACGCGATGGCGTCCCGCAGAAAGGGGACGGTCATCCCCAGGGTTGTGTAGGTCCGTCCCATCAGTTTTTGCCGGTCGGTCATGAGCTTCTGGCTAACATCCTTGAAGGCCGGCTCGTTGCGTTCTGTTTCTGGTATCGGCCGGCAAACAACGGACAAATGCGATGAAAAAAGCATGGCGCGGGTGGCAGGGGGCGGGGCTGGTGTGCGCGTTGTCGGCGGCGGGCATGCTGGCCGCGGGGCGGGTCCAGGCCGCCGATGGCGCACCCGTTTCGACACCGCCCGTCGTGCCGCGGGCGACCGACCTGGCGCCCAAGCCGGCACCGCAGGCCCAGGATGCCGCGCTGCCCGAGCGGGCCGTCGCACCCGAACTGCAGAAGCCGGAGGACGAGATCGTCCTGGACGTCACCGCCTACCGGCTGCCCGACACGGCGCCTGAGAAGCTGCGCCAGGCGCTCGCCGCCATCACGGCGCCCTATGTCGGCAAGGGCAAGACCTGGGAAGACCTCGTCAACGCCAAGGACGCCGTGGCGCGCTACCTGCAAAGCGAGCTGGGCTACTACCTCGGCTACGCCTACATCCCGGCGCAGAAGGCCGCCGGCGGCGTCGTCGACATCGCCATCCTGGAAGGCCGTCTGGACCGGGTCAAGCTGGTCTGGGGTGACAACCTCGCCATCGACCGCGGCATCGTCGAGGGCTACCTCGCGCAGCTGAAGCCCGGCGCCATCCTGACCGTGTCCGAGGTCGAGCGCGTGGTGTTCCTGGTCAACGACCTGCGCGGCGTCAACGCCCGCTTCGAGATCGAGCCCGGCGGCCAGCCCGGCACGGCCAACGTCATCGTGCGCGTGCAGCCCGAGCAGCGCTTCCAGTACCGCGTCGATGCCGACATCAACGGCTCCCGGTTCATCGGCCAGGAGCGGCTGGGCGCGCAGATGCTGATCGGCAACCCGCTGGGCAAGGGCGACAGCCTGTCGCTGAGCGCGCTGACCTCCTACAACAGCGGCATGCGCTTCTTCCTGGCGGGCTACAACCTGCCGGTGGGCGTCAGCGGCCTGCGGCTGGGCGGCGCGGTGTCCGCCGTGCGCTACGAGCTGGACCGCGAGGCCTTCCCCATCGGCCGGCACGGCACGGCGCTCAACGCCAACCTGTTCGGCCTCTACCCGGTCATCCGCTCCCGCAACCTCAACCTCTACGGTCTGCTGGCCTTCGACGAGAAGCGCTACGACGACCGCGAGGACGCCTCGCAGTCCAAGACCAAGAAGACGGTCCGCAGCCTGGGCCTGGCCTTCAACGGCGACGTGCGCGACAACCTGATGGGCGGCGGCGTCAACAGCTACGACGTGGGCGTCTCGGGCGGCTCGGTCAGCTACGACGGCGGCCGGCCGTCGGGCCTGCTGGACGCCCCCAACTACACCAAGGTCAGCGGCTCGTTCGCGCGCATCCAGAACGTGCTGACCGGCGACCTGCTGGGCTACGTGAGCTTGCGCGGCCAGTACGCCTTCAAGAACCTCGACACCACCGAGCAGTTCCGCCTTGGCGGCCCCGACGGCGTGCGTGCGTTCGCCAACGGTGAGGGCACCGGCGACGCCGGCTTCATCGTCACCGCCGAACTGCGTGCGCCGCTGCCCGCGTCGGTGTTCGGCCGCTGGGGACGCGAGACCGTCGTCGCGCTGTTCTACGACCACGGCACCATCTACTACCGGCACGACCGCGACCAGGACACCACGCTGGCCGGGCTCGACAACCGGGCCCGCTACGCCGGCTACGGCGTGTCGATCGCCTGGTCTCGCCCGGGCGCCTATGCGCTGCGCGCCAGCCTGGCGTCGCCCACCATCGGCGAGCCCAAGAGCGACACCAAGAAGCCCAACCCGCGCGCCTACCTGCAGTTCAGCGCGTTCTTCTGAGCCCCGCGGGCCGCGCGCCCGCCACCAGAGTGCCTTCCAGGCTCCCGTGCGTCGGGGGCCGCAGCGAGATCCAAGGGACAGCCATGCAAGCCAGCCGCAACACCTCCTCCCAGCCGCTCACGCGCCGCTACCTGACGGTGACGCCCGTCTGCCTGGCCTGCCTGCTGGCCACCGGCGGCAGCCAGGTGGCCGTGGCGCTGCCCGAGGGCGCCAAGGTCACGCAGGGCACGGCCCAGATCACGCAGCCGGCCGGCAACAAGATGGAGATCCGCCAGGGCACGGACCGCGCCAGCATCGACTGGAACAGCTTCTCCATCGGCACCAACGAGAGCCTGCGCGTGCTGCAGCCGTCCAGCAGCTCGGTGCTGGTCAACCGCGTGACCGGCTCCGACCCCAGCCAGATCTTCGGCCGCCTGGATGCCAACGGCCGCGTGTTCCTGACCAACCCGCGCGGCATCGTGTTCGGCCGGGATGCGCAGGTCGACGTGGGCGGGCTGCTGGCCACGACGATGTCCATCACGGCCGATCCGTTCAACCCGGGCCGCTACGCGCTGAACGGCGGTGACACCCAGCCGGGCGAGATCGTCGTGGACGGCCAGATCCGCTCCTCCGGCACGGTCGCCTTTGCCGGGCCGCAGATCAGCCTGAACGGCGTCATCGACGCCAAGCGCATCGCGGCCGCGGCCGCCAACCAGGTGCAGATCGACGTGGACGGCGACGGCCTGGTGTTTTTCAACCCGCGCAACGACGAAGGGCTGCAGGCCCGGCTGAAGGTGCTGGGCCGGCTGCAGGCCGACGGCGGCGTGGTGGACCTGCGCGCCGCGGCGCGGGCGGGTATCGCGGACACGGTGCTGAACGTGGACGGCATCGTGCAGGCCAAGTCCGTCGGTGCCGTGGTCGGTCAGGTATTCGTCGATGGTGGCGCGTCCGGCGACACCCTGGTGCGCGGCAACATCGACGTCAGCGGCCTGAACCCCGGGGAGCGCGGAGGCCGCGTCAGCATCCTCGGCGAGCGCGTCGGCCTGCTGGGCACGGCCGCCGTGGACGCGCGTGGTGCGGCGGGTGGCGGCACGGTGCTGGTGGGCGGCGACTGGCAGGGTTCGAACGGGGTGCGGCAGGCGGCTCAGGCGACGATGGAGTCGGGTACCAGCATTGATGCCTCGGCCACGCAGGCGGGCAATGGCGGCAAGGTGGTGGTGTGGAGCGACATCCACAACGTCAACGCCGTGACCAATGCCTTCGGCACCCTGCAGGCCAAGGCGGGGCCTTCTGCAGGCAACGGCGGTGCGATTGAGACATCCGGCCACACGGTAAACACGGAAGGCATCCGTGTGACGGCAGCGGCACCGTCGGGCAAGGGCGGCTTGTGGCTGATCGACCCTGCAGACACCACGGTCAGTGCGGGTGTGGCGAGTGGCTATCAGAGCACGCTCAACTCCGGTACGAGTGTCGTGAACGACGTCACCGGCGACATGACGGTCTCGAACAACGTCAACATCACGAAATCCGCGGGTGGCGATGCCACCCTGACCTTGAGTGCATCGGGCAGCATCATCTTCGGCACGAACGTCACGATCCAGTCGACCACCGGCCAGCTGGGAGTCGTGGTCCATGCCGACACGAATGCGAACAACACTGGCCGCATCGAACTGGGTAGCGGCACCACGATCACGAGCAACGGCGGTGCTATCACCCTGGGTGGCGGCGTAAACCCGCTGGTCGGTGCCGCCGGCGGCTCGGCCGACAACGGTGCGGCGGCGGCCGGCGTCACGCTCAACAACGCCACACTGAATGCCGGTGGCGGCAATATTTCCATCATCGGCAAGGGCTGGCAGGGTGCGGCGAACTCGGGTGAGTCGCCCATCGGCATCGTCACGACCGGCAGCTCGGGCATCACTACCAGCGGTTCCGGCACGATCACGCTGATTGGCACGGGCGGCAACACATCCGGCAACAACTCGCATGCTGACGGCATCCAGCTGGCTGGCACCACGATCACGTCGGCGAATGGCGCTATCAACCTGACGGGCACCGGCGGCACCACGTCCGGCAATGCCACGTCGGATGCACACGGGATCATCCTGGCGGGCTCCACGATTTCGTCCGCCAACGGGACGATCACACTGACCGGTGCCAAGGGGGCGCTGAGTGGCGGCACGGCCAAGCTGGCGGGTATCCGTGCTGGCAGCGGCACGACCGCCATCTATTCCACGGGAGCCGGCGCCATCAGCCTGATCGGCAATGGTGCGAACACCTCGGGCGATGAAGGCATCGCCTCAGGCGCCACGGCGCTCACGATGGGCTACAACGGCGCCACGATCTACGCCAGCCCGATCCTGCTGCGCGCCGACTCGGTCGACCTCGCGAACACCACGATCAAGTCGACCGGCACGCTGACGGTCGAGCCCTTCACCGCCAGCCGGGACATCGGCATTGGCGGGGCCTCGTCGAGCAACCTGCTGCTGCCAGTCGGCTACTTCACCGGCGCCACGCAGTTCTTCGACGGCTTCTCCAGCATCACGGTGGGGCGCAGCGATGGCACCGGGACCGTGAGGGTGGGCGCCAACCTGACCGGCGTGGATCACCTGGCCCTGCTCAACGGCAGCGCCATCACGCTCAGCGGCAGCGTCAATGTCGGCGCCAACAACCTGACGCTGAACAGTGCCGGCGCCGTGACGCAGGACGCCGGCAAGACCATCACCGCAGCCGGGCTCGAACTGAAGGGCGCCGGCAGCTTCACGCTGACCGAAGCCAACACGGTGACCAAGATCGCCGCCGATACCGGCGGCGGCCTGAACGACGGCGCCATCAGCTTCGCCAACTCCGGCGCGCTGGCGGTGGATGTGGTCAACACCGACGGCATCACCCGCAGTGGCGACGTGTCGCTGAGTGCGGGCGGCAACATCACCGTGGTGCGGGGCATCAACAAGCCCAACAGCGGCGCCGACCGCACGCTGAGCCTCGTCTCCACCGGTGCCATCAGCCTGTCGACGAGCGCGTCCGACATCGTTGGCGCGGGCGGCACCAAGCTGAACACGCTGCTGTGGTCGAACTCGGGCGGCGCCACCGGCGGCGGCATCACGCTGGCCAGCGGCGCGAGCATCGTCAGCAACAACGGCTCCATCACGCTGGCCGGCGGCAGCGGTGTGCCCACCCCCGGCGCCTCGGGCGCGGGCAACGAGGCGGTCGGCTCGCCGCACGGCATCCTGCTCACCCAGGCCACGATCGACGCCGGCACCGGCGCCTTGGCCATGACGGGCAAGAGCGAGGCCAGCGGGGCAACGTCCGGTGTCGGCGTGCGGATCCTCGAATCCAGCGTGGCCGGGGGCAATGTCACGGTGACCGGCATGGGTTCGTCCAGCAGCACCACCGACAACAACTTCGGCGTGGCGGTGGAGTCCTCCGCCGGCACGGCCTCGTCCGTCACCGGCAGCGGCACGGTGGCGATCACCGGCACTGGCGGCGCGGCCACCGGCAGCAACAACCATGGGGTCTGGCTGTCCTCGGGGGGCGCCATCGCCCGCATCGGAGCCAACGGCACCGGCACGGTGACCGTCGTCGGCAACGGCGGTGGTTCGGGCGGCGCGAGCAACAACAACGACGGCGTCAGCGTGAGCGGCGGCACCGTCAGCAGCGCTTCGGGCTCCATCACGGTCACCGGCACCGGCAGCACGGGCAGCGGCGTCGACGACGTCAGCCTGGCGCCGGGTGCCAGCGTGCAGAGCACCAGTGGTGCCATCCGGCTGAATGCGAACAGCCTCAACATCGCTGACTCTTCCGTCGCGCTGACCAGCAGCGGCTCTCTGACCCTGGCGCCGCGAGCCGCAGCCGCCACGATCGGCCTGGCTGGTGGAGCCGGCACGCTGCAGCTGCCGGCCAGCTACTTCACCGACAACTTCACTGCCGGCTTCTCCAGCATCACCGTGGGCCGCTTCGACGGCAGCGGCACCATCGTGGTCGGCGCCGCCCTGGCGCCGCAGGATCATCTGACGTTGCTGAACGGCGATGCCGCGGCCAACATCACGCTGACCGGCGCGGTCACGATGGCCGCCAACAAGAGCCTGTCGCTCGTCAGCGCCGGCGCCGTCACCCAGGCGGCTGCCATCACCACCTCGGGCACCGGCGGGCTCGCGCTTGGCGGGCCCGGCAACTTCACTCTGACCCAGGCCAACACCGTGGGCACGCTGGCCGCCAGCAGTGGCGCCGGCACGATCAACCTGGTCAACAACGGCAACCTGGTTGTCGGATCGGTCAACGGCACCACCGGCATCACGCGCACCGGCAGCACCGGCAACGTGTCGATCAAGACCACCGGCACGCTGGGCCTGAACGAAAAGCTGGACGCCGCCGGGGCCAACCTGACGCTGGAAGCTACCGGCGCGGTGACGCAGGTGGGCACGTCGGGCAAGGCCATCACGGCGGCCGGGCTGGAGTTGAAGGGCAATGGCAGCTTCGCGCTGGCCAATCCCGAGAACAACGTGGCCAAGATCGCGGCAGCCACGGGCGCGGGGGCACTCCAGTACGTGGATGCCGATGCCTTGGCGGTGGACACGGTCAACACGGTGGGCATCGCTCGCACGGGCGATGTGAGCTTGAAGACCGTCACCGACAACCTGACGTTGAACAACGCCGTGAACGCGGGCACCGCCGGCACGGTGAGGCTGACCGCAGGCGGCACCATCGGCCAGGGTGCCAGCGGCACCATCACCGGTCTGGCCCTGGGCGCCAACGGCGGCGGCGACGTGACGCTGACCCAGGCGAACGTGATCACCGACGGCACCGCGACCGGCGGCACGGTGGCCGGCAGCAGCACCAGCGGCGACTTCAAGTTCCAGAACACGGCCAACACCACGGTGGGCAGCGTCGGCGCTGACGGCAGCCTGTTCGCTGCCACCGATGGCATCACCGCCAGCAGCGCCAGCAAGGCGGTGACGGTGTTTGTCGGGGGTGTCACGCACGCGTTGGTGCTGAGCAAGGGCATCACCGCCCACGGCAGCTCGGGGACGGTGCGGCTCAACGCGACGGGGGACATCAGCGAGGCGGCCGGTGCCATCGTCACGGCGGGCAGCCTGGGCGTGGTCGGCGGCGGCAACGTCACGCTGACCGAGGCCAATGCGGCCAGCAACTGGTCCGGCACGGCGGGCTCCGACTTCAAGTTCGCAAACACCACCGCCACCACCACCGTCGGCAGTGTCGGTGCCGACGCCAACAGCGCGCTGTTCGGTGGCACTACCGGCATCGCCACCGCCACGGCGGCGAAGGACATCACGGCCCAGGTCACCGGCGCGCTGACGCTGGCGCAGGACCTGAGCACCACCACCAGCGGCACCGTGCGCCTGAACGCCGCCGGCAACATCGGGGTGTCGGGCGTCAGCGCCAAGGTCACCACCGGCACGCTGGGCGCTCGCGGCGCCAGCGTCAGCCTGACCAATGCCAATGTGGTGAGCGACGGCACGGCGGCCGGTGGCGTGCTGGCGCTCAACGCGTCGGGTGGCGCGGTCGACGTGAGGAACACCGACAAGACAACCGTGGGCACCGTGGCGGCGGATGGCAGCCTCTTCGCGTCCACCACCGGGGCCACCACCGCCGGCGGCAATCTCACGCTGCAGACCAGCGGCGCCACCAGGGACCTGGTGCTGGCGCAGAACCTGAGTGCGGGGGCGACCGGCACCGTGCGCCTGACGGCCAGTGGCGCGATCCAGGAAAGCGGCAGCGCCACCATCACCGCGGCCGCGCTGGGTGCCAACGCCGGCAAGGAAGTGACACTGCTGAACAGCGGCAACGCCGTCGGCACGGTGGCCGGCACGGCCTCGGATGGCGACTTCAAGCTGGTCAACAACAGCGCGCTGTCGGTCGGCGCGGTGACGGCGGCCGGCAGCTTCACGGGCGCCACCGGCGTCACGGCGGTGAAGGCGGCGGCGACGAGCAACGACATCACGCTGAAGACGACCGCCGGCAACCTGACGCTGGCCAGCGACCTCGCGGCCGGCACCACCGGCACGGTGCGGCTGAACGCCGTCGGTGCGGTGAGCGAAACCACGGGAACGATCACTGCCGCAGCGGTGGGTGTGCGGGCCGGCACCGGCATCGCACTGGGCACCAGCAATGTGGTGCAGAACGCGGGCGGGACGGGCACCTTCGCCGCCGCCAGCGCCAGCGGCGATGTGGGCTTCAACAACACCACGGCCAGCGCCACTACGGTGGGCATCGTGGGTGACGACCCCACGTCCGCCGGCCACTTCGCCAGCGTGTCTGGCATCACCACGGCCAATGGCAATGCGGTGGTGGTCGCGCCGACGCAGCTGAACGTCAACCAGCCCATCTCCACCGGCTCCAGCGTCAATGGCACCGGGATCGGTCTGCAGTCGACGACGATCCAGATCGCCGACACGGTCAACCTCACCGCAGGGCGTGTGCTGTTCGATGGCGCGGCCACGCAGTTGGGCGCGACGGGCGTCATCACCACCGGCGCCCTGGCCGTGCGAGGCACCAATTCGCTGAGCCGCGTGTCCACGGGCAGCACGCTGAACATCGCGCTGGAGAGCCCGGGCAGTGACCTGACCTTCACGACCAGTGGCGATCTGAACGTGAGCGCCGTCGCTGACGTCACGGCCGGCGCGCTGAGCGTGACCGGTGTGGGCGGCATCACCGGCAGCACCGTGCGGTTGCAGGCCGGCGGCAACATCACGGAAACCGGCATCATCACCGCGGTGAACCTCGGCTTGAACGCCGGTGGCCAGATCAGCCTCAACCAGGCCAACGCGGTGTCGGGCAACCTGGCCGCCGTGTCGGGCAATGGCCACGTGGTCTTCAGGAACGCCGGCGGTTATGCCATCGGCAGCGTGTCCTCGCAGGGTGGTTTCACCGCGACCGTGGACGGCGTCACCGCCGGCGGCGCTGGCAAGAACATCACGCTGGAGACGACCAGCGGCACCGTCACGCAGTCGGCCGGCAAGAACCTCACGGCGGCCGGACTGGAGCTCAAGGGGGCCGCGGCCTACACGCTGACCAATGCGGGCAATGACGTGGCCAGCTTCGCGGCCGCCAGCGGCGGTGGCAGCGATGGCGCGATCCGCTACATCGACGCCAACGCCCTGGCCGTGTCCACGGTCAATTCGGTGGGCGTGACCCGATCGGGTGATGTCTCGCTGCGCACGGTCACCGGCGACCTGTCCCTCACGCAGGCCGCCAGCCTGGGCGCTGCCAGCCTGCGGTTGCAGGCCTCGTCGGGCAACGTGTCGCAGAGCGGCCTGGGCACCGTTAGCGCCGGTGCGCTGGGCGCCAACGCGTCGGGTGACGTCACGCTGAACCTGGGCAACGCGGTGACCACGTTTGCGGCGACGTCCGGCGGTGGGAACGTGCAGTTCAGGGAACTCAATGGCTATGACGTCGGCTCGCTGAGCGCCGACGCTGCCTTCCTAAGCACGGTCGACGGCGTCTCGGCCGTGGCCGCCGGCAAGTCCGTCACGCTGGACACCAGCGCCGGCACCGTGACGCAGTCGGCGGGCAAGAACCTCACGGCCACCGGGCTGGAGCTCAAGGGCGCCGGCGCCTACACGCTGACCAACGCCGGCAACGACGTGACGACCCTCGCCGCCGCCACCGGCGCCGGCGCCGTCAGGTATGTGGACGCCAACGCGCTGTCGGTGGGCACGGTGAACAGCGTGGGCCTCACCCGCTCGGGCGATGTGCTGCTGCGCACGGTCACGGGTGACCTGACGCTGGCGCAATCGGCCAACGTGGGCGGCAGCACGTTGCGGCTGCAGTCTGACGCGGGGGCCGTCACGCAGAGCGGCGGCAGCATCACGGCCGGCACCCTGGGCGTGAACGCCGTCAACGCGATCACGCTGGGCCAGTCCAACGCGGTGGCGAGCAACTTCGCCGCCCAGTCGACGACGCAGGATGTGCTGTTCAGGAATGCCGGGGGCTACACGATCAACACCGTGGCCGCCGACGGCGCGCTGTTCACGCGGGTGGACGGAGTTTCGGCCACCGGCACGGCCAGGAACGTCACGCTGGACACCAGCGCCGGCACCGTCACCCAGGCGGCCGACAAGAACATCACGGCCACCGGGCTGGAGCTCAAGGGCAGCGCGGCCTACACGCTGACGAACCTGGACGTCGGCACCGGCGCCGGCAACGACGTGGCGCGGATCGCGGTGGCTTCGGGCGGCGCCGGTGATGGCGCGGTCCGGTACGTGGACCGCAACGCGGTGGCCGTGGACACGGTCAACACCGTGGGCATCACGCGCACCGGCGACGTCTCGCTGCGCAGCTTCAACGGCGACCTGTCGCTCACGCAGGCCGCCAACGTCGGCAGCGCCACGCTGCGGCTGCAAGCCGGGCTCGGTGCGACGCAGGCGGGCGTGACGCAGAGCGGCGCGGGCGCCATCACCGCGGCGAACCTGGGCGTCAACGCCACCGGTGACGTCGCCTTGAATCTGGGCAATTCGGTCACGGCGCTGGCGGCCACCTCCGCGCTTGGCAACGTGCAGTTCAAGGCCGTCAACGGCTACGACATCGGCTCGGCGTCCGCCGACAGTGCCTTCCTGTCCACGGTGGATGGTGTCTCGGCCACCGCCGCCGGCAAGAACATCACGCTGGACACCACCGCCGGCACGGTGACCCAGAGCAGCGGCAAGGCGCTGACCACCTCGGCCAGCGGCGGCCTGGAGCTCAAGGGCGCGGGCAGCTATGCTTTGCTGGAAGCCACCAACGGCGTGGGCAGGATCGCTGCCGCCTCGGCCGGCCCCAGCGACGGCGCGATCCACTACGTGGCTTCGAACGGTCTGGTGGTGGACACGGTCAACACCGTCGGCATCACCCGCACCGGCGACGTCTCGCTGCGCAGCCTGGCCGGCGGCCTCACGATGACCCAGGCCGTCAACGTGGGCGCCAACACGCTGCGCCTGCAGACCTCGGATCCGGGCCTTGCGGGCGACATCTCGCAAAGCGGCGCGGGCACCATCAGCGCCGCCGTGCTGGGCGTCAATGCCGCGGGCAGCATCGCGCTGAACCTGGGCAATGCGGTGACGACGCTGGCGGCCACCGCGCCCGGACAGGTGAGCTTCAAGGCGGTCGACGGCTACAACATCGGCTCGGTGGCGGCGGACGGCAACTTCCTGAGCGCGGTGGACGGTGTGTCCGCCAACGGCGGCGCCAGCAATGTCACGCTGGACACCGGCGCCGGCACGGTGACGCAGTCGGCCGGCAAGAACATCACCGCGGCCGGGCTCGAGCTCAAGGGCAGCGCGGCCTACACGCTGACGAATGCGGGCAACAACGTGGCCACGCTCGCCGCCGCCTCGGGCGGCGCTGGCGACGGTTGGCTGCGCTACGTGGACGCCAATGCGCTGGCGGTGGACACCGTCAACAGCGTGGGCATCACGCGCACCGGCAACGTCACGCTGAACAACCAGGCCAGCGACCTGAAGCTGGCCGCGTCGGTGGATGTCGGCACCAACAGCTTGCGCCTTCAGTCGCAGAGCGGTGGCGTCTACCAGACCGCCGGCCTCCTCACCGCCGGCACGCTGGGCGTGAACGCCCGCACCAAGGTCACCACGTCGACCGCGAACGCGGCCAACAGCATCGGCCTGGGCCAGAACAACGCGGTGTCGGGTGATTTCGCCGCCGCGTCCGCCGTCGACGGCAACATCGTCTTCAAGAACGCCAACGGCTACCAGGTCAACGGCGTGGCCGCCGACGGCAGCCTGTTCACCGCGGTGGACGGCATCACGGCCGGCGCCAGCGTGCCCGGCGCCATCACGCTGGACACGGCCGCCGGTACGGTCACGCAGGCGGCCGGCAAGAACCTCCGCGGCACCGGGCTGGAGCTCAAGGGTTCGGCGGCCTACACGCTGACCAACCCGGGCAACGACGCCGGCAGCTTTGTCGCGGCCAGCGGCGGCGCCAGCGACGGTGCGATCCGCTACGTCACCGCCAACAGCATGGTGGTCAACGCCATCAATGCGACCAGCGGCATCACCCGCACCGGCGACGTGTCGCTGCGGTCGGTTGCGGGCTTCCTGGACGTGGACCGCCCTGTCAGCGTCGGGGCCAGCACGCTGCGCCTGCAGGCAGGGGGCGGCGCGGTGTACCAGACCGGCACGGGCAGCATCAGCGCGGGCGCCCTGGGCGCCAACGCCAGTGGCGGCTCCGTCAACCTGGATCTGGCCAATTCGGTCACCACGCTGGCGGCCACCTCCGACGACTACGTGTCGTTCAAGGCCGTCAACGGCTACAACGTCGGCTCGGTGAGCGCTGATGCGGTGTTCACGAGTGCGGTGAACGGGGTGTCGACCACCGGCACGGCGGGCCTGCAAATCATCCAGCTCGACACGGCTGCCGGGGCGGTGACGCAGTCGGCAGGGGCCGACCTGCGGACCAACGCGCTGGTGCTCAAGGGGGCAGCGGCCTACGCGCTGACCAATGCCGGCAACGATGTGGCGGTGCTGGCCGCCGCCAGCGGCGGCGCGAGCGATGGTGTCATCCGTTATGTGGACGCCAACGCCCTGTCGGTGGGCGCCGCCGGCGGAACGGGCATCGGCGGCATCACCCGCAGCGGTGACGTGACGCTGCGCAACGAGACCGGCGACCTGACATTGAATGCCGGCGTCAACGTGGGCGCCAGCGCGCTGCGGCTGCAATCCGCAGCGGGCGCGGTCACGCAAAGCGGCGCCAATATCACGGCCGGCGCGCTGGGCGTGAATGCGGCCAATGCCATCACCCTGGGCGCGACCAATGCGGTGGCGACCACCTTCGCCGCCAGGTCCGGCACGCAGGACATCCGCTTCCGCAACGGCATCGGCCATGCCATCGGCGCGGTGGGCGGCGATGGTGCGCTGTTCAGTGCCGTGGACGGCGTTTCGGCGGCGGCCGCTGGCAAGCTCGTCACGCTGGACACGGTTGCAGGCACCGTCACTCAGACGGCGGGCCACAACATCACCGCCTCGGGTCTGGAACTCAAGGGGGCTGCCGCATACACCCTGACCAATGCCGGCAACGACGTGACGACCCTGGCCGTCGCCACCGGCGCCGGCGCGGTCAAGTATGTGGATGCCACCGCGCTGACGGTGGGCACGGTGAACACGGTGGGCATCACGCGCGCGGCGGATGTGCTGCTGCGCACGGTCACGGGCGACCTCGTGCTGGCGCAGGCGGCCAACGTGGGCGCCAACACGCTGCGGCTGCAGTCGGTGGCGGGCGCGGTCACCCAGAGCGGCGGCAGCATCACGGCCGGCACGCTGGGCGTGAACGCCGCCAACGCCATCAGCCTGGGGCAGGCCAATGCGGTGGCGGGCGATGTCGGTGCTCAGTCGACGAGCCAGGACGTGCTGTTCAAGAACACGCGCAGCTACGTCATCAACACCGTGGCGGCCGACGGGGCGCTGTTCAGCCAGGTGGATGGCATCGCGGCGCTCGGTGCCGGCAAGGTCATCACGCTGGAGACCACCGCCGGCACCGTGAGCCAGGCCAGCGGCAAGGCCTTGAGCACGTCGGCCAGCGGGGGGCTGGAGCTCAAGGGGGCCGGTGGCTTCGAGCTGCTGGACGCCGCCAACAACGTGGGCAGGATCGCCGCTGCGTCGGGCGGTGCCGGCGACGGCGCGATCCGCTTCGTCGACGCGGCCGGGGGCCTGAGCGTGGACACCGTCAACACGACGGGCATCACGCGCACCGGCGATGTCTCGCTGCGCACCATCGCCGGCGACCTGTCGCTGGGCCAGGCGGTGAGCGTGGGCGCCAACGCGCTGCGGCTGCAGGCCTCGGCCGGCACCGTGTCGCAAAACGGTGCCGGCACCGTCGAGGCTGCGGCCCTGGGGGTCAGGGCCGGTGGTGACATCGCACTGAACCTGGGCAACGCGGTGACGAGCTTGGCCGCGGATTCCAGCGGTGGGCATGTGCAGTTCAAGGCGGTCAACGGCTATCAGGTCGACACGGTGGCTGCCGACGCCGCCTTGCTGTCTGCCGTGAATGGCATCTCGGCCACGGGCGCTGCGAAGAACATCACGCTGGAAACCGCCACCGGGGCGGTGACGCAGGCGGCCGGCCGCGCCATCACGGGCGGCGGGCTGGAGCTCAAGGGCAACGCGGCGTTCACGCTGACCGAAGCGACCAACGACGTGGCCCGGCTGGCGGTGGCGGCGGGCACGGGAACGGTCCAGTACGTGGACGCCAACGCGCTGGCGGTGGACACGGTCAACACGGCGGGCATCACGCGCGGCGCCAACGTCAGCCTGAAGAACCTCACGGGAGACATGGCGCTGAACCGGGCGGTCAACGTGGGCGCGGCGACGCTGACGCTGGAATCGGCCGGCGCGGTGACGCAGGCGGCCGGCCAGGCCATCACGGCCGACGGGCTGGAGCTCAAGGGAGCGGGCAGCTTCACGCTGGCCGAGGCGACCAACGACGTGGCCCGCCTGGCGGCGGCTGCGGGCGCGGGGGCGATCCAGTACGTGGACGCCAACGCGCTGGCGGTGGGCACCGTCAACACGGCGGGCATCACGCGCAGCGGTGACGTCAGCCTGAAGAACCTCAGCGGCGACCTGACGCTGAGCCAGGCCGTCAACGTGGGCGGCGCCCAGTTGACGTTGGAGTCGACGGGCGCGGTGACGCAGGCGGCCGGCCGCGCCATCACCGGCGGCGGGCTGGAGCTCAAGGGCAACGCGGCGTTCACGCTGACCGAGGCGACCAACGACGTGGCCCGGCTGGCGGTGGCGGCGGGCACGGGAACGGTCCAGTACGTGGACGCCAACGCGCTGGCGGTGGACACGGTCAACACGGCGGGCATCACGCGCAGCGCCAACGTCAGCCTGAAGAACCTCACGGGGGACATGGCGCTGAACCGGGCGGTCAACGTGGGCGCGGCGACGCTGACGCTGGAATCGGCCGGCGCGGTGACGCAGGCGGCCGGCCAGGCCATCACGGCCGACGGGCTGGAGCTCAAGGGAGCTGGCAGCTTCACGCTGGCCGAGGCGACCAACGACGTGGCCCGCCTGGCGGCGGGTGCGGGCGCTGGGGCGATCCAGTACGTGGACGCCAACGCGCTGGCAGTGGGCACGGTCAACTCGGTGGGCATCACGCGCAGCGGCAGCGTGAGCTTGCGCAATCTGACGGGTGACTTGACGCTGGCGCAGTCGATCGACGTCGGCGCGGCCACGCTGAGGCTGGCGTCGGCCGCAGGCGGTGTCACTCAGTCCGGTGGCAGCATCACCACCAGTGGCGCGCTGGGTGTGCGTGCGCAGAACGGCATCAGCCTGGGCCAGGCCAATGCGGTGTCCGGCAGCCTGGCCGCTCATGCGGCGACCGGTGACGTGCTGTTCAAGAACGGGGCGAGCTATCAAGTCGGCGCGGTGGCCGCGGATGGCACGCTGTTCGCTGCCGCGAGCGGCGTGGCGGCGCCGGCGGCCGGCAAGGCCATCACGCTGGAGCAGACAGCCGGTGCCGTGACACAGGCCGCGGGCGAGGCGATTGCCGCCGCGGGCCTGGTGCTGAAGGGATCGGGCAGCTTCACGCTGGGCGATGCCGCGAACCAGGTCAAGCAGGTTGCGGTGGCCCGCGGCGATGCCGCGGCCGACGGCGCCGTGACGTTCACGAACGCCGGGGCGTTCGACATCACCGCTGTCGGCGCCGTCGACGGCGTCACGCGGGCCGGCAAGGTCACGTTGGGCAACAGCGCGGGCACCGCCGTGTTCGAGGGCCTGAACACCAGCGCTCCGCTGGTGCAGGTCAACGGCGGCAGCATCACGGTGGCCAGCCCCACGCTGACCGACGGCAAAGTCAGCGTGCCGGTGTTCTCGCTGGGCGGCGACATCAAGGTCAACCAGGGTGCGCTCACGCTGGCCGTGAACAAGCCCGCCGCTGTTGATGACGGCCTGCTGTCGACCTACCAGCAGTCCATCGGCATCGCCAAGGAGGTGGTGCTGAAGGACGCGCTGGGCAAGCAGATCCGCGTGCTGGCCGACGTCATCGTGCAGACCTCGGGCTCGCTGGCAGTGGCGGCGCAGGGGCGGTTGAATCTCGTCGCCGATGCCGGCGGCTCCGCCAGCCTGATGCAGGCCGGCAACCAGTTCGTGGGCGGGTTGTCGGCCAAGCTGGCGTCGGTGCCGGCCGCGTCGGCCAGCGACGCGCCGGCGCGGTCGCTGCTGCGCGTGACGGGCAAGCAGGTCAACGTGGCCGGCGCCGGCGTGGAGGCCGACATGGCCTTCTTCAACGCCGATGCGCTGGGCACGACCGACCCGGCCGTCATCAAGTCGCGCCTGAGTTACAGCAACACGCTGGGCACCAACATCCAGTTGCCGGCGCTGGCCATCAGCATCGGCCCGACGGCCTTCGATGGCGGCGGCGCGCCGTTCGGCCAGGTGGCCGTCGACATCGGCCGCGGCGACGCCGCCGGTACGACGGCGGGCATCAACTCCGGCTACATCACCGTGCTGCCCAAGGTGGGCGGCGACCCGACCGGGACCGCGGCGCTGATCCGCAACAAGGCCGTCATCCTGCTCACCGGGCCGGAAACAGGCTCCGCGGGCTACCTGTTCTTCTACGACGGTGCGGGCAAGGAGTCGGCCATCCTCGTCAAGTACAACGGCTATGCGCCCAGCTCGCCGCAGGCGGACGGCGCGCTGTCGTCCATCGCGTCGGTGTCGGAGGCCGCGCGCCGCGACCGCTTCGAGGAGGCGGTGCGCACGGAGAACGTCGCCTCGCGGCTGCGCGGCGGTGTCATCACCGAGGTCGGCCCCGGCCGTCCCGCGACGGAGGGCAGCGCCGGTACGCAGCCGCCGCGCTCCTGCGCGCCCGTGGGGGCGCAGCTGGGCTGCGCTGCCGGTGACGCCGGTGGCGACGGCAAGCCCTGAGGCATGACCTGGGCGTCTGGCAAGATCGGCGCTCGCAGCGAGAAAAGGCAGTGACGTGAACGAGAGCTTGGGACAGCGCGCACGCGCGCGGCGCGCATTGATGAAGCGGGGCGCGGCGCTGGGGGCCATGCCCGGCGCGTGGGTTGCGTCGGCCGCGACGGCCCGGGCCCAGCCGCCGCGGCCCGACGGTGCGCCGGTGCGTCTGGCGTTGCTGCTGGGCAATCGCGACTACCCGGCCGATCAGGAGCTGCCGCCCATCCCGAAGAACCTGCGCGACTTGAAGGCCGCGCTGGAGGCCAAGGGCTTCGCGGTCACCGACGCGCTCAACCTCGACGTGGCACGCTCGCGCGCCGCCATCGCGGCCTTCGGCAAGGTCGTCGCGGCCGCGCCGCCCGACGCGACCGTGTTCTTCTACTACAGCGGCCACGGCGTCCAGGACGAGGCGCGCAACCTGCTGATCGCCGCCGGCGTGAACCCCGGCGTGGTGGCCGACGTGCAGAAGGGCAGCCTGGAGCTCAGCCAGGACGTCGTGGGGCCGCTGGCGCCGCGCGCCGCCGGCGCCACCTACGCGGTGCTGGACAGCTGCCGCGTCGCCATTCGCGCGGCCGTGCGCGACAAGGACGGCCTCAACCAGGTCGAGGCGCCGCCGGGTTGCCTCATCGCGTTCTCCACCGGCGCCGGCAAGCCCGCCATCTCGCCCGACTCCGAGAACCAGAACACCTTCTACACCGCCTCGCTCGTCAAGGTGCTGAACTCGGTGGGCGAGGAAACCAGCTTTGCCGACATGTTCCGGCTGGTGCGCCGCGACGTGCGCGAGACCATGCTCAACCACCCCGTCAACGCGGTGCGCGTGCTGGCGCAGGACCCGTTCATCGCCGACAACGTGCAGACCCACGCGCCGGTGCTGTGGCGTCCCCGGCCCGCCGACGCGGCCGCGCCGGCGTCCAGCCAGCAGGACGAGGAGGAACTGTGGGCGCAGATCCAGCAGAGCATCTGGCCGCCCGAGCTCGTCAAGCTGGCCAGCCGCTACCTGGAGCTGTTCCCCCAGGGGCGCCGCGTGCAGCCGGCGATGGTCGCGCTGGAAGGCTCCAGCGAGGCTGCCAAGCTGCTGCAGCGCAGTGACATCAAGCTCTACCGCAGCTCCTTCCAGCCGCCCGCCAGCGCCAGCGCGGCCATGCAGCGCGACTTCAAGCGCGCGGCCCGCGGCGACAAGGATGCGGCCAAGCGGCTGGGCCAGGCCTACCTCGACAGCGCCGTCGACCCCGCGTTGGACGTCAACAAGGCGCGTGGCCGCTACGAAGGCTGGCTGCAGTACGCGACCGCGCTGGGCAACGGCATCGCCAGCTACGACCTCGCGCTGCTGTACCGGGCGCGCGGCCAGGACGAACTGGCCACGCGCTACGAGCAGTCCGCGCGTTCGCTGGGCTTCACGCCGCCACCGGCGCTCGACAATAAGCGAAAGTGATGAGCCCGCCACCCGCCACCGGGTGGCCGGCAATTGAGCCGACATGATCGCGGTGATAGGCTGCGCCGGCACAAGCTGATGCGCATCGCGCAGGGGGGACAGATTGGACGACGTGCGGGAACGCCAGGAACTGGTGGAACGCTGGCTGGGATCGTCGGCGGCCGATGGCACGCCCTGCGGGCCTAACCTCGAGTATGCGGGCTCCTTCCTGGAGCTGGAGCAGGCCGCTGCCGGCAAGCCCGAGACCCAGCACAGCGCCGCCGAGCCGCCCGACTGGAGCGACGTCTACGCACGCGCCTCGGCCCTGATGGACGAGACCCGTGACCTGCGCGTGGCGGTGCCCTGGATACGCGCGGCCGTGCGCCTGCACGGTGCGGCCGCCCTGCTCGACGGCCTGCGTCTGCTCAACGGCCTGGTGTCGGGCAACTGGGACGCGCTGCACCCCGAACCCGATGACGGCGACCACTTTGCCCGGGTCAACGCGCTGAACGCGCTCGCGAGCCCCGAGTACCTGCTGGGCGACCTGCGCGCCAGCCCCGTCTATGCCGATCGGCGCGTCGGCGCGCTGCTGGGGCGCACCTTCGAGCTCGCCTGGGGCGGGCTGGCCCCGCGTGACGACGAATCTCCGCCCAGCCGCGAGTCGCTGGCGCTGATGCTGCAGGAAGCCTACGAGCAGTCCCCGGAGCTGGCCGAACTGCCGGCCCGACTGCGGGCCGAGCTCGGCACGCTGTCGTCGGCGCTGGACGACCGGCTCGCCGGCACGCCGGGGCTGGACCTGGCGCCGCTGAGCAAGTGGCTGTATCAACTCGGCCAGCTCTTCCCGGCTGCGGAGGCCGCTGCGGCCGAAGGCGAGTCCGTCGACGGCGACTCTGCGGCGGACGGCGCCAGCGCAGGCGGCGCGCGTCCCGCGGCGCGCACGCCCGGCGCCATCCAGTCGCGGGCCGATGCCATCCAGGCCATCGACGCCATCTGCCGCTACCTGGACCAGCACGAACCCACCAACCCGGCCCAGCTGCTGCTGCGCCGCGCCAAGAGCCTCATCGGGCACAACTTCCTGCAGCTGATGAAGGAGCTGGCGCCGGACGCGCTCGCCGAGGTGGCCCGCGTCATGGGCGTGGACCCTGAAACCGTGACGACGCAGGACTCCTGAGACCGGCAACTTGGGAAACAATGACTCTTCAAACCACAGGCAGACACCATCATGAGTAGCAGCCAGAAATTCATCGCTCGCAACCGCGCCCCGCGCGTTCAGATCGAGTACGACGTGGAGTTGTACGGTTCGCAGAAGAAGGTGCAGCTGCCCTTCGTGATGGGCGTGCTGTCCGACCTGTCCGGCAAGCCCAAGTCCGATGAGCCGCTGGCGCCGGTGGCCGACCGCAAGTTCCTGGAGTTCGATGTCGACAACTTCGACGCGCGCATGAAGGCCATGAAGCCGCGCGCCGCCTTCCAGGTCGACAACGCGCTGACCGGTGAAGGCAGCCTGTCGGTGGAGCTGACGTTCGAGAGCATGGACGACTTCTCGCCGGCCGCCGTGGCCCGCAAGGTCGATTCGCTGAACAAGCTGCTGGAAGCCCGCCAGCAGCTCTCCAACCTGATCACCTACATGGACGGCAAGTCCGGCGCCGAGGAACTCGTCGCCAAGCTGCTGGCCGACCCGGCGCTGCTGCAGGCCATGACGGCCAACGCCAAGCCCGCCGACGGCAACAGCTGATCGGGCGCTGCGCGCCCGTTGCAGAGCAAGACACGAGAAAGGACCTTTCGATGGCTGCCGAATCCTCCACCTCAGCATCCGCGCTGACCAGCGTTGCCTTTGAAGGCAGCGACCTGGCCTCGCTGCTCCAGCGCGAGTTCAAACCCAAGACCGACGACGCCAAGAATGCCGTCGAACAGGCCGTGCAGACGCTGGCCATGCAGGCCCTGTCGCAGTCCAAGATCGTCGGCAAGGACGTCTTCGCGACGATCGAGCAGATGATCGCGGCGCTCGACGAGAAGCTGTCGGCGCAGGTCAACAAGATCATCCACCACGAGGATTTCCAGAAGCTCGAGAGTGCCTGGCGCGGCCTGAGCTACCTCGTCAACAACACCGAAACCGACGAGATGTTGAAGATCAAGGTCTTCAACATCTCCAAGGCGGAGCTGGGCAAGTCGCTCAAGCGCTTCAAGGGCACGGCCTGGGACCAGAGCCCGCTGTTCAAGAAGATCTACGAGGAAGAGTTTGGCCAGTTCGGCGGCCACCCCTTCGGCTGCCTGGTGGGTGACTACCACTTCGACCAGACCCCGCCGGACGTGGAACTGCTGGGCGAGATCGCCAAGACCGCCGCGGCCTCGCACACGCCGTTCATCGCCGGCGCGTCGCCCACCATCCTGCAGATGGAGTCCTGGCAGGAGCTCGCCAACCCGCGCGACCTGAACAAGATGTTCACCAGCCCGGAGTACGCCGCCTGGCGCTCGTTGCGCGAGTCGGAGGACTCCAAGTACATCGGCCTGGCCATGCCGCGCTTCCTGGCGCGCCTGCCCTACGGCGCCAAGGCCAACCCGGTCGAGGAGTTCAACTTCGAGGAAGACACCGGCGGGCAGGACCACAGCCGCTTCTCGTGGGCCAATGCGTCGTATGCGATGGCCGTCAACATCAACCGCGCCTTCAAGGAGTACGGCTGGTGCACGCGCATCCGCGGCATCGAGTCCGGCGGCGCCGTGCAGAACCTGCCGGCCCACACCTTCCCGACTGACGACGGCGGCGTGGACATGAAGTGCCCGACCGAGATCGCCATCTCCGACCGCCGCGAGGCCGAGCTGGCCCGTGCCGGCTTCATGCCGCTGGTGCACAAGAAGAACAGCGACTTCGCCGCCTTCATCGGTGCGCAGTCGCTGCACAAGCCGGCCGAGTACGACGACCCCGACGCGACCGCCAACGCACGGCTGGCGGCCAACCTGCCGTACATCTTTGCAACCAGTCGTTTTGCGCACTACCTGAAACAGATGGCGCGAGACAAGATCGGGTCCTTCAAGGAGAGGGACGACATGCAGCTGTGGCTGCAGAACTGGATCATGAACTACGTGGATGGTGATCCGGCCCACTCCTCCGAAGTGACCAAGGCCATGCGCCCGCTGGCCGCTGCGGAGGTGGTCGTCGAGGAAGTCGAGGGAGCGCCGGGCTATTACCAGTCCAAGTTCTTCCTGCGGCCCCACTATCAACTTGAGGGATTGAGCGTTTCGTTGCGCTTGGTGTCGAAGCTACCATCGACCAAGGGCGCTTGAGAGTTTTTCGCAAGCCGCTAGCCGGGCCGGCGTTTCATGATTGCCCGTTCACACACAGGAGAGCGATATGGCTGTAGACATGTTCATCAAGATCGGCGACATCAAGGGTGAGTCCGCCGACAAGGCCCACAAGGACGAGATCGATGTGCTGGCCTGGAGCTGGTCGCTGAGCAACAGCGGCACCACCCACGTGGGCGGCGGCGGCGGTGCCGGCAAGGTCAACGTGAATGACATCTCCATCACCAAGTACATCGACTCGGCCAGCCATGCGCTGATCCAGGCCGCCTGCTCCGGCAAGCACTTCAAGGAAGCCAAGCTGACCGTGCGCAAGGCCGGCGGCAAGCCGCTGGAGTACATCAAGATCAAGCTGGAAGAAGTGCTGGTCACCAGCGTGCAGGAAGGTGGCTCGGGTGGCGAAGACCGCCTGACCGAGAACATCACGCTGAACTTCGCCAAGTTCACCTACGAGTACACGCCGCAGGACACCGCCGGTGCCGCGGGCGCGGTCAAGACCGCCAAGTGGGACATCAAGCAGAACACCGACGCTTGATGACCTGACCCTGTGCTGTGATCGGCGCAACCCCGTTGCGCCTGCTAAAGCTGCGAGCAAGGCATGGCCAAGAGTGATATTTTTTTGCGCCTCAAGAGCCTGAAGGGCGGCGTCATCAAGGGCGAGAGCGCCGACGCACAGCACAAGGACGAGATGGACATCCGCTCCATCGCCTGGGGAATGAAGTCCACCACGGCGATGGGCGCGAAGGGGCCGTCCAACAAGACCTCGTTCGATTCCGTCAAGATCGTCAAGGACGTGGACCGGGCGTCCACGGCCCTGATGGGCGTCATGCGCACCAACGATGCCGTCGTCGAGGCGGTCGTCACGGTGCGCAAGGCCAGCGGCGGCGCTGCACCGCTGGACTACATGCAGGTCAAGATCAAGGACGGCCGCATCACGGCCTATGACCTGCAATCCGACCCGGCCCAGCCGGCGCTGCTGGTCGAGACGCTGAGCCTGACCTTCAAGGCCATCGAGATCCAGTACAAGGCGCAGGATGCCTCCGGTTCGGGCGGCGGCGCAACGACCTTCAACGCGGAAGCGATCTAGCCCATGGGCAACCCGACCCCTTTCGAGCAGGCGCTCAAGGCCGGCACGCCCGAGGCGGCGCTGGCGCTGTTGCAGGCCGACGTGCGCGCGCAGCCCGGCAAGGCCGAGCTTCGCGTGGCGCTGTTCCAATTGCTGTGCGTTCTTGGACGTTGGGACAAGGCGCTGAGCCAGCTCGACGTGGCTGGCCAGCTCGACGCCGGCGCGCTCGCGATGGTGCAGACCTACCGCGAAGCCATCGCCTGTGAGCGGCTGCGCGGCGAGGTTTTCGCCGGGCGGCGTGTGCCGATGATCTTCGGCGAACCCGAGCCCTGGCTGGCGATGCTGGTGGAGGCGCTGCTGCAGGACGGGCGCGGCGAAACGGCGCTGGCGGCCAGCCTGCGCGCCCAGGCCTTCGACGCCGCGCCTGCCAACCCCGGGCAGATGGATGGTCGTGCCTTCGACTGGCTGGCTGACGCCGACGGCCGGATCGGCCCGGTGCTGGAGGCCATCGTCAACGGCCGCTATTACTGGGTGCCGTTCGCGCACCTGAGCGCCGTCAGCATCGAGGCGCCGGAGGACCTGCGTGACCTCGTCTGGGCGCCGGCCCAGCTGTCGTTCACGAACGGCGGTGAAGTGGTGGCGCTGCTGCCCAACCGCTACCCCGACCTGCCGGCCGACGCCGACGGCGCGCTGCTGATGGCCCGCCGCACCGAGTGGCTGCCGGGGGCCGGTGACAGCTACCGCGGCCTGGGCCAGCGCATCCTCGTGACGCCGGAGGCCGAGACGGCGCTGCTTGAGGTCCGCGAGCTGCGTTTCGACGCCCAGGACGCCGCCGACGAGGCCGAGGCCGCCGCTCCCGCAGCCGACGCCTGAGCGCCAGGGCCATGGCGCAGACCGCTCCGCGTGACCGGCTCCAGCCGTCGCTGCTCGACCGCCTGACCGACACCGACCCCGGCACGCAGGTGGAAGCGCGCGAGCAGCGCGTGCTCAATGCCCACGCGCTGCGCCAGGCGGTGCTGCGCGACCTGCGCTGGCTGTTCAACGCCGTGCGGCCCGAGGCGCCGTACTGGTTGCTCAATGATCAGGGCGCCCACCTCGACAACGCCGAGGAGGAGCAGCGCCTGGGCCGATTCCAGGACTGGGACGCGCTGCCGCTGACGCGCAACTCGGTGCTGTGCTTCGGGCTGCCGTGCCTGTCGGGGCTGACGGCCTCGACGCTGGACATCCCGCGGCTGGAGGCCACCATCCGCCGCGCCATCATCGATTTCGAGCCGCGCATCATCGCCGGCAGCCTGAGCGTGGAGGCCGAGTTCAGCGAGGACGTGCTGCACCACCACAACCTGGTCGCCATGCGCATCACGGCCCAGCTGTGGGCGCAGCCGGTGCCGCTGGAGCTGGTGCTGCGGACCGAGCTGGACCTGGAGTCCGGCCAGGTGCAGGTCCAGGAACTCAACCGCTAGCTGCCATGGACCCGCGCCTGCTGGAACTCTACGAACGCGAACTGGGCCACCTCAAGGAGATGGGCCAGGAGTTCGCGCGCCAGTACCCCAAGATCGCCGGCCGCCTCAGCATGGACGGCCTGCAGGTCACCGACCCCTACGTCGAGCGCCTGCTGGAGGGCTTCGCCTTCCTGGCGGCGCGCGTGCAGCTGCGGCTGGATGCCGAGTTCCCGCGCTTCACGGACCGTCTGCTGGAGATCTGCTACCCGAACTTCCTCGCGCCTGTGCCGTCCATGGCCATCGTGCGGCTGCAGCCCAACCTGGCCGACCCGGCGCTGGCCGAGGGCCCCGAGGTGGCGCGTGGCACGGAGCTGCGCGGGCTGCTGGGCAAGGGCGAGGAGACGGCCTGCCGCTTCCGCACCGCGCACCCGGTGCGGCTGTGGCCGCTGGAGGTGCGCGAGGTGCAGTACCTCAGCCACGTCGCCGACGCCGGCCTGCCACCGCAACTGAGCGGCAGCCGCGCGCGCGCGGGCATCCGTGTGCGGCTGGCCGCCGTCGGGGCGCTGGGGCTGCACCAGCTCAAGCTGTCGCAGCTGGACCTGCATTTCAGCGGCCAGGCCGGCGTGGCCTTCAAGCTGCACGAGCGCGTGCTGGGCCACACGCTGGCGGTGCTGGTGCGCCCGGCCGGCGGCAGCGGCACATGGCAGTCGTGGGTGGACGCGCGCCAGCTGCAGCCGCTGGGCTTCGAGACCGCCGAGGGCCTGCTGCCGGACGAGCCGCGCAGCTTCGAGGGCTACCGGCTGCTGCAGGAGTACTTCGCGCTGCCGGAGCGCTTCCTGTTCGCGCGTCTGCAGGGGCTGGACGCCGCCATCGCCGGGCGGCCGGCGCAGGAGGTCGAGCTGCTGTTCCTGCTCGACCAGGGCGACACGCAGCTGGAGGGCGTGCTGGACGCCAGCAGCATCGCGCTGCACTGCACGCCGGCCATCAACCTGTTCCCGCACCGCTGCGACCGCATCGCCGTGCGCGAGGGCATGCACGAGTTCCACGTCGTGCCCGATGTCGCCCACCCGATGGACTACGAGGTGTTCGAGGTCGAGCAGGTGCACGGCTACGGCACCGGCAGCGACAGCGAGCAGGAGTTCCTGCCGCTGTACTCGGCCTTCCACACCGAAGGCCGGGGTCAGCAGGCCTATTACTGCCAGCAGCGCGAGCCGCGCGTGCTGTCCGAGCGTCAGCGCAAGCTCGGGCCGCGCTCCAGCTACGTCGGCGCCGAGGTCTTCCTCAGCCTTGTCGACCCGCGCGAGGCGCCGCTGCCTGCCGGGCTGCGCCAGCTGGCCGTCAAGGCCTTGTGCACCAACCGCGACCTGCCGCTGCACCTGGCGGTGGGTGTCGGCCGCACGGACTTCATCCTCGAGGTGACGGCGCCGGTGGACAGCGTGCGCGTGCTGTCCGGCCCCAGCAAGCCGGCCCAGCGCGGGCGCGACGCCTCGCATGTGTGGCAGCTGGTCAACCACCTCAGCCTCAATCACCTGTCGCTCAGCGACACCGACCCCGACCAGGGCGCCGCCGCGCTGCGCACGCTGCTGGGTCTGTACGCCCACAGCCAGGACGCCGCGGCGCAGCGCCAGATCGAGGGCATCCGCCACGTGCGCGTCACGCCGCGCGTGCGCCGCCTGCCCGAGGCCGAGGGCAGCGAGCGCGGCAAGTCCTTCCACAGCCGCATCACCTACGGGCGCACGCTGGAGGTGGAGGTGGAGGTGGACGAGCGCGCCTTCCAGGGTGGCAGCGCCTACCTGCTGGGCTGCGTGCTGGGGCGCTTCTTCCGGCGCTACGCGTCCATCAACACCGCGGTGCAGACCGTGCTGACCTCCAGTTCGCGCGGCGAGCTGATGCGCGACACGCTGCGCTGGGGCCGGGGAGCGGTGCTGTGACCGACGACCTGCCGCCCGACGGCGCCGAGCACCCGCCGGGCGCGGCCACGCCGGCCGTGCAGGCACGCAAGGGGCCGGTGCCCGGCGCGCGCCCGGCCGAGCTGCAGGCGCTGCTGCAGCGGCTGGCCGACCAGCCCTGGGCCTACAACTTCTACGCGGCGCTGCGCCGCATTGATGCGCTGAACGCGCCCAACCCGCCGCTGGGCCAGGCGGCCCGGCCGGCGGACGAGCCCATCCGGCTGGGCCAGCCGCCGTCCATGAGCTTCGCGCCGTCCGACCTCGTCGGCCTGGTGCGCGACCCGCGCGCCACGGCGCCGCGGCTGGACGTGCGCTTCTTCGGCCTGTTCGGCCCGCACGGCAGCCTGCCCGCCCACCTCAGCGACTACGCGCACGAGCGCCAGGGCAAGGGCGACACCACGCTCACCGCCTTCGCCAACGTCTTTCATCACCGGCTGCTGCTGCTGTTCTACCGGGCCTGGGCGCAGGCCCAGCCCACGGTGCAGCTGGACCGGCCGCAGGACGACCGCTTCGCAACCTATGCCGCCTCGCTGGCCGGCTTCGGCGCGCCCGGCGCGGCGCCGGCGAACGCGACGCCGGCGCACCTGCGGCTGTTCTTCGCCGGCCGCTTCGCGCAGCAGGCGCGCAACGCCGACGGGCTGCAGGCCGTGCTGGCCACCTATTTCCGCGTGCCGGTGCAGATCGAGGAGTTCGTCGGCACCTGGCTGGCGCTGCCGCGCGACGAGCGCAGCCAGCTCAAGCGCTGGCCCGACCGCGGCCAGCAGCTCGGCGCCGGCGTCGTGCTGGGGCGCAGCGTCTGGGACGTGCAGCACCAGTTCGGCATCGTCATCGGCCCGATCCGGTTCGAGCGCTTCGAGAGCCTGCTCAACCAGGCGCAGGAGCTGGCCGAGCTGCAGTCCATCGTGCGCGACTACGTGAACGACATGCTGGGCTGGCGGCTGACGCTGCGCCTGCTGCCGCAGGAGGTGCCGACCGCGCGCCTGGGCGGCGGCCACCGGCTGGGCCGCTCCACGTGGCTGCAGCGCGCCACGCCGCGCAGCGAATGCGCCGACGTGCGCGTCGAGCCCGAGGCGCTGATGCGCCGTGCCAGGCGGCCCGCCGCCGCCCACAGAACACCAACCCACTGATTCGGGAGATCAGCATGAGTGAGATCAGTCGCCTGTCCCTGTTCGGCAAGCTCAACCCCATGGCGTACAAGGCCGTGGAGGGCGCCACCGTGTTCTGCAAGCTGCGCGGCAACCCGTTCGTCGAGCTGGAGCACTGGATCGCGCAGATCGTGCAGTCGCCCGACAGCGACTGGCCCGTGCTGTTCAAGCACTACGGCATCGACAACGCCGTGCTGGCCAAGGACATCACCGCCGCGCTGGACCGCCTGCCGCGCGGCGCCACGGCCATCTCCGACATCTCCGACAACATCAGCAACGCCATCGAGCGGGGCTGGGTCTACGGCTCGCTGATGTACGGCGACAACGTCGTGCGCACCGGCTACCTGCTGCTGGGCATGCTCAAGACCACCTACCTGCGCAATGCGCTGTTCGCCATCTCGCGGCAGTTCGAGCGCATCGCCGGTGACGATCTCGCCGCCAAGCTGCGCGACCTGGTGGCCGGCTCGTCCGAGCAGAATGCGGTGGCCAGCAGCGCCGCCGCTGGCGAGCCGGGCGAGGCCAGCGGCGCCATCGCGCCCGCGGCGATGGGCAAGCAGGAGGCGCTCAAGCGCTTCACCACCGACCTGACCGCGCAGGCCCGCTCCGCGACGATGGACCCCATCGTCGGCCGCGACGAGGAGATCCGTCAGGTCGTCGACATCCTGATGCGCCGCCGCCAGAACAACCCCATCCTGGTGGGCGAGGCCGGCGTGGGCAAGACGGCCGTCGTCGAGGGCTTCGCGCAGCGCATCGTGCGCGGCGACGTGCCGCCGGCGCTGAAGGACGTCGAGCTGCGCGCGCTGGACGTGGGCCTGCTGCAGGCCGGCGCCAGCATGAAGGGCGAGTTCGAGCAGCGCCTGCGCGCCGTCATCGACGAGGTGCAGGCCAGCGAGAAGCCCATCATCCTGTTCATCGACGAGACCCACACGCTGGTGGGCGCCGGCGGCGCCGCCGGCACGGGCGACGCGGCCAACCTGCTCAAGCCGGCGCTGGCGCGCGGCCAGCTGCGCACCATCGGCGCCACCACCTGGGCCGAGTACAAGAAGCACATCGAGAAGGACCCCGCGCTGACGCGGCGCTTCCAGACCGTGCTGGTCGACGAGCCCAGCGAGACCAAGGCGCTGCTGATGATGCGCGGCGTCGCCGCGACGATGGAGAAGCACCACAAGGTGCTGATCCTGGACGAGGCGCTGGAGGCCGCGGTCAAGTTCTCGCACCGCTACATCCCTGCGCGCCAGCTGCCCGACAAGTCCGTCAGCCTGCTGGACACTGCCTGCGCCCGCGTGGCCGTCAGCCTGCACGCGACGCCGGCCGAGGTGGACGACAGCAGCCGGCGCATCGAGTCGCTGGAGACCGAACTGGGCATCATCGGCCGCGAGGCCGAGCTGGGCATCGACACCCGCGAGCGCCAGGCCGCCGTGCAGCAGCTGCTCGATGACGAGCGCGCCCGCCTGGCGCGGCTGAACGCGCAGTGGGAGAAGGAGAAGGGCCTGGTCCAGCAGCTGCTGGCACTGCGCCAGCAGCTCAGCGGCGCCGAGCGCCTGACAGACGAGGATGCGCTGGCCCAGGCCCAGCGCGACCTGGCCGCCACGCAGGCCGAGCTGGCCCAGGTGCAGGGCGAGCAGCCGCTGATCTTGCCCACCGTGGACCAGCAGGCCGTGGCCGCCGTTGTGGCGGACTGGACCGGCATCCCGGTCGGCCGCATGAACGCCGACGAGATCGAGACCGTGCTGCAGCTGCCCAGGCTGCTGGCCGAGCGCGTCATCGGCCAGGATCATGCGATGGAGATGATCGCCAAGCGCGTGCAGACCTCGCGCGTGGGGCTGGACAACCCCAGCAAGCCCATCGGCGTGTTCATGCTGGCCGGCACGTCGGGCGTCGGCAAGACCGAGACCGCGCTGGCGCTGGCCGAGACGCTGTACGGCGGCGAGCACAACCTCATCACCATCAACATGAGCGAGTACCAGGAGGCCCACACGGTCTCGTCGCTCAAGGGCGCGCCCCCCGGCTACGTGGGCTACGGCGAGGGCGGCGTGCTGACCGAGGCGGTGCGGCGCAAGCCCTACTCGGTGGTGCTGCTGGACGAGGTCGAGAAGGCCCACCCCGACGTGCACGAGCTGTTTTTCCAGGTCTTCGACAAGGGCTGGATGGAGGACGGCGAGGGCCGCCAGATCGACTTCAAGAACACGCTGATCCTGCTGACCACCAACGCCGGCACGGACCTCATCGCCGGCCTGTGCAAGGACCCCGACCTGATGCCCGACGCCGAGGGCCTGGCCAAGGCGCTGCGCGAGCCGCTGCTGAAGATCTTCCCGCCGGCGCTGCTGGGCCGGCTCGTGACCATCCCGTACTACCCGCTGTCCGACGAGATGTTGGGTCGCATCGTCAAGCTGCAGATCGAGCGCATCAGGAAGCGCGTCGAGGCGCGCCACAAGGTGCCGTTCGAGTACGGCGACGAGGTCATCAAACTTGTGGTGAGCCGCTGCACCGAGAGCGAGTCCGGCGGGCGCATGATCGACGCGATCCTGACCAACACCATGCTGCCCAGCATCGCGCGTGAGCTGCTCAACCGCATGGTGTCGGGCGTCGAGGTCAAGCGCATCGCCGTCAGCGTGGCCGACGGCAACCTGGCCTACGCGTTCGACTGACCGCTACTCCCGCGTCATCTGCACAAGGAGCCGCCATGTCCTTCATCACCGAAGACCGGCTCCTCGACCCGCTCTCCGATGCCTGACACCCCGATGCCCCCGACCGCCGCCGCGCCCGAGCTCGACGAGGCGGACTTCGAACTCCCCGAGGGCCTGAGCCTGCCCGAGACGCTGGCGTTCGCGTCGCGCCTGCACCAGCTGGGCCAGCTCGACCCGGCCGTGGCGCTGTACGAGCGCGTGCTGGCCGAAGCGCCCGACCAGCCCGACGCGCTGGCCTTCCTGGGCATCGCCAGCCACCAGCGCGGCGACAGCGCCCGCGCCATCGCGTTGCTGCGCCGCAGCCTGGAGATCGCGCCGCGCGCCGGCGGCTGGAACAACCTCGGCAACGTGCTGCTGGCGCAGCGCCGCTTCGACGAGGCCGGCACCGCCTATGAGCACTGCGTGGCGCTGGAGCCCGGCAACGTCGAGGTCTTCAACAACCTCGGCGTGCTGCGCCGCGCCCAGCGCCGCGACGCCGAGGCCGAGCAGGCCTACCTGCGCGCGCTGGACATCGACCCCGAGAACCCCGACGTCCACAACAACCTGGGCAACCTGCGTCTGGACCAGGGCCGCGTGCCCGAGGCCGTGGCGCACTTCTGCCGTGCGCTGCTGGTGCTGCCGCTGAGCCCCAGCACGCGGCGCATGCTGGCCTCGGCGCACCTGCTGCTGGGCGAGCGCGACAAGGCCGCGCAGATCTTCCGCGACTGGCTGGCCGCCGAGCCCGACAGCGCCACCGCCCGCCACCACCTGGCCGCCTGCACGGGGGACGACGTGCCCGAGCGGGCCGACGACGCCTACGTCGAGGCCACCTTCGACAGCTTTGCCGACAGCTTCGAGAGCAAGCTGGCGTCGCTGACCTACCGCGCACCCGAGCTGCTGCGCGACGCGCTCGCGCGGCGCTGCGGCGAGCCCGATGCGTCGCTCAGCGTGCTGGACGCCGGCTGCGGCACCGGCCTGTGCGGACCGCTCATCAGGCCCTGGGCGGTGCGGCTGGAGGGCGTGGACCTGTCGGCGCGCATGCTGCAGTCGGCGGCGCAGAAGCGGGTCTACGACGGCCTCTACAAGTGCGAGCTGACCGAGTTCCTCGCCGCCACGCCGCCGCGCTGGGACGTTGTGCTGTCGGCGGACACACTGTGTTACTTCGGTGACCTGCGCGCCGTGCTCGCCGCGGCGCGACAGACGCTGCGCCCGCCGGGCCTGCTGCTGTTCACCGTGGAAGCGCTGGACGCAGCCTCCGGCGAGGACTGGCGCCTGATGGGCCACGGCCGCTACGCCCACTCGGCGGCCTATGTGCGCCGCTGCCTGGCCGAGCTGGGCTACGTGGGCATCCGGCTCGACCCCGTGGACCTGCGCACCGAGGCCGGGCGGCCCGTCGCGGGCCTGGTCGTCGAGGCCTTCCGACCGGCCGAGGACACCCCCCGCTGACGGGCCGGGCCATAGACTTTCGACGAGCCCACGCCGCACACTACGCCATGGCCACCCTTACCTCGCAGACCGGCACGGTCTATTCGCTCGACACCGTCTTCGGCACCGACCTGCGCTTTCGCGCCTTCAGCGGGCAGGAGGCGCTGAGCGCCGGCTTCGAGTACGTCGTCGAGGCCGTCAGCCTGCGTCCCGACCTGGACCCGGCCAAGATCCTCGGCGAGCTGGCCAACGTGGCCGTCGAGCTGCCGGCTGGTGGCGAGCGCCACTTCAATGGTCATGTGGCCGAGTTCCTGTACGAAGGCCAGCGCGAGAACAGCCGCTTCCACCACTACCGCCTGGTGCTGCGCCCCTGGACCTGGCTGCTGTCGCGCAACAGCGACTGCCGCATGTTCCAGGCCGAGAGCATCCCGGACATCATCAAGAAGGTCTTCGCCAACTACGGCGATGCGCAGTTCAAGCTCAGCCTGACCGGCAGCTACGCGCCGCGCGAATACTGCGTGCAGTACCGCGAGACCGACCTGAACTTCGTCATGCGGCTGATGGAGCAGGAGGGCATCACCTTCTTCTTCACGCACGAGGCCGACAAGCACACGCTGACGCTGGTGGACAGCCCCAGCGCCCACAAGCCGTTCCCCGGGTTCGAGACGCTGCAGTTCAACCCGTCGCACCAGGGCGGCGTCGAGGAGGAGGCGGTGTCCAGCTGGCAGTTCACGCAGCGCATCGAGCCGGCCTCGTACACGCTGCGCGACTTCAACTTCCTGCGCCCCAGCGACGACCTGCACAGCGTGCACCGCCAGCAGTTCAAGCATGCGGCCAGCGGCGGCGAGATGTACGACTACCCCGGCGAGTACGAGACCGGCGGCGACGGCAAGCGCTACGCCCGCGCGCGGCTGGAGGAGCTGCAGGCCGGCCACGAGATCGTGCAGGGCAGCGCCAACGTGCGCGGCATCGTCACCGGCTGCGAGTTCAAGATCAAGGACCATCCGCGCAGCGACCAGAACGGCCAGGACTGGCTGGTCACCGGCACGCAGATCCACGGCGAGGACGACACCGGTGACGCCAGCGAAGGCGCGGCCGGGCTGAGCTTTCATTGCAGCTTCCAGGCCATGCCGGCACGCCGGCCATTCCGCCCGGCCCGCGTCACGCCGCGGCCCATCGTGCAGGGCCCGCAGACGGCCTTCGTCGTCGGCCCGGCTGGCGACGAGATCCACGTCGACGAGCACGGCCGCATCAAGGTGCACTTCCACTGGGACCGCCTGGGCGACGGCAAGGACAAGGACTCGTGCTGGATCCGCGTCGCGCAGATCTGGGCCGGCAACGCCTACGGCGCGCTGTCGCTGCCGCGCGTGGGCCAGGAGGTCATCGTCGAGTTCCTGGAGGGCGACCCGGACCGGCCGCTGGTGACCGGCAGCCTCTACAACGGCACCAACCGCCCGCCGTTCTCGCTGCCTGCCGAGAAGACCCGCTGGGGCTTCAAGAGCCGCAGCACCAAGGGCGGCGGCGCTTCCAACTTCAACGAATTCAGCTTCGAGGACAACAAGGGCAAGGAAGAGGTCTACCTGCACGCCGAGAAGGACCAGACGCTGTTCTCCAAGAACAACCGCACCGAGTACGTCGGCGGCGAGAGCCACCTGCAGGTCACCAAGGACACCAAGGCCAAGCACGGCGCCAACGTGCACACCGACATCACCGGCGACGACGTCAACAAGGTGGGCGGCAACTACCACCTGGCCGTGACGCAGAACTGGGAGGTCAAGACCGGACCGAAGTTCGCCGTCCAGGCCGGCAACGAGATCCACCTGAAGTCCGGCACCACGGTCATCATCGAGAGCGGCACGCAGATCTCGCTCAAGGTCGGCGGCAACTTCATCGACATCAACCCCGGCGGCGTCTTCATCAAGGGCAGCATGGTGATGGTGAACTCGGGCGGCTCGGCCGGCTCGGGCAGCGGCGCCTCGCCCGGCAAGCCTGACGCCGCCGACAAGGCGCGCGACTCCAAGGGCGGCACCGACAAGGCCATCAAAGTCACGAAGGCCGAGGCCCGCAAGGTCAGCCCCAAGGCCGCGGCGCTGAAGTCGGCCCGCGCCAAGTCGGCGCCCTTCTGCGAAATCTGCGAAGGCTGAGCGCGCATGCAACGCTTCATCGAACTCTGGGGCGCGCTGCAGGTCGGCGCGGAACGGCCCGTCTACCTGTTGCTGGACTGCGCCGGCTTCGAGCAGGGCTTTTCCGCCATCCCGCAGGATCTGTTCGACCGCCTGCAAAGCCTGGTGACCGGCGACCTGGGCGACGAACTGGCCGACACCGCCGGCTACCTCGGCCGCATCGTGAAGGCCGACGCCGCGACCGCTGCGCGCGTGGAGGAACTGCTGGACGCGCAGCTCGCAATGCTGCTGGTGCCCAGGCTGGCGCCGGCGGAACCGGGCGAGCCGGGCACCACACCCGACTTCGCGGTGCTGCACCGCCACCTGCGCAAGTACAACGTCGTCTACTCGGCCGACGGCAAGCCGCTGTTCTTCCGCTACTACGACCCGCGCGTCGTCGACGACCTGCAGCGCGCCGGCCTCACCGAACTGACCGGCCCGGTCTTCGCGCCGTTCGAGGCGCTGGTCTACCGCGATGCGATGGGGCAGTGGGCGCGCGTGGCCACGGTGGCGATGGCGCAGGCGTGACGCCGATGCTGTCCGTCAGCAACCGCCAGCTTGCTCACATCGCCGTCAGCCGCATGACGCGGCTCGTCGCCGAGCAGTTGCAGAAGCACTGTGCCGGCCTGCTCGGCACCGACGTTCAGCAGGCGCTGACGCTGGCGGAGCTGCAGGAACACGTCGAGACCGTGCGCCGCCGGCTCAGGCCTTGGCACATGGACGGCGAGCGGCTGGTCGTCAAGTACAGCGTCGGCTCGCTGATGCTGGGCCAGTACCCGGACGAGATCGAGCCGCGCATGAAGCCCACGCTGGCGCGCGACGACTGGTCCGCGTTGCAGAAGGAGGGCTTCCTGGATCAGGCCATCACCGCGCTGCTGGAACGGCGCCAGCAGTCCGCGAAGGCCGGCGCGTGAGCGACGCGCTGAAGAAAGCCCAGGCGCACAACGCGCAGGGCGGCGGCGCGAGCGGCGGGGACTACCAGGCCGCCAAGGACGACATCGATGCCAGCTGCAATGGCGGCGACAAGCCCGTGCAGCCGTGCAAGTCCACCAAGGCCGAGCGGCGCGCCAATCGCAAGCGCCAGATCAAGGCGTCGCAGGACAAGCTCGCCGGCATGCCGCCCGGCAAGGAGCGCGACGAGCTGAATCAGGCGACGACGCGGTTTGCCGAGAACATCAATTCGGTGGAGAAGGCGCAGCTGGCCAGCAATGTCTATCCGGTCAAAGGCCCTGACGGCAAGCTGGTGACGCCGCCTGCACCGGAGGGATGGACCAACATCAGCGACAACCCCACTGCGCTCGCCAAGTACGACCTCACCCCTGAGGATCTCCGCATCGAGCGATCCGAGTTCCGCGCCCAGGTCTATGAGCCTCAACCCGGTGTGTTCGGGGAAGACCTCAAGCCCGTCGTGGCGTTCAAGGGCACGACACCCACCAGTGGCGAGGACTGGAGCAACAACGTGAGGCAGGGGCTGAACATGGAGTCGCCTTACTACAAACAGGCTGTCACCATTGGACGGAAGCTGCGCGGGGGCGGTGCCGATGTCGAAATCACCGGGCACTCACTGGGGGGCGGCATGGCATCGGCGGCGGCCAATGCCAGCGGCAGCGTGGGCACCACGTTCAATTCCGCCGGGCTGCACCCGGACACGGTTGCAAAGTACGGCGGCAAGATGTTGTCGCCGCCCATCACGGCCTACCAGGTCGATGGCGAAGTGCTGACCGGACTCCAGGAGCAAGGTTTCAAGGGAACGCTGGCGGCGGCAGGCGTCGGTTTTCTTGCCGGCGGGCCAGTGGGCGCGCTCATCGGCGCGTTGGCGAAGATGGGGTTGTCAGCCGGTATGCACGATGCTGTGGGCGAGCGGCGCCCCTTGCCCAGCACGGGCGGAAACCCTGTCGCCCGGCATGGCATGGATCAGGTCATCGCAGGCATCGAGTCCCAGAAGAGCGAGGATCAGGCCAAGCTCGCCAAAGCCACGGGTATCCCCATCATGCAATGAGCACCACCACTTCACCTGCTGCACGGCCGAGCCGTAGGTCGTGGCTCGGACGTTGTTTCTGGGCCTCGCTGGCTGCGCTCTCCCTGACCGGATTCCGTATGACCCCCACCGCAGAACAGATCTTCTCCGACCGCTACCTCGACATCGCCCGGGCGCTGCAGGCCCACGACTTCGCACGCGTGCGTCAACTGGCGCAGGGTCTGCCGCTGGACGTTCCGGGCAACAAGCGCATGACGCTGCTGTGGTTTGCCATCGCGAACAAGAACTTTGCGGGCGTGACGGTGCTGGTGGCGCTTGGCGCCAAGCCCGATGAGCAGCCGGTCGAGGGGCTGGGAACGCCGCTGGGCGCGGCCTTCGAGTCGCGCGAGCTCCAGCTGCTCACGGCCCTGCTCGATGGGGGCCTGTCACCCAACCACACCCGCGCCAACGAAAAGCCGATGCTGCAGCGTGCAGTCATGTCAGGCACGCCCGCGCACGTCAAGCTGCTGCTGGATCGGGGTGCCGACATCAACCAGCGCGACAGCATCGGCGGCACCGCGCTGTCCGAGGCGATCGCCTCGATGCAGCCTGACCTGGCGCTCTACCTCGTCGAGCGGGGCGCGGAGGTGTCGCTGCCCACGCGCCGGGGTGTCACCCCGCCCTGGGCGGTCCAGCTGGCGCTGGAGGATCTGGCCGCAGGAACCGAGATGGCAACCAAGTTCGGTCGGCTGAAGGAAGCGATGTCCAAGCGCGGCGCGCGCTTCCCCGCCACGCCTCCCGCGCAGATGCGCCAGCAAATGAAGGCACAAGGCCTGCCCGTTGCGGAGTAGGCTGGCGCCCAGGAGAGATTCACCATGCCCCTGCAAGTCGTCAACACCGCACAGCTCAAGTGCTCCATGGGCATGGCGCCCAGCATGCTGGTCGTGCTGCCCGTGCACATGACGATGTCCGGCAACCAGCCGGCGGCCAACATCATGGATCACCAGCCCATGGTCAACGTCCTGCCCTTTGGCATGTGCAAGAGCCTGGCCAACCCGACCGTCGCGGCGGCTACCGCCGCCGCGATGGGCACGCTGACCCCCATGCCCTGCATCCCCAACACGCCCGCGCCATGGGTGCCGGGGTCGGCGACCGTCCTGCTCGACAACGCGCCCGCGCTGAACAACGACTGCAAGCTCATGTGCATGTGGGCCGGTGTCATCGAGATCACGTCCGCGGGGCAGACCACGCACGTCATTCCGTGATCGGGTCGTCGGGCCTGCGTGCGATCATTCCACGGGGCTTCCCCCTGTCCGGTCGCCGGGCCCGCCGCGACCCACTTCGCTGGTTTGAATGATCACGCTCACCGTCACCCAGTTCAACGGCGCCCCGTATGCGGGTGCGCCCCTGTCCGCCAGCTTCGGGCCCGCCGGAGGTACCGTCGGCCGCGCCAACACCAACGCGCTGGTGCTGCCCGACCCCGAGAAGACCATCTCGCGGGTCCACGTCGAGGTGGTGTGCCGGGCCGGGCAGTTCCTGCTGATCGACCGCGGCAGCAACCCGGTTGCCATCAACGGCAACCTGCTCGCCCCCGGGCAGGAAGCCGTGGTGCAGGGCGGCGAGGAACTGCAGATCGGTGCCTACCTGCTGCGTGTCGATGCGGCCGTGCAGGCCCCACCGCCGCCGGCGCCGCGCGACGACCCCTTCGCCGCGCTGTTCGGCGCCGCCGCGGGCGCCGGCGGCGCGCGCGACCCGTTCGCCAACCCCTTCGCACCCCCACCGCCTCCCGCTGCGGCCGCCCCGTGGAGTGCTCCCGCGCCGCGGGCACCGGCCGCATCCGGACCGCCGGCCGGTGGGCAGATCCCGGACGACTGGGACCCCTTCGCCCCGCCCGGCGCGCCGGCGCCGCAGCCGCGCCAGGCCGGCGCTGCGTCCCTCGGGCGCGCTGAGGCCTCGCTGGACGGCCTGTTCGGCCTGTCGCCCGCGGGCGGCGGGCGGGACCCGCTGTTCGGCTCGCCCCTGTCCGGCCCCGTGTCCGCGCCCAACACCATGGCCGACGCCGACCCGCTGCGGGCCTTTGGGCTGGCGGCGCCAGTGCCGGACGCCAGCGAGGCGGACCGCGGCTCCGATCTCTACTCGCCCATGCCCCTGCCGCGCACCGCCCCGGCAGCGCGCATGCATCCCGCCGCGGTGCAGCCGGCTTCGCCGCCGGCCGACCTGGGCCTGGCCTGGGGCGACGACGCCAGCGCCAGCGGCGTGCGCACCATCGTCCGGCCGGTGGTGCCTCGGGCGCCGGCAGCGCCGTCGACGCCCGAGGCCGCCCGGCCAGTCGAGGCGCCCGTCGCGCGCGTGCCCGCGTCGGTTGAGGGCGGCGCGGAACTGCTCGCCGCGCTGCGCCGCGGCCTGGGCGTGGACGAGTCGCTGGACCTGCAGCTCAGCCCCGTGCTGATGGAACTGCTGGGCGGCCTGGTGCGCGAGTCGGTGCAGGGCAGCATCGACCTGCTGGTGGCGCGCGCCGCCCTCAAGCGCGAGGTCCGCGCCGAGGTCACCATCATCGCTGCCGCCGAGAACAACCCGCTCAAGTTCTCGCCCAGTGCCGATGTCGCGCTGCGCCACCTGCTGGGCCAGCCCGTGCGCGGCTTCATGCCGCCGCTGCCGGCGATGCGAGATGCCTTCGAGGACTTGCGCGCGCACCAGTTCGGTGTCATGGCCGGCATGAAGGCGGCGTTGGAAGGCGTGCTGGCCCGCTTCGAGCCGGCGCAACTGGAGTCCCGCCTCAGCCCGCCCGGCATGCTGGCCAGCCTGCTGCCGGCCAGCCGCAAGGCGCGCCTGTGGGAGCTGTTCAACGAACTCTTCCAGCAACTGCGCGGCGAAGCGTCGGATGATTTCCAGGAACTCTTCGGCCGCGCCTTCCTGCGCGCCTACGAACAGTACATCGATGAGTTGCACCGGAGCGCGCCGTGACCGAAGCCTCGGAGCCTGAGGGCCGTCCCATCCAGTTCGAACTCGGCATCCTGAGCCGGGTCGGCGGGCGCAGCAGCAACGAGGATGCCTGCGCCCACTGGAATGACGGCCACCGGCTGGCCTGCGTCGTCGCCGACGGCGCCGGCGGCCACGGCGGCGGCGACGTCGCCTCGCGGCTGGCCGTGCAATACCTCATCGAGCGCTACGCGCGCGGCGAACTGGACGAACTGGGCGGCATCGAGCCGGCGCTGCGCGCGGCCAGCGAGGAGATCCGCCGCCGCCGCGCCGACGCGCCGGGGCAGGCGCAGATGCACACCACCGTCGTGGGGCTGTTCGTCGACATGGCCACGATGGCGGCGACCTGGGGCCACGTGGGCGACTCGCGGCTGTACCTGTTCCGCTACGGCCAGCTGGCCCAGCGCACGTTGGATCACAGCACCGTGCAGGCGCTGATAGACGCCGGCCAGCTGCAGCAAGACGAGGTCGACGGCCATCCGCAGCGTAGCGAGCTCTACTGCGCGCTGGGTTCCGCCCCCGAGGATCTGGTGGCCGGCGTGGCGGCTGTGCCCTGGCGCATCGAGGTGGGTGATGCATTCCTGCTGTGCACCGACGGGTTCTGGGAATACCTGTCGCCCGAGATCCTGCAGCAGAGCCTGCAGGACGCCGACAACCCGCAGGAGTGGCTGGACGGGCTGGAGCAGCAGTTGCTGGCCGCCGTGGCCGCCAAGCCGCGGCACGACAACTACAGCGCGATCACGCTGTGGGCCAGCCCGGCACCGCGCTGAGCGGTGCGCGCGGCTGGCGGAGAACCTCTCAGCGGCCCAGCGTCACACGGCGGTTGTCGGCAGACGTGGGCGTGTCGGGCTTCAGCAGGTCCTTGGATCCCACGCCCGCCACGTCCAGCTTGCCGCCATCGGCGCCCTTGGACACCAGATAGCGGCGCACTTCCTCGGCGCGGCGCTGCGACAGCACGCGGTTGCCTTCCTCGGTGCCGGAGGCATCGGCGTGGCCGACGATGCGGATCGTGTAGGGCAGCGTGCGGTTGGCGCTCAGCACTTCGGCGAAGACGTCCAGTTGGCGCATCAGCGACTGCGGCAGCACGGCCGAGCCGAAAGCGAACGCGACGGCCGGCAGCGAGAACGTGACGGTGGGCTTCACGCCCATGCACTTGAAGCCGTTCTTGCGCAGCTCCTCGCAATGTTCCAGCGGGAACAGGCCTTCCTTGATGGTCTCGGCGTCCACCACGCCACTGCCGACGTCGACCACGCGGGCCTCGGTGCCGGCGGCTTGCGCCCACGCTGCCGTGCTGCCGGCCAGAGCGAGCGCAGCGACGACGCCCGTGATCGCGAAAGTGCGGATGTTCTTGACCATTTCCAACCCCCAAAAGCCGTCCTGAACCGGCGGCGTACAGCAACTGCGGATGGCTGACGCGTCGTTACACTGAGCGCGCAGCATTTCACGGATTTTCGCACCCACGGGCCCGGATGCAAGGTTGGTCATCCCCGATTTTGGGGGCGAAGCCGGCCAGTGATTGATGTGTCATGTCGGGGTGGCCGTGAGGGGAGGCCGCACCTGCCGTCTTCGAGCGCTTACTTGCGGGACAACTATCCATGACGTGGAACAACAGGGTGGTCTGGTCGGAGGGGATGTTTCTCCAGCCACAGCACTTCCAGCAGCACGACCGGCATCTGCACTGGCAGATGCGCCAGCGGCAGACGGCCCAGGCGGGCTACGGCTGGGGCTTCCGGGCGCTGGAGGTGGACCAGGCGGCGCTGGCCATGGGCAAGCTGGCGCTGCGAGCCGCGAGCGGGCTGATGCCGGACGGCACGCCCTTCGTCATGCCGGGGGACGACCCGCTGCCGGCGGCCATCGACGTGCCGGCCGATGCGCGCTCCGAGCTGTTCGTGCTGGCGCTGCCGCTGCAGCGCGAGGGCCTGGCCGAAACCGATGCCGAGGACGAGCCGCCCGCGCCGGGGCCGCGCTTTCGCGTGGCGGAGGCCGAGGTCAAGGACGGCAACACCATGGGCCGCGCCGCGCCGGTGCAGCTGGGGCGGCTGCAGCTGCGGCTGATGCGCGAGCGCGACGCCGGCGAGGCGTTCGCGACGCTGGGCGTGGTGCGCGTCATCGAGCGCCAGGCCGACAACCGCGTCGTGCTGGACGCGCAGTACATCCCGCCGCTGTTGCATGCGCCGGCGCATGGCGTGCCGGAGGGCTATGTCCGCGAGATCCTGGGGCTGCTGCACCAGCGCGGCGAGGCGCTGGCGGCGCTGATGGCGCAGCCGGGGCGCGCGGGGCTGGGCGAGATCGCCGATTTCCTGCTGCTCCAGACGGTCAACCGCTGGGAGCCGGTGTTCGCGCACCTGACGCGGCTGACGCTGCTGCACCCCGAGCGGCTCTACGAGGCGCTGCTGGGCCTGGCGGGCGACCTGGCCACGTTCCGCGGCAAGCGCCGGCCGCCGGCGTTCAGCGACTATGTGCACGACGACCTGGCGCTGACGCTGCGCGGCGTGATGGACGAGCTGCGCCAGGCGCTGTCGGATGTGCTGGAGCGCAATGTGCTGCCCATCGAGCTGCAGGACCGCAACTACGGCGTGCGCGTGGCGCTGATCCCGGACGTGGAACTGCAGCGCACGGCCAGCTTCGTGCTGGCCGTGGCGGCGCAGCTGCCGGGCGAGATCCTGCGCTCGCGCTTCCCGAACCAGATCAAGATCGGCCCGGTCGAGCGCATCCGCGACCTCGTCAACCTGCAGCTGCCGGGCGTCGCGCTGCGGGCGCTGCCGGTGGCGCCGCGCCAGATCCCGTACCACGCCGGCTACACGTACTTCGAGCTGGAGACGCGCCACAACGAGATGTGGAAGCTGCTGGAAAGCTCGGGCGGCCTGGCCATGCACATCGCCGGCGACTTCCCGGGGCTGGAGCTGGAGTTCTGGGCGATCCGCGGCCAGTAGGTCATCCGGGGTCATTAGCATCCGGCCCGCGCGAACGTGCGCGACTGGCCTGATTCGGGGGAGCAGAGATGTCAAACCAGGATGGGTTGCCCGACGATTCGTCGGAGAAGACCGTCATCAAGCCGTCGGCCGGGCGCATGGCGCGTGGCGGCGCGGCCCGGGCCCCGTTGCCGGAGTCGGCGGCCGAGCCGCTGGCGCTGGACGCCGTCATGCAGGCCGGGCTGGAGCCGCTGCTGGCCGCTGCCGCGCCGCTGCTGAACGCGGCGCCGGTCATCCGCAACACCGTCAGCCATGCCAACCCGCGCGCGCTGCGCCAGGGGCTGGCGGACGGCATCCGGCAGTTCGAGGCCCGTGCCCGCGCGGCCAGCGTGCCCAACGAGCAGGTCATCGCGGCGCGCTATGTGCTGTGCACGCTGCTGGACGAATCGGCCTCCAGCACGCCCTGGGGCGGCTCCGGCGTGTGGGCCGGGCAGAGCCTGCTGGTGGAGTTCCACAACGAGACCTTCGGCGGCGAGAAGGTGTTCCTGCTGATGTCCAAGCTGGCTGAGGACGTGCGCGGCAACCGGGCGCTGCTGGAGCTGATGTACGTCACGCTGGCCTTCGGCTTCGAGGGGCGCTACCGGCTGCTGCCCGACGGTCGCGGCCAGCTCGACACGGTGCGCCAGCGCCTGGCCGAGAAGCTGGCGCAGCCCGACGTGGCGCCCGGCAAGGACCTGAGCGCCCACTGGCAGCCCGCCGCCGGCGCGGCGCAGGTGCTGCGTGGCGGCTGGCCCGTGTGGGTGGTGGCCGCGGTGGTGGCGGGGCTGCTGCTGCTGCTGTTCGCGGTGTTCCGCTTCGCGACCAACGCCAATTCCGACCCGGTCTTCGACGACCTGCGCGCGCTGGACGTGCCCAAGGTGGCTGCCGCGACGCCGCCTGCGCCCCCGCCGCCGGCCCCCAAGCCGCGGCTGGCGACCTTCCTGGCCGCGGAGATCTCGCAGGGCCTGGTGGAGGTGCGCGACCTGGCCGACCGCTCCATCATCACGATCAAGGGCGACGGCTTCTTCGACCCCGGCAGTGCCGACGTCGCCAGCCGGGTGCGCCCGCTGCTGGACCGCATCACCGAGGCGCTGAACGACGTGCCCGGCCCGGTGCTCGTGACGGGCCACACCGACAGCCAGCCCATCCGCTCGCTGCAGTTCCCGTCCAACTGGCACCTGTCGCAGGCGCGGGCCCAGGCCGTCAAGGCGGTGCTGGACGCCAAGCTGGCCGCCGGCCGCGTGCGCGCCGAGGGGCGGGCCGATGCCGAGCCCGTCGACACCAACGAAGCCCCCGCCGGCCGCGCCCGCAACCGGCGCGTCGAGGTGACGCTGTTCGTCCCGGCCGCGTCCTGAGCTGAGAGGTTTTTGATGCAACCCCTGATCCGGTTCTTCCGACATCGCCTCACGCTGATGGTGCTGGGCCTGCTGTGCCTGAGCGCCGTCATCTGGTGGATAGGCCCGCTGGTGGCCATCGCCGACGTCCGGCCGCTGGCGCCCGCGTGGCTGCGGCTGCTGCTCATCCTCGGCGTCGTCGCCTTCTTCGCCGGCCGTGAGGGCTGGCGCGCCTGGCAGGCCCGCAAGGCCGAGCGCGCGCTGGCCGCCGCCCAGGAGCCGGCCGCGCCCGCCGCCACGCCGGCCGCCGACGCCGCCGAGCTGGCGGTGCTGAAGCAGCGCTTCGAGGAGGCCCTCAAGCTGCTGCGCCAGCGCCCGGGCCGCAGCTGGCTGGACCGCGGGCAGTCGGTCTACGACCTGCCCTGGTACATGTTCATCGGCGCACCTGGCTCGGGCAAGACGACGGCGCTGCAGCATTCCGGCCTGACGTTCCCGCTCGCCGCCAAGCTGGGGCAGGGCGCGGTGCAGGGCGTGGGCGGCACGCGCAACTGCGACTGGTGGTTCACCGAGCAGGCCGTGCTCATCGACACCGCGGGCCGCTACACGACGCAGCAGTCCGACGCGGCCGCGGACGCCGCCGGCTGGCTGAACTTCCTGAAGCTGCTGCGCCGCCACCGGCCGCGCCGGCCGCTCAACGGCGTGCTGCTGACGCTCAGCGTGCCTGAGCTGCTGCAGCGCAACGAGGCCGCCCGCGCCGCCCATGCCGCCCACCTGCGCGCGCGGCTGCAGGAGCTCAACGAGCAGCTGGGCCTGCGGCTGCCGGTGTACGTGCTGGTCACCAAGGCCGACCTGATCGCCGGCTTCAACGAGACCTTCGGCCAGCTGGGCCGCGACGAGCGCGAGCAGGCGCTGGGCTTCACGGTGGACCTGGACCCACAGGCCAAGGTGGCCGCGGCGCTGAGCGCCGTCAACGCCGGCATCGGCGCGCTGACGCAGCGGCTGCAGGCGCAGGTCGTGCCGGTCATGCAGACCGAAGCGCAGCCGCTGCGGCGCGCGGCCATCTTCGCGTTCCCGCAGCAGTTCGACGGCGTGCGCAGCCTGTTGATGGAGACGCTGGGCCAGGTGTTCGACGGCGGCGGCGGCTTCGAGGAGCGCATGCTGCTGCGCGGTGTCTATTTCGCCAGCGGCACGCAGGAGGGCACGCCCATCGACCGCGTCATGGGTGCGCTGGCGCGCAGCTACGGCGTGGAGCGCCCGCTGCCGGCGCTGGCCGGCACGCCCAAGAGCTTCTTCCTGCTGCGCGTGCTGCGCGACGTGGTGTTTGCCGAGGCGGGCCTTGCCGGCCTGAACCGCCGTGCCGAGGCCACCCGGCGCCTGCTGCGCACCGGCAGCTTCGCGGCGCTGGGGCTGGTGGGCGTGGGCCTGGTGGCCGGCTGGACCGTCAGCGCGCTGCGCAACAAGAGCTACGCGCTGGCAGTGGACGACAAGCTGCCGGCGCTGCGCCAGGCGCTGGCCGCCGTGCCGCCGCCCGGCAGTGCCGACCTGGGCGGGTTGCTGAATGCGCTCAACGCGCTGCGCGACGCGGCCCAGCCGCAGGGCTGGTCGCTGCGGGACCCGCCGCTGAGCCACGGCCTGGGCCTGTACCAGGGCGACAAGCTGGACGCCGGCGCCCGCATCGCCTACGAGCGCGTGCTGCAGAACGCGCTGCTGCCCCGCGTGGCGCAGCGCACCGACGAGCTGCTGCGCAGCGCCAGCCGCAGCAACCTGGAGTTCGCCTACGAGGCGCTCAAGGCCTACCTGGTGCTGCGCACGCCGCAGCGCTTCGACGCCGACACGCTGAAGGCCTGGATCGCGCTGGACTGGGAGCAGAACCAGGGCCGCCAGCTGTCCGCCGAGCAGCGCCAGCAGCTGGAGGCGCATCTGGACGCGCTGCTGGCGCTGGGCGCGCCGCTGCAGCCGCCCGCCAGCGACGCGGCGCTGGTGGGCTCGGTGCGCGACATGCTGGCGCAGATCCCGACCGAGGTGCGCCTGTACGGCCGCCTCAAGCGCCAGCGCATGGGCGCGGACATCCCCGACTTCAGCGTCGTCAGCGCGGCCGGCTCCACGGCCGCCCAGGTGTTCGAGCGCGCCAGCGGCGAGCCGCTGACCAAGGGCGTGCCGGGGCTGTTCACCCGCGACGGCTATCACAAGGGCTTCAAGGCCGCGCTGGCCCGCGCCGGCACGCAGCTGCAGGCCGAGGAGGTCTGGGTGCTGGGCCTGCCGCCGGAGCGCTCGCGGCTGGCCTTGCCAGGCGGCGTGGGCGGGCAGGACGCCGTGTCGCAGGCCGTGCGCCGGCTCTACCTGGAGGACTACATCAAGGTCTGGGACGCCTACCTGGCCGACGTGCGCCTGGTGCGCATGGGCGGGCTGGAGCGCAACGTGCAGATCGCGCGCACGCTGGCGGCGCCGGACTCGCCGCTGATGCGCTACGTGCGCGCGGCCGCCAAGGAGACCTCGCTGGTCGACTCCGGCGGCCCGGCGGCCAGCCTGGCGCAGAAGATCGACGAGAAGGCCGCCAGCGCCAAGAAGGAGATCGCCGCGCTGATCGGCGCCGGCGACGCCGCGCCCAGCGGCCCGACGGCCAAGCCCGAGCAGTTCGTCGACGACCACTTCGCGCCGCTGCGCCGCCTCGTCGAGGGCACGCCGCCGCCGCTGGACGAGGTGCAGAAGAAGTTCAACGAGGTCTATGTGCAGCTGGCCGCCGTGGAGGCTGCGCAGAAGAGCAAGTCGCCGCCGCCGCCCACCGGCACGGCCGAGCGGCTCAAGGCCGAGGCCGGGCTCAACCCCGAGCCCATCCGCTCCATGCTGGAGGCGCTGGCCGACGCCGGCGTGGCGCAGAGCCGCAACGCCGAGCGCCAGACGCTGACCAGCGACCTCAAGCCCATCACCGAGTTCTGCCAGCGCAGCGTGGCCGGCCGCTACCCGTTCGCGGCCGGCGCCCAGGGCGACGTGCCGGTGGAGGACTTCGCCCAGCTGTTCGGCCAGGGCGGGCAGCTGCAGGAGTTCTTCGACCGCCGCCTGGCCGCGCTGGTGGACACCGGCACCACGCCGTGGAGCTACCGCCCGCTGTCCGACGGCGCCAAGCCGGCCGCCGCCGCGGCGCTGGCCGACTTCCAGCGTGCGGCGCGCATCCGCGAGGTGTTCTTCCGCAGCGGCGGTAAGACGCCCGGCTTCCGGCTGGACATGCGCCTCGCGGAGGTGTCGGACGGCGTCAAGGAGGTGACGCTGGACTGGGACGGCCAGGTCAGCCGCTTTGCCGGCGCCGGCAGCTCGGCGCCGCTGAGCTGGCCCAGCAGCCGCGTGGCGTCCACGCTCAAGCTCAGCCTGGGCGGCGCGGTGGCCAGCTTCGAGGGGCCGTGGGCGCTGTTCCGCATGTTCGACCGCTTCGAGGTGCAGCCCGGCGCGCAGCCCGAGAAGTTCTCGGTCACCGTGAACCTGGACGGCAAGCGCGCCCGCTTCGAGGTGACGGCCAGCACCGTCTTCAACCCTTTCCGCCTGCGCGAGATGCAGCAGTTCCGCTGCCCCGGTGCGCTGTGACGGTGGCCGCATGACGACGCCGGCGCGCTGGCTGGGCTTCTTCGGCAAGCTGCCGGCCCAGGCCGATTTCGTCGGCCGCGGCCTGCCGCCCGACGTGCAGGCCGCCTTCGACGAGGCCCTGAGCCAGTGGCTGGCCCGGCGCCGCGCCGACGACGCCGCCGGCTGGCTGCAGGCCTACCTGGACAGCCCGGCCTGGCGCTTCGTCTGGCCCGCCGGCAGCGGCCCCGGCGCACTGGCCGGGCAGGACTGCGCCGGCGTGCTGCTGCCGTCGGTCGACGCCGTGGGGCGCTACTTCCCGCTGCTGCTGGCCGTGGGCCTGCCGCCGGGCAGCCTGCCGGCGCAGCCGCTGGGCGAGCTGCTGGAGCGGCTGGCCGCGCTGGAGGCGCTGGGCTTCCAGGCGCTGGACGAGGAATGGCAGCCCGACGCGCTGCAGGCGGCGCTGGCCGAGGTGCCGCTGGCCGCCTGGCCCGTCGTGCCTGAAGTGGCGGCCGTCGAGGGCGATCTCGCCGCCGACTGGCCGGCGGCCGACCTCGTGACGGGCCTGGACGCGCTCGCGCGGCGGGCCTGGCTGGCGCAGCAGGCCGGGCAGGCGTTCTGGTGGTCGCACACCGAGGCCTGGCGGCCCTGCCTGCTGAGCACGCCGGGCGTGCTGGGCGACGACCTGCCGGGCCGGCTGTTCGGCCTGCAGGGGCTGGCCGCGGCCGACCTGCCGTTAAGCTCCGGGCAATGACCCCCGCCGACCCCTTGTCGCCCGACGAAGAAGACAAGACCCGCATCGTGCCGGGCGGCCGCCCGCACCTGCCCGCCGCCGCCGACGCCACCCGGCTGGAGCCGCGCGAGGACCGCACCGTCTACGAGCCGCGCGACGACCGCACGGTCTTCGAGCCGCGTGCCAGTACACCTCCGCCGCCTCCGCCTCCGCCACCACCACCGCCTGTGCAGGCGCCCGCACCCGCCGCGACGCTGCCCAGCGGCGCCGGTGGCAATGCGTTGCCGCCGGGCACGCGGCTGGGCGAGTTCGAGCTGCAGCGCGTGCTGGGGGAGGGCGGCTTCGGCATCGTCTACCTGGCCTGGGACTCCATGCTGGAGCGGCGCGTCGCGGTCAAGGAATACATGCCCTCGTCGCTGGCTTCGCGGGCCGGCAGCAGCACCCAGGTCTACGTCAAGTCCGAGCGCTACCGTGAGACCTTCGAGCTGGGCCTGAAGAGCTTCATCAAGGAAGCCAAGACGCTGGCGCAGTTCGACCACCCATCGCTGGTCAAGGTCTACCGCTACTGGGAGGCGCACGGCACCGCCTACATGGCCATGCCGTTCTACGAGGGCCGCACGCTCAAGGACGAGCTGATGGCCAACGGCCTGCCCAGCGAGGCCTGGCTGATGGCCATGCTGGACCCGCTGACCGAGGCGCTGCGCGTCGTGCACGGCGAGCAGTGGTACCACCGCGACATCGCGCCCGACAACATCATGCTGCTGGCCGGCAGCGGGCGGCCGCTGCTGCTGGACTTCGGCGCCGCGCGGCGTGTCATCGGCGACATGACCCAGGCGCTGACGGTCATCCTGAAGCCCGGCTACGCGCCGCTGGAGCAGTACGCCGAAGTGCCCGACATGCGCCAGGGCCCGTGGACCGACATCTACGCGCTGTGCGCGGTGCTGTACTACGCCATCGCCGGCAAGACGCCGCCGCCGGCCGTGGGCCGCATGCTCAACGACACGCTGGTGCCGCTGACGTCCATGGCCTCGCTGCCGGCCGGGCGCCACAGCCAGCGGCTGCTGCAGGCCGTCATGGCCGGCCTGAGCGTCAGGCCCGAGGACCGCACGCAGAACATCGACGAGTTCCGGCGCCAGATCGGGCTGGACGGCGGTGTGCCGGCGCCCGCGCCGACGGCCTCCGCCGCCCGGTCCGCACCGCCGCCCGCTGCTGGCGCCCGGCCGGCCGCGGCGCCGCAACCCGCCCCGGCCGTGCTGCCGGCGCCCGCCGGTGCCTCCGGCCGGCGCCTGTGGGTGGCCGCCGCCGGCGTGGCCGGCCTGGCCGCGGTGGGCGGCGGCCTGTACGCCGTGCTGTCGCCCAGCCGCGCGCGGCGCAGCGACGCCGCCCCCGACCTGGCCGCCTCGGCCGCGCTGCCGCCGGCAGCCGCGGCGCCGGCGCCCGTGCCGGCGCAGGCCCCCGCGCCCGCCGCCAGTCCGCGCGACGCGCTGGCCGCGCGCCTGCGCGAGATCTACGAACAGCGCGACCCGGCCGTCACGGCCCAGCTGCAGCTGTCCAGCCCCCGGCTGGTCGTCGACCGCGACAGCCTGACCTTCAGCTTCACGCCCAGCACCGAGTCCTACGCCTACCTGCTGTTCCTCGACCAGGAGGGCGCGCTGAACCTGATCTTCCCGAGCTACGGCTTCGAGTCCAACCAGGTCAAGGCCGGGCAGAAGATCGACATGCCCAAGGGCGTGGCGCTGGCGCCGTCCGCGCCGGCCGGCACCTGGTCGTTCCTGCTGCTGCTGTCGCGCTACCCGCGCGATTTCTCCCGCTTCGGCCAGCACAGCGCCAAGAACTACGGCTGGCTGCCCATCACCGGCGACACCAGCGCCGCCATCATCGGCGCGCCGCTGTGCCGCAGCGGCGACTGCCGCGACTCCTACGGGGCGCTCTGGTTCGAGACCCAGGTGGTGACGTCATGACGGCGCGCGCCGTGCTGGACACGCAGATCGTGCTCGACTGGCTGCTGTTCGACGACCCCGCCATCCAGCCGCTGGCCACCCAGATCCGCGAAGGCGCGCTGGAATGGGTGGCCGAGCCCGGCGGGCTCGACGAGCTGCGCCACGTGCTGGGCCGCGACGCGCTGGCGCGCTACCAGCCCGACGTCGCCGCCATCGATGCCGCCATCGCCGCGCGCTGCCGCGTGGTCGACACGCCACGGCTGCCGCCGCACGGCCTGGTCTGCCGGGACCGGGACGACCAGCGCTTCATCGACCTCGCGCTGGCCATCGGCGCAACCTATCTGTTCTCCCGAGACCGTGCCGTGCTGGCGCTGGCCCGGCGCGCGCGGCCCATGGGGCTGACCATCGTCAGCCCCGCTCGCTGGGTCGCTCCGGCGGTAGCCCTGCCCGGCTGAGCCCGGCCGCGCCAGCCGACCGAAAAGCCCAGGGCTTGCCCGTTTGGACCTGCGCAGCCTACAATCGCCGGCTCTTCGCCTTTTGGGCGCTGCATTGCTGCGCGCCTGAAAAGCGAAGTTCACTGACTTCAAACGGGAACAAGTCGTTTTATGCCAACCATCAATCAACTCGTGCGCCAAGGCCGTGAAGCCGAAGTCACGAAGTCCAAGTCGCCTGCGATGCAGAACTGCCCGCAGCGCCGCGGTGTCTGCACCCGCGTCTACACCACCACGCCGAAGAAGCCGAACTCGGCTCTGCGTAAGGTCGCCAAGGTGCGCCTGACCAACGGTTTCGAGGTCATCTCCTACATCGGCGGTGAAGGCCACAACCTGCAAGAGCACAGCGTCGTGCTGGTGCGCGGCGGCCGGGTGAAGGACCTGCCCGGTGTGCGTTACCACATCGTCCGTGGCTCCCTTGACCTGCAAGGCGTCAAGGACCGCAAGCAGGCCCGTTCCAAGTACGGTGCCAAGCGTCCGAAGAAGTAAATCGTCTGTTCGGGCTCAGCTTTGTAGCTGACCCAGCGTTGTTGCGGTCGCTGATTCACAGTGGACCGAGTAAGTGGATAAACCCCAGATGTCGGTGGTTGTCCAGCGGAGTCAGGCAATCAAGCCGTCTCCAACTGAAGAAAAAGGAAGAGTGCCATGCCACGTCGTCGCGAAGTACCCAAGCGCGAAATCCTGCCGGATCCCAAGTTCGGTTCCGTCGATCTGTCCAAGTTCATGAACGTCATCATGGAATCGGGCAAGAAGGCTGTTGCCGAGCGCATCATCTACGGTGCCCTGGAGCAGGTCGAGAAGAAGATCGGCAAGGACCCGCTGGAAGTGTTCATGGTCGCCCTGAACAACGTGAAGCCCATGGTTGAAGTGAAGTCCCGCCGTGTCGGCGGTGCGAACTACCAAGTTCCCGTGGAAGTTCGCCCCGTCCGCCGGATGGCTCTCGCCATGCGCTGGTTGAAGGAATCCGCTCGCAAGCGCGGTGAGAAGTCGATGGCCCAACGCCTGGCCAATGAACTGCTGGAGGCCGCTGAAGGCCGCGGCGGCGCGATGAAGAAGCGCGACGAAGTTCACCGCATGGCAGAAGCCAACAAGGCGTTCTCGCACTTCCGCTTCTAAACTCATCGTCTTTCGGCCGCCTCGGGTTTCTACCAACCCGCTGGCGGCTCCTGCCTTCTGGAGCAAACCATGGCCCGCAAAACCCCCATCGAGCGCTACCGCAACATCGGTATCTCCGCGCACATCGATGCCGGCAAGACCACCACGACCGAGCGCATCCTCTACTACACCGGTGTGAACCACAAGATCGGTGAAGTGCACGACGGCGCCGCCACGATGGACTGGATGGAGCAGGAGCAGGAGCGCGGCATCACGATCACGTCGGCTGCCACGACCTGCTTCTGGAAGGGCATGGACATGTCCTACCCCGAGCACCGCTTCAACATCATCGACACCCCCGGACACGTGGACTTCACCATCGAGGTGGAGCGTTCCATGCGCGTGCTGGACGGCGCCTGCATGGTGTACTGCGCCGTGGGTGGCGTGCAGCCCCAGTCGGAAACCGTCTGGCGCCAGGCCAACAAGTACAAGGTGCCCCGCCTCGCGTTCGTCAACAAGATGGACCGCACCGGCGCGAACTTCTTCAAGGTCGTGGACCAGATGAAGACCCGCCTGAAGGCCAACCCCGTGCCCGTGGTCATTCCCATCGGCGCCGAGGAAAACTTCAAGGGCGTGGTGGACCTCTTCAAGATGAAGGCCATCATCTGGGACGAAGCGTCCCAGGGCATGAAGTTCACCTTCGAAGACATCCCCGCTGACCTGGTCGAAGTGGCCCAGGAATGGCGCGAGAAGATGGTCGAGGCCGCCGCCGAAGCCACCGAAGAACTGATGAACAAGTACCTCGAGACGGGCGACCTGACCGAGGAGGAAATCAAGGTTGCCATCCGTCAGCGCACCATCGCGACGGAAATCCAGCCGATGCTGTGCGGCACCGCGTTCAAGAACAAGGGCGTGCAGCGCATGCTGGACGCCGTCATCGACTTCCTGCCGTCGCCGCTGGACATCCCGCCGGTCTCGGGCACGGACGAAGACGACCAGCCGATCACGCGTCAGCGTACCGACGAGGAGAAGTTCTCGGCGCTGGCCTTCAAGCTGATGACCGACCCCTATGTCGGCCAGCTGACTTTCGTTCGCGTGTATTCGGGCGTGCTGCAGTCGGGCGCGACCGTCTACAACCCGATTCGCGGCAAGAAGGAGCGCATCGGCCGGATCCTGCAGATGCACGCCAACCAGCGTGAAGAAATCAAGGAAATTCTGGCCGGCGACATCGCCGCCTGCGTGGGCCTGAAGGACGTCACCACGGGCGAAACCCTGTGCGACCCCGAAAGCGTCATCACGCTGGAAAAGATGATCTTCCCTGAGCCCGTGATCTCGCAGGCCGTCGAGCCCAAGACCAAGGCCGACCAGGAAAAGATGGGCCTGGCGCTGGGTCGCCTGGCTGCGGAAGACCCGTCCTTCCGTCTGCGTACCGACGAAGAGTCCGGCCAGACCATCATCTCCGGCATGGGCGAGCTGCACCTGGAAATCATCGTCGACCGCATGAAGCGCGAGTTCGGTGTGGAAGCCAACGTTGGCAAGCCGCAGGTGGCCTACCGCGAAACCATCCGCAAGACCGCGACCGACGTCGAAGGCAAGTTCGTTCGCCAGTCCGGTGGTAAGGGCCAGTACGGTCACGTGGTGCTGACGCTCGAGCCGCAAGAGCCGGGCAAGGGCTTCGAGTTCGTCGACGCCATCAAGGGCGGTGTGGTTCCTCGCGAATACATCCCGGCCGTGGAAAAGGGCATCATCGACACGCTGCCGAACGGCGTGCTGGCCGGCTTCCCGGTCGTCGACGTCAAGGCGACGCTGACCTTCGGTTCGTACCACGACGTGGACTCGAACGAAAACGCGTTCAAGATGGCCGCCTCCATGGGCTTCAAGGAAGCCATGCGTCGCGCCAGCCCCGTCATCCTCGAGCCGATGATGGCCGTGGAAGTCGAGACGCCGGAAGACTACGCCGGTACCGTCATGGGCGACCTGTCCAGCCGTCGCGGCATGGTGCAGGGCATGGACGACATGGTCGGCGGCGGCAAGGTCATCAAGGCCGAAGTCCCGCTGAGCGAAATGTTCGGCTACTCCACGTCGCTGCGCTCGGCCACGCAAGGCCGCGCGACCTACACGATGGAGTTCAAGCACTACGCCGAAGCGCCCAAGAACGTTGCCGACGCCATCATCCTGGCGCGCGGCAAGAACTGATCCGCTTCTAAAGAATCGTCTTCGTAGCGGCCCGCCCGCTTCGCCAGTCGGCGGGAACCACGGGTGCTACGGAAACGCTAAACCAACAGACTGGCGATCCGCTCTTTTCGGAGAATAGAAATGGCAAAAGGCAAGTTTGAACGGACCAAGCCGCACGTGAACGTGGGCACGATCGGTCACGTCGACCACGGCAAGACCACGCTGACGGCTGCAATCGCGACCGTGCTGTCCAAGAAGTTCGGTGGCG
>NZ_JBIGHX010000012.1:0-83426 GCF_043555885.1 Pelomonas lactea | reverse complement strand
CTGTGCAGGTCAATGGCTGCATACAGTTCCATGCCGGTCTCCTTCGCGGCTCGCCCGCTTGATCTGGAAACCAAACGGTAGGCCTATGAACGGAGACCGGCCATTGGGGCTAGATGATTCTTCAGGTTTGCTGGCAACTACACATGTCTGCCGGGTGGGGAGGTTGTCGAGGTGCTGGGCGAAGTGAGGACGGCCTTGCCGCGATGGGGAGCCACGCCAGCTTCAGCGCCGCAGGTCGGCGCTTGACCGCGAATCTCACCGCCTGAACGCTCAGCCGAGCACGTTGACACCGAGGTGGCGACCGCCGGGTGCGCCGGCAGGCGGCTCACGACTGGCAGCGCGTGACGCAGAAGTTGTCGGTGTCAATGGCGCATCAAGTGGAGAAGTGCACTGACCCGCGAGTTCAGCGCGTGCAAGCCGAAGCGCCTGGCGACACGCGATCTCGCTGGAACTGGACAGTGCTTCCAGAATCGCACCACAGCATGTTGAACGCGGCGCGCCGCCAGCCGCAGGTGCAAGTACAGCAGCATGCTGGCCAGCATGCTCGCGACCATGCCGTCGGCGGCCCAGGGCATCCTTGCCGCCAAAGCGAGGGCGGCGGCCGCTTCCATGAACGCGCTCATCAGGGCCAGCATCGCGCCGAACTCGACGAGCACCCACGCCACGCGTCGCGCGAGCCCGCCGCCGCGCTCGGCTTGCGTGACCCGCGACTGCGCGCGCCCGCGCTCCAGCACCAGCGTGAACAGCATCGCCGCCGCAGTCCACGGAAACCAACGCAGATGCGCCTCCAGCATCGCGACACCGGCGTATGGCCACTCGCTGTTGGTGCGGCAGATGCTCGCCAGGGCCAGCGGTGAGACGCCGGCCAGGTCGACGGCCATGCCGCAGCCGACCGCGGCCATGCAGGCCACCCAGCTGTCTCCCGCGCACGAGCGATGCCGTGCTGCCGGCAGCGTGAGGCCCGCCAGGCCGCCCACTGCGGCGCACGCCAGGCTACAGATGGTCAGCGGTGTGGCGCCGTGCAGCATGCCGGGCAGCTCTCCCGCGATCAGGCCTAGCAGAGCGAAGCTGAGCGCGCGCCGCGCCACGGCTCCCCGCTCGCGCCGAGCGGGGGCGGCGGCCGCCGCGACCGTGTGCGCTTGCCGCCACGCGGGAACCATGGCCGGGCCGATGCGGCGTTCGCGCTCAGGCGGCGCGGTCTGTCATGACCGCGTACCAGGAGCAGACGACCCCAGCCGGGGCCACACCGCCCGCCCCACTCGCGTGCGGGACGGTCCGGATGATTGACCCGGCCAGCGCCGGGCGCTGTGCGTTGCCGGCGGGCCAGGGCGGGCTGAGGTACCCGACGTAGTCGTAGACCCATTCCTCGCCGCCGACAACACCGCGCCCCTGGAAGCGCACGCTGCAAGGGTTGCCGTACTCGATAGAGCCGTTGAGCCGCAGTTCCCAGCCCGGCCCGTAGATCCGGCCCTTGAAGATCCCCATGGGGGCGTTCTCGATCTCGATGTGGCCGCGACCGAATTCCAGGTCGTTGAAGGCGGTCGCCACGTCGGGGTCGTTCAGGAGACTGCGGTAGGTCCAGAGGCCTGCCAGGCTCCCGGTCTCGGGTGAAAAGCTCATGGGTTCGCTCCTGGTGGGCTGCGGGGTTCAGGCGCGCACGGCGGCAGTGAACTTGAGCTTGGCGGGCAGGGGAGCCAGGCGCCGTCCCGCATGCATAGACAGCAGGTTCACTGTCGCGCCGCCCGGCAACTGCTTTGTGCTGCCGCGGTGCTGGATGGCGATGGTGAACTGCGCCTTGTCGACATCGGCGGCGGGCACGCCGTCCAGCGGGAAATGCGCGATGACCTCGAGATGCGTCAGGCAGTTGGCGCATTTCACGACGTTGCGCCGACTCAGCACCGAGTGGCTGCCGAGGTAGTAGTCGGTGATGGCGCCGGTGTCCGACGTCACCTTGGCGTGGGCACTCACGACGAAGGACCCCTCGAAGAGCGCACGGTCGATGCCGCGCACGGTGAGCTTCCTGCCGGTGGTGTCCGGCGCGGCGACTTGCGTGATCCCGTCATCGAACGAGCCCGGGCCATAGGTGTAGTGCAGCTGCGTCTCGATGTTGGTGCAATCCATCGATGTGCAGATGCTGCCGAACTCGTCCTTGACGAACGGATTGAGCGGCGTGTTCAGGTCCAGCGCCGTGCCCGGCGGGATGCCCGGCGTCGGCCCCTGGGAGTCGCTGGAGTTGGTGCCTGGATAGCCCGGGATGACGCTCAGCTGATCCGTCGCGCCATGCTGCTTCTGCCAGATCCAGAACATCCGGTCGATGTTGCAGTGGTGGAAGAAGAAGATCGGGTCCAGCCCGGCGGTGTTGTTCTCCCCCATGTCGCCGTTGGCGTCGGCGATCTGCCCGGACTCGAACTGCCCGGGCAGATCGAAGCCGCCCACGGAGAGGTGGATGTCGTTGTGCGGCTGCTCGAGCGGGACAACGGTGCCGGGGTGGTCCAGCCCCCATTGCGCGGCCGACGTCGTGTTCGAGAACACGGTGTAGTTGGGCGCCTTCAGGCAGTTGCTGAACATCGCCGCCACGCCGTTGCCGGTGGGGTTCGGATGGGTTGGCGTCGGGTTGCCGCCCTGCAGCCAGGCGACGACGTTCTGGTTCAGCAGCTTGACGTTCTGCTCGGCGTCGGGGAACTGCCGGTTGTGAGCCTCGGTGGCCGCGCGCGCCTCGGGTGTGCCCACGAGGCCCGACAGCGGGTAGCGCACGGTCTCATAGCCGGCCGGCTTCACGTAGACCTGGTTGTCGCCGGGCAGGTCGTCGCTGAGCGCCTGGGGCAGCTTGAACGAGTGCAGCGGGTTCTTGATGACGACGCCGTCCAGCTCGAAGCTCTCCTGCGTCAGCACCCGCGGAATGCCGTTCTTGAGCGCGTCCTCGCTGGTTTCGTCCCAGAACGGAAGCGTGACGTCCGGCACGATGGTCCGCAGCGCCTCCTCGAGCTTGTAGAGGTACATGCGATGCCAGGTCGGGAAGAGCACGTTGCCGTGGTTGCACCAGCCGCCCCAGTAGGTGTAGATGTCTGTGGGAGACAGTGCATCCACGGCGCCGCGGTAGTTGAAGGGCTCGCCGTGGTATCCGCCCAGGATGAAGAACGAGCGCTTGTCGGTGGGCGGAAGTTCCTGGATGCCCTTCCAGGCGCGGATCACATCTTCCAGCGGCTTCCTGTTGCCGCGGTCGTACTCGTTTTGCAGGTCGAGGATGGACCTGCGGACTCTGACAGTCGACGCGTTCGTCATGGAGACTCTCCTTGTTGAGGGAACCAGGGACCGGGGGTGAAGGCTTGCTTGCGGATCGGCAAGCGCCGGCGGCGCGGCGGCCGCATCGCTAGGGCTGCCGTGGGCGATGGACGTCCAGGGGACAGCTGGTGGCGGGCTGGATGACCTGATGGAAAGGCGGTTCCGGGAAGTACTGCGTGTTCATCTGCACCTGCTTGGCGATGGCTTCGCCGGCGAGGATCTCGATGACCTTCAAGGCCTCGTCCAGCCCCGATGAAATGCCGCCGCCGGTGATGCGGTTGCCGTCAACAACCCAGCGCGGGTAGCCCTCGGCGACCTCGATGTCGGGAAACGCCTGGAAGCAGGGGATGAAGGCCCAGTGCGTGGTCGCGCGGAACCCGTCCAGCAGTCCGGCGGCGGCCAGCAGGAAGGCGCCTTCGCAGACAGAGCACACATGCCCCGCGCCCGCACTCTGCTGTTCCAGGAAGTCCAACAGGGCGCCGCCGCGCATCAGCGTGTTCAGCGCGGCGGGATTGCCACCGGGTACCCACAGCAGCTGAGCCTGGCGCTTGCCGTGGCCGTAGTCGCTGAAACGGTGTTGTGGCGTCAGGATCAGGCCGTCCCGCGTCTTGAGCGGGCGCAGGTCCTGGGCCACCAGCGAGATCGTGGCCGCGCGCTCGTGCCAGAGCGTCGCCATCCAGCTGAACATCTCCACCGGCGCGGCGACGTCCATCAGGTCGACGCCCTCGTAGATGGGGATGGCGATGTCGAACGGCGGCGCTGCGGGTGTCATGCGGGGCTCCTGTGGGTCTGCTTCGGACACGGAACATTCGCTGGCGCCGCAGTCCCCGGGATTGATCACCGCAGACGTGGCCCCTGATCGATAAAACGGGGGCCGGCGCCGAAACCCGACATGGCCGCCGACCGGGGCGCCACCGCGGTCGCGGCTGGACTGTTCAGCCCGCTGCCCACGCGCCCGGCGCCAGGCCGGTCCAGCGCTTGAAGGAGCGGCGGAAGTTGGCGCCGTCGAAATAGCCCAGCGCCTGCGCCACCGTGTCGCGCCCCTGGCCGCGCGGGCCCAGCAGGTAGACGGCGACGTGTGCGCGCAGCCGGTCCACCTCGGCCTGGTAGTGCGTGCCGTGGCGGGCCAGCCGGCGCTTGAAGGTGGCCGGGCTCTGGCCGTAGCCGGCGGCCAGCGCCTCCAGGCTGGGCGGCTGGGCCGGGTCGCGCAGCAGGCGGTCGGCCATGTCGGCCAGCAGGCCACGGCGCAGCGCCTGCGGGTCGGCCTGGCGGGCCAGCGCGGCGGCGGCCAGGCCGGGCGCGGCGGGCCAGGCCTGTTGCGCGTCGGCCAGCGGCAGGCGCATCGCATCCACCTGGCAGCCGAAGTGCAGCGCCGTGCCCAGGTGTACCGCGTGCTGGGCGCGGTCGCGCGGCGCGGTGCGGTCGAAGCTGAAGCGCCACGGCAGCCGCCGCCCGGCGCGCCACGCGCACAGGCTGGTGACGGCGCTCATGTGCAGGTCCACGACGAAGCCGCGCAGCCCCGGCGGCAGGCCGCAGGCGTCGGTCCAGACGAGGATGAGCTCATCGTCGTCCACCAGCAGCCGCGGCGTCAGCAGCGGCGTGAGCCGGCCGGCATGCCGGGTGAGGCCCTGCAGCATGTCGACGAGGCTGCCGGCCTGCAGCAGCGCCTGGCTGGCCAGGCCGTAGTGGCCGGGCAGCAGCAGCTGGCCCAGCGCGAAGGCGCTGTCGGCGCCGGCCTCGCGCAGCGGCGCCAGCAGCGCCAGCAGTTCGCGCGGCGAGATCAGCGGCTGCGCCGGCCAGGCCAGCGGCACGCCGCGGTGGTGTGCGAACTCGGCCAGCAGCGCGGCGTGGTCGGTGGCAGGCAGGCAGGCGGTGTCGAGCTCGTAGGGCGGCAGGCCGGCGGTGTCGGCCGGGCGCAGCATCGCGAGCTGGGCGGGCAGCGTCATAGCGCTTGCAGCAGGTCCAGCAGCAGATGTTCGGGCGGCTGCGTGCCGGTGGTGGCGCGCAGCGCGGCCTGCACCGGCAGGCGTTGGCGCCGGCCGTCGGGGCCGTTGAAGCTCAGTGCGGCCAGCGCGGCCGTCAGCTCGCCGGCCAGGCGCTCGCCGTCGGCGGTGCTGCAGCCGGGCAGCAGCACGACGAAGCGGTCGCCGGCGTAGCGGCACAGCAGGTCGGCGGGGCGCAGGTTCAGCAGCAGGGTCAGGCTGGCGGCTTCCAGCGCATGGTCGGCGCCGCGCAGGCCCTGCTCGCGGGCCAGCGTGCCGAAGCCGGCCAGGCCCAGCATCAGCACGCAGCCGGGCCGGTCCAGCGCGCGTTCGAGCTGGATCTGCTGGGCCATGTAGCCGGCATCGGCCAGCTGCGTGACGCGGTCTACGGCGCGGTGGTCGCGCAGGAAGCGCTCGCGCTGCGCGAGCTGCCGGCCCAGCACGCGCTGCTCCTGGCGCCAGTGGTGCAGGCCCACGGTCAGCAGCAGCATGCCCACGGGGGTCAGGCCTTCCAGCGCGTTGTCCCACAGCATGGCCTTGGGCAGGCGCCAGACCTCGTCCAGCGCGTCCACCCACTCGCCCACCAGCATGGCCGCCAGGCCCAGCACCAGCCAGGTCGTCACGCGGCCGGCGGGGCGGCTGCCGCGCACGTACACCAGCCACACGCCCACCATCAGCGCCATGCCGCCTTCGCTGACGACGTCGGTCCAGTGCCACTGCGCCACGGGCTTGAGCTCGCCCAGCGTCGCGAAGGCGAGCGCGAGGCCGGCCAGCAGCAGCACCAGCAGCGGGTAGAACAGTTCGCGGGCCAGCAGCCGCAGGGGCTGGCCGGTGAGCGGGGCGGGCAGGGCGAGGCGGGTCATGCGGCCATCGTATGAACGGCGTGTGACAGCGTTGGGAAGCAGCGGCGGGGGAGTCGGATCGGCTCACCGCCGGTGCCGCCGCTGCGCCAACCGGCTTTTGTGACGGTCATTTCAAACGGGCGCCATGGCGGCTCGCGAGCATCGCGGCCATTCCCCATCAGGCCTCCGCCATGCATCACTTACACCTTCCCCGCCCCAGCCTGCTGGCCCTGTCGCTGGGCCTGGCCTTCTCGGCCCAGGCGCAAACGCAGACGACAGCACCTCAGCAGCTGGACACCATCGTCATCACCGGCCAGCGCGCCAGCCTGCAGTCCGCGCTGGACAAGCAGCGCGCCGCGCAGGGCGTGCTCAGCGTCGTGCATGCCGACGGCATCGGCCAGCTGCCCGACGACAACGCCGCCGAGGCGCTGGCCCGCCTGCCGGGCGTGACCGTGGAGCGCGACCAGGGCGAGGGCCGCTTCGTGCGCGTGCGCGGCCTGGGGTCGGACTACAACACCGTCAGCATCAACGGCGCCACCGTGCCGGCCTCCGAGGCCGGTCGCCGCGCGCCGGGGCTGGACGTGGTGCCGGCCGGGCTGATCCGCTCGCTCGAAGTGAACAAGACGCTGACGCCCGACGTCGACGCCAGCAGCCTGGGCGGCAGCGTGCGCGTCAACACGCTGACGGCCTTCGACGTGAAAGGCCGGCTGCTGAGTGCGGAGCTGGGCGCCAACCACGACACCAACCTGGGCCGCACCCGCCCACGCGCCGGCCTGACGTTTGCCGACCGCTTTGCCGACGGCACGCTAGGCCTGGCCGTGGCGCTGTCCAGCGACCAGCGCCGCTTCGCCAGCGACAACGTCGAGACCGGCGGCGCGTGGGACGCGGGCAAGCTGGCCTCGTTCGAACTGCGCCGCTACACCATCCTGCGCTCGCGCGTCGGCGCCGCGGCCAGCCTGGACTGGCGGCCCGCGGCCGGCCGGCAGCTCTACCTGCGCGGCTTCAGCAGCCGCTTCACGGACGAGGAGACGCGCCAGTCGATGAAGGTCGCGTTCTCCGCGCCGCAGGCGGCCGGCAGCACGGGCGGCGGCACGGTGTCGCGCGGGCTCAAGGACCGCCGCGAGGTGGCCCGCACCAGCTCGCTGGCGCTGGGCGGCGAGCTGGACGTGGCCGGCTGGCAGGCCAGTGCCGAGACCGGCGTCGGCCGCGCCGGGGAGAGCACGCCCAGCGCGCTGTCGTCGTCGGCCTTCGACGCCAAGTTCACGGGCCTGGGCTTCACCGACGGCGAGCGCCCCGTGCTGCAAGGCCCGGCCACGCTGCAGGACGCCACGCTCTACAAGCTCAACAACTTCAAGATCGGCGACAGCGAGGCGCGTGACCGCGTCGAGCACCTGAAGCTGGACGTGAAGCGCGGCGTCGAGCTGGGCGGTGGCGACGAGCTGGAATTCAAGCTGGGCGCCAAGGCCACGCGTCGCCACAAGGACAACCAGCAGGAAACCTGGAAGCTCAAGGGCAAGACCATCGGCACGCCGACGTTCTCGGCCATCTCCGGCAATGACGTCGTGGACTACCCGTGGAGCGCCATCGGCCCGGCCGGCGACGCCGTCAAGGCGCGCGCGCTGTGGCAGGGCGTGGACCTGGCCGGCTCGCGCGACGCGGCCGACTCGGTCACCGGCGACTTCGACATCAAGGAAGACGTGGACGCCGCCTACGCCCAGGCCACCTGGGAGCGCGGCGGCCTGCAGCTGCTGGGCGGCGTGCGTGTGGAGCGCATCGGCTTCCACGCCCGCGGCATGGCGCTGAAGGACGGCGCGCCGTCGCCCGTGGCCGTGGACACGCGCAGCACGCACTGGCTGCCGGCGCTGCTGCTGCGCCAGGACCTGGGCGGCCAGCTGCTGGCGCGCGCCGCGTTCACGAACTCGCTGGTGCGGCCCAGCTTCGAGCAGCTGTCGCCCGGCATGGTGGTGGACGGCGACGAGGCCGAGTTGGGCAACCCGCGCCTGAGGCCGCTGCGCTCGCGCAACCTGGATGTCGGCATCGAGCAGGGGCTGGGCCGCGACGGCACGCTGTCGGCCTATGTCTTCGCCAAGCGCATTCGCGATTTCGCCTTCCAGACCGACCTGGCCGGCAGCGCCGGCTGGGAGAGCTTCGGCCAGGTCAACACCTTTGCCAACGGCAGCAGCGCCAAGCTGCACGGCGTGGAGCTGGCCTACGCGCAGGCGCTGCGCAGCCTGCCGGCACCGTTCAACGGTCTCATCGTCGGCGCCAACGCCACGTTCGTGAGCTCCAAGGCCCGCGTCGGCGGTTATGACGGCGGCGTGTGGAAGAGCCGCGAGATCAGCCTGCCCAGCCAGTCGGACCGCAGCTTCAACCTCAGCCTGGGCTGGGAGGGCCACGGCGTCAACACGAGGCTGGCGCTGAACCAGCAGTCGTCCTATCTGATCGAGGTGGGCAGCGTGTTCGACCCCGCCCACGACCTGCGCGTGGACGGCCAGAAGCGGCTGGACTTCTCGTTCAAATACGCGGTCAGCAAGCAGCTGGAGATCGCCGTCGACGCCGCCAACCTGACCAACCAGGCCTACTACGTCTACCAGGCCACGCCGGCGCAGAACGCGCAGTACGAGCGGTACGGCCGCAGCGTCAAGCTGGGCCTGAAGTGGAGCCTGAACTGATGCGCGGCCTGTTGCTGACCCTGGCCCTCGCGGCGGCCGCCGCCGGCGCGCATGCCGAGCGCTTTGCGCTGGCCAAGACCGCGCTGGAGCTGCACGACGACGCCGGCCGCACGCTGGCGCGGCATGCCATCCGCGCCAAGCACATGGACCAGCGCGCCGACGATGGCGTGTTTGCCGTGCTGCAGGACGCCGACAGCGGCCAGATCCAGCTGTGGCGCGCCGACGGCGGCAAGCTCGCGCGCATGGCCGCCTGGCCCGCGCCGGCGGTGGACGTCGCGCAGCTGTGCCTCTACCGCGACCCGCAAGGGCTGCTGCAGCTGTTCCTGCTCGGCAAGGAAGGGCTGTCGGAGCAATGGCTGATCCGCGCTGACCAGGCCTTGCCGGTGCAGCGCCTCGCGACGCCGCTGGACCCCAGCGCCTGCCGCGTGCGCGACACCGAGGGCCTGCTGTACGTGGCCGAGCCGGACGTGGGGCTGTGGGCGCTGTCCGCCAACGCCGAGCGCGTGAGCCGCCGCCTGCTGCTGGCCGATGCCGCCTCGGGCGGCAAGGCGCTGACTGCGCGGCTGGACGCCTGGCTGGCGGAGCACCCGGCGGCTGCGCCGGCAGCACGGCCCGCTGTCGTGTTGCCCACCGGCCAGACGCAGCCGGTGCGCGAGGCCGGCGACGCGGCCGACGACCCGGCCATCTGGGTGCACCCGGGGCAGGGCGCGCGCAGCCTCATCCTGGCCACCGACAAGAAGCGCGGCCTGGCCGTCTACGGCCTGGACGGCCGCGAGCGCCAGTTCCTGCCGGTGGGCCGCATCAACAACGTGGACCTGCGGCAAGGCCTGATCTACGGCGGGCGCAAGCTGGACCTCGCCGTCGCCACGCAGCGCGACGAGGCCGGGTTGGTGCTGTTCGCCGTCTCGCCGGCCGGCCAGGTCAGCGAGCTGGCGCGGTTGAAGACGACGCTGGACGACATCTACGGCCTCTGCGTGGGCCGCAACGCCGACGGCGGGCTGGACGTCTTCCCCAACGACAAGGACGGCCGCGTGCAGCAGCTGCGCCTGCGGCTGGCCGGCAAGGCCTGGCGTGTCGACGCGGTGGACGAGTTCCGCCTCGCCAGCCAGCCCGAGGGCTGCGTCGTCGACGAGGCGAATCGGGCGCTGTTCGTCGGCGAGGAGAAGCGCGGCATCTGGCGCCGCGACCTGGCCACGCCGGGCAGCGCGCCGCAGCTGGTCATCGAGGCCGGCCCGGGTCTGACGCCCGACGTCGAAGGCCTGGCCATCCACCCGGGCCGCGGCTGGCTGGTGGTGTCGTCGCAGGGCAGCGACTCCTACGCCGTCTACGACATCAAGCCGCCGTTCGCGCAGCGCGGCACGTTTGCCATCGGCACCAACGCGGCGCTGGGCATCGACGGCGTGTCGGAGACCGACGGGCTGGACCTGACGCCGGCCAACCTCGGCGGGCCATACGCGCAGGGCGTGCTCGTCGTGCAGGACGGCCACAAGCGCCTGCCGCACGGGCCGCAGAACTTCAAGCTGGTGCCCTGGAGCGCCGTGGAGAAGGTGGTGCCGGCGCGCTGACCGGCGGCGCGGCCCGGCACCGCGGGTGAGGAACCTGCCCGGCCGGGCCGCTGTCGCGGTGCAGGCTTCTAAGATGCCCGCATGACCCGCTTGCTGTCCACCAACGTCCTGCCCCTGCTGATCTGCGCCGCGCTGGGCGCCTGCGCCTCGCCCCACTGGGTCAACCCCAAGACCCCGAGTGCCGACCTGCAGGCCGACCTGGCGGCCTGCGAGAAGGACGTGATGCGCACGGCGCGTCTGGAGCAGCGCATGACGTTGCCCGGCGGCTGCGCCGGCGCGCACTGCGCGGCCCAGGAGGAGCAGCAGCGCCTGCAGGCCACGGCCGGCGCCGTGGCGGCGCAGAAGCGCTGCATGGCGCAACGCGGCTGGCGCCAGGACTAGGGCCTGTTAGCACGACGGGAGCAGGCCGCGTTGAGGCCAAAAAGCCCGCGAGCAAGGCGAAAACCGCAGCCGGGTTGGACACCCGGCGAGGATTTGCAACGCCGCGCGCGGGCTTTTTGGTCTCAACCCGAAGGGAAGGCCCGCCGCCAGGGACCACTCTGCGTTGCACCGCTTGCCCGCATATCAATGCGGGCTGTGCGCTGCGCCTTGATTGGCCCCTGGCGGCGGGCCTTCGCGGCCTACTCCCGTCGTGTTAACAGGCCCTAGGGGCTTGCCGCGGCGCATGCGCCGACGCAGCATCTGTGCTCCTTCGCCCAGGAGCCTGCCATGCGCCTTGCCTGCTTCACCCTGTTCGCCGCGCTTGCCTGCCCGGCCCAGGCCGTCATCCTCGACGCGTCGCCCAACAAGGTCTTCACCCGCGCCAGCGCCGAGGCGGCCTTCACGGGTGCCGCCAGCCTGACCGACAGCGATGCGCACACCGCCGTCATCGAGACGCCCGGCGTGGCCGGTGGCGCCGCGGCCAGCGTGACGCTGCTGCCGTTCTCCGGCGCGCCCAAGGACCAGGCCAGCGGCAGCCTGGCCATCAGCTTCCTCGGCGGTGCCGGCAGCGCGGCGGACAGCTTCAGCTTCACGTTCACCGGCACGGTCAGCGCGGTGTCGGCGCTGGCGGCGGCGGCCGACCCGGCCTCGGCGCGCGTGACGCTGCAAGGCCTGATGCTGTTCTACCTGGACCCGGCCTACACCGGCCTGCCGGCCGGCACGCTGCTCGGCACCTTGCACGCCGACGGGCTGCGCGCCGCGTCGGCCTACGAGAGCTTCTCGCTGACGCTGGCCGACACGACGGCCGGTACCAGCACGCTGCTGCTGCCCGGCGGCACCGGGCACGACCTGGCGCTGCGGGTGGGCCACGGCTATGCATTGACGGCCAGCTACACGATGGACGTGCCGCACGGCGTGGACCCGGACTTCACGCTGGCGCTGACCGGCACGGCGGCGCTGCAGCCCGTGCCGGAGCCGAATGCCGCATGGCTGGCGCTGGCGGGGCTGGCCTGGCTGGCAGCCCGGCGCCGACCCTGCTAGTCTGCCGCCCGCCACGGTTGGCGGAACGGGAGCAGCGGGCATGGCGGAGTTGACGGTCAACGGCAAGCGGTTGCAGTACGAGGCGGAGGCCGACACGCCGCTGCTGTGGGTGCTGCGGGAGCAGCTCAGCCTCACGGGCACCAAGTACGGCTGCGGCGTTGCGCAGTGCGGCGCCTGCACGGTGCATATCGACGGTGAGGCCATGCGCAGCTGCGTGATGCCCGCGTCGGCGCTGACGCCGGCGCAGAAGATCACCACCATCGAGGGCCTGTCCCCCAACGCCAGCCACCCGCTGCAGAAGGCCTGGGACGCGCTGGACGTGCCCCAGTGCGGCTTCTGCCAGAGCGGCATGCTGATGGCCGCGGCGGCGCTGCTGAAGGCCAAGCCCAAGCCGACCGACGCCGACATCGACGCGGCCATGACCAACATCTGCCGCTGCGGCACCTACAACCGCGTGCGTGCCGCCATCCACCTGGCGGCCGGCCAGGTGACGCGCAAACAGATCCCCATCGTCATCGACGGAGGCCAGGCATGAGCGCGACGCTGAATCGACGCGATTTCCTCAGCGCCACCTCGGCCGTTGCCGGCGGGCTGATGGTGGGCTTCCACGTGCCAGGTCTTGCCCAGGCCGGCGCGGCCGCGCCCGAGCTGAACGCCTGGGTGCAGGTGCTGCCGGACGAGACCACCGTCATCCGCATCGCCCGCTCGGAGATGGGGCAGGGCACGCTGACCGGCCTGGCCCAGCTCGTCGCCGAGGAGCTGGAGTGCGACTGGGCCAGGGTGAAGACCGAGTACCCCACGCCGGGCCAGAACCTCGCGCGCAACCGCGCCTGGGGCAGCATGAGCACCGGCGGCAGCCGCGGCGTGCGCGAGTCGCACGAGTACGTGCGCAAGGGCGGCGCGCTGGCGCGGGCGCTGCTGATCCAGGCCGCGGCCAACCGGTGGAACGTGTCGGTCGTGGAATGCAAGACGGCCTCGGGCTGGGTGCTGCATGCCGGCAAGAAGCTCAGCTACGGCTCGCTGGCCGCCGAGGCCGCCAAGCTCGCCGCGCCGGCCGACATCCAGCTCAAGCCCGCCAAGGACTGGACGCTGGCCGGCAAGCCCGTCAAACGGCTGGACACGCGCGCCAAGCTGGACGGCTCGCAGGTCTACGGCATGGACCTGCAGCTGCCCGGCATGCTGAACGCGGCCATCAAGGACTGCCCGGTGTTTGGCGGCAAGCTCAAGAGCTTCGATGCCGCGGCCATCGAGGGCCGGCCGGGCGTGAAGAAGGTCGTCAAGGTCGGCGATTCGGCCGTGGCCGTCGTGGCCGACACCTGGTGGAGCGCCAAGATGGCGCTGGAGGCGCTGCCCATCGTCTGGGACGAGGGCGTCAACGTGTCGCAGAACAGCGCCGACACCGCCGCCACGCTGAAGGCCGGGCTGGACGCGGACACTGCCGCCGTCGGCAGCAGCCAGGGCGACGTGAAGGGCGCGCTGGCCGGCGCGGCGCGCAGGGTCGAGGCCGTCTACAGCTACCCGCACCAGAACCACGCGACGATGGAGGTGATGAACGCGACGGCCAAGTGGACACCCGAGCGCTGCGAGGTCTGGACGCCGACGCAGAACGGCGAGGCCGCGCTGGCCGCGGCGTCCGAGGCGTCCGGCCTTCCGCCGGCGGCCTGCGAGGTCTACAAGCTGCACCTGGGCGGCGGCTTCGGCCGGCGCGGCGCGGTGCATGACTGGGTGCGCCAGGCCGTGGCCATCGCGAAGGAGCTGCCCGGCACGCCGGTCAAGCTGATCTGGAGCCGCGAGGAGGACATGACGCACGGCCGCTACCACCCCGTCACACAGTGCAAGCTGACGGCGGGGCTGGACGAGGCCGGCAAGCTCACCGCGCTGCACATGCGCATCTCGGGTCAGAGCATCGTCGCGGGCATCTTTCCGCAGAACATCCGCGATGGCAAAGACCCGGCCGTGTTCCAGGGCCTGAACGCCGGCGGCGCCGAGGGCGCGCTGGGCTATGCGGTGCCGCACCTGCTCATCGACCACGCGATGCGCAACCCGACGGTGCCGCCGGGCTTCTGGCGCGGCGTGAACCTGAACCAGAACGCGGTCTACCTGGAGTGCTTCATCGACGAGGTGGCCCACGCCGCCAAGCGCGACCCGCTGGCGTTGCGCCGCGAGCTGCTGGCCGGCTCGCCCAAACACCTGGCCGTGCTGAACGCAGTGGCGGCCAAGGCCGGCTGGGGCAAGCCCCGCGCGAAGGGGCGGCACCTGGGCCTGGCGCAGATCATGGGCTTCGGCAGCTATGTCGCGGCCTGCGCCGAGGTGTCGGTGAGCAAAAAGGGCGAGCTCAAGATCCACCGCATCGTCGCCGCCACCGACCCCGGCCATGCCGTCAACCCGCAGCAGATCGCCGCGCAGGTGGAGGGCAGCTTCGTCTACGGGCTGTCGGCCGCGCTGTTCGGCGAGATCACGGTGAAGGACGGCCGCGTCGAGCAGCAGAACTTCAACACCTACCCGGTGCTGAAGATGGAGCACATGCCGGCGGTCGAGACCCTCGTCATGCCGTCCGGCGGCTTCTGGGGCGGCGTGGGCGAGCCCACCATCGCGGTGGCGGCGCCGGCCGTGCTGAACGCGATCTTCGCGGCGACGGGCAAGCGCATCCGCGACCTGCCGCTGAGCAAGCACAGCCTCGTGTGATGTGTTGGCCCCTCGCCCAGCCTGACCTCGCTGAACGCGGGTCTGTCCGGTCGATCCCCCGAGGGGATGGCGATGCTTGCCGGCTCGACCGGCAAGCACATCGCCAGACGGGCCGGCTTGGGGCGGCCCGGCGCTCGGCCCGCGCTTCAAAGACTCACGGCCGGTGATGAGGGCGTTCCTGCTTGCCTGTCTGATGGTGGCGTGCTCCCGCGCTGAGTCGGGGGACATCGAGCGCGGCCGCGCGCTGGTGGCCGACCGCACGCAGAGCCTGTGCCTGCTGTGCCATGCGCTGACCGCCGCCGGCGACCCCAACCACGGCAACCTGGCGCCGCCGCTGGATGCGGCCGCCGCGCGGTTGTCTGCGCCGGCGCTGCGGGAGCGCATCGCCGACATGCGCCGCTTCAACCCGGCCACCGTGATGCCGCCGTTCCGCTCGACCGACGGCCTGCGCGACGTGGCGCCGGCCTGGGCCGGCCGGCCGGCGCTGACCGAGCAGCAACTGGACGACCTCGTGGCCTACCTGGGCACGCTGTCGAAATGAAGCGGCGCGAGTTCACGCTCGCCGCGTCGGCGCTCGCGCTGCTGCCCACCGCGCAGGCCAGCGATGACGCGATGCGCGCCGCCATCCGTGCCTGGGCCGGGCGAGACCCCGCGCCCGGCGCGCTGCAGATCGACATCGCCGCGCTGGTGGAGAACGGCAACGCGGTGCCGGTGCGCGTCGCCGCGGCCGAGCCGGTGGTGGGGCTGGCGCTGTTCACGCCGCTGAACCCGGAGCCCGATGTCGTGCACGTCGCGTTTGGCGCGGCCGCCGTGGCAGCCGTGAGGCCCGAGTTCAGCACCCGCATGCGGCTGGCGCGCAGCCAGCGCGTCGTGGCCGTGGCCAAGGCGGCGGACGGCCGCTGCTGGCAGGCGGGCGTGGACGTCGTCGTCACGCTCGCGGCCTGCGTGGAACCCTGATCATGAAGCCCCCACGCTCGCTTCGCTCACGCCCCCCCGAGGGGGTGCCAGCGCCCTTGGGGCGGCCCGGCGGCCGCTGATGGCGACCCGCGCCGTCATCACGCTGCCGCCCGCCATCAAGGCCGGCGAGCCCTTCGAGGTGCGCGCCACGGTGGCCCACGCGATGGAGACCGGCTACCGCACCGGCGACGACGGCGCGCGCCTGCCGCGCGATCTCGTGCGCCGCTTCGAGTGCCGGCTGGACGGCGAACTCGTCGTTGGCGTGGACCTGTTCGCCGCCGTGTCGGCCAACCCCTACCTCGCGTTCTGGATGCAGGCGACCAAGGCCGGCGAGCTGAGCTTCGTCTGGCGCGGCGACCAGGGCTTCGAGCACCGCGAGGTGCGCCCGCTGACGTTGGCATGAAGCGCGCCTGGCTGCTGCTGCTCGTGGCGTGCATGGCGCACGCCGACGACCGCCGCTCGGGGCGCGACACGATGAGCTCCGCGCTGCGTGCGCTGCAGGCCGACGACGCGCAGCACCCCGCCCAGCTGGCGGTGGCGCTGGGCCGCGAGCTGTGGGGGCAGGGCGCGCGTTCCTGCGCCAGCTGCCACGGCGAGCCGCAGACGCTGCGCGGCGCCGCCACGCGCTACCCGGCGTTCGACGAGGGCCTGCTGGACCTGCCCGGCCGCATCCAGCGCTGCCGCGTGCGCCACCAGCAGCAGCCCGCGTGGGCGCCCGAGGCCGAGCCGCTGCTGGCGCTGACGGCGCTGGTGTCGCAGCAGTCACGCGGCCTGCCACTGGCGCCGCCCCGCGGCCCCGAGCTGGACCGCGCCGCCGCGCAGGGCCAGCGCCTGTACTCGACGCGCATCGGTGCGCTGAACCTGTCCTGCACGCAATGCCACGACGAGCGCGCCGGGCTGCGGCTGGGCGGCAGCCTGATCCCGCAGGGGCATGTCGACGACTACCCGGTCTTCCGGCTGGAGTGGCAGTCACTCGGCAGCCTGCAGCGCCGCCTGCGCGGCTGCTTCAGCGGCGTGCGTGCCCAGGTGCCGGCGTGGGACGGCGAGGCGCTGATGGCGCTGCAGGTCTACCTGTCGCGCCGCTCCGCCGGGCTGGTGATGCAGCCGCCGGGCGTCAGGCCCTAAGCTCGGGGCCGACAAGACCTGGGAGGGCCTATGCGACTGCGCGGATGCTGGTGGTTGGTCGTGGCTTTGCTGGCGGCGCTGCCCGCGCAGGCCGACGAGCGCGGCGACGAGGCCGAGCTGACCCTGAACCAGCGCAAGCTCGTGACGCTGCGCGCCACGCTCAAGGGCGAGTCGCCGGCCGAGCGCGTGGAGGCGGCGCGCGAGGCGCTGTCGGCCGCGCTGGCGGCGTCCGGGCCGGACCGCGTCGAGCGCCAGGCGCTGCCCGGCGACGTGCCCGCCGTGCGGCTGCAGGCGAACGGCATCACGGTGCTGCACCTGGTGCCGGACGACCTGGGTGGCACGCAGGCCGGCTCGCTGCTGGACGCCGCCGCGCTGGACGCCGAGCGCCGGCTGAAGCAGGCGCTGGCCGAGGCCCGCGAGGCGCGTGACCCCAGGGCCTGGGCCGTGGGCCTGGTGTTCGCGCTGCTGGCCACGGGGCTGGCGCTGGGCCTGCTGTGGGCGCTGGCGGTGCTGCGGCGGCGGCTGCTGCGCCACGCGGTGCGGCAACTGGGCGCGGGCGAGGCGCGCGCGGTGCGGCCGTGGTGGCAGGTGTCGGGCGAGCATGCCATCGCACTGCTGCGCGGCCTGGCCGGGCTGGCGGGCTGGGTGGTGGCACTGGTGGTGCTGGACGTGTGGGCCAGCGTCGTGCTGCGCCAGTTCGCGGCCACGCGGGTCTGGGGCGAGCGCGCGGGGGACTGGCTGGTCTCGCAGCTGCTGGCGCTGGGCGGCGCGGCGCTCAGCGCGGTGCCGGGGCTGCTGACGGCGGTGCTGATCTTCCTGGCTGCACGCGGCGTGCTGCGGCTGGCGCAGGGCGTGCTGGAGCGCGTGCAGCGCGGCGAGCTGAGCATCGCGGGCCTGGACGCCGACACGGCCGGGCCCACGCGGCGGCTTGTGGCGCTGGTGGTGTGGCTGTTCGCGCTCGCCATGGCCTATCCCTACCTGCCCGGCGCCAGCACCGAGGCGTTCAAGGGCGTCACGGTGCTGGCTGGGTTGATGGTGTCGCTGGGCGCGTCCGGCGTGGTGGGGCAGCTGATGGCCGGGCTGTCGCTGATGTACTCGCGGGCGCTGCGCGTGGGCGAGTACGTGCGCATCGGCGACGTGGAGGGCACCGTGACGGCGCTGGGCATGTTCGCCACGCAGCTGCATACCGGGCTGGGCGAGCAGGTCAGCCTGCCCAACGCGGTGGTGTTCGGCCAGCCGGTGCGCAACTTCTCGCGGCTGGCGCAGGACGGGCAGTTCGTGCTGAGCACGGCCGTCACCATCGGCTATGCCACGCCGTGGCGCCAGGTGCATGCGCTGCTGATGCAGGCGGCGCAGCGCACGCCCGGCGTGCTGCAGCAGCCCGCGCCCTACGTCGTGCAGACGGCGCTGAGCGACTTCTACGTGGAATACCGGCTGTGCGCGCAGGCCAGCCGCACGGCGCCGCAGCGCCGAGCCGAGGCCATGAGCCAGCTGCACGCGAACATCCAGGACGTGTTCAACGAGAACGGCGTGCAGATCATGTCGCCGCACTACCGGGCCGACCCCGCGCAGCCCCAGGTCGTGCCCGAGGGCCCGTGGTTCGCGCCCGAGTCCGGGCCGCTCGTGCCACCGCGCTGACGCCACCGAGTCAAGGGGAAAAGACCTGTCACCTGCATCGGTTTCTCCCGATTGAGGACGCCCGCGCCCGCGTCCCTAACACGCAGGATGACCGCCCCGGAAGCCCCTTCCTAGGATGGCTCCGCCCTGGCGTCGATCAGGGCAGGAGACAGGTGTGAACCAGCCCCGGCGAGGCCTTTGATGGCGCACTACGCAGCGATCCGCGCCGTGGGCGAGAGCGTGCTGGCGCTGATGCGCGAGGCCTGCCCGGCGGCGGACCTGCAGCTCGGCGCGTCCCCCGCCTTCCGGCTCGCGTCGCTGGGCAGCCTGACCGAGGGCCAGACGCCGCCGGCCGAAGGCTTCTACCTCGTGCTGTGGCGCGTGGGCATCGGCGGCTCGCCGCGCAACCTGCCGCCGCGGCGCGCACGCGACGGGCGGCTGTACAAACCCTCGCTGCCGGTGGACCTGTACTTCCTGATGCTGCCGGTGGCCGGCGCGGCCGACAAGCAGACGCAGATGCTGGGCTGGGCGCTCGCCTTCCTGCACCAGCTGCCCACGCTCAGCGGCGAGGTCATCAACCGCTACACCCAGGGCAGCCCGGCCGTCTTCCAGCCCGAGGAGACGGTGGAGCTGATCGCCGACCCGCTGTCGATGGCGGACTACCTGTCGCTATGGGACCGCGTGAAAAGCGGCTTCCAGGCCGGCATGACCTACGTGGCCCGCATGGTGCTGCTGGACATCGACCAGCCCGAGCCCACCGGCGCGCCGGTCACCGAGCGGCGCTTCGGCGTCGGCACGCCCGGAGGGCTGGCCTGATGGTGGCGACGCTGCTGGCCCCGCCGCGCGACGAGCTGGTGCTGCCGGCCGGCGACGGCCTGCTGTTCGTCGACGCGGCCAACGGCGAGGTCGTCACCGGCGGCCTGCGCTGCCGCCTGGTGCAGCGCCGCGACGGCCGGCTGCTGGGCGTGGCGCGCAGCACGCCCGGCGGTGCCCACCACTGGCCCGATCTGGCCGACCGCTGGCGCACCGCGCCGGCCGCCCCGGTGCAGGCGGATGTCGTTGTGAGCGACGAGCTGCAGCGCTTCCTGCCGCTGAGCCTGCCCTGGCCGCTGCCGGCTGCGCCGGCGGGTCAGGTCGTGGCCGGCACGCTGCTGCAGGGGCAGCGGTTGCTGCGCGTGAACCTCCTTTCCGCGCCGGGCCGGCCCGCGCCGCCCGGGCTGGCCAGCGTGTACGGGCTGCTGGCCTGGCAGCTGGACGGCGCCCCGGCCGCCTGGGCGCGCGTGAGTTATCTCACCGGCGACGGCCGCGTTGTCGACGGCGCCACCGATGCCGACGGCCGGCTGGCGCTGCACCTGCCACGGCCGCGGCCCGACCGCCCCGGCTCGCCACCCGGCCCGGCCGCGCAGCTGCGCGTGTTTGCCGATCGCGCGCTGGCCGCAGCGTCCGCCGCGCTGGCCGCGCCCGACGTGCTGGCCTTCGCGGCCCAGCCCGAGGTGAGCGCGCTGGCCGACGTGGGCGCCGCAACGGCCTACGCGCCCCCAGCCTTCATCACCGGCGAGCCGCTGATCCTCGCCTCCCTCGGCCTGCCCCCCGCCCAGCGCGAGCTGCGGCTGGTGCCGATCTAAGCCCCGTCCCACGAAGGAGACCGTCATGCCCGAATATCTTGCGCCCGGTGTGTTCGTCGAGGAGGTGTCCTTCCGATCGAAGTCCATCGAAGGCGTCAGCACCACGACGACGGGCTTCATCGGCCCCTGCCGCTACGGCCCGGTGACGGAGGAGCCCGACATCCTCACCAGCCTGACGGAGTTCGAGCGCCGCCATGGCGACGGCAACCTGCTGGGCTTCGGCAACGACGGCAGCACCACCGCCACCAACTACCTGTGGCAGGCCGCGCGCAGCTTCTTCGAGGAGGGCGGCAAGCGGCTGTACGTGAGCCGCGTGTTCCGCCCGCGCAGCGGCGCCTACCCCACCGACCTGGCCGCCACCTTCGGCGCCGCGCCGTATGCCGACGGCCACGGCCGGCTGCTCGTGGGCACGAGCGACCAGTTCCGCATCGTCGCCCGCTACCCCGGCGCCTTCGGCAACCTGCAGGTGCGCTTCACCGTGAAGCTGGGCGCCAACGTGCTGGGCGCCTTGCCCGACCCCGGCGGCGGCCCCACGCTGACGCCCACGCTAGCCAACCTGGCCGACGGCGACGTCGTCTGGATCTCCACCGCCGCCGCCGCGCTGAACGCGCCGGCCGGCGGGCCCAACCCGCCGGCCGCCGTGCGCGCCATCGCCGACCTGCCGCTGTACGTCGCACGCAAGAGTGTGTCGGGCGTGTGGAGCTTCACCGCCGGCGTGGCGCCGGCCGGCGTGCCGGGCGGCACGACGACGTTCTCGCTGGCCGACTTCGCGCTGACGCTGACGCCTGGCACCGGTGACTCCATCCGCCCCGTGGGCCTGAGCCTGGAGGTGCTGACGGCCGAGGGGCAGTCGCTGGGCGCCTGGAGCGGCCTGCCGCTGGAGCCGGCGCACAAGACCGCCGGCGTGCCCGACGGGCTGTTCGACCTCTTCAGTGTCAGCGGCCCCGGCAGCGCGGGCCTGCCCATCGTGCTGCTCAACGGCAGCGCGCCGGCCACCAACCTCATCGACAACGGCAGCGACCTGCTGAAGGCGCTGGATGCGCTGAGCACCGGGCTGGACCTGAAGATCACGCAGATCGAATGGGACGACGCCGCGCAGACCGAGCTGGCCGCACTGCGCAAGAAGTTCGAGCGTGGGCTGACCGCCACCGCCTGGCTGGCCGGCGGCAACGACGGCCTGCTGCCCGGCCGCACCGAGTACGAGGGCCGCGCCGACCCGACGCAGGACTACACCACCGGCTTCAAGCAGTTCGAGTCGCTGGAGGACATCTCCATCGTCGCCGCACCCGGCTCCACGTGGCGCGCCAGCTCGCGGCCCGAGGACGTGGCGGCCATCACCAACCTGCTGATCGCGCACGCCGAGAAGATGCGCTACCGCATCGCCGTGCTGGACTCGCACGAGGGCCAGAAGATCGCCGACGTGCGCAAGCTCAAGGCCAAGCTGGACAGCAAGTACGCCGCGCTCTACTACCCCTGGGTGACGGTGTTCGACCCGGTCACCCGCCAGCCGCTGAACCTGCCGCCGTCGGGCTTCGTCGCGGGCATCTACGCCCGCAACGACACCGAACGCGCCGTCTACAAGGCACCGGCCAATGAGGTGGTGCGTGGCGCCATCGGCTTCGAGACGCCCATCAACACGGCGCAGCAGGAAGTGCTCAACCCCGAGGGCATCAACTGCTTCCGATTCTTCGAAGGCCGCGGCAACCGGCTCTGGGGCGCGCGCACCATCAGCTCCGATCCCGAGTGGAAGTACGTCAACCTGCGGCGCTACTTCGCCTACCTGGAGCGCTCCATCGACAAGGGCACGCAGTGGGCCGTGTTCGAGCCCAACGGGGAGGCGCTGTGGGCCAACGTGCGCGCCACGGTGCGCGACTTCCTCGTCAACGAGTGGGCCAACGGCGCGCTGCTGGGCGACAAGCCCGAAAAGGCCTTCTTCGTGCGCTGCGACCGCTCCACGATGACGCAGAACGACCTCGACAACGGGCGCCTCGTGTGCCTGGTGGGCGTGGCGCCGCTGCGGCCCGCCGAGTTCGTCATCTTCCGCATTGGCCAGTGGACGGCCGACCAAAAGTCCTGAGCTAGGAGACCACCATGGCCGTCGTTCGTGATCGCCCCTACGTCCAGTTCAACTTCCACGTCAACCTCGGCGACGGGGTGACCAACACGCCCCAGGCCGGCTTCCAGGAGATCAGCGGCATCGGCATGGAAGTCACCATCACCGAGTACCGCCCGGGCAACTACGCGTTCAACAACGTCATCAAGACGGCGGGCCTGAACAAGGCCACCGACGTGACGATGAAGCGCGGCGTCATCGGCTCGCTGGACCTCTACAAATGGCTGGACGACGTGCGCAACGGCGCCAACTCCGGCCTGCGCACCGTCACCGTCGAGTTGAAGAGCGAGGACCGCACGCAGACCGTGCAGACCTGGCGGCTCATCAACGCCCGCATCATGAAGCACGTGTCCGGCCCCTTCAACGCGAAGGGCACGGACGTGGCGATGGAAGAGCTGACGCTGTCCTACGAACGCCTCGAGATGGCATGAGGTGAGGCATGGCCGTAGGCGTTCGCATCGTCGATGACACCCCGCCCGGCGGCGACGGCATGCCGGTGATGGACGTGCCGGTGTTCGTCGGCTTCGCGGCGCGCGGGCCGCTGCACCGGCCCGTGGCGCTGGACAGCGCAACGGCCTACGGCGCGGTGTTCGGCGGCGAGGTGGACCTGGTGCGAGCGGGCGACGAGGCGACCGAGCGCCTGGTGGCCCACCTGCCGGCGGCCGTGGCTGGGTTCTTCGCGGGCGGTGGCCGGCGCTGCCACGTCATCCGTGTCGCGGCGGCATCGGCGTCCGCGGTGCAGTTCACCGTGCCGGGCCTGCGGCTGGCGCGCCGTGCCGGCGCCCAGTGGCAGCTGACCGACGTGATGCTGCGCGCCGACAGCCCCGGCACCTGGGCGGACCGCCTCGCGCTGTCGGCCCGCGTGCGCAGCCAGGCGCTGCACGAGGGCGACCCGCTGCGGCCCGGCGACCTGCTGCGCGCGCAGCGGCCCGACGACCCGGGCGTGGTCGCGTGGCGGCGCGTGTCGGCGGCGGCGGTGCTGCAACCGTCGATGGCGCAGCAATGGCTGGTGCCCGAGCTGCCACCTGGCCGCGAGCCGCTGGCGCCGGACGAGCCCATCGCCCCCGCCAGCTGGCTCATCGAGCGGGTGCAGCTGGACCTCGCGTTGCGCGAGCCCGGCCAGCCCACGCAGACGCTGGACGGCTGCGGCCTGGCGCCCGGCGCCGCGCAGCTGCCGTGGTGGCGGCCCGATGTTGATGCGCGCTACGACGCCGGCCTGGACCTGGGCGGTTGGCCGCTCGCCGGGGTGGCCGCCGGCCCGCCGGCCGGCAGCTGGATGCTGCTGCCGCTGGGCCTGGGCGGCGAGTTCGCGCACTGGGCGCCGGCCCGCCCGGACGGCCGCGATGCGCTTGTTCGCATGGGGCTGGATGCATTCGGCCCGCAGCTCTTCGTCGACCCGGCCTGGACGCCCGGCCTGCGCGGCCGCGCGCTCATGGATTGGGCAGACGAGGTGCGCTTCTTCGGCAGCCAGCCGCGGCGGCTGAAGGGCCTGCACGGCGCGCTGGGCCGCGACGACGCCTGCGCCGACGAGGCCAGCTGGGTGCTGGTGCCCGATGCCGTCCACCCCGGCTGGCGGCGCACCGGCCTGCCGCCGGTGCGCGACGTGCTCGTCACGACGACGCCCGACCCGGCCTGCACCTGTCCCCCCACGACGTTCGACGACTGCGCGCCGCCGCCGCCCGTGCCACCGCAGCCACCGCGCTTCTCGTTCAACCCGGCTACCGTCACGCTGCCCGCCGTGCTGGCCGCCGACGAGGCCTTCCACCTGCGCCTGCGTGCGGATGGCGAGGACCACGGCGCCGTGCAGCTGCTGGAGGTGCAGCGTGCCGGCCAGCCGGACTTCTCGGATGCGATCCGCCTGGTGCAGGCCGCGCCGGCGCAGGACGTCGAGCTGCGCCTGGCGGCCGGCACCTGGTGGCTGCGGGCCCGGTCGCACCGCGCCGGCCTGACGGGCTGCTGGAGCGAGGCCGTGGAACTGGACGTGCAGGCCACCGCCTGGCGCACCCGCCAGGGCACGCCCGCCGATCCGGCCGTGGACGCCGCAACGCCCGTCAACACGGCGCTGCTGGCGCTGTGCGCCGCGTCGCGCGAGCACTTCGCGCTGCTGGCCGTGCCGCAGCGCTGGGGGCAGCCGGCCATCGCCGCCCATGTCGATGAGCTGCGCCGCGAGGCGGCCCTGGTGGACACCACGCAGGCGGCCAGCGCCGCCAGCTTCGCGGCCATTCACCACCCCTGGCTGCTGCAGCGCGACGCCGATGACCGCCTGCGCAGCCACCCGCCCGGTGGCGCGCTGATGGGCCTGCTGGCCCGGCGCAGCCGCCAGCATGGCGCCTGGGGTGCGCCGGGGGCCGACCCGCTGCCGGCCGCGCTGGCGCTGTCGGGCGAAGTGCAGGGCGCCGAGGTGCTGGAAGCGCTGGGGCTGAACCCGCTGGCGCTGCGTGCCGACGGCATCGCCGCGGTGCGTAGCCAGACGCTGTCGCCGGACGCCGACTGGAGCGCCCTCGGCGTGCGCCGCCTCTTCATCCTGCTGCGCCGGCTGTGCCGCCGCGAGGGCCAGCGCTTCGTCTTCGAGCCCAACGACCTGACGCTGCGCCGCGGCCTGGAGCGCAGTTTCGACGCGCTGCTGCACCGCCTGATGCAGCGCGGCGCCTTCCGCGGCGTGGACGCCAAGTCGTCCTACCTGCTGAAGACGGCGGCCGGCGCCGACGCCGCGCGTGAGATCGAGCGCGGCGAATGCAGCCTGCTGATCCAGGTGGCGCCGTCGCGGCCGCTGCGCTTCCTGACGCTGCACCTGCGCCGCAGCGGCGAACAACTCGTCATCGAGGAACGCTGATGCCGGAGCAGCAATGGCAACCCTTCCCGGCGCTGAATTTCGTCGTCGAGATCCTGCCCGACGGCGACAGCAAGCCGCTGGCCAACGCCGCCTTCTCCGACTGCGACGGGCTGGAGGTCAGCCAGGAGGTCAAGACGCTGAAGGAGGGCGGCAACCCCAACCGCGTGCACCGGCTGGCCGGGCCGGTGCAGTTCGGTCAGCTGACGCTCAAGCGCGGCGTCACGCGCGGTACCGACCTCTGGAAATGGTTCGACCGCAGCCTGGCCAACCCCGCGCTGCGCGCCGGCATCACGATCAGCGTGCTGCGCGCGGACAAGAGCGAATGGGGCCGCTTCGTGCTGTCCCGCTGCCTGCCCATCAAGCTGAAGGCGCCGACGCTGAGCGCCAAGGACGGCAACGTGGCGGTCGAGGAAATTCAAGTGGCTTACGAGACCTTCCGCTGGGAGGACAAGTCCGATGCCTGAACTCGAAATCCAGCACGCCAAGCTCATCGAGCTGAAGGACGACCTCAGCGACGTGATGCCGGGCGGCAAGTCGCTGACGGTGCAGTTCAACCCCGAGTCGCTGAAGCTGTCCTACGCCAACCAGGTCAAGGAGCAGCCGAACGCGTCGGGCGGAGGTGGCGGTGGACGAGGCGGCAACCAGAGCCAGGGCAGCGCCGCGCGCCAGTTTGTCGGCACCGGCACCACCAAGCTGGCGGTGCAGCTGTGGTTCGACGTCGCGGCGGCCACCAGCGCGCCCTTCATCGTCGATGACGTACGCCGCATCACGGCGCAGGTGCTGTACTTCATCAAGCCCAAACCGGCCGCGGCGGGCGCGCGTGACACCTCGCAGCGCACGCCGCCGGGGCTGCGCTTCTCGTGGGGCAACTTCCTGTTCGACGGCATCGTCGAGAGCATGGAGGAGAGCATCGAGTTCTTCTCGCCCAAGGGCGAGGCGCTGCGCGCCAGCATCACGCTGAACATGATCCAGCAGGAGATCCTCGTGCCCGCCTTCAGCGGCGACGGCACGGTGACGGGCGCACGCCCGCTGTGGCCGGCCGGCGGCGGGCAGTCGCTGCAGGCGCTGCAGGACGCGGCCAAGGCCGCCGGCGCGGCACCGGCGTCGGGTGGTGGTGGTGGTGGTGCGGCGCAGCCCGGGCCGGGCACCAGCCCTGGCGCCGGCGGAGGTGCTGGGCTGGGGGCAGGCCTGGGCGCCGGCATCGGCGCTGGCGCGTCGGTGGGTGTAGGCGCAGGCCTGGGGCTGAGCACCGGCGCCGCCTTCCAGCGCGGCGGCTGGCAGGCGGTGGCGCTGGCCAACGGCATCGAGAACCCGCGAGCGATGCCGGCCGGCCAGCTCATCGACCTGTCGGCCACCAAGCCCCGCATCGTCAGCGGTTGAGCATTGAGGAGCCGCCATGCCCGTCGAAATCCACGAGTTCGAAGTCAGCCCCGCACCGGCGCCGCCCGCCGCACCGGGCGGTGCCGGGCAGCCGGCAGCGGCGCCCGCTGCCGAGCCCGAGCTTGAAACGCTGGCCCAGGCCCGGCGCATGGCTGCTGCCGCACGCGAACTGCAGCTGCGCACCTTCGCCCACTAGAAATCATGAAGCCCCCACGCTCACTCCGTTCGACGCCTTGCAGGCCGCACCGGGCCAGTGGCCCGGTCCTTCGTCAGCCACACAACGTCCACTGGACGCTGTGTGCGCGCACTCAGCCCCCCGAGGGGGCGTCAGCGCCTTCCGGGCGGCCGAGCAGGCGCTGATATGCCCGACGTCTCCATCCCCCTCAGCAGCGGCCGGCCCACGGTGGAGGTCAACGGCCAGGTCGCGTCCGACCTGGCCGCCGCGCTGACCGCGCTGGAGATCCGCGAGCGCATCGACGGCCTGGCGCAGGCGCAGCTGGCCTTCGGCAACTGGGGCACGCGAGATGACGCGCCCGGCTACACGCTGTTCGGCCGGGACCGCCTGGAGTTCGGCAAGCAGCTGGCCATCAAGCTGGGCACGGACCTGCTGTTCAGCGGCCGCGTGATGGCGCTGCAGGCCCGCTTCCCCAAGGCCGGCGCGGGTGAGGCGCAGCTCGTCGTGCAGGTGGAAGACCAGCTGCAGGACCTGCGCATGAAGCGCCGCAGCCGCAGCTTCGACCAGGCCTCGCTGGCCGACGCCGCCCAGCGCATCGCCAGCGACCACGGCCTGACGGCGCAGGTCGACGCCGAGTCGCCCACGCTGCCGCTGCTGGCCCAGGTCAACCAGAGCGACCTGGCCTTCCTGCGCGAGCAGGCACGCCGCTGCGAGGCCGAGGTGTGGTTGGAGGGCCGCACGCTGCACCTCGCCGCCCGCCGGCGCCGCGGTGGCGGGACGCTGTCGCTGGACTACGGCGGCAAGCTGATGGGCTTCGACGTGCGGGCCGACCTGGCGCTGCAGCGCACCGAACTCAGCGTGGCCGGCTGGAGCGTGGCGGACAAGCAGGCCATCAAGGAAACCGCCCGCGCCGACAGCGTGCTGAGCAGCGAGACGGGCGACGGCGAGGCCGGCGCGGCGCTGCTGCAGCAGAAGATCGGCGCGCGGCCCGACACCGTGGCCCACCTGCACCCGGGCTCGGCCGACGAGGCGCGGCAACTGGCCGAGGCCTGGCTGCGGCAGATCAACCGCCGCTTCGTCGTGGGCCACGGCCTGGCGCAGCCCGACGCGCGGCTGCGCTGCGGCGCCAGCGTCGAGCTGACGGGGCTGGGGCCGCTGTTCAGCGGCAAGTACGCGCTGGCCGAGGTGACGCACCGCTTCGACATGGCCGAGGGCCTGCGCACCGAGTTCGTCGCCGAGCGGCCGTGGATCGGGAGGGCGGCATGAGCTTGTTCGACGTCAGCCCTGCCGAGGCGCTGTATGCCGACCGCCACCCGCAGGGCTGGGGCGGCCGCTGGTACGGCTGCCATGTCGCCGAGGTCGTCGACATCGTCGATCCCGAGGCACAGGGCCGCGCGAAGATCGCCTTGCCCTGGGCGCCCGACGCCGACGGCCAGCGCTACGAGGCCTGGGCGCGCATGACCACGCTGTTCGCGGGCAATGACCGCGGCAGCTGGTTCATGCCCGAGGTGGGCGACGAGGTGCTCATCGTCTTCCAGGGCGGCGACCCGCGCTGGCCCTTCATCGTCGGCGGCCTGTGGAACGGCCAGGACAAGCCGCCCGAGGCGGCCAGCGCGCAGAACAACCACAAGGTCATCAAGAGCCGCAACGGCGTCGTCATCACGCTGGACGACAGCCAGGGCCAGGAGCGGCTGCAGCTGGAGACACCGGGCGGCTGCAAGCTGACGCTGAAGGACGGCCCCGGCACCGTGACGCTGGAGGACAGCAACGGCAACAGCATCAAGCTGGAGACGAGCGGCATCACCGTCACCGCGTCGGCCAAGGTCACCGTCAACGCCAGCCAGGTGGCGGTGTCGGCCGGCATGGTCACCGTGGATGCCGGCATGTCGCGCTTCTCGGGCGTCGTGCAGGCCGACACGGTCATCACCAACACCATCATTGCGGCGACCTACACGCCCGGTGCGGGGAACATCCTATGAGGAGGTTCACCGCACCGCCGGGCCGCCGCGCCGGGCCGCCCCAAGCCAGGCCCGCCCCTCTCGGAGGGGTGCCCGCCGTATTCGGCGGGCGGGGTGCCGGCAGTTTGACGGGGAACATCCTATGAGCGCGCAGCATGTTCTGCGGTGGGTGGGTGGCCAGAGCTTCGTGGCGGCGCCGGTGAACGCCGTCCCCACGTTGCTTCGCTTCGACAGCGACGATTTCATGGACCGGCTGCTGGCCCTGCTGGCCGATGCGCCGCAGACGCTGCCCAGCCTCGTCGCGCGGCCCGAGTCCTGGCAGCGGTTGGGCGAACCCACGCCAGCCCCGGCACTCGCCGCGCCGACCTCGGCGCCGGCGCGCGCGCTGGCCCGCCGGCGCGGGCTGCTGGGCTTCAAGCGCACCGTGCCCGCCCCCGCCCCCACGCCAATGCCCGCGCCCGTGCTGCCGCTCAAGCTCTTCCAGCCCGTGCACCAGCGCTTCTATGTCGCCGCGGCGCACCTCGTCTGCGAGCTACCCGGCCTGCCGACCCGCGTGACGACCGGCGGCGACAAGAGCGGCATGCTGCTGCGCCGGCTGTTGCCCAACGGCGGCGAGGCCGCCTTCGTGAAGACGCCGGGCCAGCCCGGCCGCTGGCACCCGGTGGCCGCGGCCGGCCAGCCGCTGCCGGGCGAGGAATGGCTGCCCGTCTTCCCGCTCACCTACACCGCGCCCGACGGCCACCCGCGCAAGCTGCTGGCCGGCCTCGTGCCGGCGGCGCGGCATGACGACTTCCGCTTCGCGCCGCTGGCCCCGCCCACGCCGCCCGGGCCGGCGGACGGGCTGAAGGCGCTGGCCCGCATGAAGCTCATCGCGCCGTGGCAGGGCCTCATCGAGCGCGCCCGCACCGCACGCGAGGCCGCCGGCTCCAAGCAGGTGGACAAGCCCTGGGACGACAAGCAGTCCGTCCGCGATGCCGATGCCGCCAAGGCGCTGCCCGTGCTGAACGACCAGCTGCAGGAGTCCAGCTGGCGGCTGCTGCAGGACATGCAGGAATGGCTGGCCGCCACGCTGCCCGACGTGCATGCCGGGCTGTCCAGCGGCTCGGCGCCGGGGGAGAAGGCGCAGGCGCTGCTCACCCTGTTAGCCGGCGCGGTCTGGGGCCCGGCGGAGCGCGCCGCCGTGAGTGCCGTGCTGTCGACCGACGTGAAGGTGATCTCGAGCACCGCGGTGGTCAACCTGCGCCAGGCGCTGGTGGCCATCGCCCAGCCCGGCGTGAGCCGCGACCTGGACGCCACCGAGCAGCCGTTCCCGCGCGGCCCCGGCTGGGCGCCGTTCAGCTTCCCGCTGGTGGTCGCCACCGCGCCGAACGATGCGACCCGGCCGCTGGCCGGCCCGTTCAACCCCTGGCCCGAGGTGGACCCGCCGCCGGGTTCCGCCCCCCTGCCGCCGCAGGTGCCGCCCGCGGACGCCCGCGAACAGCAGCGCTGGCGCAGCGACCACGCGCAGCGCGAGCAGGAGCGGGCGCAGCGCCGGCTGGAGTCGCTGTACGTCGCCGTGGCCGCCGCCATCGACGAAGCCGTGGCCGCCGGCACCGTGGGCGCGGCCTCGGCCCAGGCGCCGGACGCCGCCCGCCTGGCCGCGGAGCTGGAAGCCACGCTGAAGGCCGACACCGGCACGCCGCGCTACGTGCTGCGCTTCGTGCACCAGCGCTGCGACTGCGGGCCGCTGCATCCGGCCGTCATGTCCGACCCCAGCGAGGCCTTCGAGCTGGCGGGCTTCTTCGACACCGATGCGCCGCTGCGCCCCCTCCGCATCGCGCTGCCGTTCGACACCTCGCCCGGCGGGCTGCGCAAGTACGGCAAGAACAGCGCCTTCATCATGAGTGACCTGCTGTGCGGCCAGATGAAGCGTGTGCGCCGGCTGGGCTTCGGCGACCTGGTGCTGTCGGTGCTGCCCTGGCCCTTCCACAAGGACCTGGACGTCGGCGAGATGGCGCCCTGCGCCAAGCCCGAGCCGGGCAGCAATTTCGGCACGATCTGCTCGCTGTCGATCCCGATCATCACGATCGTCGCGTTCATCCTGCTCATCGTCATCGCGACGCTGCTGGACCTGATCTTCCGCTGGCTGCCGTTCCTGATGGTGTGCTTCCCGGTGCCGGGGTTGAAGGGGAAGAAGCCATGAGGTGGTTGCTTTCTCTGTGTTTTGGTTTGGTGGTCAGGCCCATGCCGGGAGTTCGCCCCGGCGGGCGACCTACTTTCTTGTGCGCACAAGAAAGTAGGCAAAGAAAGCGCCCCTGCAAAACCGCCCACCCTGCGGGTGGGTTCCCTGCGATGCTCGAAGCCCAGGGCCGCGCCGAACTCGCGCCGCTACGCTCTGCTCAAACAGGCGGCGCGAAGTCAGTTCTTGAAGCGCGCTACGCGCGCGCCCTGGGCTTCTGCGCTTCTCGGCGGTTTAGAAGGGGGGACCCCGAGCAGCCAACAGCCAAACCCGGAAGCCGGCTGACGCCGGCTGTTTGGTATGCCCCCTTTAGCACCGCCGAGCAGCGGAAGGCCTTGAGGGCGTGCGCGCAGCGCACTTCGACCACTGACTTCGCGCAGCTGTCTGAGCGCAGCGTAGCGAAGCGAGTTCTGCGCGAGCCCTCAAGGCCTGAGCAGCGCAGGGCACCCGCAGCTTTGCTGCGGGCGGTGCGGTCGGGGGGAGCTCTTTGCCTACTTTCTGGCGGCCCAGAAAGTAGGTCGCCCGCCGGGGCGAAATCCCGGCACGGCCATGGCCAACAACCAACTGCAACGAGGGGCGACCAATGAGAGACGAAGCCGCCCTCTACGGCCGTGGCGTGGCGTTCCCGCTGCGGGTCACGCCCGAAGGCCGCCTCGCGTGGAGCGCCGGCGAGGCCAATGTGCGCGAATCCATCCGCCTCCTGCTGCTGACCGCCCAGGGCGAACGCCTGCGCCGCCCCGGCTACGGCGCCGGGCTGGAGCGCTTCCTGTTCGAGCCCAACACGACGGCCACCTGGCGTGCCATCGAGGAAGTCATCCGCCGCCAGCTCGCCAGGTGGGAGCCGCGCGTGCAGGTCGAGGCCGTCAAGGTGCAGGCCGACCCGGCCGACCCCGAGGCGGCCATCGCCGAGCTCAGCTTCACCCTCGTCGCCACCGCGCAGGCGGGCCGCATGAGCCTCAGCATCCCGGTCCAGGGGAGGTAAACAGATGAAGCCCCCACGCTCACTTCGTTCACTGCCCCCCGAGGGGGCGCCATCGCCCTTCGGGCGGCCGGGCGGGCGCTGAAATGCCCATCCAGCTCCCCGCCATCGACGACCGCGACCACGCCGCGCTGGTGCGCGACACCCTCGCGCTGGCCGCCGTCCACGCGCCCGAGTGGACGCACACGGGCCCCAGCGACCCGGGCGTCACGCTCGTCGAGCTCTTTGCCTTCATGGCCGAGAGCCTGCTGTACCGCGCCAACCTCATCCCCGAGCGCAACCGGCTCAAGTTCCTGCAGCTGCTGGGCATCGGCCTGCGGCCCGCGCAGCCGGCGCGTGCGCTGGTGCAGTTCAGCCATGAGGGCGGCGACCGCCAGACGCTGCCGCTGCCTTCGGGCCTGCCGCTGCTGGCCGGCGCCGTGCCCTTCCTGACCGACACCGGCCTGGACCTGCCGCCGGTCACCGGCCTGGTCGTCTTCAAGCGCACCGTCGGCACGCCCGACCCCGCGCTGCTGGACTACTACCGCCAGCTCTACGAGGCCACCGGCCGCGACTTCGCCGGCAGCGACGCCGACGTGCAGCCCGTGCTGTACGACAGCGTGCAGCTGGCCGACCTGGCCCAGGCCCTGGACGTCGGCGCCGAGACGGTGGATGGTGCGTTGTGGATCGCGTTGCTGGTGCCGCCCAAGGCCACCGCGGCCGACAAGGCCCAGGCCCGCGAGCAACTGGCCGGTCGCACGCTGTCCATCGGCCTGGTGCCGCAGCCGCCCGACACGCGCGGGCGCCTGCAGCCCGGCCTGCCGGCGCTGCCGCCGCCCGCGCTGAAGGCCTTCCTGCCCAAGGCCGACGACCAGGGCCGCGGCACGCCGGGCGAGTACGTGCGGCTGGACGCCATCGCGCCGGCCGGCTTCCCCGAGCAGGCCGGCATCCTGCAGGTCACGCTGCCGGTGGCGGCCAGCGCCATCGGCACCTGGGCCGAGGCCGAGCCGCTGGAAGCCGGCGTGGGCGAGCTGCCGCCGCAGCTCACCGACGAGGCGATGGCCGCGCGGCTGGTCACCTGGCTGCGCATCGACGGCCTGGCCACGGCCGGCGTGCGGCTGGCCTGGGCGGGCGCGCACTGCGCCGTGGCGCGGCAGCGCAGCCGCGTCAGCCGCGAGCTGCTGGCGCCGGGCGACGGCTCGCCCGAGCAGCGCCGCCGCCTCAGCCACGGCCAGGTGCTGGCCGACGGCCTGCAGCTGTGGGTGGCCGGCCAGCCCTGGGCGCTGACCGACGAGCTGGAAGCCGCGCCCGCCGAGGGCCAGCCCGGTGCGAACGTCTTCGCGCTGGATGCCGAGAGCGGCGAGATCCGCTTCGGCGACGGCGCACGCGGCGCGCGGCCCGCGGCCGGCGCCGAGATCGCGGTGCGCTTCGACTGGGCCTCGGGCGCGGCCGGCAACGTGGCCGCCGGCGCCATCAAGCTGGGGCCCACGCTGCCGGCCGGCGTGAAGGTCGCCAACCCGCGGCCGGCCGAAGGCGGCCTGGACGCCGAGAGCGCCGCGGACGGTGAGAAGCGCATCCCGCTGGTGCTGCGCCACCGCGACCGCGCCGTCAGCGCCGACGACTTCGACGCCATCGTCCGCGAGACACCGCAGGCCGACGTGGGCCGTGTGGATGTGCTGCCGGCCTGGCACCCCGAGCTGTCGCCGGGCCTGCCGGGCGACCAGCCGGGCGTCGTCACCTGCCTGGTCATCCCGCGGCTGGACCCGCGCCGCCCCGACTACCCGCTGCCCAACGCCGACTTCATCGACGCCATCTGCAGCCACCTCGCGCCGCGCCGCCTCGTCACCTGCGAGGTGCTGCTGCGCGGGCCCGTCTACACGGGGCTGTGGATCAGCGTCGGCATCGAGCTGCACGCCGGCCAGGGCGTGGCCGAGGTGCGCGAGCGCGTGAAGGCGGCGCTGAAGGCCTTCCTTGCACCGCTGCCCGGCGCCGGCAGCGCCACCGGCTGGCCGCTGTTCAAGGCCGTGGCCGCGCTGGAGCTGGCCACCGTGGCGGCCCGCGTGGACGGCGTGCTGGGCGTGACGGGCCTGCTGCTGGGCGACGCCAACGGCGCGCAGCGCGACAGCGTGCCGCTGGCGGGCCTGCAGCTGCCGCTGATCGCCGGGCTGTCGGTGTCGCTGGGCGACCCCGTGCCGCTGTCCGACCTGATGGGGCAGGGCAGCGGCAGCAGCGGCGGTGACGATGGCGCCGGCGTGCCGCCGGCGCTGCGCCTGCCCGTGCCGCGCGTGCCGGAGAGCTGCTGATGGACGCCAACGGCAGCCGCTTCCACGCCCTCGTCACGCGGGCGGACTGGACCGCGCGCGCCACGCCGGACGCGCACTGGGACTGGCTGCCCGACGACGCCGCGCAGGCCGACGCGCTGGGGCAGCTGGTGCTCAAGCCGCTGCTGTTCGAGTTCAAGGCCGGCACCGCGCAGGCGCTGGACGAGCCCACGTCGCACGCCGGCGGCGCCTTCGACGCCTACGGCAACCTCTACTCGCTGAGCGCCGACGGCACGGCCATCCGCGTGTGGTCCAGCGGCAGCGGCACGCTGACCGACTTCTGGCCGCTGCCCGAGCCGTCGCCAGCGCCGCCCGACCCCGGCGCGTTCGGCCCCTGCGCGCCCGCCGCGCCGCCGCCGCCGTGGGTGCTGGAGGCGCTGACGGTGACGACCGGCCACTATCTCGTCGTCGCCAGCCGGGCCGCCGGCGGGCTGTTGATCTTCGACCTGCACGGCGGCGGCCCGCCGCTGCCGCAGCCCTGGGCCGACATGCCCGAGCCGCGCGCGCTGCTGGCGCTGGCAGACGGTGGCGTCGCGCTGTTCGACGTGGACCGCGCGTTGCACCGCCTGGGCCCCGACCTGCGCCCCTGCGTGCCGCGCGTCGTCAGCCCGTCGGCGTTCCGGCCCGAGCCCGCGGCAGACGCGGAACCGCCGCCGCCCCCGTGCCGGCTCGCGCTGGGGGCGGACGCCACCGCCGTCGCGGCGCTGCCCGGCGATCGCTTCCTCGTGCTGCGCGACCGCGGCGACCGCCGCCACCTGGCCGTCGTCGACTGGACTGGCGTGGCCGGCAACGAGGTGGGGCCGCTGGAGGCGCAGATCCGCGACGCGACGGCCGGCGGCGTGCTGCCGCAGCTGTCCCGGCGCACGCTGGCCGTCGAGTGGCCGGCGGACCCCGATGCCAGCGGCTTCAGCGTGCTGCTGCTCGCCGCGAGCGGCGACCAGGCCTTCCGCTTCCGGGCAATGGCGCCCGAGGCCGCGGGCGGCGAGTGGCGCTTCACGCTGCAGCGCGACTTCATCCCGCTGCGCCGCTACGCGGCCGGCGGCTTCGCCAGCCTGGCGCCGGGCCAGGTGCTGCACCGCTTCCCGTCGGCGCGCGCCTTCTACTTCGGCGCCGACCGCTGGCTGCCGCTGCTGACGCTGCCGCGCCCGCGCTGCGAGCGCGACGGCGTGCTGGATGGCCCTGTGTGGGACAGCGCCACGCCCGGCTGCGTGTGGCACCGCGTCGCGCTGGACGCGCGCCGCCCGCCCGGCAGCTCGGTCACGCTGCAAAGCCGCGCCGCCGACACGCCCGACGGCCTCGCGCTGCAGCCCTGGCGCGACGAGCCCGCGCTGCTGCCGCACCCGGGCGGCCCCGAGCTGCCCTGGCGCGAGCCTTCCCCGGGCGCCTGCAAGGAAGTGCAGACGCTGACCTGCCTGCTGCAGGCCGCCACCGGCCGCTACCTGCAATTGCGCGTGCAGGCCGCCAGCGACGGCCAGCAAAGCCCCGGCCTGGCCGCGCTGCGCGCCTGGTATCCGCGTTTCAGCTACCTGCAGCACTACCTGCCGACCGTCTACCGGGCCGACGCGGCCAGCAGCGCGTTCACCGAGCGCTTCCTGGCCTTGTTCGAGGGCGAGCTGACACGCTGGGAGGACCGCATCGCCGCCGCGCAGCTGCTGCTGGACGCGCGCACCGCGCCGCGCGAGACGCTGGAGTGGCTGGCCGGCTGGCTGGCCGTCGTGTTCGACGGTTCCACCGGCCCGGCGCGCCGGCGCGCACTCCTGCGTCATGCGTTTGGCGTGCAGGCGCGGCGCGGCACCGTGCCGGGGCTGCTGCTGGCCGCCACGCTGGCCTGGGAGCCGGACGATGTCGACGCCGAACCCTGGCTGGCCGCGCCCGAGGCGCTGCCGGACCGGCTGCATGGCGTGCGGCTGCAGGAGCTGTTCGGCCTGGCGCCGCCGTTGCCGGCGGGTGCCTGGCGGCCCGCGCAGGGCCGGGCGGCGCTGCTGGAGCGGCTGGGCGGTGACGACAGCCTGCTGGCCGACCCGGCGCGACTGCAGCAGGCGCTGGGCTTCGTGCCACGCGCCGCGCGCGAGGAGGCGGCGCTGCTGGTGCCCGCGCGCCTGGCAGACGTGCCCGACGACGAGCCCCGCCCGCGCAGCGAGGACTTTGACGACTACCTCGTCGCCACCCAGCCCTGCGCGCCGCTGCGCCAGCGCTGGCAGGACTATCTGGCCCGCCGCTGGCGCCGCATCTCGCTGTTGAACGCGGCCTGGGGCACCGGCTGGCGCGGCTTCGACCGCATCCCCAGCCCGCTGGGGCTGCCGGCCGGGTCGGCGGCGCTGGCCGACTGGTGGCGCTTCGAGGCGCAGATCGTGCGGGCGCTGACGCCCGCGCATCGCTTTCGCGTCGTGCTGCCGCTGCCGGCCGACACCGCGCGGCTGGACTTCGACGAACTGGCCCGCCGCCGCGCCGCCGTCGAGCGCGCCGTCGCGCGGGACAAGCCGGCCCACACGGTGGCCGAGATCCGCTTCGGCTTCGAGCTGTTCCGCGTCGGCGAGGCGCGGCTGGGCCACGACACGCGGCTGGAGCTGGGCCTGCTGCGGCGGCCCGAGCTGGCGGCGCTGACGACCGACTCCATCTGGCCCCCGTTCGTGCTCGGCGAGCGCGACCTGGGCGGCGGCCAGCTGACACATCCACGACCCCTGCCGCCACGCGACCGCGTGGGGCTGGACCGATAGGGAGACCGACATGGGTTGCTGCACAGGCTCCGCCTTCACCCCCGCGCCCGACGCGGCGCTGGACCCGCTCAAGCGCGTCAACTACACGTTCGGCATGGTGCTGGGCGTGGACGACTTCCGCCAGGAGCACGCCTACCTCGCCGCCCGCGACGAGCGCGCGCTGCGCGAGACCATCGGCTACGGCGTGCTGACCGGCCTGGGCGTCACCGCGCCCAAGCCGGCGCCGGGCGAAGGCCAGCAAGTGCGCGTGGCCGCCGGCCTGGCGCTGATGCCCGACGGCCACCTGGTGGGCGTGCCCACCGACCAGTGCGCCAACCTGCAGACCTGGCTGGATGCCGAGAAGGCGCGTGACGCCGACACCGCGCTCAACGAGACGGCCTATGTGCTGCTGCGCTTCGCCGAGGCCAGCGACTCGCCGGTGCCCATCCCCGGCGAGCCCTGCCGCGACGAGAGCGAGCTGAGCGCCGACGCGCGCATCGTCGACAGCTTCGCGCTGGACTTCGCCTGGGCGCCACCCAACGCCAGCGAAGACCTGGCGCTGCGCGCCGTCGTCGCTTGGATACGCGGCATCAAGGTGCGGCCTGCGGCGCCGGCCGGGCAGACGCTGGCCAGCTTCCAGGCCGACGTGGACACGGGCCTGCGCGCCGCCATCGAGGCCGCCTGGGGCGACAACCTGGCCGCGCCCACGGTTCCCCAGCCGGCCGCGGCCACACCGGCGCTGCCCACGCCCAGCAGCGTGCCCGCGCTGCCGGCGCCGCCGCGGCAGCTGGTGATCCCGCGCGCCGAGCTGGCCGCCTACTACGCCGCCGCGTTCGAGGTCTGGACGCGGCTGCTGCGCAGCGACTTCATGGCCCACCACGGCCCGGTGCCCAAGGCCAAGCCCACCGCCGAGCGGGCCCTGCTGCTGGCCGCCATCGACGTGAAGCCAGGCGCCGACGGCACGCGCGCCGTGCGCATGCTGGGCCGGCCGCAGCTGCTGCACCTGCGCCTGCTGCAGGAATGGCTGCTGCGCGACGGCAGCCAGGACGCGCCGCGTGAGGCCCACTACCTGCTGGGCAAGGGCGACCCCGAGCTGGACCATGCGCAGGACCTGCTGGCCGACTTCGCCGCGCGCAACCATGCGATGACGCGCATCGACATCGTGCCCGACACCACCGACGGCGGCAGCGGCAACAAGGCCAAGCTCGTGCCGGCCGTCAAGTGGCCGGGTGGCGGCAGCGGCGGCGGGCCCGACTACTACGGCCCCGGCATGACGCAGCCCATCCCCGTGGCCGACGGCGGCACCGGCCAGGCCACGGGCCCGCAGACCGGTCAGCTGCTCGTGGGCCGCGCCGCGGCGGGCCCGGCCGTGCCGGCGCGCTTCGAGCTGGGCCGGCTCGTGGGCGCGCCCGTGCCCAAACCATCGGGCACCACGACCAACATCGTCGTCGACGACAGCAGCGCCGCGCCGTCCATCCGGCTCGACACCATCCAGGACATCGGCCCCGGCGCCAGCCCCGCGTTCGCCAGCCTCACGCTGACCGGCGACCTCAGCGTCGATGGCGACGTGTTGGTGAAGGACAGCCTCACCGTGGACGGCACGCTGACGCTGGGCGCGCCGCACAACAGCCTGCTGGCCACCGACGACACGGGCGTCGTCGTCCCGGCGCGCGGCTGGGATGGCGACGAAAAGGCGCTGGCTGAGAAGTCCAGCCCGCCTTATGCCTACCTGCCCGGCCAGCCGGCGCCGGTGCGCATCGAGGACGGCGGCACCGGCCTGCAGCAGCGTCCGCGCCAGCTGCAGGTGCTGGTGGGCGTGGAGACCAAGGCGCAGGCCGTGCGCGGCGAGGGCGGGGACTATGTGCTCGCGTCGCTGGTGGCGGGCAAGAACGTGTCGCTGGCGCTGACGCAGCAGCGCCCCACGGAGACCGGCCCGGGCGGCTGGCGGCTCACCGTCGACGCCAGCGGCGGCGGCGAGGCCACGCGCGTCGTCGCGGCCGGTGGCGCGGCCAGCCCCGCGAACCTGACGGCGGTGACGGACGGCAGCCTCGTCACCATCGACAGCGTGCAGCCGCTGCACACCGCCGCCGCGCCCACGTTCGCTGCGCTGGCGCTGACGCGGCCACCCAGCAGCGAGGCGCCCGACGCGATGCTGGGCTGGCGCAAGAAGGACGGCCAGCTGGTGCTGACGGCCGGCGCCGCCCCGGCTGCCGACGTGACCCGCTGGCCCATGCGCTACGTGCTTAAGCCCGACGAGCTGGTCTACCGCGCGGGCGACATGGTGCTGGCCGTGCTCGTGGCCGGCGTGCTGGACCTGCCCGACCCGCGCAAGGACGAGCTGGGCGACGGCCACATTCTGGTGCTCAGCAACGTGGCGGCCGAGCGGCTGTCGGTGCGCGGCGTGACGGTGGGCACCGACGGCACGTCGCTCACCGTGGCGCGCGGGCAGAGCGTGACGCTGGTCTCGGCCGCCGGCCTGCCGGTGCCGGGCTGGCTGGTCATCGGCCGGAGCTGATGCCATGGCCACCGTGCTCAATGCCCGCCTCAACCAGGTCGTCGGCGTGGCTGGCGAGCCGCGCAGCTTCTTCTTCAACGGCCGCCTCCTCAGCGCCGAAGACCTGACCCGCGAGCAGGCCGCCCGCGACGATGCCGAGCGCCGCCTGGCCCGGCTGATGGGCTGCGGCGTGGCCGAGGGCCTCACCGTCTCACGCGGCACCGGCAGCGTGCTGCGCATCGCCGCGGGGCTGGGCGTCACGCCATCGGGCGCCGTCATCGCCATCGGCAACCTGGACCTGGACCTCAGCAGCGCCGGCCGCGGCGCGTCGTTCAGCGGCTTCGGCGGCTGCGCGGCCAGCCTGGCCGAGGGCCAGCCGCTGGCCGGCGTCTACCTGCTGACGCTGACGCCCGCCTGGAGCGGCCAGGGCCGCGCGCCCACGTTGCTGGGCGAGGTGGGGGCCTGCAACCGGCGCACGCAGCAGCCGGCCGTGCGCGCGCGGCTGGTGGAGGTGCAGGCGCCGACGGGGCTGGGCGTGGCCTCGGTGCGCAACGAGCTGGCCGTGGCGCTGCTGTCGCCGGGCCAGGGGCTGGCCACGGTGCCCGAGGGCAGCCGCGTGGGCTGGTGGATGCGCCAGCGTATCGGCAGCAGCGCGGCGGCGCCGGGGCTGTCGGCCGACGAGCTGCCGCTGGCGCTGCTGCAGATCAACGCCAGCGCCGAGCCGCTGTGGATAGACACCGACAGCGCCCGCCGCCGCCTCAGCCCCCCGCCCGGCGGCACCGGCGACGCGATGTGGCCGCAGTCCTGGGCCGTGGAGATGCAGGCCTTTGCCGCGCAGCTGCTGGCCGAGCTGCAGGGCGGGGCCAAGCCCGGCGCCTTCGTGTGGCTGCCGCCCACGCTGCCGCTGACGCCCGCGCAGCTGGCGCTGCTGCATGCCGCCGTGCCGGCCGTGCCCATGTACGTGGACGAGGTGCTGAACCGCGCCCGCTTCGCGCGTGCGCTCATCGAGGGCTGGGAGGACCAGCCGGTGCGCTCCGCCGAGGCCAGCTTCTACCTCGCCCAGCTGGAGGGCCACCCCGAGCGGCTGCTGCTGCGCGCCGCCGTGCTGGACAACCGCCGCGCGGCGGCCCCGGCGCGCCTCGGCGAGCGCACGTCGCCCAAGGTCGCGTCGGCCGCGGCACGCATCCTCGCGGCTGGCCGCCGCGGCGGCGAGCGCGGGCCGGGCAAGGACGAACTGGCCGTCGCCGCGTCGGCGCTGACGCAGGCGCCCGACAAGAAGAAGCGTTAGCCATGGTCGCCCGCCTTGCCATCCACCGCCTCAGCGCACGCACACCCGCGCGCGCCCAGCCGGTGGCGGCGCGGCTGGCGCTGCAGGCGCTGGGCGCCGACCTCGAAGACGCCGTGCCCGGCAGCCTGCCGCCGCAGGCGCTGTTGTGGCTGCGCCGGCTGCGGCTGCAGGCGCCCGAGACGGTGCTGCTGCGCCCCGCGCCGGGCGCGTGGCGGCAGGGCTGGATAGCCGCCGGCCGCGAGCAGCTGGACGCCGCGCTGGCCCAGGCCGCCCGCCCGGCGCTGGGCCCCGTGCCGGACTCGGCCCCCGCCGTGCTGTTTGCCGACGCGGCCGAGATGCTGGCCTGCCTGGCGCTGGCCGCGCAGCGCGGGCAGCTGGACCGTTGGTGGTGGCGTGGCCTGCTGGGGCGGGCCTGGCCACGGTGGCAGCCGGCCTGGGCCGCGCGGCCCGAAGCGCAGGCAGCGGCGCAGCGGCTGCTGGCGCGGGTGGGGCAGGGCAGGCCGGTGGGCACGCCGGGGGATGAGCTTCTGCCCGCGCCCGACGCGGTTGTGACGGTGCAGCCATCGCCGCGAGCCGGTGACGTGGCGGTGGCGGCCCAGCGCGAACCCGTCGTGCCGGCGGACGCGCGCCACGAACCGACGCGGCCGCTGCCGCCTGCACGCCCTGGCGCAGCGTCCGCCACTTACCGCGGTGCATTTGCTGTGACGCCTCGCGAGCCGCATGTGCCGGCCTTGGCGCCTCCCGCCGTCGTGGCAGGTGTTGAAGCGCGAGGTGCGCCGCCCGAGGCCCCGCTGCAGCCCCGGCCGCGCGTGCGCGCGAGGCTTGCAGACCCACCAGCCCGACAGCAGCCAACGGCCACGCCTGCCGCGAACGCGAGTCAGGTCGAGGCAAGCGCCGCGCCAGCGTGGGAGCCTTCTGACGGGCCTACGCCGGCCGCGCCGCCGCGGGGTACCAGCCCGCGGGGCCGCGCGCGCATTCCAGCCCGTGACGCCCCGGCCAGCGTCGCGCCGGAGGCCGCGCCGTCCCGCGCCGATGCGCCGCTGTTGGCCCAGCGCGAGCCGCCACGCGCCACACCGTCCTGGTCACCCGCTGGCGCGCAGGCCGGCGCGTCGCCCCGCGTCACGCCAGCACCGCTCGAGCCCGCGACTTCTGCCGAGCGGATCGACCCGCCGGCGCCGGTCCCCCACTCGCCGTCGCTGCCGTCGCAGCCCGCCGTCGACACCGCGGCTCTCTGGCCCTGGCCGCAGGCGCTGGCCAGCCACCAGGCGCCGTTGCTGTTCATCGTCAACGCGCTGCTGGAGGACGGCCTCTACCCCGACTTCACGCGCCCGCTGGACCCCGGCCTGCCGGTGCCGCCCTGGGCGCTGCTGGCCGCGCTGGCGCGCGCCTGGCGGCTGCCGGGCGACCCGCTGCAGGCTGCGCTGCAGCAGCGCTGCCCCGGCTGGGCGCCGCCCCGCGACATGCCCGCCGCTCCCGGCGCGCCGGCCGGGCCGTGGCCGGCGTGGCTGGCGGCCTACGCGCGCGCGCTGCGCCGCCGCCTGTGCCGGCGGCTGGGCTGCAGGCCGGCCGCCTGGCCGCAAGCCCTGACCCTCGCGCGGCCGGCGCGGCTGTGGCTCAGCGAGGCCGAGTGGGTGGCGGAGTTCTCGCTGGACAGCCATGACGTCGCCTGGCGCCTGGCCGGGCTGGACCGCGACCCCGGCTGGCTGCCCGCGGCTGGCTGCTCGCTGCGCTTCGAGTTCGTCTGATGCGCGCCGACGCCGCCCCCGAGCTGTGGCCGCAGGCCGCGACGGCGCTGCGCAGCCTGCTGCTGGCGGCGGCCTGGCGCGTCGTGCAAAGCGCGCGAGCGTTGCTGGGCGACGAGGAGCTGGCGCAGCGCTTCGGCTTTGCGCTGGACCACGAAGCCGCCTTCGAGGCGCTGGACGACGAAGCGCCCCCGCACCCCGGCCTGGCCCGGCTGGCCGCGGGTTGGCCCGAGCAGGCGCTGGAGCTGTGGCTGGTGCACGGCCTGGTGGAGGAGGACCGCCGCTTTGCCTCGCTGTTCGAGGCGCTGAACCAGGCGCTGGGCGAGGAGGGCGCTCAGCCCGGCCCCGCCTGGCTGCAGCAGGGCTTCGGCAACCTGCCGGGGCAGGGTGTGCGGCCCGCGCTGCGCGCGCTGTTGCAGGCCGGCGTGCTGAGGCCCGAGTCCCCCGGGCAGCCGCGCGGCGCGCAGCGCTTTGAGGTGGACGAGGCCTGCTGGGCCGCGCTGCGTGGCGAGCCGTTCGCCGACCCCGCGCCGGGCGTGCGCCTGTGCGGCACCGAGAGCGCGCCGCCGCTGTCGGCGCTGCAGCTGACGGCAGACACGCGCGAGCGGCTGGCGCGCTGGCGGCCGGGCCAGCCGCTGCTGGTGCGCGGGCCCGAGCACAACGGCCGCGGCAGCCTGGTGGCCGCGCTGGCGCGCGAGCAGGGCCGGCCGGTGCTCGAATGCCGGCTGGACGCGACCAGCCCCGCACCGCCCACGCTGGCGGCGCTGGCCGCGCTGTGTGGCGCGCTGCCGCTGCTGCGTGTGGACGTGGCGCCCGGCGAGGCGCTGCGCCTGCCGGCGCTGCCCGGCGACTTCGCCGTCGTGGCCGCCGAGGAGGACGGCCTGGAGGGGCTGCCCGCCGACGTGCTGAGCGTCTCGCTGCCGCTGCCCGCCTACGAGCAACGCCTGGGCCTCATCGAGCAGGCCCGCCCGGGGCTGCCCGACGCCGCCGGCCTGGCCGCGCGGCTGCACCTGGCCTGCGGCCACCTGCACCGCGCGCTGGCGCACACGGCTGCCAGCGACGAGGCCGCGCTGCGCGAGGCGGCGCTGGCCGGCGGCGCGGCCGGCCTGGCGCGGCTGGCGCAGCGGCTGGACCCGGCGCACGCGCCGCCCGACGCGCTGGTGCTGGACGACGCACTGCGCCGCGACCTCGCCGCGCTGGCCGCGCGCTGCCAGCAGCGCGACCGGCTGCGGGGGGCGCTGCCGGCCGCGTTCGCCGCGCGGCTGAATGCCGGCGTGCGCGCGCTGCTGGCGGGGCCGTCGGGCACCGGCAAGACGCTGGCGGCCCAGGTGCTGGCGCGCGAGCTGGGGCTGCCGCTGTACCGGCTGGACCTGTCGGCGGTGGTCAGCAAATACATCGGCGAGACCGAGCGCAACCTGCACCGGCTGTTGTCCGCCGCGCAGGCGCTGGACGTGATGCTGCTGCTGGACGAAGGCGACGCGCTGCTGGCGCCGCGCACCGAGGTGGGCTCCAGCAACGACCGCTACGCGAACCTGGAGACCAACTTCCTGCTGCAGCGTCTGGAGAGCCACGCGGGGCTGGTGCTGGTGACGACCAATGCGCAGGCTCGCATCGATTCGGCGTTCCTGCGGCGCTTCGATTTCGTCATCCCCTTCAAGGCGCCCGAGGTGGGCGAGCGGCTGCGGCTGTGGCGGGCGCACCTGCCGGTGACGCATGCGCTGAGCGACGCCCAGCTGGGGGCGGTGGCCGAGGCCTGCACGCTGGCCGGCGGGCAGGTGAGGAACGTGGTGCTGGACGCGGTGTCGGCGGCGCTGTCGCGCGGTCGGGTGGTCGATGCCGAGCTGCTGTTCGAGGCGCTGCAGCGGGAATACCGGCGCGGTGGCGGGTTGTGCCCGTTGAAGGGGCTGTGACGTGTGGTTGGGTTCTTCCTTGGTTGCTTTGACGATGCGAGCTGCAGCGATCAGCAGCCCGCCTCGCAGAGGCAACACCGGAAAGGCCGGCTGATCTACGCCGCCAGGCCGTTGACATGCTCGCCCCCCGCACCTTCGCCCCCCGCGTCGCCAAGCCCAAGAGCGACCCGCGCCTGATCGCCGTCACCGACCAGGCCAAGGCGGGTGCCGCCAAGCTCAAGCAGCACCCCACGCCCGCCACCAAGGCCAAACAGGCCAGCAAGTCCACCCGGCCGCCCGCCAACGAGCGGCTGGCCGGCGCTAAGGCCAAGGTGGTGGACGCGGTGAAGGAGGCGCCGGCGCCCAAGCCGCAGCCCGCGTCGTTCAAGGCGCTGCTGCGCGCCGAGATCGACAAGGCCATGCCCAAGACGCTGGGCGAGACTGAGAACTTCATGCAGGGCGGCGCGCAGGGCCAGATGAAGGCCGCGGGCAGCGGCGGTGTCGCGCAGCAGAAGGAGGCCGCCACCGGCCCGGCCGACCAGGCCGCCAAGAAACCGCCCGACCCCGGCGCCGTGCCCGAGCAGCCGGCCACGCCGCTGCCGGCCGAGGCCACGCCCGGCGCCCCGCCCATCGCCGGCGACAAGGCGATGCCGCCGCCGGCCACGGCGCAGGAGGTGTCGCTGCAGGAGACCAAGAAGGACACCGACCAGGCGCTCAAGGACGAGAAGGTCAAGCCCGAGAGCCTGCCCAAGGCCAACGACCCGCGCTTCTCGGCGGTGGCCGACGCCAAGGGCAAGGTCGCCGCGCAGGCCGACAAGGCGCCGGGCCAGTTCCGCGCCAAGGAGGCCGCCGTGCTGGCCAAGGCCGGCGCGCAGGCCGCCGGCGCGGCGCGCACCGGCGCGTTGCTGATGGCAGGCCGCAAGTCCGGCGGCAATGCCAGGGTGCTGAGCCGCCAGCAGCAGCAGGCGGCCAAGGAAGAGGCCGAGCGCGCCAAGGTGGCCGCCACCATCGAGGGCATCTACGCGAGGACCAAAACCAAGGTCGAGGCCAAGCTGGGCGGGCTGGACGGGGAGGTGTCGGCCATCTTCGACCCTGGCGTGGATGCCGCCATCGCGCAGATGAAGGCCTTCGTCGACGACAAGATCTTCGACTACAAGCTGCGCCGCTACCTGACCATCCCGGGGCTGGGCCTGGCGCGCTGGCTGCGCGATGCGGCGCTGGGGCTGCCCGACGAGGTCAACGTGTTCTACACGCAGGGCCGTGCGCTGTTCACGAAGTCCATGGACGCGCTGATCGACCGCGTCGCGGCGCTGGTGGAGCGGCGCCTGGCTGAGGCCAAGGCCGAGGTGGCGGCGGGGCAGGCGCAGATCAAGGCCTATGTGGCCTCACTGCCGGCCAGCCTGCAGGCCGCCGGCAAGGCGGCCGAGACGGCGGTGGGCGATCGCTTCAAGGAGCTGGAAGACGGCATCGAGAGCAAGAAGAACGAGATCGCCGCGGGCCTGGCGCAGAAGTACAAGGAAGCGTTCGACAAGGCCGACGAGGCCTTGAAGCAGATGCAGGAGGAGAACAAGGGCCTGGTGGCCGGCTTTCTAGAAAAGCTGGGCGAGATCGTCAAGGCGCTGATGGAGTTCAAGGCCAAACTGCTGGGCCTGCTGAAGAAGGGCATGGAGACCATCCAGCTGATCCTGGACGACCCCATCGGGTTCCTCGGCAACCTGATCGCCGCCGTGAAGGGTGGCTTCAACGCGTTCGTCGGCAACATCTGGGCGCACCTGAAGGCCGGCTTCTTCAAGTGGCTGATGGGGCCGCTGGCGGCCGTGGGCGTGGCGCTGCCGGCGGACCTCAGCCCGATGTCCGTGTTCAAGCTGGTGCTGGACGTGCTGGGCATCACCTATCCCAAGCTGCGCGCCAAGGCCGTCAAGCTCGTCGGCGAGACGGCGGTGACCGTCATCGAGAAGCTGGCGGAGTACGTGCAGGCGCTGTTCACCGGCGGTGTGGCCAAGCTGTGGGAGCAGGTGCAGGCGGACCTCTCCAGCCTGAAGGACATGGTCATCGGCGCCATCCAGGACTGGCTCATCGAGACGGTCGTGAAGCAGGCCGTCACCAAGGTGGTGTCCATGTTCAACCCGGCCGGCGCCATCATCCAGGCGATCCTGGCGATCTACAACGTTGTGATGTTCGTCATCGAGAAGGCGCAGCAGATCATGGCGCTGGTGGAGGCGGTCATCAATTCCGTGCACGCCATCGCGACGGGCGCCATCGGTGGCGCGATCGCGTGGATCGAGAAGTCGCTGGCGTCGGCCATCCCCGTCGTCATCGGCTTCCTCGCGCGGCTGCTGGGGCTGTCGGGCATCACGGCCAAAATCCAGGGCTTCATCCGCAAGGTGCAGGCCAAGGTGGACGGCGCTATCGACAAGGTCATCGCCAAGATCGTCGGCGTCATCAAGAAGCTGTTCGGCAGGAACAAGAACGGCAACGACCCGGAGAAGCAGAAGAAGATCGACGCCGGCAAGGTGGCCATTGATGCCGTCGTGGCGAAGTACGCCGACGGCGTGGCCGAGCCGGCGGTGCTGAACGAGGAACTCGCGGCGGTGAAGCGTGCCCATCCGGTGTTCACGACGGTGGGCGCCGAGAAGCAGGGCAAGGACTACTTCTGGTTCTACACCGCCAGCCCCAAGGTCAAGGGCAAGGTCAGCAAGGAGTCGGCGCAGTGGGCCGTTGGCACGCACAAGGTGCCCAAGCCCAAGGCCGTCAAGCGCGCCGCGGGCGAGTCCCACCATGCGCCGCAGAAGATTCTGCTTGGCGCGATGGGTGAGTTTTTCACGGCAGCGGCCACGCCCATCAAGAAGGTTCATCCCGCGCTGGGGGCGCGCATGCAGACCTTTGGTCAGGGGCGGCTCGCCGCGCTGAAAGGCGACGGGCCGGGGCTGGCCGCGATCTGGCTGAAGTCCGCCGTGCATGATCGCGCCCACCAGCCGCCGAAGCTGGATGCCGTGCTGAAGGAAGCACAGCAGCTGGCGGACAAGGGGGAATCGCTGGACACGACCGCCGCAGGCGTGGAAGTGGGAGGCAGCGTGGCCATGCCCACAAGCGGCATCAGCGTGTCGTCATCGGCACCGGCACTCGCCAGCAATTTCTCCGTCGTCGGCCGTGCGCCGGATTCCGGCAAGACCGTCACACAGGCCAATGCCCATGTGAGGCGCAGCAGCTTGTTCGCCGCGGTGGGAGACGAACTGGCGGGGCAGAGCTTCGGGTCGAGCAAGGCGAGCAAGGCCCAGCGCGCAGCAGCGACACGAAAGATTGCAGGCGCCGCCGACACCAAGCCCAAATGCGAGGCGCTGAATGCGAAAGCCATGGGGTTGTTCAAGGCCCAATGGAACGGCTTGCTTGCCACTGGCCTCGCCGGCGTCGCCAACGCGTTGAAAGATGACCCTGACAAGGCCTGGAAGGCTGAACTGACCGCTCAGGCCCACGCCAGCTGGAACGCGCAGGGCCATCTTGGCGGGCCGTGAAGCCTTATCGTTGCCTGACCTGCCGCTCCCCGAACAGCACCTCGCGCGCCTTGTCATCGGTCAGCGGCCGCCGCGCACCGGCCAGCACCTCCACGCCGCGCTGCACCGCCGGCCGCCGGGCGACCTCGTCGAACCAGCCCTTCAGGTGCGGGTAGTCGGCCATCTCCACGCCCTGGTTCTTCCACGAGCGCAGCCATGGGAACACGGCGATGTCGGCGATGGAGTAGTCGTGCCCGCCGATGTAGGTGGTGTGCGCCAGCCGCTTGTTGAGCACGCCGTACAGCCGTTTGGCTTCCTGGGTGTAGCGCTCGATCGCGTAGGGCAGCTTCTCGGGCGCGTAGATGCGGAAGTGATGCGCCTGGCCCAGCATGGGCCCCACGCCGCCCATCTGGAACATCAGCCACTGCAGCACCTCGTACTTGCCCCGCGTGTCGGCGGGCAGCAGCCGGCCGGTCTTGCCGGCCAGGTACAGCAGGATGGCGCCGCTCTCGAACAACGAGATCGGCTGGCCGTCGGGGCCGTCGGGGTCGGTGATCGCGGGGATCTTGTTGTTGGGGCTGATGGCCAGGAAGTCCGGCGCGAACTGCTCGCCGGCGCCGATGTCCACGGGATGCACCCGGTACGCCAGGCCGCACTCCTCCAGCATGATGTGCACCTTGTGCCCGTTCGGGGTGGGCCATGAGTAGACTTCAATCATTCGTCGCCTCCGTCCAGTGCGCCCTAGGCGAAACCTAGCAGCCGGCCCCATTCTCAGACTTCCTCACGACTCATGGTGGTAAAGCAAGTCAAGCACTGGCTCGTGACCCGCGCCAACGCCGCGCGCTGGCGCGCCATCCAGGACTGGGCCGAGGCGCGCGGCGCCCAGTTCAGCCAGACCCGCGACGGCCTGGGTTTTCTCATCGAGCAGCCCAACGCCCAGCCCGGGCCGCTGCGCGTGGAGTGGGGCGTGTCGCAGCGCAGCTACCTGCCTGGCACCGAGTTGCGCATGCGCTGCGAGATGGGCCTGCACCCCGACCTGCAGCTGATGGTGCTGTGCCGCGCGCTGATGGAGAACCTGGAGCGTGCCGTCTTCGAGGCCTACACCGACACGCTCAAGACCCGCGTCGACACCGACACGCCGGAGGAGATGCGCTGGCTGGTCATGTTCCCCAAGTTCAACCATGCGGCGTCGCAGATCGCGCGGCAGCGCTATGGCTTCGTGGGCGTCACGAAAGACCTGGCGCGCGGCTGGGTGGACGGCCAACTCGGCGAGGCGCTCGCCCAGGCCAGCCAGGATCTGCTGCCCGAAGGCCACCCCTTCGTGCTGATGTGCATGCGCGGCAACCTCTACCTGCGCACCGAGATGGCCGAAGCCGACCTGCCGCGCGTGCAGGCGCTGGTGCGGCTGCTGGAGACCGCCGCACGCGAGGCGTTGCGCGTTAACGCCCAGCTGTCCGACAGCGGCGCCTGGCCGACGACGACGTCCATCGCATGGACGCCTTCCACGCGGCCCAGTGATATCAACTGATGTCAACTGATGCCCCTCGTCCAGTCTTGCCGCGCTGAACGCGGCAAGACTGGCCGGTCCCCCGAGGGGACGGCGATGCTTGCGGCATCGAGCCGCAAGCACATCGCCCGACGCGGGCCGGCTTGGGGGGCGGCCCGGCGCTAGTCCCGCAGCCTCAGCGCGGGGTCAGGCGCGTTGCGCGAAGCTCCAGGCCAGTTCCGACAGCGGCCGGGCGCTCTTGGCCGTCTCGCGCGCCTGTGCGCTGGAGGCCGTGCCATCGACGACGCGCTTGGCGATGCCCTGCACGATGGCCGCGATGCGGAACATGTTGTAGGCCATGTAGAAGTTCCAGTCCGCCATGACGGCACCCGCATCGGCGCGCGCGGTGCGTTCGCAGTAGCGCTGCACGTAGTCGCGTTCGCTCGGGATGCCCAAGGCGCCCAGGTCCACACCGCCCAGGCCGCGTGCGGCGCCCGAGGTCTGGATGTGCCAGCTCATGCAGTGGTAGCTGAAGTCCGCCAGCGGATGGCCCAGCGTGGACAGTTCCCAGTCCAGCACGGCGATGATGCGCGGCTCGGTGGGGTGGAAGACGACGTTGTCCATGCGGTAGTCACCATGGACGATGCCGACCTCGCGCTCGTCGCGCGCCGACGCCGGAATGTGCGCCGGCAGCCAGGCCAGCAGCGCGTCCATCGCGGGGTTGGGTTCGGTGACCGAGGCCAGGTACTGCTTGCTCCAGCGGCCGATCTGCCGTTCGAAGTAGTTGCCCGGCTTGCCGTAGGCCTCCAGGCCGCGGGCCTTGAAGTCCACCTGGTGCAGCGCCGCGATGACGCGGTTCATCTCGTCATAGTGCGCGGCGCGGTCGGCGTTGCCCATGCCGGGCAGGCTCTGGTCCCACAGCACGCGGCCGGGCATGAACTCCATGACGTAGAACGCACGGCCGATGACCGACTCGTCCTCGCACAGCGCGCGCATCGCCGGCACGGGCACGTCGGTGCCGGCCAGCGCCCCCATGACCTGGAATTCACGCTCGATGGCGTGCGCCGACGGCAGCAGCTTGGCGACCGGCGCGGGCTTGCTGCGCATCACGTATTGCGCGGTCGGTGTCGTCAGCAGGTAGGTCGGGTTGGACTGGCCACCCTTGAACTGCTCGATGGCGAGTGGCCCCTTGAACCCGTCGACATGGGCCGCCAGCCAGGCTTCAAGCGATGCCGTGTCCAGCGGCTGGGCAAGGGGACGGGTGCCGGTGAATGCTTCCATGGGATCGTTCGTCGAGACGTGAACTTTCCATTCTGCGAGCAGGGCACCGGCCCGCGTGTCTTCAGCGCGACGCCGCGGCCAGCAGCTTGTCTCTGCTCAGCACGACGAGCCGCGTGGGCTCCACGCGCACGGCACCTTCGCGCTCGAAGGCCTTCAGTTCCTGGTTGACGCGCTGGCGCGAGGCGCCCAGCAGCTGCGCGAGGTCTTCCTGCGCCAGCTGCAGGCCGATGCGGATCTCGTCGCCTTCCTGCACGCCATAGGAGCGCGCCAGCAGCAGCACCTGCTTGGCCAGCCGAGCGGCCAGCGGGCGCGTGTTCAGGTCCTCGATCATGTCGAACATCAGCCGCAGGCGGCGGCAGTTCAGCCGCAGCAGCGCGTCGTACAGCTCGGAGTGCGCCTGCAGCAGCGCGCGGAAGTCGGCCTTGCGCACGCACAGCAGCGTGGTCTCGCCGTGCGCGTAGGCGTCGTGCGTGCGCGGCAGGCCGTCGAACAACGCGATATCGCCGAACCAGGTGCCGGGCTCGACATAGGTCAGCGAGATCTGCTTGCCGGCCAGCGACACCGAGCTGACGCGCACGGCGCCCTTGGCCACGGCCGACCATTCCTCGGCGGGTTCGCCGCGGTGCGACAGCATGGTCTCGTCGGGCAGCCGGCGCACGTAGGCACGCTGCAGGATGTCGGCCCGCAGGCCCTCGGACAACTTCGAGAACCAGGCGCCCTGGTCGATTTGTTGGCGTTCGGCGGGAGTGAGGCTGAGTGCGTTCATGTCGGGGCGCATTGTGCCCGGGTGACCCCATGCTAGAGTGACCCGACCTGTCCCTCCCCCTCGTTCAACCGCCTCGCTGACCCGCCCGCAGTCAATGCCCATCACGGCCCTGCGCCCGACGTTGCTGGGCGCCCTCACACCCGCCTTGGTCTTGCTGCTGGGCCTGTCGCCCCAGGGCGCTGTCGCGCTCGGCGTGGGCCGGCCCGCCGTCCACTCGGCGCTTGGCAAGCCGCTGGACGTCAGCATCCCGCTGATGCTCGCCGAGGGCGAGCAGCTGACCGAGGCCTGCGTGCGTGCCGAGGTCTCGGCAGGCGATGCGCGCGTGCCCGCCGGCCTGTTGCAGATGCGCATCGAGGGCGACTCCGGCGACCGCCGCCTGCGACTGCAGAGCCTGGTGCGCATCGAGGAACCGGCGCTGCGCTTCACGCTGGCGCTGGGTTGCCCGCTGCGCCTCACGCGCGAGTTCAACGCCTTCATCGACCCGCCGGCCGGCGCCGCAGCGCCGCCCACGTCGCCGCCGCCCGTCTATGCACCGCCGCCGCAGGAGACGGCGCGCCTCGTCGCCGAGGCAGCGCCGGCGCCGGTGGTGCCGCGCCCGCGCGTTCGGCCCAAGCCCAAGGCCACCGGTCCGCGTTTGGTGCTGGAGCGGCCGGAGATCCTGGTCAGCCAGGCGCCGCAGCGTCCGGCGCCCGTGGCCAGCGTGCCCGAGACCGACCTGACGCCGGAGCTCGAGGCGCAGATTGCGCAGCTGGAGGACACGGTGGCCCAGCTGCGGGCGGAGCTGGAGGCCCGCCTGCAGGCCGAGGCGGCGGCTTCGGCGCCGCCGCCACCAGCGCCCGAGCCGTTCGCATCGGCACCCACGCCCGCACCGGCGCCGGCGACGCGCAACTCGCGCTACCGGGACCCGATGACCTGGCTGTTGACGCTGGGCCTGAGCCTGCTGGCCGGCGCCGCGGCGTTCTATGGCAGCCGTTGGCGCGAGGAGCGGGCCCGGCGCGAACGCGCCTACTGGCGTGCGCTGCATGCTGCCGAGGGGGCCGCCGACCCGCTGCCGCCGTCACCACCGCCGTCCGGCATCGCACCGCCCGTGCTGGCACCTGCGGCCGTGCTGCCGGACGAAGGCCAGCATCAGGCGACGCGGCCGCAGCCTCGCCCCATGGCCTGGCCGCCTGCGCCCATCGTGCCGCCGGCCATGCAGGCGACACAGGCCCTGCAGGCCACGCAGCCGCTGCCGGTTCAGCCCTCGGCGGCGCCAGCGCTGGCGCAGGAACTGAGCGTCGCCGACGAACTGCTGGACTTGCAGCAGCAGGTGGATTTTCTGCAGCTGCTCGGTCAGCACGAGGCGGCCGCGGACTTGCTGGCCACGCGGCTGTCGCGCGGCAACGCGGGCGCCATGCCCTATCTGATGCTGATGGAGATCTGCCAGCAGCGCGGCGACCCCGATGTGTTCGCGGAGCTGGCGCGGCAGTTCGAGCAGCGCTTCCGCACGCTGGCGCCCGCATGGGCGCAGAGCCTGGCGCGCGGTCGCAGCCTGGACGCCAGTCCCAGCGTCATCGCGCACCTGCAGGTGGTGTGGTCGGACGCGTCCGCGGCGATGCAGATGCTGCGCGACCTGCTGGCCCGCGGCGCCGGCCCCGGCGCCTCGCATTTCGACCTGCCGGCCTACCGCGACCTGCTGACGCTTTACAGCGTGGCCCGCGACTTGTTCGAGGCCGGCCTGCGTGGCGACGAGGTGGATCTCATGCTGCCGCTGGACTCACGCTTCGAGGCCTAGCGTGGCCTTTACAGGCTGAAGTCGTCGGCCTCGCCGCTCATCGCCTTCTCGATGAGCCGCCGCGACAGCCGCTCCGACAATAGCTCGGCAAAGCTGTAGACGTAGTTGCGCAGATAGGCACCGCGCTTGAAGGCCACGCGCGTGACGTTGCTGCCCAGCAGCGTGCCCAGCGGCCGCGCGACAAGGTCGCTGTTGGCGGGCTCCTCGCGCATGGCCATCTCGGCGACGATGCCCACGCCCATGCCCAGCCGCACATAGGTCTTGATGACGTCGGAGTCGATGGCCTCCAGCACGACGTTGGGCGTCAGGTGGCGCGCGGCGAAGGCCTTGTCGATGCGGGTGCGGCCGGTGAAGCTGGGGTGGTAGGACACCAGCGGCTCCGTGGCCAGCTGCTCCAGGTCCACGCGCTCGGCGCTGGCCAACGGGTGGTCGCGCGGCACCACCATCACGTGCTGCCACTCGTAGCAGGGCAGCGTGACCAGCTCCGGGTACTGCGCCAGCGACTCGGTCGCCAGGCCCAGGTCGGCGGTCTCGTCGATGAGCATGCGGGCGACCTGGTCGGGGCTGCCCTGGTGCAGGCTGACGCGCAGCTGCGGCAGCTGCTTGCGCAGCTGCGCCACGGGGGCCGGCAGGACGTAGCGCGCCTGCGTGTGCGTGGTGGCGATGGAGAAGGTGCCGCTGTCCTGGCGCGAGTACTCCTCGCCGATGCGCTTCAGGTTGGCCACCTCGCGCAGGATGATCTCGATGCAGGCCAGCACCTGCTGGCCCGGCTCGGTGATGCGGCGCAGCCGCTTGCCGTGGCGCGAGAAGATGTCGACGCCCAGCTCCTCCTCCAGCTCCAGGATGGCCTTGGACACGCCGGGCTGTGACGTGAACAGCGCCTTGGCCGTCTCGGTCAGGTTCAGGTTGCGGCGAGCGGCTTCCTGGACGAAGCGGAATTGATGCAGGTTCATGTCAGTGATGCGCGGTCGTTCCGGAATCACTGGCGCGCCCCGGCCGGGGGCAGTGAGCGGCGCGAGCGTGGGGGCGGTTCATTCGAGCGGCGCGAGGCAGGCTTGGGCGATGGCGTGCAGCACGGCGTCCTGGTCGCCGAGCGGGGCATGCAGCTGCCACTGGACGGCGTCGCCGTGCAGCTCGCGCAGGCGCTCCAGTAGCAACGGCACGTCGCGGCGCACATGGCCGCCGGTGCCCAGGAACAGCGGCATCACGTGCACGCGCGTGCAGCCGGCCGCGGCCAGCTGGGCGGCGGCGGCTTCCATGTCCGGCGCCATGAACTCGAGATAGGCCATGGCGACCGGCGTGCCGGGCCGCGCGGCGCGCAGCCGCTCGGTGACGATCTCGAAGGGCCGTGCCCAGGCGGGGTCGCGCGCGCCGTGGGCGAAAAGCAGCAGGCCGTCCATCAGCGCACGCGCGGCCGCCCGGCGGGCGCTGCAGCCGCCTCGGGGGGCAGTGAACGAAGAGGGCGTGGAGGTGTCATGACGTCAGCGGTATCTCACAAGCCAGGTGAAGGCCGCCATCGACAGCCCCATGTAGATGAGGCTGGGCGTGGCCGCCACGGCCCAGGGCGTCCAGTTCTTCAGCAGGCCGACGTGGCCGGCCACGTTGTTCAGCAGCACGAAGCTGATGCCCAGCATGATGCCGCCGAACACCTTGATGCTGATGCCGCCCGAGCGGCCGTGCAGGTAGGCGAAGGGCAGGGCCAGCGCCACCATGACGAAGCAGGCGAACGGGTAGAAGGCCTTGCGCCAGAACTGGATGTTGTGCGCCTGGGCCGACTGCTCCTGCGCCGACAGGTGGGCCGTGTAGCGGTACAGCTCCAACGTAGACATGGACATGGCAGGCAGCACCGCCGCGGCGATGACGCCGGCGTGCAGCGAGCTCTGCCAGTCCAGCTTGTCGAGTTGCTGTTCGGTGACGACGACGTTGCCGACGGCCTTGCTGGCTGCCCCCGCCGCAGCAGGGTTCCAGGTCGTGCGCTTCACGGCCTGCAGATGCCACAGGCCCTGGCCGTCGACATCCACCTTGTCGGCCTCGGTGCGGGACAGCAGCCGGCCCTCGGGGTCGAACTCGAAGATGCGCACGTCTTCCAGTTCACCGCCGGAGCCCACACGGCCCACCTTCACGGAGTAGCTGCGCTCCTGGCCGTCGACGCTGCGGTGGTCCTTCAGCCAGGCGCCGCGTTTGGCGGGACTGCTGTCGCGGCCGATGCGTGCGCGCAGCTCGTCGGCGTGGCGCTCGACCTGCGGCGCCACGTAGTCCCCGACGACGAAGGTCAGCACCGCGAACACCGCGGCCAGCCCGGCCAGCAGGCTCAGCGCGCGAGCAGGCCCCAGTCCGCCGGTGCGCAGGATGGTGAACTCGCTGCTTTGCGCCATGCGGGCCAGCGAGATGATGGCGCCGATCAGCACGGCGATCGGAAAGAGCTCGTAGAAGTTGCCCGGAATCTCCATCGCCGCCATCAGCGCAGCCTTGCCGGCGCCGGCGCCGATGCGCGCCATGCGGTCCAGTTCCTCGACGAAGTCGATGAAGAACACCAGTGACAGGAAGGCCGCGCCCACCAGCACGACCGAGCCGACGATGTCCCTGTAGAGCAGTTGCCGGACCGTCTTCATGCCGCGGCCGCCTTGGGCTGCCGGCGCAGGCAGAAGCGGTTGCCGTTGTCGCGCAGCCAGATGATGGCCAGCGCGAGGAAGAGGGCGCCGCCGTGGACGGCAACCAGCGCGTTGGGCAGTGCCGCGCGGCCGTTGCTCACCCAGGACACCGTCAAGTTGATGAGGTTGAAGTAGACGACGAAGGCCAGCAGTGCGAACAGCAGGTTCCAGTTGCTGGCGCGGCGCGGGTTGGAGGCCGACAGCCCCACGCCCAGCAGCGCCATGTTGAAGCCGCCCAGGATCATGCCGAAGCGCCAGGCCAGCTCGCCCTGGTTCTTGGGCGTGGGGTTGCGCAACAGGTCCAGCGTGGCCGTGGCCTTCGGGGGCAGCTGGCTGGCGTTGGCCAGCGTCTGGGGGTCGGTCATGATCTTGTACTGCTCGAAGCGCGCCAGGCTCTTCTCGCCGGTCTTGAACTGCGTCTCGTTGCGCTGGCCGTGGTCCAGCACCAGATAGCGGTCGTCGCCCTCCATCAGCAGTCGGCCGCGCGACGCCGTCGTCACCGACTCGCGTTCGTGCTGGTTGGCGAGGATGAAGACGTTGCGGCCGGTGGCGGCGTTGTCGCCGTCGCGCTCGATGAAGAACACGCGGCTGCCGTCGCGCGAGCTCTGGAACTGCCCTGGCGCGACGCGCGACAGGTCGCTGCGCTTCTGGTAGCGGTCGCGCAGCTCGGCGCTGTTCTGGTTGCCCCAGGGCCAGATGACGAGCTCCAGCACGACGATGGCCAGCAGCACCGGCCAGGCCATGCGCAGCACCGGCCGCACGAAGCTGGACAGCGGGATGCCGCTGGCGAACCAGATCGTCATCTCCGACTCGCGGTAGAAGCGCCCCAGCGTCAGCACGACGGCCAGGAAGATGGACAGGGTGAGGATGGTGGCCAGGTGCGCGATGGTCGTGTAGCCCATCAGCAGCACCACGTCCTGCGGCGCGACATTGCCGCCGGCCGCCTGACCCAGCGTCTTGATCAGCGTCAGCGTCAGCATGATGGTCAGGATGACCACCAGCGTGACGCCGAAGCTCTTGGCCAGCTCGGACCGCGTGGATGAATCGAATAACATCAAACGCACTTCTATCTACTTCCGGTCATTATGGACTTCAAGGTTCAAACCACTGAGCTCGACGCGCTCGCCACCGCAGGCGCCGACGCTCTCATCGTGGTGCTCGGCGGCGACACGCTGCCGCAAGGCCTGGACGCCGCCGTCGCCAAACAGGCGCAGGCTGCGATCAAGCTCGGGGACTTCGCGCTCAAGGCCGGCCAGGCCGTCGTGCTGACGCATGCCGAAGGCATCAAGGCCGCCCGCCTGGTGCTGGCCGCCAGCGGCAAGACGACGCTGGCCGCTGGGCGTGCCGCCTTGGCGGCCGCACTGGCGCAGGTCAAGTCGCGCGGCGTGGCCAGCGCGGCCGTCGCCTTCGCGGGCTTCGACGCCGGCTTGACCGAGGCGCTGGCCGAGCAGGCCGCGGTGGCCGGCGCCGATGCCGTCTACGTTTACCGCCACACCAAGCCCAGCGCGCCCGCGGCGCCCAAGCTGGCCAGGCTGGCGCTGCTGGTGCCCAAGGCCGACCTGAAGGCGGCGAAGGCCGGCCTGACGCGCGGCGAGGCCGTGGCTGCCGGCATCGACCTGGCGCGCGAGTGTGCCAACCGCCCCGCCAACTACGCGACGCCGACTTACCTGGGTCAGGTCGTGCAGGATCTCGGCAAGACGCACGGCTTCAAGGTCGAGGTGCTGGACAAGAAGGCCGTCGAGAAGCTGGGCATGGGCAGCTTCCTGGCCGTGGCGCAGGGCTCGGACGAGCCGCTGCGCTTCATCGTCGCCCGCTACGAAGGCGCGGCCAAGACGGTGGCGCCGGTCGTGCTGGTCGGCAAGGGCATCACGTTCGACACCGGCGGCATCTCGCTGAAGCCGGGCGCCGAGATGGACGAGATGAAGTTCGACATGGGCGGCGCCGCCAGCGTCATCGGCACGCTGCGCGCGGTGGCCGAACTCAAGCCCAAGCTCAACCTCGTCGTCATCGTCGCGGCCTGCGAGAACATGCCCAGCGGCCGGGCCGTCAAGCCGGGCGATGTGGTCACGTCCATGTCGGGCCAGACCATCGAGATCCTGAACACCGATGCCGAGGGCCGCCTCATCCTCTGTGACGCGCTGACCTACGCCGAGCGCTTCAAGCCTGCCGTCGTCGTCGACGTGGCGACGCTGACCGGCGCCTGCGTCATTGCGCTGGGCGGCGTGCGCAGCGGCATGTATGCCAGCGACGACGAACTGGCCGCCGCGCTGACGGCAGCCGGCGACACCGCGCTGGATCCCTGCTGGCGCATGCCGCTGGACGATGAGTACGCCGAAGGCCTGAAGAGCAACTTTGCCGACGTGCCCAACATTGCCGGCCGCGCCGGTGGTTCCATCACGGCGGCCAAGTTCCTGCAGCGCTTCGCCGGCAAGTACCGCTGGGGGCATCTGGACATCGCCGGCACGGCCTGGAAGGGCGGTGCCGCCAAGGGCGCCACGGGTCGCCCCGTCGGGCTGCTGACGCACTTCGTGCTGGGCCACGCCAAGTAAGCGTGCCGGTCCAGGTCAGCTTCTACAGCGACGCGTCCGAGCCGCTGCACTTCGCCTGCCGGCTCATCCGTCGCGCCCTCGCGTCGGGCAAGCCGGTGGGCGTCTGCGTGCCGGCCGCGCAGGCCGCGCGGCTCGACGAGTTGCTGTGGAGCTTTGAGCCGACCGAGTTCATCGCGCACCGGCGTTGGGACGGAGCCACGCCGACCGTCTCGGGCGAGGTGCTGCTGGTGGATGATGCAAGCCGGCTGCCGCATCGCGGCCTGCTGCTGAACCTGGCGGATTCGATGCCGGGCGATGCGATGGCGTTCGAGCGCGTGTTGGAGGTCATCGGGCGAGAGCCCGACGTCGTCCAGGCGGGCCGTGCGCGTTATCGCCTCTACCAGCAGGCCGGTGCCAAGCTGGACCATTTTTCAGCGGCAGGTTGACCGTCCCGGGTCCACGCTTTCCCGAATGAGGGGCTTTCGGATTTGGGATATGTTCAATTCGTTGAAAACTCAACAGTTCTTGTCTTTCTTCTTTTCTCTCCCTCTTCCAAACCGGAGTTGATCCATGCAAGTCAAAGTGAATGTGTTGGTGGGCGCAGTGGCCGCACTGCTGAGCGGTGTCGCGATGTCGCAGGAGCTGGTCGTCAAGATCGGCCATGTGGGCCCCACCAGCGGCGCCATCGCGCACCTGGGCAAGGACAACGAACTGGGTGCGCGTCTGGCCATCGAAGAGCTGAACGCCAAGGGCGTGACCATCGGCGGCAAGAAGGCCAAGTTTGAACTTCTGGCTGAAGACGACGCGGCTGACCCGAAGCAGGGCACCGCCGCCGCCTCCAAGCTGGTGGACTCCAAGGTCAACGGCGTCGTCGGCCACCTGAACTCCGGCACCTCGATCCCGGCCTCCAAGATCTACAGCGATGCAGGCATTCCGCAGATCAGCCCGTCGGCCACCGCTGTCGAGTTCACGAGCCGTGGCCTGAAGAACACCTTCCGCGTGGTCGCCAACGACGGCCAGCTGGGTGGCACGCTGGGCAAGTACGCCGTCACGACGCTGAAGGCCAAGAAGGTCGCCGTCATCGACGACCGCACCGCTTACGGCCAGGGCGTCGCCAAGGAATTCGAGATGGCCGCCAAGAAGGCTGGCGCGCAAGTGGTGGGCCACGAGTACACCAACGACAAGGCCGTCGACTTCATGACCATCCTGACCACGTTCAAGGCCAAGAAGCCTGACGTTGTCTTCTTCGGTGGCATGGACGCCGTGGCCGGCCCGATGCTGCGCCAGATGAAGCAGCTGGGCATCGAAGCCAAGTTCATGGGTGGCGACGGCATCTGCACGGGCGAACTGCCCAAGCTGGCCGCCGGCACCATGGGTGACGGCCAGGTGGTGTGTGCCGAAGCCGGCGGCGTCGAGGGCGAGGCCAAGAAGTCCATGGACGATTTCCGCGCCAAGTTCAAGGCCAAGTTCAACGCCGACGTGCAGATCTATGCACCTTACGTCTATGACGCCGTCAACGTGATGGTGGACGCCATGGTCCGCGCCAAGTCGGCCGAGCCTGCCAAGTACCTGCCCGAGCTGGCCAAGACCTCCGGCTTCAAGGGTGTGACGGGCGTCATCGCCTTCGACCCCAAGGGCGACATCAAGAACGGCGCGCTGACGCTCTACACCTACAAGGGTGGCGCGCGCGAGCAGATCGCCGTCGTGCGCTGATCCTGCGCTGCCGACACCGCGCCGGCCCGGCGCGGATGCCCCAATCGAAACCCGCCGCCCGGCGGGTTTTTTTGTTGGAGCATGGTTTGTCAAACTGCACGCAATGCGACGACAAATCAATGCCGGTTGCGACAGGTTGATCAAAAAAATCATCTGAGTTGGATTTTCTATATGGGCGCGGAATATTCGCGCTCGGGCCAATGCCCGGCAGTGGCGCTGGCCCAGCTTGAAAGCGAGGTTTCGTCAGATTTCAATGTGGCGGCTGTGCGTTTCGCACGCTTTGTCGGCCATGGTGTCCGGCTTTCATGGTGCTGTCGCCGGCTTTGCGGTCTACTGCCGGCGGCCGCGAAATGCTCGCCTTGAGGCCGCGACGGGGGCCCAGCCTGCCGAGCCGGATTCAGGGGGCAGCCACCCTCCAAACGGGGGGCTTTCAAGCCCCTGTCCCAGAGGCATGATGCCGGCGCGATCGAGGCTGGGCGGGCCACGTCGTTGCGGCGTCAGGCCGGGGTCGATGAAACCTGCCCTGGCGGTCCGTCGGACGGCAGGCGAGCGAGTGCTTCATGCGCTTTCACGCCGAGGTGAATGGAATATCGAGAGATTCGAATTTCGTGGACCGTATGGCAGACGCACAAGGCGCCCAGCAGAACTGATCGGGGATGTAGATGATTCGAATATTCAACCATTACCTGCACAAGCAGACCCTGCTTCAGGTCTTCTTCGATCTCGGTCTGATCGTTTTTGCAGTTATTGCCGTCGTGCTGAGCCAGGGCGAGGCCGCCCAGACGGTGCTGCCTTTCGCAGCGTCCCACGGCCTGTCGCTGGCGGGTTGCATGTTCGTGATCAATTCGGCGACGGGTTTCTACCAGCATGTGCACAACCGCTCCGTGACGGAGTCCTGTGCGCGCGCACTGTTCGGCCTGCTGTTCGGCCTGCCGCTGGCCTATGCCATCTTCAGCCTGGTGCCTTCGGACACCAGCCACCGCGATCTGCTGACGCTGGTGGCGATGGCTGCCGTGGCGGCGGTGATGGTGCACCGCGTTTACGCCGCGCACTCCACCGCCCAGGCGCGCATGCGCAGCCGCATCCTGATTTTCGGTACCGGCCCGGCCGCGCGCGCCGTGGGCAACACGCTGCGTGCGTCTGACCCGCATGCGCAGATCGTCGGTTACTACGCCGGCCCGAACGAAGAACAGCACGAGGTGCCTCAGGGCGAGATCATCAATGACGGCGCCAACCTGACCGAGGCGGCACTGCGCCACAACGTCGACGAGATCGTCGTAGCCCTGAGCGAGCGCCGCGGCGGCAGCATGCCCCTGCGCCAGCTGCTGGATTGCAAGCTGTCCGGCGTGCGCGTTGTCGACATCGCGACCCACTTCGAGAAGACGCTGGCCCAGATCAACATCAAGCACGTCAACGCCGGCTGGCTGGTGTTCGGTGATGGCTTCAGCCAAGGCATGGTGCGGGCCGCGATCAAGCGTGTCTGCGACATCGTCTTCGCTGCGCTGATCCTGGCGGTGGCGTGGCCGGTGATGCTGGTCACGGCGCTGGCCATTCGCATCGAGTCCCGAGGCCCGGTGCTGTATCGCCAGGAGCGCGTGGGCCTGAACGGCGTGCCGTTCAAGGTCATCAAGTTCCGCAGCATGCGAACCGATGCCGAGAAGGACGGCAAGCCGCGCTGGGCTAGCAAGAACGATGACCGCGTGACCGGTGTCGGACGCTTTATCCGCAAGGTGCGCATTGACGAACTGCCGCAGCTTTTCAACGTGCTGTGGGGCGAAATGAGCATGGTCGGCCCGCGTCCGGAGCGACAGTACTTCGTCGACGAACTGATCAGCAAGATTCCGTACTACGCCGTCCGTCACAGCGTGAAGCCGGGCGTGACGGGCTGGGCCCAGGTGCGCTACGAATACGGCTCGACGATTGAGGATTCGGTCGAGAAGCTGCAGTACGACCTCTACTACGTCAAGAACCATTCGCTGTTCCTCGATCTGCTGATCATGCTGGAGACGGTGGCTGTCGTGCTGACGGGCAAGGGCGCCCGCTAGTCCCGTCTTCCTGGCACAAGCGCCGATGCGGCCGGCCGCAGCGGCATGCTTGAATCCGGCATGCCCAGCGTCGCTTTCGACAACTCCCCGACTGCCTTCATCGACGCGTTGGCGCCGCTGGCCTCGCTGCGCAGTCTGGGCGACCTGATCTGCTGCGTCGCCTACGGGTTGTTCGTTCTTTACTTCGCTCAGCGCCTGTGGCGCGGCGGTCTGCCGGTCACGCGGTTGGCGGTGGTTTTCCTCGCGGCCTTGATGGCCAGTGCGCTGTGGGCCGGCGTGTCATTGGTGGACGCGTTCCGCCACTGGTCGGATCGGCTGCCCAGCTGGATCGTTCCCAGTCTGGACCTGTTGCGTTTTGCACTGTGGCTGGCCTTCATGTTGTTGCTGCTGCCGCCTCTGCGGCGGGGCGGTGTGCTGGGCTGGATGCGCGTCGTCTCGGCCGCGGCGGTGATGTTGCAGCTGGGCTTGATCGTGTTGGCTGAGCAGCAGCCGGCTGGTGCCCTGGCGCGTGTGCAGGCATTTGCGTCTTTGGGGCTGGCTGTGCTGGGCCTGATGCTGATCGAACAGGTCTTGCGCAATGCGACCGCCGACGCCCGTTGGAATGCCAAGCCTGTGAGTCTGGCTCTGGGCGGCATCTTTGTCTTCGACCTGTTCATTGGTTCGCAGGCCGTGCTGTTCGAGCGCTTTGATGGCGACGCCTTCAGCGTGCGCTCGCTGGTGCATGCGGCGGCCGTGCCGCTGCTGCTGGTGGCGTCGCGCCGGCACGCGGACTGGCTGGGCAAGCTGCATGTGTCGCGGGCCGCGGTCTTTCACTCGGCGACGCTGTTGCTGGTGGGCATTTACCTGCTGCTGGTGGCTGCCGTCGGCTACCAGGTGCGCTACACCGGCGGTCAGTGGGGGCGCGCGCTGTCGGTGGTGCTCGTGTTCATTGCGCTGGTCGCGCTGGCGCTGCTGGTGGCGTCGGGGTCGATGCGGGCGCGGCTGCGCGTGTACATCAGCAAGAACTTCTTCAGCTATCGCTACGACTACCGCCAGGAATGGCTGCGGTTCACGCAACTGCTGTCCAGTAGCGCCGAGCCGCAGGACACCGCCGAGACCGTCGTGCGGGCGTTGGCCAATCTGGTGGAAAGTCCCAGCGGGATGTTGTGGCTGCAGCGCAGCGCGGACGCGGATTTCGTGCAGGCGGCGCGTTGGAACCTGCCCGCACAGCCTGTTGCTGAGTCGCGCGGTGGCGCGCTCGCGGCGTTCTGGCGCGAGCGCGCCTGGATCGTCGACGTGCAGGAGTGGAGTGAGCGCCGTGACGCCTACCCGGGGCTCGACCTGCCTGACTGGCTGGTCAATGAGCCGCGCTGCTGGCTGCTGATTCCGTTGCTGGTTCGCGAATCGCTGATCGGCTTTGTGGTGCTGGGCCGGCCGCGCGCGGAAGTCGAGTTGAACTGGGAGGTTCGCGACCTGCTGCGCACGGCGGCCAGCCAGGCATCGGGCTATCTCGCCCAGGCCCAGGCCACCGAGGCCTTGCTGGAGGCGCGCAAGTTCGATGCTTTCAACCGCATGTCGGCGTTCGTCGTGCATGACCTGAAGAACATCGTCACGCAGCTGTCGCTGATGATGAAGAACGCCAAGCGGCTGCGCGACAACCCCGAGTTTCAGCAGGACATGCTGGACACCGTCGAGAACTCGCTGGAGAAGATGCGGCAGCTGATGCTGCAGCTGCGCCAGGGTGACAAGCCGCATGGTGTGACGAGCGGCGTTGACCTGGAGCAGATCGCCCGGGGGCTGGCGGCCGCGGCGGCCAGCAAGGGCAGGGTGCTGCTGCTGGACCTTCAACCGGGTGTGAGCACGCGTGGCCACGCCGAGCGCGTCGAGCGTGTGCTGGGCCATGTCGTGCAGAACGCCTTCGATGCGACGCCGCCTGATGGTCGCGTCAGCCTGAAGCTGGATGCGCAGGGAAGCCAGGCCCGCGTTTGCGTGGTGGATAGTGGCTGCGGGATGAGCGAGGATTTCATACAGAATCGTCTCTTCAAGCCTTTCCAGACCACCAAAGCCGCGGGCATGGGCATCGGTGCTCACGAGAGCTATCAATACGTGCAGGAACTGGGAGGCAGCATCAACGTGCAAAGTGAACTGAACCGCGGCACCACCGTGACGCTGCTGCTGCCGCTGTTCCATGCGCAGAGCGATGCGCCGCTGGCCGCTCTGGAAGCCCGATGAGCACACCCCGTCATGCGCCGCTGCTGATCGTCGAAGACGACCTCGCGCTGCAGAAGCAGCTCAAGTGGTCTCTGGACCGCTTCGAGTCCGTCACGGCGGACGACGTCGCCAGCGCCGTGTTGCAGTTCCGCCGCAACAACCCGGCCGTCGTGACGATGGACCTTGGGCTGCCGCCTGACCGCGATTCGGTGTCCGAAGGCTTCAAGTGCCTGGAGAAACTGCTGGAGCTGGACCCGGGCGTCAAGGTCATCGTGCTGACAGGCCAGAACGACCAGGACAACGCACTGCGCGCCATCCGCATGGGTGCCTACGACTTCCTCGCCAAGCCGGTGGACCCGGATGTGCTGGCGCTGACCGTGGAGCGCGCCTACCGCCTCTATGAGTTGCAGCAGGAGAACCGTCGCCTGCAGATGCAGCAGGGCAGTGACGTGCTGGCCGGTCTCGTCACGCGCGACCCGGGCATGCAGCGCGTCTGCCGCATGATCGAGAAAGTCGCATCCAGTGACGCCACCGTGCTGCTGCTGGGTGAGAGCGGCACCGGCAAAGAGGTTCTGGCGCAGGGGCTGCACGATGCGTCGAGGCGCAAGGGCCGTTTCGTCGCGATCAACTGCGCAGCCATTCCCGAGACGCTGCTGGAAAGTGAGCTGTTTGGCTACGAACGCGGCGCCTTCACCGGCGCCACCAAGACCACGCTGGGCAAGATCGAGACTGCCAACGGCGGCACCTTGATGCTCGATGAGATCGGCGACCTGCCGATGTCTCTGCAGGCCAAGCTGCTGCGTTTCCTGCAGGAGCGCCGCATCGAGCGCCTGGGCAGCCGCCAGGAGATCGCTGTGGATGTGCGCATCGTCGGCGCGACGCACCAGGACCTGAAGCGGCAGATCGCCGAAGGGCGCTTCCGCGAGGACCTTTACTACCGGTTGGCCGAGATCGTCGTGCCGATCCCGCCGCTGCGCGAACGCGCGGGTGATGCCGTGCTGCTGGCGCATGCCTTCCTGCGCCGCTTCGCGGCTGAACAGCGGCGTTCCGCATTCAGCCTGTCCGACGACGCCGTGCGTGCGCTCGAGGCGCACGGCTGGCCCGGCAACGTGCGGGAATTGCAGAACCTGGTCAAGCGCGCGTCCATCATGGCGGACGGAGACCGCATCACCAGCCAGGATCTGGGTCTGCAGGCGCCGGCGTCCGCTGACGACGACGAACTGGCGTCGCTGGACCTGAGAACGGTGCGCGAGCGCGCGGAGCGGCAGGTGGTCGTGGCGGCGCTGTCGCGCGCGGACGGCAATATCGTGAAGGCCGCGGAGATCCTCGGTATCAGCAGGCCGACGCTCTACGATCTCATGAGCAAGCTACAGATCAAGTGATGGAACGGGCAGGGAACAACAGGTGAGACCTACACAACGAATTGCCGGGCTCGTGTTGCTGAGCCTGGGGCTGACCTTGGCTGGTTGCGGTGGTGAGTCCGCAGAGAACTTGTTGGCGTCAGCGCGCAAGCACCTTGAGAAGAAGGACAACAGGGCGGCAGTCATTCAACTGAAGAATCTGCTTCAGAAGGACTCGGATCACGCGGAGGGGCGGTTCCTTCTGGGTCGGGCGCTGCTGGACAGTGGCGATGCCGTCGGCGCCGAGGTGGAACTGCAGAAGGCGAAGGATCTGGGCTACGACTCAGATCGCGTCACGCCGCTGCTGGCGCGGATTGCACTCGCCAAGGGGGAGACGCAGAAGATCATCAGCAGCTATGGCGGCCAATCCTTGAAGTCGCCGGCTGCCGAGGCGGAGTTGCAGTCCGTCCTGGCATGGGCCTACCTGGCACAAAACAAGGCTGTGGAGGCGCAGGGTGCCGTCAAGGCTGCATTGACGGCGGACCCTCAACATGTCGGCGCCAGGTTGCTGCAGGTCCGCATGCAGGCCGGCAAGAAGGACGTGCCTGGTGCGCTTGCCGCGCTGGATCAAGTGATTGCGTCTGCGCCCGAGAATTCCGATGCCCGGCAGCTGAAGGGCGAGTTGCTGTTGTTGTCGGGGCAGGAGGATGCTGCGCTCGCGGCTTTCCGTGATGCCATCCAGCGCAATCCTTCGAATGCTGCGGCCCACACGTCAGCGCTCTGGATGCTGCTCGGCAAGAGGGATCTGCCGGCGGCAGAGGCGCAATTGGAAGTGCTTCGGAAGGCAGCGCCGCAGTCGCCTCAAACCAAGTTCTTCACGGCCTCGGTCGCTTTTGAGAAAGATGACCTGAGAACTGCTCTCGAACAGGTTCAGCGCCTGCTGCAGCAGTTGCCGGATGACGTGATGGCCTTGCAGCTGGCCGGCGCCATCGAACTTTCCAAGGGCCTGCTGCTGCAGGCCGAGGCTCACCTCGGCAAGGCGATGCAACTGGCGCCGGCGCAGCCTCGCGTGCGGCTGCTGCTTGCTCAGGCGCATCTGCGCTCGGGCGAGTCTGGCAAGGTTGCAAAGGTACTGCAGCCATTGCTGGAAGCTGATCCACCGCAGTGGGAGCCCCAGGTGTTGATGGCGCAGTCCTACGTGCTCAGCGGCGACGCCGCCAAGGCAGAGCGCTATTTCGAGCGCGCGGCAGCCCTCAATCCGCGTGACACCACCAGTCGGACTGCTCTGGCGTTGGCGCAGGTTGCAAAGGGCAAGACGGAGCAGGGGCTGGAGGCGTTGCGCTCGATCGCTTCGACGGATGCCGGTGTCGTTGCGGACCTTGCGCTCATCAACGCACATCTGCGCCGCAAGGAATTCGACAGTGCGCTCAAGGCCATCGATCGCATGGAGGCCAAGCAACCCAAGTCGCCCTTGGCTGCCGATCTGCGCGGGCGTACCGAGTTGCAACGTGGCAATCCTGACCGGGCGCGAGCGGCTTTTCAGGCGGCGCTGGCCATCAACCCGTCGTTTTTCCCTGCTGCGGCCAGCCTGGCGTCGCTGGAGATGAATGAAGGCAAGTTTGCGGCAGCGCAGCAGCGCTTCGAGACGTTCTCCAAGGCCAACCCCTCCGACGTGCGCGCGGGACTTGCGCTGGCGCGGTTGCGGTCGCAAACGGGAGCATCTGCGGAGGAGGTGGTCGAGGTGCTGGCACGGACGGTCAAGGCCAGTCCGATGGAGGTGGCGCCTCGGCTCGCGTTGATTGCAGCCCATGTGGAGCGCAAGGACTTCAAGGCCGGCGTGACGGTGGCGCAAGAGGGATTGGCGGCGCTTCCCGACAACCCCGAACTGCTCGATGCGCTGGGGCAGGCACAGTACCTTTCTGGCGAGGTCAACCAAGCCGTCGCCACCTACAACCGTGTCGTATCGCTGCAGCCTGCGTCGCCCTTGCCGTTGATGCGTCTTGCCGACATCTACCGTGCCCAGAAGGACTTGCCGGGCGCGACCGCCGCGCTGCGCAAGGCTCTGGAAGTCAGGCCCGATTTCGTGCCGGCCCGTCAGGCGCTGATGGCCTTGGATCTGACCACTGGCCGTCGCAAGGAGGCGCTTGCCACGGCGCGCGCCGTGCAGCGTCAGCCTGGCAACGAGGCGGCAGGCTTTGCACTCGAAGGTGATCTCGAGTTGAGTGGCAAGAACTGGCCTGCAGCGGCCACTGCCTATCGCCAGTCCTTGGCAAAGCGGCCATCGGTGGACGTGGCAATCAAACTGCACCGTGTGCTGGTAATGAGCGGCCAAAGCGATGCGGCTGCCAAGCTTGAGCAGCAGTGGATGTCGTACGCCGCTGCAGCTCCCGCGTTCACCTTCTATCTGGGTGATGCTGCGTTGAACAAGGGGCAGTACGAGTTGGCGCGACAGCGCTATGCCGCGGTACTTCAACTACAGCCTGACAACACTGCTGCGTTGAACAACCTGGCTTGGCTGCTCGGGCGGGAGAACAAGCCCGAAGCACTGGAGCTTGCACAAAAGGCTGTCAAGCTGGCGCCTCGTGAGCCTTCCTATTTGGACACGTTGGCTGAGCTTCAGGCGCGAAAGCAGGATTTCGCCAAAGCGGTGCAGATCCAGTCCACCGCGGTGGCGATTGCGCCGGAGGTGCCGGCCTTTCGACTGCGGCTCGCGAGCTACTATCTGAGCAACAACGACAAGGCCAAGGCAAAGGTGGAGCTTGACCGCTTGGCCGCCCTTGGCGACAAGTTTCCGGGTCAGGCGGAAGTAAAGGCGCTACAGGCCAAGCTCTAGGTGCTCCCGCATCATGCCAATCCAGTCAATCACGCGGTAACGAGATGGCTCAAGTCCGTCGGTCAGGCTTGCAAAAGCAGATGCGCGGCGTGCTCAGGCGCGCGTTCGGCATGCTGCCGACGTCCGTGCGCTTCCCGTTCCTGCGCTACATGATCGATTGCGATCCGGCGCCGGACTCGCGGCTCGAACTCAAGATCGCGGACACCAAGGAAGAGCTCGAGGCGTGCTTCCATCTCCTGCACGATGCCTACGTCGGCAGCGGCTTCATGAAGCCGCATCCCTCCGGCATGCGCATCACGCAGTACCACGCGTTGCCGACCACCACGACGCTGTGCGCCAAGTACGAGGGGCGTGTCGTCGGCACGATGTCGATGATCCGGGAAGGTGTGTTCGGCTTCCCGCTGCAGGCCATTTTCGACCTCGATCCCCTGCGGGCCGAAGGCGGCAAGATCGCCGAGATCTCGGCGCTGGCGGTGCATCCCGACTTCCGCAAGACCGGCGGCTGGATTTTGTTTCCGCTGATGAAGTTCATGTATCAGTACTGCACCAAGTACTTCGATACCCGGCACCTCGTCATTGCCGTCAACCCTGACAAGATCCAGCTGTACGAGGCGCTGCTGTTCTTCCGGCGCATGCAGCAGAAAACCATCGAGGAGTACGACTTCGCCAATGGCGCGCCCGCCGTCGTGGCCTCGCTCGATCTGCGCCAGGCGCCTGCGATCTTCCGCGAGGCGTACAAGGGCAGGCCTCTGCGCAAGAACCTCTACAAGTACTTCGTCGAACTGAAGCTGCCCAACATCCGCCTGCCGCAGCGGCGTTACCACACCACCAACGACCCGGTCATGACGCCGGACCTGCTGGACTATTTCTTCAACCAGAGAAGCGACCTCTTCGCGACGCTGGATGACCGCAAGAAGTCGTTGCTGTGGTCCATCTACACGATGGCGGAGTACCGCACCGTCCTGCCCCTGCTGGACATGGACCCGGTTGGGCCTGTGCACGTGCGGCAGCACCAGCGCTACTCCATCTGCTGCCCGGGCGTGGTCACGTTTGCCACGGCCTCTGGCATGAGGCCTTACATCCTGAATGTCATCGAGATCTCGCTGTCCGGCTTCCAAGCGGAGTGCGAGCTCGATCTGGATGTCGGGCAGGAAGGCGAGGCGATGATCGAACTCGGCGAGAGCGAGAAGACAACGCTGAAGGTGACGTCAGTCCGCAAGACGGAAACCGATGCGGGGGTGTTCGTCGGCTTCAAGCTGGCTGAGCCTGATCGCGTCTGGCGCGAATGCGTTGCTGCGCTGGAAGTCGGGCATACCTCCTACGACCTGATGAACTAGGCTCGGCATGTCGTTGATCTGACGCTGACGTGGCGGAGGGCGCGCGGCAAGCGGTTGCTGGCCGATGTGCGCTCCGTCAGCCAAAGGCTGCAGCCTCCCATTGCGCGGGAGATGGTGCCATCCGTTCTAATGCCTTTGCGTGATGCCGGGCTCCCCCGATGGTGGCTCCCTTGGGGTGATGATGGGATGTCGGAGTTCTTTACAGAGGCAACTCTTGCGGTGCGATCGGGATTTTAAGTTGTTGATTTAAAAAGAATTTTCTCTGTTGGCATGGTGTCTGCTTAGGTGGTGTGTGGCGAAAGATTTAACCGCCTTGTTCACCAACAGGAGAGTTCAAATGATGTTTTCTAAGCAACTGAAGCTGGCTGCGCTGGCGCTTGCATTCGGCGTCGCTGGCGCCCAAGCTGCGCCCGTCGGGTTGCCGCTGCTGATTGAAGAGGGTTCCGTTTCTGGCACCCCCGCCAACGCTTTCTGGGCCGACCAGCTGAGCGGCCAGTACGACGAAGTGGTGACGTTCATCGACGCCACGCACTTCACGACGGTTGCAGTCTTCCGTGCCGGTGCTTGGTATCGCGATGGCTCGACAGTCACCGAAGGTCAGTTCCTCAACGGTCCCGGTGCGTCTGGCTACAACCTGTACGCCAAGTTCATCGGTTCTGGCACTTACTCCACGTCGCTGTCTGGCAGTGACATCGTGACGACGTTCTCGGCGACGCAGAACGCAATTGAGCTGTGGCTCGACCCGTCGCGCAACACCGTCTACAACATTCCCGCCGCGGCAGGTGCGCCGACGCCGGCATTCACCGACCTGGCGCTGACTTCGGGCGCCGCATCTCTGACGGACGACAGGCGTCTTGGCTCTGCTTCCATCACGCTGGCCGCCGGTGGTAATTCGAGCACGGGTCTGGCTAACGGCAACTTCGAGATCGTCTTCGGCGGCTTCACCCTCGATGCGCCGGATGGCGAAAACTATTTCGTCGCTCCGCGCCCCTTCCACATGACGCTGGATCTGAATGGCAATTTCCAGTCGCTGACGCCGGTCGCGGGTACGAGCGTGGCTCTGCGTAACAGCTCTGCGAACGCCTTCTTCTTTAATTCGGTTCCGGAGCCGGGTGCTCTGGCTCTGGCTGGTATCGCCCTGCTGGGTCTGGGTGTCGCCGGCAAGCGCCGCAAGTCGGCCTGATGCTCTGAGCCCGGTTTCGAGCCGGGCTGCGGATGGCAAAGCGCCCCGTCGAAAGACGGGGCGTTTTCTTTTTGTGAACTGCTCACGATCAAGCGATCGTTGGAGAATCTTCAGCAAAAAGGTGTCTTGCCCACTCACGGCGGCAGGTTTGCGCGAGTAGCATGCGACGCTTCCCATCAGATCGAGCGCTTGAGGTGGTCATGGCAATCAATGGTGAAGGTCATCGAAAGTCGGCTGACGAAATTGCCGAAGCCTACAAGTCGGAGCCGTGGTGGTATGACTTGCGCGGCTTCTTCATCCTGACGTTCGCCTACAACAGCACGTTGAACGAGCAGGTCCGCCTGTTTGGTTCAAACATGGGGCCCAGGCACCTCGATGTCGCGTGCGGTACGGCTACCCTGCTGGACCTCATTCTCAAATGGCGTCGCTGGAAGAAATTGCCCAAGGTCGACATCGTGGGCGTGGATTACGCGGAATCCATGCTGGCGGGTGCCATTCGTCGCTTCAAGGGGCAGCCGGGTTTCCGATTTGTGCATGCCGACGCTGCGGAGATGCCATTTGATAGTGCCGCCTTCGACACGGTGAATATTGCCAATGCCATCCATTGCCTGCCGCAGGTCAATGCGGCGCTGCATGAGATGGTGCGGGTGTTGAAGCCGGGCGGCACGCTGGCCGCCAACGTGTTGCTTTATCCAAAAGGGCAGGGTGTTCTTGCCGGTATTGCCAACCGCATCAATGCCTGGGGCATGGAGAAGGGCATCCTGGTGACGCCATATGAGCGCAGCGATATTCGCGAACGTATGGTGCAGGCGGGCTTGGAGATCTTGACTGAAGACGTTTCCGGGAATTGCTACAACGTCGTGGCGCGGAAGCCAGCTTGAGTTGCTGGAGGTTATCGTGAGCGGCCTTTTTGACTACGGCAGTGCCTTCTCCCGCAATATTGGCTGGGTGACACCCGCCGAGCAGGCGCGGCTGCGCGGTGCGCGGGTGGCGGTGGCGGGTCTGGGTGGGGTGGGTGGCGCGCATCTGCTGACCCTGGCGCGGCTGGGTATTGGGAATTTCAATATCGCTGATTTCGACCAGTTCGAGGTTCACAATTTCAATCGACAGGTCGGTGCGGTCATGTCGACGGTCGGTCAATCCAAGGCTGCCGTGCTGGCCGGCATGGCGCGTGACATCAACCCGGAGGCCGATGTGCGCGTCTTTGGCGACGGTGTGACGGCTGAAAACGTTGGCGAATTTCTGAGTGATGTCGACGTCTATGTTGACGGCATTGATTTCTTCGCCATCAAGGCGCGGCGCCTGCTTTTCAAGGCTTGCGAGGAGCGCGGTATCCCTGCATTGACGGCTGCTCCGCTGGGAATGGGGGTGTCGCTGCTCTATTTCAAGCCCGGCGCCATGAGTTTCGAGCGGTACTTCCGGGTGGAGGGGCGCGATGAAATGGAGCAATATGCGCGCTTCATTGCCGGGTTGTCGCCGGCCATGCTGCAGAGGAGTTATCTTGTTGAGCCGGGTGCAGTGAATTTCAGCGAGCGCCGCGGTCCGTCGACGATGATGTCCTGCGATCTGTGTGCCGGTGTCATGGGGACATCGGTGCTCAAGGTGCTGCTGGGGCGCGGTCGGCTGCGAGCGGCGCCCTGGGCGCTGCAATTCGATGCCTACCACCAGAAGCTGAGATATACATGGCGGCCGCTTGGCAACGCCAATCCGCTGCAGCAACTGCTGATGGCATTCATTCGGCCAGTATTGAAGTTATAGCCGGACCGCCGTTCTCGCGAGGGTCACGGCAGCGCGTCCGCTGCGCGGTTCTGGGCCGCTGCGTGCTTCTCCACGCTGCTTGCGGCCATCCCCCTCGCCTCGGGGCGCATGGGATGTTTGGGCAGGTGGGCTGTGGCATCATGAACAGCTTTCGGTCCTCGGCGCCATGCCGGGGTCTTTGACGATCATTCGAGCAGGGGATTCGCTTTGAAGAAGCTTCACAGCCCACAGGTGTTCGGCACGATGCTGAAGTCGCTGTCTGGCAAGGTGGCCCGATGGGTGTCCCGTCCCGCTGTTTGCATGTCCGCCGCCGGCGCGATGTTGCTGGCGGGTTGCGGCGTGATGGGTGGGGGTGCCCACCCCCCTGCACCGGCCAGCGCTGCGTCGGAAGACTACAGCTACATCATCGGCGCCGGTGACAGCCTCAACATCCAGGTGTGGCGCAATCCTGAACTGTCCATGTCGGTGCCGGTGCGGCCCGACGGCAAGATCGCCGCGCCGCTGGTGGACGAGATGGTGGTGCAAGGGAAGACGTCGGTGCAGGTGGCGCGCGATGTCGAGAAGCAACTCAGCAAGTACGTTCGTGATCCGGTCGTGACGGTCATCGTCACCGGCTTCGTCGGCCCCTACAGCGAGCAGATCCGCGTCGTCGGCGAAGCGACGCGGCCGCAGTTCCTGCCGTTCAAGCAGAAGATGACGCTGCTGGACGTGATGATCGCCGTCGGCGGTCTGACTGACTTCGCCGCAGGCAACAGTGCCACGATTCTGCGTACCGCGGAGGGCAACAAGCAGTACTCGGTCCGGTTGAAGGACCTGATCAAGCGTGGCGACGTGACGGCCAACGTCGAGATGCGTCCGGGCGACATCCTCATCATTCCTCAGAGCCTGTTCTGATTTGAGAGAGTCGACGACTGGGTCGCCGACTGCTCCGAGAGCTTTAACCGAGACAGTTGCAGATGGAATTGCTGATTGCTCAGCTGCTGATCATCGTCCGGCGGATGTGGAAGTACCGCTGGGTGGGGCTGGCGGTCGCCTGGGTGGCGGGCCTGGTGGGGGCGGTGGTCGTGTTCGTGCTGCCGGACCGTTATGAGGCCAGCGCTCGCATCTACGTCGACACGCAGTCCATCCTCAAGCCGCTGATGGCGGGGCTGGCCGTGCAGCCCAATGTCGACCAGCAGGTGTCGATGCTCAGCCGCACGCTGATCACCCGCCCCAATGTCGAGAAGCTGGTGCGCATGGCAGACCTGGATCTGAAGAACCAGTCCAAGGCGCAGCAGGAAGCCACCATCGATGCGGTGTCCAGCAATCTGTCCATCCAGAGCAGCGGGCGCGACAACCTCTACATCCTGGGCTATCGCGACAGCGACCCCGAGACGGCCAAGCGCGTCGTGCAGTCGCTGGTGTCCATCTTCGTGGAGTCCAGCCTGGGGGCGACGCGCAAGGACACGTCCACCGCGACGACGTTCATCAACGAGCAGATCAAGGCCTATGAGGCCAAGCTCGAGGAGGCGGAGACGCGGCTGAAGGAGTTCCGGCTGAAGAACCTGTCGATGGCCATGGATGGCAAGGATTCGGCGGGACACATCGCGGAAGTGGGGGCGCAGCTCGAGCGGGCGCGCCTGGAGTACCGCGAGGCACTGAATGCGCGCGATGCCGCCAAGGCGCAACTGGAGGCGGAGAAGGCGCGTGGCGGTGCGCAGACGACGACGCAGAGCCTGCTGCAGGAATCCAACGCCAACGTCAGCACGCCCGAGCTCGATGCGCGGCTGGCCGAACTGCGGCGCAACCTCGACGCGCTGTTGCAGCGCTACACGGAACAGCATCCGGACATCATTTCAACGCGCAAGCTGATCAAGGACCTGGAAGAGCAGCGCAAGCGTGAGCTTGCGGAGCTGCGCAAGGCCGCCGTGGCGATGCCCAGCTTGAATGCCGGCCAGAGCGGCGGCAGCCTGGCCGTGCAGGAAATGGTGCGTCTGCTGGCGACGTCCGAGGTGCAGGTCGCGTCGCTGAGGGCACGCGTCGATGAGTATTCCGCTCGCTACGCACAGGCCATGACGGCGTTGAAGACCGCCCCGCAGGTCGAGGCGGAGCAGGCACAGCTCAACCGCGACTACGCCATCCACAAGAAGAACTACGAAGATCTGGTGCAGCGGCGCGAACAGGCGTCGATCTCGGGCGAGCTGGACGTGGCCTCGGGCGTGGCGGACTTCCGCGTCATCGACCCGCCGCGCGCCAACCCCAAGCCGGTGGCACCGAACCGCCTGCTGATGTTGGCGGGCGCCATGGCGGCCGCGCTGGGTGCCGGCGTGTTCACGACCTTCGCCGCCAGCCAGCTGCGTCCGGTGTTCCATGACGCGAACGACCTGCGTGCCCGGGTGGAGCTGCCCATTCTGGGGGTGGTGACGCGTCTGGTGACGGACGCCGATCGGGCGCGCCAGCGTGTCGACCTGATCCGCTTCTCCGCGGGGGCGGGGGGATTGCTGGTGATGTTTGCCATCGCCCTGACGGTGTTGGCCGTCCAACTGAGTCGGCAGGTGGTTTGACATGACGAGCTTGATCGAACAGGCCGCCCAGCGGCTGGAGCAGTTGCGCCAGGCTGGCGTGGTGTTGCCGGGGGATGAGCAGGCTGCGCCCGCCGCCGAACCCGGGGCAGCAGCCCCGGCAGTGCCTGCACGGGCGCCGGCGCCGGCCGCCGTGCCGGCGAAGCCCCAGGTGGGCATCTCGGTGGTGGAGGACGGCGCGCACCCGTCATCCAAGCGTGTCGAGCTGGACGTGGTGGCGCTGGCTGCGCAGGGCTTCCTGATGCCACACACGCCGCGCTCGCAGACGGGCGACCAGTACCGCGTCATCAAGCGTCCGCTCATCAAGAACGCGATGGGCAAGGGGGCGGCGACGATCAACCATGCCAACCTGCTGATGGTGACCAGCGCGCTGGCGGGCGAGGGCAAGAGCTTCACGTCCATCAACCTGGCTCTCAGCATCGCGGCCGAGTTGGACAACACGGTCATGCTGGTCGACGCGGACGTGGCACGTCCTTCGGTGCTGCGCATGCTGGGGCTGCCGCAGGGGCCGGGGTTGCTGGATGTGCTGGAGGGGCGTGTCGACATGTCCGAGGTGCTGCTGCGCACCAACGTCGAGAAGCTGACCATCCTGCCCAGCGGCACGCCGCATTCCCGCGCCACCGAACTGCTGGCCAGCGACTCGATGAGCCATCTGCTCGATGACATGGCCAAGCGTTACCCTGACCGCATCATCATCTTCGACTCCCCGCCGCTGCTGCTGACCACCGAGTCGCGCGTGCTGGCGTCGCACATGGGCCAGATCATCATCGTCGTCCATGCCGAGAAGACGCCGCAGAGCGCGGTGCAGCAGGCGCTGGCGGCCATCGAGAACTGCCCCGTCAAGATGATGCTGCTCAACCAGGCCAGCCCCAATGCGGCAGGCGGGTACGGCTACGGATACGGCTACGGGTATGGCTACGGGTATGGCTACGGCTATGGCAGCAATGACTCGGCGCAAAGCTGAGCCCCGCCATCTCGCCATCGCACTCGCCGCCTGGGGAGCTCTGGCACAAGCCCAGGACGGCGCCGCAGGTGCCGGCCGTGGGCTCACGGTCGCGCCGCGGCTGAGCGTGATGCAGAGCTGGACGGACAACCTGCAGCTGACGGAACAGAACAAGGATGCCGCGCTGGTGACGACGCTGGCGCCGGGACTCAGCATCACGGCCAACAACGGCAGCCTGCGTGGCACGCTGGACTACACGCTGAACGGCATTGCCTACCTGAAGAGCGATCAGCCATCCCGCGTGCAGAACGCGTTGACGGCCAACGCGCGCGCCGAGCTCGTCAGCCAGACGCTGTTCGTCGACATGAAGGCCAACATCGGGCAGCAGAGCAGCTCGGCCTTCGGCTTGCAGAGCGCGCCGACCTCCGGTTCGCAGGGCGCCGTGTCGAATCTGGCCAACCCCAACCAGCGCGAGACCATGACGCTGGCAGTCTCGCCGTCGCTGCGCGGCATGCTGGGGGGCTGGGCGACGTATGAGCTGCGTGGCGACTACACGCAGACAGAGGCGCGCGGCTCCAGCCTCGGCGACAGCCGTGGCAACGCCGGCTCGCTGCGCCTGAGCCAGGCGAATGCGGGGCTGCTGGGCTGGTGGTTGCAGGTCAGTACGCAGCAGTTCAAGTCGGCGGCTGCGCCCGCCAATCGCGACACGTCACTGCGGCTGGGCATGAACTACCGGCCGGACCCCGACTGGACCTTCACCGCCAACGTGGGCCGCGAGCGCTCCAACTACCTCGGTGCAAGCCAGTCCAGTGGCACGACGGCCGGTGCGTCGGCGGAGTGGACGCCGACCGTGCGTACGCGGCTCGGGGCGGACTGGCAGCGCCACGACTACGGCAGCAGCCATGCGCTGACGGCCGAGCACCGTCTGCAGCGTGCGGCGCTGCGCTACACCGACTCGCAGAGCACCATGCTCGGCAACACCGGGGGCGGCGGTGGCGCCCGCACGAACTACGACCTGTTCTTCCTGCTGTATGCCTCGCGCGAACCGGACCCGATCAAGCGGGATCTGCTGGTGCGCAGCGAGCTGCTGCGGTTGGGCCTGTCGCCCGACGGTGTGGCGGCCACGGGCTTCCTGTCGTCCGGCCCCAGCCGCCTGCGCACCCAGCAACTGGCCCTCACGCTGCAGGGCGTTCGCACCACGCTGACGGCGCAGCTGACCCGCTCGCTGTCCAGCCGGCTGGGCAGCAACCAGAACGGCGGTGACCTGGCCAACACGTCGCGCGTCGAGCAGCGCTCCTATTCGCTGTCGGCCGGCTACCAGTTGACCCCGACGTCGGGGCTGTCGCTGGTGGCGTCCCGCCAGGAGACGCAGGGCGACAACGCCAACCAGTCCACGCAGCTGACCAGTTGGTTCGCCAACTGGACGGGGCGGCTGGGCTCGCGCATGGATATGCAGCTCGGCGTGCGGCGCAGCCAGTATGAAGGCAGCACGCCTTACACCGAGAATGCGGCCTACGCCAGCCTGACCCAGCAGTTCTGACCGAAACGATCCAGGCCCACTGAACATGTACGAAGCCTTCTACGGCCTGAGCAGCAAGCCCTTCCAGCTCAGCCCGGACCCGAACTTCTACTACGGCAGCAAGCAGCACCGCCGGGCCAAGGCCTACCTGGACTACGGCGTGCTGCGCAACGACGGCTTCATCGTCATCACCGGCGAGATCGGCGCCGGCAAGACGACGCTGCTGCGCGGCCTGCTCGACAGCCTGAACCGCAGCAACGTCGTCATCGGCAATGTCGTCACGACGCAGCTCGACGCGGAGGACACGCTGCGCATGGTGGGTGCGGCGTTCGGCGTGCGCGTGAAGGATGCGCCCAAGTCCGAGCTGCTGATGACGCTGGAGGCGTTCTTCGTCAACCAGGTCACGCAGGGCAAGCGCTGCCTGCTCATCGTCGACGAGGCGCAGAACCTGACCGCCCGCGCGGTGGAGGAGCTGCGCATGCTGTCCAACTTCCAGTTCGCCAACCAGTCGCTGCTGCAGACCTTCCTGGTCGGCCAGCCGGAGTTCCGCGGCATCCTGCAGAAGCCGGAGATGGAGCAGTTCCGCCAGCGCGTGGCGGCCACCTGCCACATCGGCCCGCTGGACGAGGACGAGACGCAGCGTTACATGGAGCACCGGCTGAAGTGCGCGGGCTCCACCGGCAAGCCCACCTTCGACCACGACGCGTTTCCCGCCATCCACAAGGCCAGCAACGGCATCCCGCGCCGCATCAACCGGCTGTGCGACCGTCTGCTGCTGCTGGGCTTCATGCAGGGCCGCACCCACCTGACGCTGGCCGACGTGAAGGAAGTGCTGCGCGACATCGCGCAGGAAAGCGAGACGCCGCGCCACAGCGACGCCAGTCCGCTGGACAGCGTGCCCGCCAAGCTGCCCGACAGCCGCCCCGCGGCGCTGGACAGCGCGCCCGGCGCGCTCGACGTGTCACGCCTGAAGATCAGCGCGGCCGAGGTGGACGGCCTGTCCAGCGAGATCGCGGCGCTCAACGCTGACCACCACACCGACCGGTTGCAGCGCCTGGAGCGCAGCATGATGCGGCTGGAGCGCATCAACCTGCAGACGCTGGCGCTGCTGCAGAAGCTGGTCGACGCCGTCAAACAGCACTGAGGTTGTCGATCATGCTGATGCCCGCCAAGAACCCCACCCCGCGCAATGCGATGAGCATCGACGTGGAGGACTACTTCCAGGTTTCCGCGTTCGCGCCCTACATCCGCCGCGAGGACTGGAACGGGCTGGAGTGCCGCGTCGAGCGCAACATCGCCAGCATCCTCGCGCTGCTGGCCGAGAAGAACGTCAAGGCGACGTTCTTCACGCTGGGCTGGATCGCCGAGCGCTATCCGCAGGTCGTCAAGGCCATCGTGGCCGGCGGCCATGAACTGGCCAGTCACGGCTACGGCCATGAGCGCGCCAGCGACCTGAGCCCCGCCGCCTTCCTCGAAGACATCGCCAGCGCCAAGAAGCTGCTGGAGGACCTGGGCGGCGTGCCCGTCGTCGGCTACCGCGCGCCCAGCTTCTCCATCGGCAAGGGCAATCTGTGGGCCTTTGACGTGCTGCGCGATGCCGGCTACCGCTACTCCAGCAGCGTCTACCCCATCGCCCACGATCACTACGGCATGCCCGACTCGCCGCGCTTTGCCTACCCGGTGCGCGAGGGGCTGCTGGAGATCCCGGTGACGACGCTGCGCATGGGTTCGAAGAACCTGCCCAGCAGCGGCGGGGGCTACTTCCGGTTGCTGCCCTACGCGCTGTCACGCTGGATGATTCGCCGCGTCAACGAGGTGGATGGCCAGTCGGCGGTCTTCTACTTCCATCCGTGGGAGATCGATCCCGGCCAGCCCCGCGTGCCCGGCATCGACGCCAAGACGCGTTTCCGCCACTACGTCAACATCGAGCGCACCCACGGCCGCATCGCCCGGCTGCTGGAGGATTTCCGCTGGGGGCGCATGGACGAGATCTTCCTCGGCCGCGAGTCCAGCCCGGGCGCTGTCGAACGTTCGCTGAGCCCGGCCTGACATGACATCCGCCCTCCGAATTGCGCGGCTGGCCGCGCAGGACAAAGCCTTGTCCGCGCGCTGGGACGCCTTCGTGTTCGCGCACCCTCAGGCCACCTTCTTTCACCGCAGCGGTTGGTTGCGCGTCATCGAATCGGTGTTCGGCCACCGGGGCTTCTTCCTGTATGCCGAACGTGACGGCGCCATCGAGGGCGTGCTGCCGCTGGCCGAGGTGAAGAGCCGGCTGTTCGGTCACTCGGTCACCAGCCTGCCGTTTGCCGTCTACGGTGGCGTCGCCGCGCTGAACGACGAGGCGGCCGCGGCGCTGGAGGCCGAGGCCGAGAAGATCGCGCGAGGGCAGGGGGCCGAGCACCTGGAGTACCGCAACCTCGGCCCCACTCGCCATGCCGACTGGCCGCGCCAGGATCTCTACGTGACCTTCCGCAAGGAAATCCTTGCTGACGAAGAGGCCAACATGCTGGCCATCCCGCGCAAGCAGCGCGCGATGGTGCGCAAGGGCATCAAGAACGAACTGCAGGCGGGCATCGATCCGAACGTCGACCGCTTCTTCGACCTGTACGCCGACAACGTGCACCGCCACGGCACGCCGGCGATGCCGAAGAAGTATTTCCAGGCGCTGCTGGACGAGTTCGGCGCCGATGCCGAGGTGCTGACGGTGACGGCGCCCGATGGCCGGCCGCTGTCGTCGGTGCTGAGCTTCTATTTCCGCGACGAGGTGCTGCCCTACTACGCCGGCGACGACGTCGCAGCACGCGACCTCGCCGCCAACGACTTCAAGTACTGGGAGCTGATGCGCCGCGCCTGTGCCCGCGGCCTCAAGGTCTTCGACTACGGCCGCAGCAAGCAGGGCACCGGGCCCTATGCGTTCAAGAAGAACTGGGGCTTCGAGCCGCAGCCGCTCTCCTACGAATACCGGCTGTTCAAGCGCGATTCGATCCCGCAGAACAACCCGAACAACCCCAAGTACCAGTTGATGATCAAGGCCTGGCGCAAGCTGCCCATCGGTGTGGCGAACTGGCTGGGGCCCTTCATCGTCAAGAACCTCGGCTGAGGGCGGATGCATGACGCCCCCCACGCTCACTTCATTCGCTGCCCCCCGAGTGGTGCGTCAGCGCCTTCGGGCGGCCGGGCGGCGCTGACATGAAGATCCTCTACCTCGTCCACCGCCTGCCCTACCCGCCCAACAAGGGCGACAAGGTGCGCTCCTACCACCTGCTCAAGCATCTGGCGGCGCGGCACGAGGTGCATCTCGGCACCTTCGTCGACGACCCCGACGACGAGCAGCACCTGCCCACCGTGCGCGCGCTGTGCGCCGGCCTGCATGCCGCGCGGCTGAGCCCGCGCTCCGCCAAGCTGCTGAGCCTGCGTGGCCTGCTGAGCGGCGAGGCGCTGAGCCTGCCGTACTACCGCGATGCTGGCCTGCAGGCCTGGGTGGACGAGACGGCGGCCCGCGTGGGCTTCGACGCCGTGGTCGTCTTCAGCGGCGTGATGGCGCAGTACGCGCCCGCGGGGCTGCGGCGGCTGGTGGATTTCGTCGATGTCGACTCCGCCAAGTGGCGCGACTACGCGCCCGAGCATGCCTGGCCGCTGTCCTGGCTTTACCGGCGCGAGTTCGCCAAGCTGCTGGGCTTCGAGCAGCGCGTGGCTCGCGAGGCCGCCTGCAGCTTCTTCGTGACGGACCACGAGGTCGCGCTGTTCCGTGAACTCAGCCCTGGCTTGACGGCCAACCTCGCCGCGCTGGGTAACGGCGTCGATGCCGACTTCTTCGCGCGCGACGCTGCACGCGCCAGCCCGTTCGCGGCCGGCGAACTGCCGCTGGTGTTCACCGGCGCGATGGACTACTGGCCCAATGTCGACGCTGTCGGCTGGTTCGTGCGCGACATGCTGCCGGCGCTGCGCGACCGCTTCCCGGCGCTGCGCTTTCACATCGTCGGCCGCAGCCCGGCGCCGGCCGTGCAGGCTCTGGCCGGTGACGCGGTGAACGTCACCGGCACGGTGCCCGACGTGCGGCCCTATCTGCAGCACGCCGCGGCAGTCGTCGCGCCGCTGCGCCTGGCCCGCGGCATCCAGAACAAGGTGCTGGAGGCGATGGCGATGTCCCGGCCGGTCGTCGCGGCGGGCAGCTGCGTGCGTGCCATCACCGCGGCCGATCAGCCCGGCTTGCAGCCGGCCGAGGACGCGGCGGGCTACATCGCCCGTCTCGGCGCGCTGCTGGCCGACCCGGCGGCGGCGGACGCTGCGGGCCGCGTCGCGCGTGAGTTCGTCGTCGGCGCCTACAGCTGGGATGCCCATTTGTCCCGGCTGGACCAGCACCTGGAGGCCGCATGCTGAAGCTCCCGCCGCCCTGGCGACTGCCGCTGCTGGCGCTGGCCCTGGCCTGGGCGCTGCTCGCAGCGCTGTATTACGAGACCGGCGCGGCGATGGTGTTCATCTGGAACCGCTCCGAGACCTTCGCGCACGCCTGGGTCGTGCCGCCCATCTCGGCCTGGCTGGTGTGGCGGCTGCGGGCCGACCTGGCCGTCGTCGCGCCCACGCCGTCGCTGCGCTGGCTGTGGCTGATGCCGTTGCTCGGGCTGCTGTGGCTGGTCGGTGACGTGGCCGCAGCCAATGCGGCGACGCAGTTCGCGCTGGTCGGGATGTTCGTGCTGATGGTGCCGGCGCTGCTGGGCACCGAGGTGGCCCGCCGCATCGCCTTCCCGCTGGGCTTCCTGTTCTTCGCCGTGCCGTTCGGCGACTTCCTGACGCCGCTGCTGATGGCCTACACGGCCGATTTCACCGTCGTCGCGCTGCGCGCCAGCGGCATCCCGGTGTTCCGCGAGGGGCTGCAGTTCATCATCCCTTCGGGCAACTGGTCCGTCGTGCAGGCCTGCAGCGGCATCCGCTACCTGATGGCCTCGGTGATGGTGGGCGCGCTGTTCGCGTTCCTGAACTACCGCTCGTACAAGCGCCGCTGGGCCTTCGTCGGCGTGGCCATCGTCACGCCGCTGGTGGCCAACTGGCTGCGGGCCTACATGATCGTCATGCTGGGCCACCTGTCCGGCAACACGCTGGCGGTGGGTGTGGACCACCTCATCTATGGCTGGGTGTTCTTCGGCGTCATCATGCTGGCCATGTTCATGATCGGTGCGCGCTGGTCTGAGCCCGATCCCGAGCACGAGCCGGCGCCACCCGCCGGTGTGCAGCCAGCCGCCGGGGCCGCCGTGCGCTGGCCCGTCGTGTGTGTCGCGGTAGCGTTGCTGCTGGCGCTGCCGCCGCTGCTGCGCTCGCAGATGCAGCGCGCCGGCGCCCATGGCCAGCCCTCGCTGGCGGCGCCGGTGTTGCCGGGCTGGGCATGGCGTGCGGAGCCGCTCACCGACTGGCAGCCGGCTTTCGAGAATGCCGCCGGCAGTCTCCATGGCCGCCTCGAACCCAGCGCCGGCGGTGCGCCCGTCGGGCTATTCATCGGCTACTACCGCGAGCAGCGCGCGGGGCGGCAACTGGTCACGTCGGTCAACCAGCTGGTCGACGCCGAGGTGAACAAGGTCTGGTCGCAGACGGCCTCGGGCCAGGCGCAGGTGGACCTGCCCGGCGGTGCCCAGCACTGGCGCATCGGCGAGCTGCGCGGCCAGGCGCTCAGCCAGGTCAGCGGCGGCGGCCACGAGGCGCGCCGGCTGCGCGTCTGGCAGATCTACTGGGTCAACGGGCGGCCCATCGCCAGCGACTGGCAGGCCAAGCTGTACGGCGCCTGGCAGAACCTGCTGGGGCAGGGGGACGATGCGGCCGTCGTGCTGGTCTACGCGAACAAGGACGAGGCCGGCCCGGATGACGCCAGACTGAGGGACTTCGTCCGCGCGCATTGGGCCGCGCTGGACACCGCTTTGCGTGGGGTCCGCGACCGTGACGCGGCCCGCAAACAGTGACAATCACGCGCCTTTCTAGAAACCACAGCAACGAGAACCTATCCATGAACACGCTCGCAGTCATCGGCCTGGGCTACGTGGGCCTGCCCCTGGTGGTGGAGTTCGGCAAGCAGATGCGCACCATCGGCTTCGACATTGCCAAGAACAAGGTCGAGGCCTGCCAGCGCGGCACCGACCCCAGCCGCGAACTGACCGATGAGG
>NZ_JBIGHX010000011.1:0-205193 GCF_043555885.1 Pelomonas lactea | reverse complement strand
CGTCAATCGGGCATGCTTATGGCTGTTCATCCGGACTCCGGGCTCTTGTGGATTGGGTGTTTGGCGACTTCCAGTCTCTCAAACCCAACCCGGATGAACACCGGATACAACCTATTGAAGCTTCACAGCTAGCCGACCTCGACGGTCGCCGAGAAACTGCCGTGCGGCGCAGCGCCGGTGTCCCAAGCGCGGCTCAGCACGGCGGTGACGACGTGCTGCCCCGGCGCCGCGGCGCGCAGGTGCAGCACCCGTTCACCGCCGCCGCCGGGCGCGCTGCCGGCGGCGGCGTAGTCATCCGCCACCTGGCTCAGGCCGGCCGGCAGCGAGAACGCCCAGCGATAGCCCGTGGTCGGGTTCTCCGGGAGCCGCAGCAGGACGTCGTCGCCCACGGCCGCGCGCAGGGCGCTGCCGTGTTGCGCGGGGGTCAGCAGATGTTGGGCCATGGCGGTCTACCAGACGTAGGTCTCGTGGATCATGCCATCCGCTTCGTCGCGGTAGTTGTAGTTGGTCTGCGTCTGCTTGGCGTGCGCGCCGAGCAGGGTCAGCGCGACGATGGCGCTGTCGGAGTTGTTGGCCAGCTTCTTCCAGCCGACGCCGGTGACATAGACCCAGGAGTTGCGGTTCTGGTTCATGGCCCACAGCGCCGAGACGCGCTTGCCGTTGTTCCAGGCCGTGAGGCCGCCGTCCGACGCATTGGCCGTTTCGGGTGTCAGCGTCGGCGCGCCGGTCGACGCGGCGGCGTCGCTGCCGGAACTGGACGCCTGGGGCGGGAGCAGGGTGGGGGCTTGGTCGCTCATGGTGCTTCCTTCGGAGGTTTGCTGGTTGGCAGGAGGTTCGTGCGTCGGCATGTCGCCGCCGCCGGCGGCAGCCTTCTTGCCGCCGCAGCCACAGTCGTTGCTCATGGTGGCCTCCCGTTCAGAACACGTAGACCTGCTTGATGACGCCACCTTCCTGGTAGACGTTCACCGCGCTCTTGGTCAGCTTGGCGCTGGACAGCAGCGTCAGCAGGTCGATGAAGATGTTGTCGTTGTCGAACGCGATGCGCCGCCAGCCGATGCCACCGTCCAGATACGCCCAGGCGTTGCGGTCCTGGTCGATGGCCCACAGGCCCTGCACCTTGCGGCCATTCAGCCAGCCGGTCTCCAGCACGCCGTCCACGGCCCACATCTGCGCGTCGATGCCGCACTGGCCGTAGGCGATGTTGAAGAAGCCGCTGGCGCCCCAGCCGGGGCCCCAGCTGTTCTTGCAGATCCAGTAGCCACCCGCGTCGTTGTAGCCGATGACGCTCACGCAGTGCCCGCCCGCCACGGCGCCGCTGACATGCTTGTAGACGCCGCTCTTGTACGAGAAGAAGTCGTTGTAGACCGTGAACGCGGCGGACAGCGGGCCGCGCGTGGACAGCCAGGTCTTCATGTCGGCGACGCTGTTGATCTGGTGCCAGCCGCTGATCTTCGTGAGACGGTTCTGCCAGTCGGCGCAGCGGTTGCTGCAGTTCTGGTCGCCGGCCGTGTAGGGGTAGCAGGCCTCGTCGACGACGCCGTCGGTCTTGAACGCGTCCAGTCCCTTGTCGCACCACCAGCCGTTGCCGCAGTTGCGGCCCTGGGCGCGCGCGATGCAATAGAACAGGTGCGCCTCGGAGAAGTCCACGGCCAGCGCCGGGTCGTTGCGCTGCACGCGGAACGTGCCCTCCACGGTGGCCGCGCTGCCGAAGGCCACGCAGGAGCCGCAGCCGCCTTGGTCCTTGACCGGCGTGATGAAGTTCTTGCCGCCCACGTTGCGCAGGTCGTAGGCCGCCGGCGCGCCGGCCTCCGACGTGGCCATCGCCGCGTCGCGGTTGGCCGCCGCCGCACGTTCGCGGTTCACCAGTTCGGCCTCGCCGCCCGGCGGCATGGCGCCGAGGCGCAGTCGCTTGTCCTGGTCGGGCAGTTCGGACACGCTGGTCATGCCGGCCTGCCAGTTCTCACCGGCCTGTGCCACTGCGCTTTGCAGCGCGGCGGCGTCCATCTTTTCGAGTGCCATGGGATGTCTCCCGCGGGTCGACTACGAGCGCTGCCGAGGCGAACTCCTCTTGCGGTGCCGCGCCGGAGGACCCGCTCCCGGCGCGGCCGCATCGTGGGCCTGCGGCCACCGCGACACCATCCACAAGCGGTGGGAGCCGGGGGCGGTTCGATCCACACGATTGAGGTGAACGCGCGCTGCAATCGACTGCGGTTCATCAGGCCGCGGGACGTGCACGGCATAGGGGGTTGAAACCCGGGCCGGCGAGGCCGTGTACGGGAATCCTTCCGTCGCGTCACTCACGCCGGGGACGTGCCCGACACGCTGACGCCAACCGCGTGTATGCGCGAGCTGCTCAGGCCGTGGGGTAGGTGCCCGGCTTCAGGATGTCGCGCGTGACGTTCGTCAGCTGCGTGTGGCCGCAGAAGGCCATCGTCACGTCCAGCTCCTTGTGCAGCATCTGCAGCATCTTGGTGACGCCGGCCTCGCCCATCGCGCCCAGGCCGTAGACCATCGCGCGGCCCACCATCGTGCCGCGCGCACCCAGCGCCCAGGCCTTCAGCACGTCCTGGCCGGCGCGGATGCCGCCGTCCATCCAGACCTCGATCTGGCTGCCCACGGCGGCCACGATGGCGGGCAGCGCGTGGATGCTGCTGGGTGCGCCGTCGAGCTGGCGCCCGCCGTGGTTGCTGACGACGATGGCGTCGGCACCGGCCTGCACGGCCAGCAGCGCGTCCTCGACTTCCATGATGCCCTTCAGGATCAGCTTGCCGCCCCACTTCTCCTTGACCCAGGCGACGTCGGCCCAGGACAGGCGCGGGTCGAACTGCTCGTTGGTCCACGCCGACAGCGAGCGCATGTCGCTGACGCCCTTCACATGGCCCACGAGGTTGCGGAAGGTGTGGCGGCGCGTGCCGGCCATGCCCAGCACCCAGCGCGGCTTGGTGGCCAGGTTGAGGATGTTCCTCAGCGTCGGCCGCGGCGGCGCGGTGAGGCCGTTCTTCAGGTCCTTGTGGCGCTGGCCGATGACCTGCAGGTCCAGCGTCAGCACCAGCGCCGAGCACTTGGCGGCGCGGGCGCGCTCGATCATGCGGGCCATCGCGTCGCGGTCGCGCATCATGTAGAGCTGGAACCAGAACGGCGCCGACGTGTTCTCGGCGATGTCCTCGATGGAGCAGATGCTCATCGTGCTCAGCGTGAACGGGATGCCGAACTTCTCGGCCGCGCGGGCCGCGTGGATCTCGCCGTCGGCGTGCTGCATGCCGGTCAGGCCCACGGGCGCGATGGCCACGGGCATCTTCGCGTTCTGGCCGATCATCTTCACGGCCGTGCTGCGGCCTTCCATGTTGACGGCCACGCGCTGGCGCAGCTTGATGGCCCGGAAGTCGGTCTCGTTGGCGCGGTAGGTGGTTTCGGTCCACGAGCCGGAGTCGGCGTAGTCGTAGAACATGCGCGGCACGCGTTTCTCGGCGAGTTGGCGCAGGTCTTCGACGCAGGTGATGACGGGCATGGCGGCGGGCTTCGTGAACGAGGCCGAGATGCTAGGCCGGGCGCGCCGGCGCGGCGCCGGAAAAAACCTCAGGCGCCGGCGGAAGAGTTTTCCGCGTCCAGCGCGCGGCAGTGCTGCTGCAGCCAGGCCGCGAAGGCCTCGGCCGCCGGGCTGGGGCGGTGGATGAGCAGCCCGTAGTGCCGCTCGGCCGGCACCGTCAGCGCGAACGGCTGCACCAGCCGGCCCTCGGCCAGTTCGTGGCGCGCCAGGCTCAGCCGCGCCAGCGCCACGCCCTGGCCCGCCAGCGCGGCCGCCAGCACCAGGCCCAGGTCGACCAGTCGCGGGCCGTCGTCGGGCTCGGCGGCATCGGCCAGCCCCGCGGCGCGCAGCCACGGCGCCCAGGGCTGCAGCGGCGTGCGCAGCAGCGGCAGCGCGAGCAGGTCGGCCGGGGTCTGCAGCGGCGCATGGCCGGCAAGCAGCGCGGGCGAGGCCAGCGGCGTCAGGCGGTCGTGCAGCAGCACCTGCGCGGCGGTGATGTCGCCCGGCACGGCGCCGTGGCGGATCTCGACGTCGGCGCCGGCATCGCCCTCGGCCAGCAGCGGTACCGACAACGTCAGCTCCACCTCCACGTCCGGCTGGGCGGCCGTGAAGCCGGGCAGCGCCGGCACGATGAGCTGGCGTGCGAACGTCGGCGTGGAGCTGACGCGCAGCCGCTCGCGGCGCGGCCCGGCACGCTGGTGCAGCGGCATGGCCTGCAGCAGCGCCAGCGCCTGGCGCACCTGGGGCAGGTACTCGTGGCCGGCGGGCGTCAGCGCCAGGCCGCGCGGCGGCTGGCGCACGAACAGCGGCTGGTCCAGCCGCTCCTCCAGCCCGGCCACGCGCTTGGCGACGGCACTGGCGCTCAGTGCGAGCTTGGCGGCGGCGGCCTCGAAGCTGCCGCAGCGGGCCACCGCGTCGAAGGCGAGCAGCGCGTCGAGCGACGGCAGGCGGATGGGGCGCTGGGGCATGGCGCCATCGTAGCCAGGGCCCGTGGCCGCGGCGTCAGAAGGTCAGCGTCGTGGGGCCGGCGTCGCGCGACGGCGGGCGCAGGTACTGGCCCAGCGTGCCGGCCATCGCAGCCATGACGCCGGCGGCCAGCAGCCAGGGCTGGGTCTTGCCGGCGTTGCGGTCCGGGCGCGGGCGCGGCTTGGCGACGGCCTGCACCAGCAGCAATTCCTGCTGGCGCTCCTGGATCAGGAAGACGAGCCGGTTGGGGTCGGCAAAGCGCTGCGCCAGCGCGCGCACGGCCTTCAGCTCGCGCTGCTGCACGCGCACGCCCTGCGGGCGCAGCGCGCATCCCAGCGTGCGAGAGCGCAGGTACAGCGCCTTGGCAGCCAGGCGGTCCGGCACGCAGCCCACGCCGGCATACAGGCAGTTGGCCAGGTTGAAGGTGGCCTCGGCATGGCCCACCGCCGCCGCGGCGATGTAGGCCGACAGGCCCCGGCCCTCGTCCGCAGGGCCGCCGCGGCCCGTCATCAGCACGCGACCGAACTGGAATCGCCCGATGGCGCTGCCCTTGGCCGCCGCCTTTTCCAGCAGCGCGCGCGCCTGCACGGGGTCGGCCGGCATGCCCAGGCCTTCGAGCTGGCACAGGCCCAGCATGGCCAGTCCGTCCCGGTCTCCGCCTTCGGCTGCGGCTCGGAACCAGCCCACGGCCCGCTTGTAGTCGGGCGATGCGGCATGGAACAACCCCATTCCCTGCTGCAACGGGTTGACGGGCGGCGTGGTGAGGGACTTCAGCTGCAGGGTGGGGCCGAAGCCGGGATCTCGGGAGTTCATCCGGTAGCAAACCAGTGGCGCGGTGGTATCCCTAGATTCTCGGTCAAGCGCATGACCTGGCCCCGGGCGGGCGCCGCGACCGCGGGCGCTTGTTGCTCCGCTGTTCGCGCTTCAGCGTGAAAAAGTGCACGCTTTTGCGCACTTCATCGTCTGCGTCGCAGCTGGCGGCCCTCCCAAGCGCTCAACGTGATGAGTTTTTCAGTGCCTGACGCCCACACGTCGCCAACGCGACTTCCCGAGCTCTTGGCAGGCAGGCCGCCGAAGCGGCTGCGGCCGGCGCGGGGCTTCGGGGGGCGTGAGCCCGTCGATGTCCTCCAGGCCTACAAGCGTAGGGGCTGGGCGCTGTCAGACACCTGTCGAGCCCCTCCCTAGACTGCCGCTCAGCGCGCTGGCCACCCGGCCGGCGGCCCACGGACATGAGGGAGAGTTTCAATGCGCTTGCTGTGCCCCTGTGGCGCGTTGTGGCTCGTGTTGACGCCGCCGCTGGCCGCGCAGCCATCGACGCCGTCGGCGCTGGAGCGCTGCGCGGAGATCGGTGCGGCTGCCGACCGCCTCGCCTGCTATGACAAGGCCATGGGTCGTGCGCCCGCCCCGGCGGCACCGCCCGCGTATGCCGGGAGTCCCGCCGCAGGCGCGCCGGCGCCCGCCTCTTCGTCGTTGCTGGCACCCAGAGGCGATGCCGTCTCGGTGTCGCACGAGCCCGAGCCGTCGCGCAGCCTGATGTCGCGCTACTGGGAACTGGAGCCCGAGGACAAGCGCGGTGTCTTCAACTTCGTCGGCTACCGGGCCAACTACGTGCTGCCGCTGCACATCACCAGCCGGATCAATCGCGCACCGCAGTCGCCCAACCAGCCCGTCGTGGAGCTGCCGAACTACAAGCGCGAGGAGGCCAAGTTCCAGCTGTCGCTGCGCACCAAGCTCGCTCAGGACGTGTTGCTGCCGGGCGCCGACCTGTGGGCCGCGTTCACGCAGCAGGCGACATGGCAGATCTGGAATGGCAAGGACTCCAAGCCCTTTCGCAACAGCGACTACGAGCCCGAGTTGCTCTACGTGGTGCCCACACCCGAGCGCTGGCGCAGGCTGCCTCTCGACTGGCAGTGGCGCTACGCGCAGTTCAGCCTCACGCACCAGTCCAATGGCCAGTCTGACCCGCTTTCACGCAGCTGGAACCGCGTCAACGTCGCTGCCGGCTTTGAGCGCGGGGACTGGTCGGTGGTCACGCGTTTCCTGCGCCGGCTCAAAGAGGGCGCGGATACCGACAACAACCCCGACCTCGTCGGCTACCGCGGCCGCGGCGAGTTCCAGATCAACTGGGCGCACCAGAAGCACACGGCGCAGTTGCTCTATCGGACGACGTTGAAGGACGCCAAGTACGGGGCGCTGCAGTTCGAGTGGACCTACCCGGTGTTCAGCGATCAGCCGAACGGGCTGCGCTGGTATGTGCAGGTGTTCCGTGGCTATGGCGAGACGCTGACGGACTACAACTTCAGGCAGACCAGCGTGGGGGCGGGGTTCAGTTTCCTGCAGTTCTGAGCGGCGGCCTCAGGCCTCAGGCGCGGCGCCGGGGCAGCAAGGGCTTCAGCAGCGCAGCGCTGAGGAGCAGCAGGAGCACGAAGAAGGCCAGGCGCAGCGCACGATCCACGGCGCCCGCCGAAGACGGCGGGACCTGACGGGCCAGCAGGTTTCCCAGTTCGCACAACAGCGTCCCGCGCCCGGTGCAATGCCTTTGCGCAAACCCAGCGGCCTCATTGATTTCGAAGCCCGCTGCCGCAGTCCACCATGCCAGCGTGGCCAGCATGGCGATGACGATGATGCGCAGCGCCGTACCGATCACGCTGGCGTCGGCACGGAACATCGGCAGGCCGCTCTGGCGGCCGTCGGGATACAAGGGTTTCATCGATCAACCGGCGGTTCCCACAGCTCGACCTTGTTGCCCTCGGGGTCCATCACCCAACCGAACTTGCCGTACTCGGACTCGTCCACCTTGTCCTGCACGTCGCAGCCTTCGGTCCGCAGCGCCGCCAGCAGCGCGTGCAGGTCGGCCACGCGGAAGTTGATCATGAACGGCGCGGTGCTGGGCGCCATGTAGGCCGTGTCCTGCTTGAACGGGCTCCAGATCGTCGTGCCGGTGGGGCTGTCGTCCGCCCAGCGGAACACGGCGCCGCCCCATTCGCTGACATCCAGCCCCAGGTGCCGGCGGTACCAGTCGCCCAAGGCCTGGGGGTCCCTGGCCTTGAAGAAGATGCCGCCGAGGCCGGTGACGCGTTTCATGAAAGCTCCTGCGGGTGGGTTGACGCGCAAGCGTACCCGCTGCCGCGGCTGGCGGCAGGCGCTCAGCGTGGCGTGCCGAAGTCCTGCGTCCAGTAGGTGCGGTAGCTGGTGTTGGCGTTGCCCGCCACGCAGGCCACGCCGATGTCGCGGTAGGCGGCGTTCATCAGGTTGGCGCAGTGGCCGTCGCTTTTCATCCAGCCGTCCACCACCGCGGTGACCGTGCCCTGGCCGGCGGCGATGTTCTCGCCAACGCCGCGCCAGGCGTAGCCGGCGGCCGTGACGCGGGTGCCCACGGTGCTGCCGTTGCTGCCGGTGTGGCTGAAGAAGTTGCCGGCCACCATGTCGTCGCTGTGCGCGACGGCGGCCTGCGTGAGTGCCGCGTTCCAGACCAGGTCGGGCGCAGCGGGGAAGCTGCCGTTGGCGCCGCAGGTGGCGCCCTTGCGCCGGTAGGCGTTGACGGCCGCCAGCATGTCGGCCTGGAAGCCCGGCAGGTTGCAGCCGGTGCGGGTGCCGGCAGCCACGGGCGTCGCAGGCGCCGGTGAAGCGGTGGCCGGTGACGAGGGGGCTGGTGCGGCCGGCGATGCGGCCGACGTACCGCCGTTGGTACTGCCGGTGGTGCTGCCCCCGCCGCCACAGGCGGTGAGCAGAAGGGCCAGCGGGAAGACGGTGAGCGGCGCGGTGCCGAAGTGACGGAGTGAACGCATGGGCGCGCAGCGTCGCACGGCGCGCCGGGGGGCCGGTTACCGGGTGCAGCGCGCGGGGACCGGCAGCAACATCCCCACACAACTGGGCGCGGCCGGCCACGCGCCGTGAGGCATCCGTCTCAGATCTGCCACCACGCCGGCAGCAGCGCGCGCACGTCGGGCCGGCGAAAGCGCTGGTCCAGCAGCCAGACGTAGCCCTTGTCGTCCGCCGAGCGCAGCACGCGGCCGGCGGCCTGCACGACCTTTTGCAGGCCGGGCACGAGGTCGGCGTAGCCGTGGTCGGCGCCGAACATGGCGTCCAGCCGCTCGCGGAACTGATCCTGCAGCGGCGACACCGGCGGCAGGCCCAGCGTGGCGATGAAGGCGCCGATGAGGCGCGTGCCGGGCAGGTCAACGCCCTCGGCGAAGGCGCCGCCCAGCACGGCGAAGCCGACGCCCAGGCCGCCCTCGACGAAGCGGTCCAGGAAGCCGCGCCGCGCCGCCTCGCCCATCGCGCGGGCCTGGCTCCACTGCGGCACGTGCGGGTGGCGCAGCGCCAGCCGCTGCGACGCCTGTTCCAGGTAGTCGAAGCTGCTGAAGAAGGCGAGGTAGTTGCCCGGCGCTTCAGCGAACTGCGTGGCGATGACGTCCACCAGCGCGTTCAGCGACGCCTGGCGGTGCTCGTAGCGCGTGGACAGCGGCGCCACGCGCACGGTCAGGTGCTCGGGCGGGAAGGGCGCGGGCACGTCGATCCAGGCGGTGCTGTCGGGCAGGCCCAGCAGGTCGCGCGGGTAGTCGGCCGGGCCCAGCGTGGCGGAGAACAGCGTGACGCTGTGCAGCCCCTCGAAGCGCTCCTTCAGGAAGAAGCCGGGCACGATGTTGCGCACCGACAGCAGCACGTCGGTCGTGCCGTCGTCGTCTTCCAGCAGCGAGAGGTTGACGGGGGCGTCCAGCGGCGACGGCTGGCGCGTGGCGGCGCTGCGCTGCAGGTCACACAGCGAGTGCGTGTCCAGCCGGTCCAGCAGGCGCTGCAGACCCAGCACATCGAAGTAGAACTCCAGCAGCGGGCCCACTTCGAGCGGGTGGTTCTGCACGTGCTCGCCCAGCGCCGTGTTGACGCGCTGCAGCGCCTCGGCCAGGTCGTCGGGAATGGTCTTCAGCGGCTGATAGTCGGCCGGCTGCGCGCGGGCCAGCGTTGCCAGCTCGCGCGCCAGCCGGCGCAGCGGCGGCTGCAGCACCTTGGGCGCGTCAGCCACGGCGCTGCGAACGCGGTCGAGGCTGAGGCTGGTGCTGTACATGTCGCGCGCCCGGTCGACGAGGTTGTGCGCCTCGTCCACCAGCAGCGCGAGCTTCCAGCCCTGCGCCTGCGCGAGGCCGTAGAGCTGGCCGTGGGGGTCGAAGGCGTGGTGCACGTCGCCGACGACGACGTCGGCCCAGCGCAGCAGCTCCTGGCCCAGGTAGTAGGGGCAGACGCCGTGCCTGAGCGCGATGCGGCGCTGCGTGGGCGCGTCCAGCCAGCCGGCCTGCACGGCTTCGGCGCGGGCGGCGGGCAGCGCGTCGTAGAAGCCGTGGGCCAGCGGGCAGGCGTCGCCGTGGCAGGCCTTGGTGGGGTGCTCGCAGGCCTGCTCCTTGGCCACCAGCGTCAGCACGCGCAGCGACTTGGTGGGCGCGGCTTCCCGCAGCGCGTCCAGTGCCTCCAGCGCGGTGATGCGGCCGGTGCCCTTGCAGGTCATGTAGCCGATCTTGTCGAGCCGCTGGCCGGGCATGGCGCGCAGCAGCGGGTACAGCGTGCCCAGCGTCTTGCCGATGCCGGTGGGCGCCTGCGCCAGCAGGTGGCGGCCGTTGGCGGCCACGCGGTAGACGGCCTCGGCCAGCAGGCGCTGGCCCGGGCGCAGCTCGCCGAGCGGGAAGGGCAGGGCGGAGAGGCTGGCGTCGCGCGCGCTGCGGTGCGCGGCCTCCTGCGCGGCCCAGGCCTCGAACTGCGCGCAGCGCGCCTCGAACGCGGCCTGCAGCGCGGCGGCGGTGAACTTGTCGCGCAGCACCGTCTCGTGCTGCGTGTCGGCATCCACGTAGACGAGGGCCAGCTCCAGCTCGGCCAGGCCGCGGTCCGCGGCGATGAGCGCGCCGTAGGTCTCCAGCTGCGCCCAGTGCAACGCGCGGCGGTTCTCGGGGATGAGGTCGACCGGGCCGCGGATGGTCTTGATCTCCTCCAGCCGGTTCACGTCCGCTTCAAACCCGTCGGCCCGACCGCGCACGCGCAGGTGGCCGTGCACGGCTTCCAGCGGCAGCTCGATCTCGTAGCCGGGCGAGCGCCGCGCCAGCACGGCCAGTTGCATGGCCTGGCCTTCCAGTGCCGTGGCGGACGGCGTGAAGCGCCGGTCCAGGCTGCCGCGCTTGGCGGTGAACTCGCACAGGCTGCGGACGGAGACGGTGTAGGTCCAGTCAGCCATCAGAAGAGCGACAGGTTCTCGCGTTGCGGTTCCTTCACGCGCTCGATGGCTGCCGTGGGCGGCGGCACCTCGCTGGCATGCACGAGGTTGCCGATGCGCACGCCCATCAGCCGCAGCCGCTTGTCGAACTTGACGCGCTTCAGGCACAGGCCCACCGCGTGGCGGATGTCGGCGGCGCTGCTGACGGGTGCCTTGAGCGTCTGATCGCGCGTGACGGTCACGAAACCCTCGAAGCGCAGCTTGATGCCCACCGTCTTGCCCGCGTAGCGCTTGCGGGCGAGGTCGCGTGCGAGGCTGTCGCACAGCTCGTCCATGATTCTCCCCAGCAGTGCCTTGTCATGCCGTGCGCTCAGGTCACGTTCGAACGTGGTCTCGCGGCTGATGGAGACGGGCTCGCTGTAGGTGACCACCGGCCGGCTGTCGCGCCCGTGTGAAGCGTTGTGCAGCCAGGCGCCGTAGCTCTCGCCGAACTGCTCGATGAGCCAGCGCGGGTCCGCCGCAGCGACGTCGCCCACCGTCTCCAGCCCGAGCTTGACGAGCTTGTCGCCGGCCTTGGGACCGATGCCGTTGATCTTGCGCACGGCCAGCGGCCAGATGCGGGTGGGCAGGTCGTCCATCGTCAGCACCGTGATGCCGTCGGGCTTGTCCAGCTCGCTGGCGATCTTGCTGAGCAGCTTGTTGGGCGTGATGCCGATGGAGCAGGTCAGCCCGGTCGCGCGGCCCACCGAGTTCTTGATCTCGCGCGCCACGGCCTTCACGCCGCCCAGCGGGTCGTGGCCCACCGCGTCGCGCACGCCGGGCACGTCGGTGAGGTCGATGTAGATCTCGTCGATGCCGCGGTCCTCGATGACCGGCGCGACCTCGGCCACGGCGGCCTTGAAGAGGCGCGAGTAGGTGCGATAGCTGTCGAAGTCGGCTGGCAGCAGCACGGCGTCGGGCGCCCGCAGCGCGGCCTTCATCAGCCCCATCGCCGAGAACACGCCGAGGTCGCGCGCCGCGTAGGTGCTGGTGGTGACGACGCCGCGGCCGGTGTAGTCACGCAGCCTGGCGTAACGCCAGGAGCCGTCCTCCAGCTGCTGCGGCGCGTCCGCCCGGCGCCCGCCGATGACGACGGCCTGGCCCTTCAGCTGCGGATAGCGCAGCAGCTCGACGGACGCATAGAAGGCATCCATGTCGAGGTGGGCGATCCACCGGTCGGGCAACAGCATGGCCCGGATTGTCACTGGGAATAAAGACAGTTTCTGGCAGGGTGGTCAGAATGCGCCGACTCCACGACCGAGACGCCCGATGCGCACCGCGCTGTTGTTCCTTGCTTGCGCGCTGCTGGCCGCCTGCGCCGGCACGCCCATGAACCCGCCCCGCAACAAGCCCGCCGTGGCCCAGCCGCAGCAGCGCGTGTCCGGCGCGCTGGACTCCGACGTGTCCGTGGCGCTGAGCTTCTCCGGTGGCGGCCTGCGCGCGGCGGCGTTCGCGCACGGTGTGCTGGAGGGTCTGCGCGAGCAGCCGTCCGTGCGCGGGCGCAGCCTGCTCGACGAGGTCAGCTTCATCACCAGCGTGTCGGGCGGCTCGCTGACGGCGGGCTATTTCGGCCTGCATGGCGCCGAGGGCATGCGCGAGTTCCGCGACAAGGTGCTGATGCGCGACGGCGAGGCCGGCCTGCGCTTCAGCCTGCTGAACCCCACCAACCTGATGCGGCTGTTCGCCGGCGGGCTGAACGATCGCAGCAACTTCAGCGACTGGCTGGAGAAGGACGTCTTCAAGGGCGCCACCTTCGCCGACATGTACCGCCACCAGCGCCCGGTCGTCTGGATCAACGCCAGCAACACGCAATACCGGCTGGCCTTTCCGTTCCACGAGCGGGCGTTCGACGCGATCTGCAGCGACCTGGCCAGCTTCCCGGTCTCCGAGGCGGTGGCCGCCTCCATGGCCGTGCCGCTGTTCTTCGCACCCGTCGTGCTGGAGAAGTTTCCCGAGGCCTGCCGCACGCCGCTGCAGGGCGCACCGGTGAACCGCGGTGCGCAGCGCGACGACCAGTACCGCCTGCGCCTGGCGCTGCAGCGCGCGCTGAAGGAGTTCCGCGACCCGCAGGCCGGCCGTTACCTGAAGCTGGTGGACGGCGGCGTGACTGACAACCTGGGGCTGGTCAGCATCCTGCAGAGCCGCGTGCTGATGAACACGCCCTACGGCCCCATCACCGAGCGGGATGCGGTGACGATGCGGCGCCTGCTGTTCATCGTCGTCGACGCCGGTCAGGGCCCCAGCGGCGACTGGAGCCGGCAGGTCACCGGGCCGTCGGGCGTGGACATCGCGACCGCGGCGGTGGACACGGCCATCGAAAGCACGATGCGTATGAGCTACGCCTACTTCGTGCCCATGGTGCGCGCCTGGGAGCGCGACATCGTGACCTACCGCTGCTCGCTGCCCGCCGAGCGCAAGGCCGCGATGCTGACGCTGAACCCCGACTGGCGCTGCGAGGACATCCGCTTCGAGGTGACGCAGATCAGCTTCGCCGACCTGCCCGATGCCGAGGAGGCGGCGCTGAACGCCATCCCGACGCGGCTAAAGCTGCCGGCCGAGCAGATCGACCGGCTCATCGCCGCGGGGCGTCAGGCCGCAGCGGCGGACGCGGTCGTCAACCGCTTTTCAGCGGCGATGCGGCGCGGCGAGTAGGGCCTGCGAACGCGACCCATTGCCACGCGGTTGGCGGGCCCTCACCACAGCCCGTGCACCTGCGGCGCGATGCGGCGCCGGTACAGGTCCGCCAGCGCGTCCATCAGCGGCGCGGGCAGCGCGGCGAGGTCAGCGGCGCTGACGTTCTCGTCCACCTGCGCCGGCGTGCGGCCGCCGGGGATGGCCGCCGAGACGGCCTCGTTCATCAGGATCCAGCGCAGCGCCAGCTTCGCCATGCTGACGCCCTCGGGCAGCAGCCGGCGCAGTTCCTCGACGGCGGCCAGACCCTGCTCGTAGTCCACGCCCGAGAAGGTCTCGCCCTTGTCAAAGGCCTCACCCTGTCGGTTGAAGCCGCGGTGGTCATCCGCGCCGAACTTGCTGTCGCGCGTGAACTTGCCCGACAGCATGCCGCTGGACAGCGGCAGCCGCGCCAGCACGCCCACCTGGGCCGCCTGGGCGGCGGGCAGGAACACCTCCGCCGGCCGCTGGCGGAACAGGTTGAAGATGATCTGCACCGACTGCACGCCGGGGAACTTGATCGCGGCCATCGCCTCGTCGATGCGCTCGACGCTGACGCCGTAGTGGCGCAGCTTGCCGGCCTTGACGAGGTCGTCCAGCGCGCCGAAGACCTCGGGCATCGTGTAGACGGCCGTGGGCGGGCAGTGCAGCTGCAGCAGTTCGATCGTGTCGGTGCCCAGGTTCTGCAGGCTGCGCTCGATGAAGGGGCGCAGGTCGCGGTAGCCCTCGGCCACGTGCGGGTTCAGGCGCCGCCCGGCCTTGGTGGCCACAACGAACGGGTCCCTCGACCGCTCCTGGCGCAACCGGGCCAGCAGGCGCTCGCTGTGGCCGTCGCCGTAGACGTCGGCCGTGTCGAAGAAGTTCACGCCGCGGTCCAGCGCGCGGTGCAGCGCGGCCATCGCGGCCGTGTCGTCCGTGTCGCCCCAGGTGCCGCCGATGGCCCAGGCGCCGAAACTGATTGCAGAGACGTTCAAGCCGGTGCGGCCGAGGGGGCGGTAGAGCATGATGGGGTCGGATGAGTTGGCGGTGCCATTGTCATTGATAGCGCTCACAATCGGGTGCCGCCTCAAGCTTCTCCCGTCACGGCGTGGGGTCTAGACTGGCCGACGGGTCATTTCACTGGAGATCACGATGGGACTTCTGGATCAAGTGCTGGGCGCGGCGACGCAGGCGCTGGGCAACCCTGGCCAGCCTGGCGGCCAGCCCGACTGGGCGGCGCTCGTCACGGGACTGCTGGCCAACGGCTCGGTGCAGGGCGGGCTGGCCGGGGTGCTGCAGCAGCTGCAGGCGGGCGGCCTGGGCGAGCAGGTGCAGAGCTGGATCTCGACCGGTGCCAATCTGCCGGTGTCGGGAGGCCAGCTGGACGGCGTCCTGGGGGGCGCCGGCGGCTTGCTGGGTCAGCTCGCGCAGCAGGCCGGCGTGTCGCCTGCCGAGGCGGGCGAGCAACTGAGCCAGTGGCTGCCGCAGATCGTCGATCGGCTGACGCCCAATGGCCAACTGCCGGCCGGTGGCCTGGGTGATATCGCCGGCATGCTGGGCGGGCTGTTGAACCGCTGAAAAGCAAGCGGCCCCTGTGACGGGGCCGCCGGGGCACGCCGAGCGGTGTTACAGCACCTCGGAAGCGAAGTCGGCCAGCCGTGAACGCTCGCCGCGCGCCAGCGTGACGTGACCGCTGTGGGCCCAGCCCTTGAAGCGGTCCACCGCGAACGTCAGGCCCGAACTGCCCTCGGTCAGGTAGGGCGTGTCAATCTGCGCCAGGTTGCCCAGGCAGACGATCTTGGTGCCGGGGCCGGCACGCGTGATCAGCGTCTTCATCTGCTTGGGCGTCAGGTTCTGGGCCTCGTCGATGATGACGAACTTGTTCAGGAACGTGCGCCCGCGCATGAAGTTCAGGCTCTTGATCTTGATCTTGCTGCGCACCAGGTCGTTGGTGGCCGCACGACCCCACTCGCCGGCGGAAGAGCCGCCCTTGGCCAGCACTTCCAGGTTGTCGTCCAAAGCGCCCATCCACGGGCCCATCTTCTCTTCCTCGGTGCCCGGCAGGAAGCCGATGTCCTCACCCACCGGCACCGTGACGCGGGTCACGATGATCTCGCTGTAGCGGCGCTCGTCGAACACCTGCGCCAGCGCGGCGGCCAGCGTCATCAGCGTCTTGCCGGTGCCGGCGGTGCCGGTCAGCGTGATGAAGTCGCAGTCCGGGTCCATCAGCAGGTTCAGCGCGAAGTTCTGCTCGCGGTTGCGCGCGGTCACGCCCCAGACGGCATGCTTCTGGTGACCGTAGTCCTTCAGCGTCTTCAGCACCGCCGTCTTGCCGGTGATCTCGGTGACCTTGGCGTACAGCGGCGTCGCGCCGGGTGCTTCCAGGTAAACCAGCTCGTTCACCAGCAGCGTGGGTACCAGCGGGCCGGAGATCCGGTAGAACGTCGTGTTGCCCTGCTGCCAGCTCTCCATGGTCTTGCCATGGCGCTCCCAGAAGTCCGAGGGCAGGGCCTGCACGCCGGTGTAGAGGAGGTCGGAGTCTTCCAGCGTCTTGTCGTTGCGGTAGTCCTCCGCGGGCAGGCCCAAAGCGCGGGCCTTGATGCGCATGTTGATGTCCTTGGACACCAGCACGACTTCGCGGTCCGGGTGCAGGTTCTTCAGCGCCTGCACGACGCCGAGGATCTGGTTGTCCGCCTTGCCCTGCGGCAGGCCTTGCGGCAGCGGCGTGTCGATCAGTTGCGTCTGGAAGAACAGCTTGCCCTCGGCCTCGCGGTGGCCGGTGCCGGCCAGCGGCAGGCCCTTGGCCATTTCCTCGATGGAGCTGCTCTTCAGGCTGGCGGCGAGCTGGTCCAGCTCACGGCTGACCTGGCGCACGTTGCGGGCGACCTCGGTCATGCCCTTCTTGTGCCCGTCCAGCTCCTCGAGCGTGATCATGGGCAGGTAGACGTCGTGCTCCTCGAAGCGGAACAGCGACATCGGGTCGTGCATCAGCACGTTGGTGTCCAGCACGAACAGCTTGGCGGCCTCGGCCGGCTTGCGCGTGCGTTTGGGCGCGGCGGCCTTGGCCGGCGCTTTGCTGGCCGACTTGGTTGGCAGGGCGGGCTTGGCGGCCGGCGCGGCGGGGGTGGGGAGGCGCAGCACTTCGGCTGTCGGGGCCGCGGCCGCCACAACCGGGGCAACGGCAGGCGCGGCCTTGGGGGCCGCACGGGATTTGCTGGGGGTCAGAGTGGCCGAGTAAGCGGTGGCATCGAGGCGGCTGGCGCGTTGTGCAGGAGGCTTGGGCAGTGGCATGTACGGCGTGTCGGCGTCAAGTGAACCCCACGCTCACCAGGCTCCAGAAAGCAAAAAGCCGCACAGGATGAGTGCGGCTTCTTGATCTGAGACATGGATGCGACCCGGGGCATGAGCTGATTATGCACATCCCGCGGGTGCCCGCGATGTCGGCGAACAACGCGTCGGACGGCCGTTTACGCAGCTTCCTTCTTCAGGCCCTTGACGGCCTTCAGCACCTCGTCGACATGGCCGGCGACCTTGATGCCGCGCCACTCGCCCACCAGGATGCCGTTCGGGGCGATCAGGAAGGTCGAGCGCTCGATGCCCTTGACCTTCTTGCCGTACATGATCTTGTTCTTGACCACGCCGAACATGTGGCACAGCTTTTCTTCCGTGTCGGCAATCAGCTCGAACGGCAGTTCCAGCGCCTGCTTGAACTTGTCGTGCGAGGCCATGTTGTCGCGCGACACGCCGAACACGACGGCGCCGGCCTTCACGAAGTCCTTGTGGCGATCACGGAATTGCATCGCTTCGGTGGTACAACCCGGCGTGTTGTCCTTCGGGTAGAAGTACAGCACGACCGACTTGCCCAGGAAGGCGTTGGCGGTGAACTTCACGCCGCCGGTGGCTTGAGCCTCAATTTCCGGCAGGGGTTTGTTGAGCGCAGGCGTCATTGGGGGGTGCGGCAAGTTGTGCTCGCGGGGTCCCCGGTTCGTGAATCGGTCCGTGAAGCCCTTCACGGAAGCAATCTACGCGGGCGCCCGCAGGCAATAGCCACTCATTATAAGGCCTCGCCTACGCTCGGCGGCCGGAGGTCATCCCTCGATCAGCAGGGCTGCCAGCACGTTGCGACCTTCGCTGGCCAGCACGTTGTAGGTGCGGCAGGCGGCGGCAATGTCCATCACCTCGAAGCCGATCCGGGCCTCAGCCAGCCCGCGCCACAACGCCGGGCTCGGGAAGCGCAGTTTCGCACCGCTGCCGAAGACGACCAGTTCGGGATTCAGTGCCTTGATTGCTTCGAAATGCGCGGGCTGAAGTTCCTCGAAGCGCGAAGGCGCCCAGGGCTGCACGCCGCCCTTCCACGGGACGAGAACACTGGCCGTATGGGGCTTGCCATTCACCCAGACGCCCTGGGTGTCGTGGCGGGAAATGCTGTTGCCGCCTTGCGGCTCGTCGAGCTGGAACTTCATCGGAGAACTGAGGGCAGAAAGCCGGCCGCGAGTGTCGCCCAGAACGGCAGGCGGCATGCCTGGCACCTTAAACTTCGGGGTTCCCCTTGCATTGCAGCCCAGGCTGCGTCGGAGCCCCCTTTTGAAGCCCATCGCCAAGTCCAGCAAGCTCGCCAGCGTCAGCTATGACATCCGCGGCCCGGTGCTCGACAAGGCGCGGCAGATGGAGGAGGAGGGCCAGAAGATCATCAAGCTGAACATCGGCAACACGGCCGTGTTCGGCCTGACGCCGCCGGATGAGATCGTGCAGGACATGATCCGCAACCTCGGCGACGCCGGCGGCTACACCGACAGCAAGGGCCTGTTCGCGCCGCGCAAGGCGGTGGTGCACTACACGCAGCAGAAGGGCGTCAAGGGCGTGACGGTGGACGACGTCTACCTGGGCAACGGCGCATCCGAGTTGATCCAGATGGCCATCAATGCGCTGGTCAACGACGGCGACGAGATCCTGATTCCCTCGCCGGACTTCCCGCTCTATACGGCCGTCGTCGGCCTGTCCGGCGGCCGCCCGGTGCATTACCGTTGCGACGAAGGTGCCGGCTGGCTGCCCGACCTGGCGGACATCGAGAGCAAGATCAGCCCGCGCACGCGCGGCATCATGGTCTGCAACCCGAACAACCCGACCGGCGCGCTGTACCCGAACGACCTGCTGCTGGGCATCATCGAGCTCGCTCGCCGGCATCAGCTCGTCATCTTTGCCGACGAGATCTACGACAAGACGCTGTACGACGGCAACACGCACACCAGCATGGCCGCGCTGGCCGACGACGTGCTGTTCGTGACCTTCAACGGCCTGTCCAAGAACTATCGCTCCTGCGGCTACCGCGCCGGCTGGATGGTTGTCAGCGGCGAGAAGCGCCATGCCCGCGACTACATCGAGGGCCTGAACATGCTGGCCTCGCTGCGCCTGTGCTCCAACACGCCGGGTCAGCTGGCGATCCAGACCGCTTTAGGCGGCTACCAGAGCATCGACGACCTCGTCGCGCCCACCGGTCGGCTGTGCCGCCAGCGCGACCTGGCCTACGAACTGCTGACGCAGATCCCGGGCGTCAGCGTCGTCAAGCCCAAGGCGGCTCTGTACATGTTCCCGCGTCTGGACCCCAAGATGTACCCCATCGCAGACGACCAGCAGTTCGCCTACGAGCTGCTGGCCGAAGAGAAGGTGCTGATCGTCCAGGGCACCGGCTTCAACTGGCCGGAGCACGACCACTTCCGCCTCGTCTTCCTGCCCAACGTCGACGACCTGCGCGAGGCCGTCGGCCGCATCGACCGTTTCCTGGCCGGCTACCGCCGCCGCCATTCCGCCTGATTTCCCCGTCCTGAGAGCCCTGCAATGAAGCCCATCCAAGTCGGCCTGATCGGCCTCGGCACCGTCGGTGCCGGCACCTTCAACGTCCTGCAGCGCAACCAGACCGAGATTCGTGGCCGCGCTGGCCGAGGCATCGAAGTGGCGATGGTTGCGGCCCGCAATGCGGAGCGCGCCAAGGCCTACCAGGCCATCGTCGGCGACGGCGTCCCGTGCACGGGCGAAGCGCAGGAGCTGGTCAACAACCCGGCCATCGACATCGTCGTCGAGCTGATCGGCGGCATCGAGCCGGCACGCACGCTGGTGCTGCAGGCGATTGCCAATGGCAAGCATGTCGTCACCGCCAACAAGGCGCTGCTGGCGCTGCACGGCACGGAGATCTTCGAAGCCGCGCGGGAGAAGGGCGTCGTCGTCGCGTTCGAGGCGGCCGTGGCCGGGGGCATTCCCATCATCAAGGCGCTGCGCGAAGGCCTGACGGCCAACCGCATCGAGTGGATCGCCGGCATCATCAATGGCACGACCAACTTCATCCTGTCGGAGATGCGTGGCAAGGGCCTGGACTTCGCCACCGTGCTGAAGGAGGCCCAGCGCCTGGGCTATGCCGAGAGCGACCCGACCTTCGACATCGAAGGCGTCGATGCCGCCCACAAGCTGACCATCATGAGCGCCATCGCGTTCGGCGTGCCGGTGCAGTTCGACAAGGCCCATGTCGAGGGCATCAGCAGCCTGCAGGCGACAGACATCAAGTACGCCGAGCAACTGGGCTACCGCATCAAGCTGCTGGGCATCACGCGCCGCCGTGCGTCCTCGGGAAGCACACCTGACGGCGCGCAGGGCATCGAGCTGCGCGTGCACCCGACGCTGATCCCGGCTACCCGCCTCATCGCCAACGTCGAGGGCGCGATGAACGCCGTCGTCGTGCAGGCCGACGCCGTCGGCACGACGCTGTACTACGGCAAGGGTGCCGGCGCCGAGCCGACCGCGTCGGCCGTCGTCGCCGACCTCGTCGACGTGACCCGCCTGGCCACCGCCGACCCCGACCACCGCGTGCCGCACCTGGCCTTCCAGCCCGATGCGATGAGCGACACGCCGGTGCTGCCCATGGCCGACGTCCAGACGGCCTTCTACCTGCGCCTGGTCGTCGCCGACCAGGCCGGCGTGCTGTCGCGCATCACCACCATCCTGGCAGAGCACGACATCTCCATCGACGCCGTGCTGCAGCGCGAGTCGGCGGAAGGCGAGCGCCAGACCGACCTCATCATCCTGACGCACGACACGTCCGAAGGCCGCATGAACGAGGCGCTGGCCAAGATGCAGGGCCTGCCGACCGTGCTGGCCCCCATCGTCAAGCTGCGCAAGGAAGAACTGGCCTGAGGCCGGACACCGACATGAAGTACATCAGCACCCGCGGCGACCAGACCGAGCGCGGCTTCTCGGACATCCTGCTCGAAGGCCTCGCGCCCGACGGCGGCCTCTACCTGCCCAAGACCTACCCCAAGGTTGACGCCGCCACGCTGTCGCGCTGGCGCGGCCTGGCCTATGCCGACCTCGCGTTCGAGATCCTGTCGCTCTACATCGACGACATCCCCGCCGACGACCTGCGCGCCATCACGCGCCGCGTCTACACGGCGGAGGTCTTCGGCACCGAGCAGATCACGCCGCTGACCTGGCTGGGCGAGCACATTGCGCTGCAGGGCCTGTCCAACGGCCCGACGCTGGCCTTCAAGGACATGGCCATGCAGTTGCTGGGCGCGCTGTTCGAGTACGAACTGGGCCGCCGCGGCGAGACGCTGAACATCCTGGGCGCGACGTCGGGCGACACCGGCAGCGCGGCCGAGTACGCGATGCGCGGCAAGAAGGGCGTCAAGGTCTTCATGCTCAGCCCCAACGGCCGCATGAGCCCGTTCCAGCAGGCGCAGATGTTCAGCCTGCAGGACGCCAACATCCACAACATCGCCATCGACGGCGTGTTCGACGATGCGCAGGACATCGTCAAGGCCGTGTCCAACGACCTCGCCTTCAAGCGCGAGCACCGCATCGGCACGGTCAACAGCATCAACTGGGCGCGTCTGCTGGCGCAGGTCGTCTACTACTTCGCCGGCTACTTCCAGGCGACGAAGAGCAACGCCGAGAAGGTCAGCTTCACGGTGCCGTCGGGCAACTTCGGCAACGTCTGCGCCGGCCATGTGGCGCGGCAGATGGGCCTGCCCATCGCCAAGCTGGTGGTCGCGACCAACGAGAACGACGTGCTGGACGAGTTCTTCCGCACCGGCAGCTACCGCCCGCGCGGCACGGCCGACACGCATGAGACGTCCAGCCCGTCGATGGACATCTCCAAGGCCAGCAACTTCGAGCGCTTCGTGTTCGACCTGTTGGGCCGTGACGGCGCGCGCGTGAAGCAGTGCTTCACCAGCCCTCAGTTCGCGTTGACGGGGGATGAGCATGACGCCATCGCCGGCTTCGGCTTCAGCTCCGGCCGCAGCACGCATGCCGACCGCGTGGCCACCATCCGCCGCACCTACACCGAGCACGGCATCGTCATCGACCCGCACACGGCCGACGGCCTGAAGGTCGCGCTGGAGCAGCACGACCCCGCCGTGACCATGCTGGTGCTGGAGACGGCGCTGCCGGCCAAGTTCGCCGCCACCATCCACGAGGCCCTGGGCATAGCGCCGCCGCGGCCCGCGGGGCTGGAAGGCATCGAGGACCTGCCCAAACGCGTCAAGGTCATGCCGGTCGATGTGGAGCAGGTGAAGGCCTATATCCACGCCCATGTCTGAGCCCCGCAAGCCGCTGATCGCGCTGGACGACGCGCTCGCGTCGCTGCTGGCGCAGGTCACGCCGCTGGCCGGCACCGAGACGCTGGCCACCGCCGAGACCCGCGGCCGTGTGCTGGCGGCCGATCTCGTGTCGCCGGTCGACGTGCCGCCGGCCGACAACTCGGCGATGGACGGCTACGCCTTGCGCGCGGCCGATGCCGGCGCGCTGCTGCCGGTCACGCAACGCATTCCCGCCGGCAGCGTGCCCGCGCCGCTGGCCGCCGGCGAGGCGGCGCGCATCTTCACCGGGGCCCAGGTGCCGCCCGGCGCCGACACCGTCGTCATGCAGGAGCACACCGAGCTGGTCGACGGCCAGCTGCGCGTCACGCAGCCGGTCTCGCCCGGCGCCAACGTGCGCCTGCGCGGTGAGGACGTGCGCGCCGGCGCCGTCGTACTGCCGGCCGGCACGCGGCTGGACGCCGTGTCGCTGGGCCTCGCGGCCACGGCCGGCGCGGCGCAGCTGACGGTCACGCGCCGCCCGCGTGTGGCCGTGTTCTCGACCGGCGACGAACTCGTCATGCCCGGCGAGCCGCTGCCGCCCGGCGCCATCTACAACTCCAACCGCTTCACGCTGCGCGCGCTGCTGGAGGGGCTGGGCTGCGAGGTTGTCGATCTCGGCATCGTGCCCGACAACCTGGCCGCGACCCGTGCCGCCTTGCGTGATGCCGCCTCGAAGGCCGACGTCATCCTGACCTCCGGCGGCGTGTCCGTCGGCGAGGAAGACCACCTGCGCCCCGCCGTGCAGGCCGAGGGCCGGCTGGACCTGTGGGCCATCGCCATCAAGCCCGGCAAGCCCTTCGCCTACGGCCGCGTCGGCGAGGCCCACTTCATCGGCCTGCCGGGCAACCCGGTGTCCAGCCTCGTGACCTTCCTGGTGCTGGTGCGCCCCTTCCTGCTGAAGCTGCAGGGCGCCACGCGCCTGGCGCCGCGTGGTTACCGCATCCCCGCCGGCTTCGACTGGCCCAAGCCGGACAAGCGCCGCGAGTTCCTGCGCGTGCGGCTGGACGAGGACAGCGGCCTCGCGCTGTTCGGCAACCAGAGCAGCGGCGTGCTGACCTCGGCGTTCTGGGCCGACGGCCTGCTGGACAACCCGGCCGGCCAGGCCTTCGCCGCCGGCCACGCGGTGCGCTTCATCCCGTTCGCGGAGCTGCTGTCGTGACGATCACCGTGCGTCTGAAGTTCTTCGCGTCGCTGCGCGAGAAGCTGGGCGAGGGCGAGGCACTGGCCTTGCCCGTAGGGAGCACCGTCGCTGCGGCGCGTGAGGCGTTGCGTGCGCGCGGCGGCGTGCATGCCGAGGCGCTGGCGCCCGGCCGTGCGGTGCGTTCGGCGCTGAACCAGAAGATGTGCGCGGAGTCCGCGGCGCTGGCGGACGGCGACGAGCTGGCCTTCTTCCCTCCCGTCACCGGCGGTTGATCTCTTGAACGGCTTGCACCTGACGGCGGATCTCCGCGGCGTCGACCCGGCGCTGCCGTTGATGCGTGACCCCGCGGTGCTGGCGTCGCTGTGCCGCGAAGCCGTGGCGGGCTCGGGCCTCAGCGGCGTCGCCGAGCTCTTCCACCGCTTCGGCCCGACGGACGAGCAGAGCGGCATCACCGGCGTCGTGCTGCTGGCCGAGTCCCATCTGGCCATCCACACCTGGCCCGAGCTGGGCGGCGTGACGCTGGACGTCTACGTCTGCAACTACGGGGCGGACAACAGCGCCAAGGCCGAGGCGCTGATGGCGGCGTTGCTGGCCGCGCTGGCACCCGAAGTGGCCGACGTGCAGCGCCTGCGGCGAGGCTGATGGCCGGCGAGCGAATGCGCCGCGAATCCGCGCAGGCCTCGTCGGCCGAAGAGATGGACGAACTGGTGTTTCGGGCGAGGGCGCACCGAAGTCGCGTTGACGCGGTCGACGGCCAGCTGCACATCGCCAATCACATCCCCCGCGGCGAACGCATCGCCAACACGTTGATGTCGCTTGGGCTGCTCGCCTGCTCGCTGCATGCTGCACTGCACGACGACCTTCACATCAGTGGCCGGCGCGGGCCTGGCATGCATCTGCATGGCGCGCCGCTGTGGATGCTGTGTGCGGCGATGGCGTGCGCTGCCGCCAACATGCTGTCGGTTGTCGTGGATCACTACGACACGCGCGCCAACGAGTTCCGCTACCGTCGCTTTGCGCTGGTCACGCAGGTGGCGGGCTGGGTACTGTTCTTTGCGGCCTTCGTGGCGGAGGCGTTCGTGTTCCAACTGGCCACACGGCACTGACGCCGGCGTTCAGAGCCTGACCCGCGCCGCCGCGCCGACGCCGGCCGTGTAGGCCTCCTCGAACACCGAGTACCCCGCCAGGTCGCTGTGCGCGAACACGACGCGGCCGCGCGCCTCGTTCAGCGCGGCGAGCGCCGTCAAGCCACGGAGGCCCGGCGTCGGGATGCTCATTGCGTGGCCGAAGCGGCACAGGTCGATGCGCTCGATCTTGCCCGGCAGGTCGGGGTGCGTCTGCGCCAGTTCGTCGATGACGACCTTCGCCCAATGCTGCCAAGGCTGCTTCAGCAACTCGCCACGCTGCGCGGTGGGCAGCGCGAAGTAGGCCGTCAGCAGCGGCGCGCGCGGTGTCGGGTTCAGCGACTGGTGACGCGCGTTCACGTAGCCCAGCGCCGTCGTGCCGTAGCGCACGTTGTCCCAGGCCGGCGGCGCGCCGGGGCGGGCCAGCAGCGGCTCACGCAGCGCGAGGTTGGCCGTCAGCCACGGCGCGTAGCGGAGTTGGCCCGCGGCCTGGCGCAGCGCGTCGGGCGGCGCGGCCAGCAGGCGGCTGGCGATGAACAGCGGCGTGGCCATGACGACGGCGCGGGCCTGCCAGCGCTCGGGCGCGCCGGTGGCCTCGTTCCAGGCCAGCAGTTCCACGCCATGCTTGCCCTCGGTCACGCGCAGCACGGCGCGGCCCAGGTGCAGGCGCTCGCGCAGCGGCTCGGCGAGGCGGGCGGACAGCCAGCCGTTGCCCTCGGCCCAGGTCAGCACCGGCTCGCGCTCGCCGGCCTCGTCGCCCGGCGCGTGGAAGCCGTGGCGGCTGGCGAAGTAGTGCAGGCCGGCCCAGGCCGACACACCGTCCGCGTTGGCGCCGAAGTCGTCGCGGCAGCAGTAGTCCAGGTACCAGCGCAGCCGCGTGTCGGTCAGGGCGGCGCGGTCCAGCCAGGCGGCGAAGGTCTGGGCGTCGAGCTCGGCGTGGGTGGCCGTCCAGCGAGCGCGCCGGGTCGGCATCGCGAAGCCGGCGTTGCGCTGGGCCTGGCTGACGAGCGCCGAGAAGCGCCGGTACTGCTCACGCGTCGTGCCGTGTTCGGCCGGCGGCAGTAGCCCCTCGTGCCATTCGCCGTCGATGAACAGCCGCTCCTGCGGGCTGTGGCACAGGTGGCGCTCGTCCCACTCGGTGCGGCCCAGCACCTGGCGCGACAGGCCCAGCTCCGCCAGCAGCTGCTGCACCTCGTGCGCATCCGGCCCGGGCAGCGGCAGGTAGTGGGCGCCCAGTGGGCAGGGCAGGCCGGCGACGCGGTGGCCGCGGCTGTTGCCGCCCGCCTGGTCTTCGAGGTCCAGCACGGCGACGTCCACGCCGCGCCCGGCCAGTGCACGCGCGGCGGCCAGGCCGGCGATGCCTGCGCCGACGATGACGACGTCGGCCTTCTTGAGCGGCCCTTCGCCCGCGGGCAGTTCACCGCGCAGCCGGTGGCCCCGCTCGGGGTGGGTGCCCACCCAGCCGCCTTGCAGCGGCGCGGCGTCGGGCGTGCAGCCGGCAGCGGCCAGGCCGGCAAGCAAAACGCCGCGGCGCCTCAATGCACCTGGCCCCATTCCGCCTCGAACTCCTGCACCAGCACTTGGTTGGAGAGCCGGTTCACCTCGGTCGGCACGCGCGCCATGTCGGGCGGGAAGTCCAGCAGCGCCGGCAGGCTCTGCGCGCTGACGAAGCGCAGGCCCGGCGGGAACTGCGTGGGCAGTCGGAACGGCCGGCGCGACGCGAGGATGAAGCCCCATTCGCCGAACGACGGAACGTGCGCGTGGTACGGCGTGGTCGTCAGGCCGACGGACTCGATGGTCGTCGCCACCGTCCAGAAGCTGCGCCGCGCGATCAGCGGCGACGTCGTCTGCACGACGGCGTAGCCGCCGGCGCTCAGGTGGTGGTCCACCAGCTCGTAGAAGCTGGCCGTGTAGAGCTTGCCCAAGGCGAAGTTGGACGGGTCGGGGAAGTCGATGACGATGACGTCGAAGGTGTCCGCCTGCTGTTCCAGCCAGCCGAAGGCATCGGCGTTGACGATGCGCAGCTTGGGCGACGACAGCGAGTGGCCGTTCAGCGCGGCGAGCTTGGGTGACTCGCGGAACAGCGCCGTCATCAGCGGGTCCAGCTCCACCAGCGTGACCTGCTCGACGCTCGCGTACTTCAGGATCTCGCGCACGGCCATGCCGTCGCCGCCGCCCAGCACCAGCACGCGCTTGGGCGCGCCGTGCGCGGCCATCGCGGGCTGCACCAGCGCCTCGTGGTACCGGTACTCGTCCTTGGAGTGGAACTGCAGATTGCCGTTCAGGAACAGCCGCGTGCCGGCGCGGCCATCGGTGACGACGATGCGCTGGTAGGCACTGCTCTGCTTGAAGACGATGTGCTCGCCGTAGAAGCGATCCTCGGCCCAGGTGGTCAGCTGCTCGGCGCCCAGCAGCGCGCCCAGCAGCAGCGCGGCGGACAGCGCGCAGGCCGTGACCATGGCCGCCCGCGCGCGCAGCTCGGCGCGGAACAGCCACAGCGCCCACACCGCCACGGCCACGTTCAGCAGCCCGAAGGCCACGCCGGTGCGCACCAGGCCCAGGTGCGGCACCAGCACCAGCGGGAAGGCCAGCGCCACCAGCAGCGCGCCGAGGTAGTCGAAGGTCAGCACCTGCGACACCAGGTCCTTGAGCCCGTAGCGCGCGCTGAAGTGGCGCCGCAGGATGCGCATGACCAGCGGGATCTCCAGCCCCACCAGCGTGCCCACCAGCAGCACCAGCGCGTACAGCAGCACGCGGAAGACGGTGGCCTCGCCCGGCGGCAGCAGGCTGTGCACGGCGAACAGCGCCGCCGGCATCAGCCCGCCGACGACGCCCACCAGCAGCTCCACCTGCAGGAACACGCCGACGAGCTGCCGTTCGACGAAGCGCGACAGCCACGAGCCCAGCCCCATCGCGAACAGGTAGACGCCGATGACGGTGGAGAACTGAAGGACCGAGTCGCCCAGCAGGTAGCTCGCCAGCGCGCCGGCGGCCAGCTCGTACACCAGGCCGCAGGCGGCGATGAGGAACACGCTGGCGAGCAGCAGCACCTCGGCCAGCGAGACGCGGGCGGCGGCGTGGTCGGCGGTGTCGGTGTCGGTCAAGGCGCGGGCGGCGTCAGCGTGACGGAAAAGGCCAACCGCTTGCCGTCCGGGCTGGCGGTGATGTTGCGCACCGCGCCGCCCAGTTCGGGCAGGTCGGCGAACGGCTGGAAGCTGCTGCCGGGCTTGCCGTCCCAGCGCAGGAACAGGTGGCCGCGCGCCATCAGCAGCGAGCCGTCGGGCAGCCAGGCGAAGTACTGCGGGCGGTTGGCGGGCTTGTCACCGTCGGGCAGCGGCGGTGTCTCGACCAGCACCCGCGGCTGGTCGTCGCCCCCGCCCATCGCGGCGATGACCCAGCGCTTGGCGTCGGTCTGGTCGACGAAGCTGGCCCGGCCATCGGGGGCGCGGCCCAGCGAGCGGCCGGGCTTGGCGGTCAGCAGCGTCTGCCGGCCGCTCCTGCGGTCGATGAGCACGGCGCGGTGGTCGTTGCGGTCCGGCACGTCGTCGACTAGGAAGGCGGCGATGAGGTCGGGCGTGATCCACGCGTGATAGCCGATGCGCTTGGTCGGCACGACGGGCGCGAGCGGCTTGCCGTCCCAGCCGAAGCGCCACAGCGACGGCTCGTTCATCTCGATGCCGTAGGCCGGGTCCGCGGTGACGACGCGGATGGCCGAGAAGCCGCTGCCGTCGGCCAGCGGTGTGGGCGAGTACAGGTTCTCCGTCGTCGCCGTGACGGCCGTCGTCGTGCCCTTGGCGAGGTCGTGGCGGTAGATGTTGTTCGAACCCGAGCGGCCCGAGGTGTAGACCACGGCCGCGCCGTCGTGCGTGAAGGCCGGCTGGAAATTGCTGCCCTTGCCCGGCGTGATGTTGGTGACGTCGCTGACCTTCGCCGCCTTGACGTCGAGCCGGGCGACGAAGACCGCGACGTCGGGCGGCGCATCGGCAGCGCTGGCGGCTCTCGAGACGGCGAGCAGGAGGGCCGTCGCGAGGTGTCGGACGTTCAGGGTCATGGCGTGCCAATGCAGTCGTTCAGCGGGCCGCGAGTGTCGCCCATCGCGCCGCTAGAACGTCACCGGCTGGGGCAGGGCCTTGCTCCAGTAGAAGATGTCCCAGCCGGCGCGCAGGCCGCCCGTCGTGAAGGGGTCGGTGGCGATCAGCGCTTCGACGGCCGCCTTGTCCGGCGCACGCACCACCCACAGGCCGCCGACGGGCGTCGATTCGGGTGATTCGCGCAGCGAACCGATGGCGCGCACCATCTCCGCGTTCTCGGCCGCCCACGCCAGATGGGCCTGCAACAGCTGGCGGCGCAGTTCGCCGGCACCCGGCTTGTCGTGGAAGCGGATGGCGAACAGCGTCCAGTCTTCGTGACTGTTGGTGGTCAGGGCGGTGAAGTCGTGTGCGGGCATGGCGGCTGGCGGGTTGGGATGGCCGAGGAGCCTAACGCGCCGCTCGGCGCTCTGTCGGACACGTCTTACAGCATCGCCCTGCAAGCAGTGGTAACTGCGGTCGCCTGAATCTGCTACGGGTGAATGCTTCCCTAAGTGCAGGGGTTTTAACCTTGCTTGCATTCGCTAGTATGAAGTCAATATAAGGTTTCATGGTTAACAGATAGAGGCGCTCGACGCCAAATGCTGGCTCCCATCCTGCGACGAGGTTCGTCGCGCGGCATGCCAGCCACCGGGGAGGGTTTGTGAAAATATTTCGCCGCATGATTTTAGGTGCGCTGCTCTGTGTCGGTCTGGCGCTTGGCCTGTGCCCGTTGCAAGCTGCCGCGCAGACGCGGGCGCTGTATCACGTGGGTGAGGGCGACGAGCAGGCCAAGCGCGCTTTGTTGTTCATCAACAATCACTTGCAGTCGGATCCCGCGGCCGAGATCGCCCTCGTTGCGCATGCCGACGGCGTGCAATTCCTGTTGCACAAGGCCGGCTCCGAAACCTCCGCGGATTTCGCGAAAGCGGTGTCGGCCCTGCTCAAGACGGGGCGTGTGAAATTCATGGCCTGCGGTATCACGCTGGCCAATAGGGGTATTGACGCCAAGAATTTGTTTGAGGGTGTGGCGGTGGTCAGGTCGGGGGTTTTGACTCTGGCTGATCTGCAGAATTCCCGGCAATTTGCCTATATCCGTCCCTGAGCCTGTGGCGAGTATGCCTATTTTCAGGTCCCAGCCCGCCGGGCTGGCATTGCTGACGCTCGGCGGCACCCTCCACGATGGCCAGGTGCGCCGCGTGTTCAATGGCTTGCGTCGCCTGCTGACGTCCCGGCGCCCCCCGGCCGGTCTGGTGCTGCGCCTGGCCAGCGAAGGCGGCTCGGTGGCGGCCGCGCAGGCCGTCGTGGAGTTGGTGCGCCAGCTGGAGGCCGAGACTGGCGCCCGTGTGGTGACGGTGGTGGACGACATTGCCGTGTCGGCGGCCTATTACGTGGCGCTGGCGGGGGAACGCGTGTTCGTGCAGCCCGGCGCCGTGCTGGGCTCCATCGGCACCGTCATCAACCGCTACGACCTCAGCGCGCTGGCCCGCCGCGTCGGCGTGGAAGACGTCTCGGTGACCAGCGACGACGGCAAGCGCGCCGGGCAGTCGATGGTGTGGTCGCCGCGCTTTGCCGACCCGCAGGCCGGCGCGGCCCTGGTCGAGGACATCCATGCCCAGTTCGAGGCCTGGGTGCTGGAGCGCCGGGGCCTGCAGACGCTGCCCGACGTCGCCCGTCACGCGGCCAGCTTCAGCGGCCGCATGGCTGTGCAAAACGGGCTCGCCGATGAAGAGGGCGGCACCGCGGCGGCGATCAGCTTCCTGGTGCGCGAGCTCGGCCTGGCGCGCTTCGAGCTGCTGGAGGTGGACGCCGAAGCGTCCTGGCTTGCGCGCCTGGTGCAGGGCCTGCCGATGGGCGGCCTGCTGGCGCGCTGGATGGGGCTGGCCTGATGCTGATCCGCATGCTGTGGCGCAACGCCCCCTGGCGCATGTCGGCCGCCCTCGCGCTCGGCCTGGCCGGCGGTGTCAGCTATGCCGTGGCCCTGGTGTGGATCGAATCGGCCATTCGGCAGGGCGGAGACGCCTGGGGCGGCGCCGCCGTGGTGCTGACCATCCTGCTGATGGGCCTGCTGCAGTTCGGCGCCAGCACGGCCTCGGCGCGCGTGCTGCTGCTGCGCATTTTCAGCATGCGGGCCGACGTCGCTGCCAAGGTGCTGCGCGCGCCGCTGCGGCGCCTGGAGCAGCTCGGCTCGCGCGCCCTGCTTTCCAGCCTGGTCGACGATGTGCAGCTGGTGGCGCAGGGCGTCTGGGCCCTGCCCGGCGCGCTGCTGCAGGGCGGTGTCTGCGTGGCGGCCTATGTCTACATCGGCATGACCAGCCCGGCGGCGCTGGGCCTGCTGCTGGGCACCCAGGCCCTGCTGTTCGCCTTGCTGGCCGCCCTGATGGCGCGCTTCGGCCGCCTGTCCGACGCCGCGGCCACGGACCGGCGCCGGGTCGTCGATGCCCTGCAGCTGCTGGTGGCACAGCTGCCGCTGCTCAAGCAGGGGCACACGCTGCAGGCCGCCTACGCGGCGGAGCTGCTGAGCCCGGCGCTGTCGGCCAGCTGGCGCAGCACGGTCAGCACCCAGCGCGTGGCCGCGCTGATGGACGCCCTCAGCAAGGCCGGCTTCCTCGGCGTGGTGGCGCTGCTGCTGATGGGCCCCACGGCCTCGTTGACGGCGCCGGTGCTGGCCCAGGTGCTGATGGCCTTCCTGTTCGCGGCCGCACCCTTCTCCGCGCTGCTCAACAGCATGCAGACGCTGGCCGAAGCCCAGCGCGCCTGGCGCCGCCTGGAGAGCCTGGAGTGGGAAGCCGAGCCGGCGCCGTCGCTGCCGTCTTGGGGGGATGCGCCGCGCCGCCTGGAGCTGCGCGGCGTGGCCTGCTCGCACCGGCGCGCCGATGGCGGCGTCGAGTTCGCGCTCAATGGCGTCGACCTGGACTGGGGCCTGGGCAGCATCGTGCTGCTGCGTGGCGGCAATGGCAGCGGCAAGACGACGCTGGCCCGGCTGGCGGCTGGCCTGGTGGCGCCGGAGCGCGGCCAGCTGCTGCGCAACGGCCAGGCGGTGGCTGCCGAGCAGGTGACGAATCTGCGCGGTGAGATCGGCGCCCTCTGGACCGGCCAGGAGGCGCAGATGGCCTACCTTCCGGCCGACGGCCTGGCCGCCATCGCATCGCTGTGGGACAGCTTCGGGCTGACAGCGCTGCTGCCGCTGCGGGCCGGCTGGCATGACATCCGCACCCTCTCGGCCGGCCAGCGTGCCCGCGTGCAGCTGCTGGCCCTGCTCGCGCTGGAGCGGCGTTTCCTGGTGCTGGACGAATGGGCCGCCAACCAGGACGCCCACCACCGCCAGATCTTCTACCGCGAGCTGCTGCCGGCGCTGCGCGAGTCCGGGCATGGTGTGCTGCTGATCGCCCACGATGCCGAGGCCGAGCTGCTGGCCGACCAGGTCGTCGACATGCAGTCCTTCGCCCGGGCCCGCGTGGCCTTGGGTCCCGTCCAGGAGGCGGCATGAAAGAGATCGGCGCTCCACCGGCCCTGCGCGCGCTGCTGTGGCTGCCCACGCCGCTGCGCGACCTGCTGGCCGTGCTGGCGGCCAGCGGCGCCTGGCTGCTGGACCGCCAGGGTTGCCGCAGCACGCTGATGCCGCTGCTGCGCCAGGCCCTGGCCTGCGGGCGGCTGAAGGCGGCGGCGCTGAGCTGGCGCGCCACCTTCAACGCCTTCCAGTACTGGATGGACAGCGCCGGCGTCATGTTCGGGCCGGCCGGCCCGACGCGCCGGCGTGGCGAGCGCAGCCGCTTCGACGGCGCACCCGGCCTGCATGAGGCCCTCGCAGGCGGTCGCGGCGCGCTGCTGGCGGCTTCCTTCCATGCCTGCTTCTACTTCGCGCTGCTGACCCGCTTCGAGGCGCCCTACCAGGCCTTCAACCAGCTGCCCCTGCACCTGGTGCTGCCGCGCCGCGACGCCATGCTGATGGCCTTCATCGAGCGCATCGCCGCCCTGGGCGGGCGGCGCTGCGGCCTCATCGTCATGGGCGACGCGGCGGCCGCCGTGCAGCTGAGCAAGGCCCTGAAACGGGGCGAGCTGGTGCTCTGCATGGTCGATTCGGTGCCTGATGGCGCGGCCGTCAGCCTGGTGACGATGTTCGGCCGGCCGACGCTGCTGCCCGCGGGCTTCCTGATGATGGCCTCGCGGCTGCGGGCGCCGGTGCTGACCTGCCACACCGAGCGCAGCGGCGGGGCCTTCGTGACCCGGCTGAGCGCGCCGCTGTGGCCCGCCGAGGACGACGGTGGGGCCGCGCTGGGTGACGCGCTGGCCGCCGCGCTGGAGCACAACGTGCGACGCCGTCCGGGCGCCTGGAACTCCTGGCTGAGCCTGCGCCAGCGCTGGCAGATGGCCGCCGATCTCACCCTGCAACCGGAGTCCTGATCCCATGTTCCCGAACCGCAAGTTGCTGGCCGCCACCACCCTGGCCCTGTGTTCCGCGCTGGCCGCGGCCGCCCAGGTCGAGCGCAGCTGGCTCAAGTACGGCGAGGTGGCCGAGCTGTACGAGAAGTTCGAATCCATCGCGCCGGAGCAGCGGCGCGGCCTGCAGTTCCGGCTGCGGCTGGACCCGAACACGCCCCAGCCCGCCGGTGCGCTGCGCCTGTTCGTGCAGGACAAGGCCCGGCGCGCGGAAGTCGCCCAGAGTGGCGAGGGCGTCATCGAGCTGCCGCGCGATGCGCAGTGGCGGCGCGACGACCCGCAGCTGGTGCTGGAGGCGCCGGCCGGCGTGAAGGTGGGCCTGGCCGTCGAAGTGCTGATCGACCTGCCGCAGCCCGGCAGCTCGCGGCGCTACGCCGACTGGATGCACGACGTGCAGGCCGCCGCCTCGGGCATGCGCAAGCACGCCGGCTTCTGGGCCCTGTTCATGCCCAAGCCCGAAGGCCTGGAGCTACGCTACCCCGCCGGCACGGCTGCCACGGCCCGCCTGGGCGGCACGGTGTGGCAGGTCGACGAGAAGGGCCGGCTGGTGGTGCCGCAGAACGTGAAGCAGGACGAGAACCTGCCGCTGGAGCTGTCGTCGCCGCCGCTGCTGGCGCGGCCCTATTTCAAGACCTCCATCACGTTGATGCCGTCGGGAGAGTCCGCGGCGAAGTGAACGATTGCAAGGATGGGAGCCGCCGATGCCAGACGCCCTGCGGCGGCTCTCTTTCAGTAGGGCGTCTTTCTTGAGTATCCATATGACCAAGCAACAAACGGTTCGTGTCCTGTCGACCCAAGGCGCCAAGCGCGTCCAACTGCCCGTCGCGGCCGCCCCCAAGGCGATCGTCGGTGCCGGCTATGAGTGCTGCTGCAAGTCGACCTGATGCGAGGGAGGTGCGGCGCCCGATGGGCGCCGCGCCTTTTTTCCTCCACCGCTTCATTCAAGGGAGCACCCATGACCCAGATCCAGACCGACGTCGAGCAGCGCCTGCTGCGGACGGCACAGCGTTCCTTGAACCTCGACACCCAGGCGCTGGATGCGGCCTCGCCGCTGAGCGACCTTGGTGACTCCCTGGATTTCGTCGACCTGATCGGCGACGTCGAGGCCGAGTTCGGCATCGACTTCAGCAACGAGGCCCTGGGCGTCATGCGCACCGTGGGCGACCTGCTGCGTGGTATCGAGGCCGAGCTGCGCACGCGCAGCGCCGCGCCGGTGTTCGCGGAGTCCTGATGCAGGACATCGTCATCACGGGCATCGGCCTGGCAACGCCGCTGGGCCATGACCTCGACAGCTTCACCGAAGGGCTGTTCCACGCCGAACCGCCCTTCGTCTCACATTCCACGCGCTACACGCGCGACGTGCCCGTGGCCCGCGTCGACGACGCCGGCCTGGCCGACGAGGCCGGCGGCGGGCCGTTGGATCGCGCCTCGCTGCTCGCCGTGGCCGCCGGGCGCCGCGCGCTGACTGACGCCGGCCTGCTCAGCGATGCCGCTCGCCTGAAAGCCACCGCCGTGATGGTGGGCAACGGCAGCGGCCCCACGCATGCCGTCAACGACGCCTACCACCAGCTGCTCGCCACCGAGCGCCTGCCCGGCCTGACGCTGCTGCGCTGTCTGCCCGGCGGCGCGGCCAACGCGCTGGCCCTGCGCTTCGGGCTGCAGAGCAGCAACCAGAGCTACACCTGCGCCTGCGCCTCGTCCACCGTGGCCCTGGGCGAGGCGATGCGTGCCATCCGCCACGGCTATGCCGAACGCGTGCTGGTGGGCGGCAGCGAGGCCCCGCTCGGCGACGGCACGTTGAAGGCCTGGGAGGCCCTGCGCGTGCTCGCACCCTGCGGCGACGACCCCCGCCAGGCCTGCCGGCCCTTCGACCGCGATCGCCGCGGCCTGGTGCTGGGCGAAGGGGCGGCCTTCTTCGTGCTCGAGGCGGCCGCCGCTGCCAATGCACGCGGCGCGCGGCTGCACGGCCGGCTGCTCGGCTACGGCAGCAGCTGCGATGCCCACCACTGGACCGAGCCGCTCGCGGCCGGCCAGGTGCGTGCGATGCGCGGCGCGCTGGCCGACGCCTGCCTCGAACCGCAGGACGTCATCGCCGTCAACGCCCACGGCACCGGCACGGCGGTCGGAGACCGCGTCGAGGCCGAGTCCCTGCACGAGGTCTTCGGCGCCCGTGGCCTGGCCGTCAGCTCGACGAAATCCGTCCATGGCCACCTGCTCGGCGCTTCGGGGGCCATCGAGATGGCCGCCGCACTGGTGACGCTGCAGCGCTGGCAGGCTCCGCCGACGCGCAACCTGCAACATGCCGACGTGCCCGGTGGCTTCGACTGGGTCAGCGGCGCGCCGCGCCCGCTGCCGCAGGGGCGGGCGGTGCTGTCCAACTCCTTCGCCTTCGGCGGCAGCAATGCCAGCCTCGTCATCGGCCGCTGAGGCCGCGATCCCCGACCGACATGAAACGACGCGCCCTGATCCTGTCCCTCCCGGCCCTGGCGCCGGTGGCCCACGCCAGTCCGCTGGACTGGTTCAACGGCGTATCGATCGGCCGCAAGGTCAGCCTGCCGCCGCTGCCCTACCTCGATGCCGCGCCGCAGGACAACGCGCTGCTGACGATGTGGTACTTCTGGGGCACCTGGTGCGGACCCTGCCGTGAAACCATCCCGCTGCTGAACCGCTGGGCCAAGGCCTATCCCGAGTTCCAAGTGATCGCCGTCACCGACGAGGCGGCCGAGGTCGTCAAGCCCTTCGTCGCCCGGGTGCCCATGGAGGTGCCGGTCGCGCTCGACACCAAGCGCAAGCTCTTCGGCGAGGTGAAGGTGCGCGCCGTGCCCTACGCCATGGTGCTGGACCGCGCCGGCGTGGTGGTCTGGCGCGGCCAGCCCAAGGAGCTGGAAGCCCAGGCCGCGATCCCGGGCATGCTGGACCGCGCACGCCAGGCGGTCGGGCCCAAATCTTGATCGCCCGGCCCTGGCGCGAGGCCCTGCGGCGGCACTGGCGTGCGCTGCTGATGGTCTCGATCTGGGGCGCTGCCATCGCGGGCCTGGCCCGCCCGGACAACGCCGACCCGGCCGACGCGCCGCTGGCCGCGAGCGAGGCCGGCCTCCGCGGCCAGTTCCCGCCGGACAAGCATGGCGATCTGGTCTACCAGGGCTATCGCCTGTTCACGGCGACGCCGGTCTACGGGCGCCGCTTCTCGGGCAATGGCCTGAGCTGCGCCAACTGCCATCTGGATGCCGGCCGCAAGGCCGATGCCGCGCCGCTGGGGGCCGCCTGGGGCATGTATCCGGCCTACTCGGCCAAGTTTGACAAGGTCGTGAGCTTCGCGGAGCGCGTGCAGCAGTGCTTCCAGTTCAGCCTCAACGGCCTGCCGCCGCCGCTGGACAGCCGCGAGCTGAATGCGCTGCTGGCCTATTCGCAATGGCTGGCACGCGGGCAGCCTGCCGGCGAGGCGCAGCCCGGGCGAGGCTTTCCGACGCTGGCCCGCACGGGCGACGACCCCAACCCCTGGCGCGGCCGCGCGGCCTACGCGCAGAAGTGCGCGTCCTGCCATGGCGGCCAGGGCCAGGGCCAGCCGGCCGCCGGCGCCGCGGGGCCGCCCTATGCCGTGCCGCCGCTGTGGGGCTGGGACAGCTACAACAAGGGCGCCGGCCTGCATCGCGTCGACCTGATGGCCGGCTTCCTGAAGGCCAACATGCCGCTGGGCCGGCCGGACCTGAGCGACCAGCAGGCGCTGGACCTCGCGGCCTGGATCCAGCTGCAGGAGCGCTGGCCCGACCCGCGCAAGGGCTGGGTCGACCGCTGGCTCGCCCGATGATCACGGAGCCCCTCGTCCGGTCTCGGCGCGCTGAACACGGGCCAGCCCAGCCGGGCGCCCGGGGGGCCGGCTTGGGAGCGGTGCTGCGCTCGGCCCGTGGCTTCGTGGCTGCATCGCGCCTGCCCCTGCCGGCTGCGGGCGACTGGCGCGCCGCCAGCGTGTCGGCGCTGCTGATGCTGCCGCAGGCGGTGACCTTCGCCGTGCTGGCCGGCCTGCCGCCCGAGATGGGCCTGTACGCGGCGGCCCTGCCGGTCATCGTGGCCGCGCTGCTGAGCCCGTCACCCACGCAGATCTCCGGGCCGAACACCGCCGTGGCCGTCATGCTGGGATGCGCGCTGGCGCCGCTGGCGACGCCGGGCAGCCATGACTACATCGTCATGGCGGCGGCGCTCACCGCCGCGGTGGCCCTGGTCCAGCTGCTCCTGGCGCTGGCCGGCGCGGGCGGCTTGCTGGCCCGCTGCCCGCCGGCTTCCATCGCGGGCCTGAACCTCGGCATCGGCGGCCTGATGCTGGCGGGCCAGGTCGCGCCGCTGCTCGGGCTGACGGCCGTGCATGACCTGCCCCTGCTGTCCGCCGCCTGGGTGCAGTTGCAGCGTGCCGCCGAGTGCAACCCATCGGCGCTGGGCCTGGCCTCGCTGAGCTTGTGCTGCGGCCTCGCCTGGGCGCGCCGGGGCCGGCGCGGCGTCTGGGCGCCGGTGGTGGCCCTGCTGGCCGGGGCGCTGGCGACGGCGCTGCTGGATGCCGGCTGGGGGCCTGCCGCCACGCAGCTGGAGAGGCTGGGCGCGGTGCGGCTGCAGTGGCCGGCGTGGCAGATGCCTGAGCTGGCGGGCCTGGCGCCCTACGCGCTCAAGCAGTTGGCGGTGCATGCCGTGGAGATCGCCGTCGTGGCCAGCCTGCAGTCGGCCATCCTGCTGCATTCGGCGCTGGCGACCGTGGCCGCGAGGGACTGCAGGCGCGAGCTGATGGCCCAGGCGAGCTCCAACCTCGTGGCGGCCGCGGGGGGCGGCTTCGCGGGCTCGGCCTCCTTCAATCGCACCGCCGTCCACCAGGCTGCCGGCGCCCTCACGCCGGCAGCGGCCGTGCTGTCGACGCTGCTGCTCGTGGGCGGCGCCCTGCTGGCCGCGCCGGCGCTGGCGCGGCTGCCGCACGCGGTCATCGCGGGCACGCTGGCCCTGGTGGCGGTGCAGATGATGGCCGCGGGTTGGGCGGCGGCGCTGCGCCAGCCCGGGCGCCGCCGCCTGATGGCGCTGGGCGTGGCCGCGCTGGCCCTGGTGGCCGGCATCGTGCCGGCCCTGCTGCTCGTGCTGCTGACGCTGGTGGTCGAGGCGCTGGCCTCGCGCAGCCCCGGGCCCTGAAGCCTCAGGGCGTGCCCATGGCCTCGCGCCAGCGCATGGCGTCGTAGATGCGGTTGCGGGTGCTGGGGTGGTGGAAGAAGACGAACTCCTCAATGGGGCCGGGGCTGGCCTTGCGGTACTCCACCAGCTTCAGCTGGGCCTCGGCAAAGCCGTGCGGCTCGCGCGTGAGGTTGAGGCTGAACTTGTCGGCCTCGGCTTCCTGCACGCGGGTCATGGTGTGCAGCAGGGGCGTCGCCAGCGTGAAGAAGATCGACAACACGGCCACCAGCATGGGCAGGCCGGCGACGTCGTCGATGCGGCTGACGCCGGTCGTGGCGGCGAAGCGCGTGTGCAGGCGCTGCATGGCCCAGGCGACGACGGCGAAGCCGATGAAGACCAGCGGCGTGATCATGGCGATGTTCTTGACCATGTGGTTCATCACGTAGTGGCCCAGCTCATGGCCCATGACGGCGCGGATCTCGGGCTCGGACGTGCGGCGCAGCAGGTTGTCGTTCAGGCGCACGGCGGCGGAGCCCAGCATGCCCGACACATTGGCGCTGACGCGCGTCGTCTGGCGCGAGGCGTCGAAGACATAGACGTTGTCCACCGGCACGCCGTTGGCGTGAGCCATCTGCAGCACGGCCGCCTTGACGGGGCCGTCCTCCACCGGCTTGTAGGTATTGAACAGCGGCTGGATCAGCACCGGCGAAATGGCGATGACGACGATGAGGGCGACGATGCCGCCGCCCGTGCCCCAGATCCACCAGCGCGCGCCGGCGCGGCGGATGACGATGTAGAGCCCGGCGACGACGATGCCCATCATCACCATGTCGATGAGCTGCGACAGCGCTGTCTCGCCCAGCCAGGCGACGAAGGTCTGCGTCGACATGTCATAGGCCTGCTCGCGCCACCAGCCGCTGTAAATGGCCAGTGGCAGGGTCAGCAGGGCCGAGGCCAGCACATAGGCGGCGCCGAACAGCGCGTCGCGCCTGACCGGGCCGCGGCCGACGCGCTGGCAGGCGTCGCGCAGGCGGGCCGCGCGTCGGCCCGTCATCAGCACCACGGCGACGAAGACGCTCGCCAGCAGCTCCCACAGGATGAGCCAGTAGCCGCCGGTGTAGTAGGCGTCGGACTTGGCGACCACGTCGGCCGGCAGCCGGTCCAGATAGGCTTGCGTCGCGGCCTCGGCATTGCGGGGCAGGGCGGCGCGCCAGGCGTCGTCGACGGGGCGGATCTTGAAGCCCGAGGCCTGGGCGGTGGCGTCGGCCTTCTGGGCCTGTTCGGCCGCCTTCGCGGCATCGTCCGCGGCGTGGGCCAGCGTGAGGCTGAGCGCCAGGGTGGCTGCGGTCAACCAGCTCTTCATCGTCTTCTCCTGGTATTGAAGCGGCGCGATTGTGGTGAGGCGCGCCCTACCGGGAGTGGCCTTGCGACAGGCTGCGTGCAGGCTGGGATGGACGGTCCTGCCGTCCGATGGCCGGCCTCAGCCGTGGATGGCCGCGGCGACGATGTTGCCGATGGAGATGCACATCGCGCCGACGACGATGGCCAGGGCCAGGTTCTTGTGCTCCACCAGTTCCTCCCACAGCTTGTAGGGGGTGATCTTGTCCACGACGATGAAGGAGATCCAGAAGATGACGACGCCGATGACGGCGTACATCGTCGTGCCGAGGATGACTTCCGGCTTGAGCCAGTCGAGGGTCATGTTGTTCTCCTGAGTTGTCGCGTCACTTGTGGCCACCGCCACCGCTGCTGTAGCCGCCGTAGCTGCCGCCGCTGTTGCCGATGTAGCTGCCGCCGCCGCTGCGCGCGGTGGCGCGGCATTGTCGGTATTCGTTGCTGAATTCGCCGAAGCTGTCCTTGTAGCGCTGGCAGTCGTCGCTGCTGCAGGCCCGCAGCAGCGCGAACAGCAGCACCAGCAGGAACAGCCCGATGACGATGTTGCGCAGCAGCGTGCCGCCGCTGTTCTTGAACGCCGACGCATCGCGCGTGAACTGCGCTGCCGGCGCGCTCAGGCCGAAGGCCTTCTGCACCGTCGCGGCGTCCAGCGTCTGCCCGGCGCTCCAGGTGACCTCGCGGCCCTGCTGCTCGCGGCTCAGCAGGTACTGGCCGTCCTTGCTGGCGTAGTCGGTCACGCGGACGCGGTCGTCCAGCTTCACGGGCCAGTAGAACTCACCCAGCACATGCGTGGTCTTGGCCTGGTAGGTCCAGCGCTCGTCGTAGGCGCGGCTCTGCCAGCTGGCGCCGCCGCGAGAGAGCGCCGGCGCACCGGTCAGCGTGCGCACCAGGCTCCAGCCCTCGCGCGTGTCCACGAGGAAGGCGAAGCCGGCCAGGCGGTTGTAGAGCAGGTACTCGCGCCAGAAGCTCTGTTCGTCGTCTCCGTCCTCGGGCAGGTCGCAGCGCTCCTGGTAGCCGACGACGGTCCAGCCCTGCGGCTTCTCGCCGGCCAGCGCCAGCGTGCCGGTGCGGCCCAGCGGGATCAGCGGCGGCGCGCCGGTGGGCTGGCGCGTGAAGCCCAGCGCCTTGGCGTCGCCCTCCGGCAGCTCGACGACCGCCTGGCACTGCGCGCAGGCCATGCTCCGGCTCTCGGTGAGCTTGGGTTCCAGCGGCGCACCGCAGCTGGGGCAGGCGATGGACCGGCCCTTGAACTTGGCTTCGGCGACGGACTCGCCCTCGGCCGTCGTGCGCAGCCCCTGCAGCGCCAGGTCGGCCAGCTGCACTCGGCGGCCCACGGACCAGACGGCGCTCTGGTCCTGCCGGTACTCCAGCGAGCCGACCTCGTCGCGTTCGTTGCGCAACTCGACGACGCGGCCGTCCTGCGGTGCGCGCGGCAGCTCGCCCTCGGCGGCGCGCACGGCCGCCTCGACGACGGCGGCTACCTGCCAGCGCTGGCCCGCCAGCGTCAACGGCAGGCCGACCTGGGGCTCGGGCGGCGGCAGTTCCGCCAGCGGTGCTTCCAGGCTGAGGACGAACTGGCCGTTGTCCTCGCTGAGCCAGCCCACGCGCTGCTGCTCGCCGGCCTCGAACAGCAGATGCCATTCGTTCCAGTTGCCCAGCTCCGAGCCGCGCTGCACGCGCCCCACGACGGCGAAGCCGGCGCCCGCCCAGCGCCCGGTGGCGCCCAGCTGCAGCGGCGAGTAGTCGTCAAAGATCTCGGCGCTCTGGCCGATGCGCGAGAGCGTCTCGCCGTCGCGCAGCAGTGTGCTGCGGCAGAAGCTGCAGACGGCGCTGGCCGACGCCGCGCTGGCGAATTCGACCGGTGCGCCGCAGTTGGGGCAGGCCGCCCGCCAGCGGCGCTGTGACTCAGCCAAGTTTCTTCAGGAGATCCGCCTTCTTCGCGGCGAATTCCTCGTCGGTCAGGATGCCCTTGGCCTTGAGGTCGCCGAGCTTCTCCAGCAGCGCGACGATGTCGTCGGGCTTGCTGGCAGCCGGGGCGGGTGCGGCGGCGCCGACACCGGCCAGGCCCTGGCCCAGCGTCTGCGCCAGCGTCTGGCCCAGCGCCACGCCGGCGCCCAGGCCCACGGCCTCGCCGGCAATGCCGCTGCCGCCACCGGCGCCGCTGGCCAGCGCCGGAATGGCCTGCGCTGTCTGGTACTGCATGAACTGGCCCATGTTCTGGCCGATGATGCCCATGCCGATGCGCTGGTCGAGGATCTTCTGCAGCTCTTCGGGCAGCGACACGTTCTGCATCGTCACCGACAGCAGCTCCAGCCCCAGCGCCGCGAAGGCGGTGGACGTGGCGTTCTTCAGCGCGTTGGCGAACTCGATCTGGTTGGCCGCCAGGTCCAGGAACGGCGTGCCGCTGCCGGCGACGGCGTCGCTGATGTGCTGCAGCATCAGGCCGCGCAACTGGCCCTCCAGCTCCTGCACCGTGTAGCGCTCGCGCGTGCCGGAGATCTGGCTGTGGAAGGTCTTGGGGTCCTGGATGCGGTAGGCGTAATTGCCGAACGCGCGCAGCCGCACGGCCCCGAAGTCCTTGTCGCGGATCGTGATGGGCTGGCTGGTGCCCCAGCGCTGGTCGATCTGCTGGCGGGTGCTGAAGAAGTAGACGTCGCTCTTGAAGGGCGACTCGAACAGCTTGTCCCAGTTCTTCAAATAGGTCAGCACCGGCAGCGTCTGCGTCGTGAGCTTGTGGGTGCCGGGGCCGAAGACGTCGGCCACCTGGCCTTCGTTGACGAACACAGCCACCTGCGACTCACGCACGACGAGCTGGCCGCCGTTCTGGATTTCCATGCCCGCCATCGGGAAGCGGTACGACAGCGTGCCATCGCCGTCCTCCGTCCACTGGATGACGTCTATGAACTGTTTCTTGATGAAATCCATCAGGGCCATGTCGTTACCCGCGAGCGGTCAATTGAGAGAGTTGGGCGCGAGTATCGGGCGGCGGCCGGGATCGGCCAGCCCCAAACAGGTGAATCTCACCGACGGGGAGGTGAGAATCTGTGCCATGCCCAGAGTTTGCATCCAGAGCGAGGACTTCGACCTCGGCGCCGAGACGGCCGCGCTGCGCCGCGAGGACGGCGGTGTCGGTGCCGTCGTCGCCTTTGTCGGCACCGTGCGCGAGCACAGCGGCGGCCAGGCCGTCAGCCGCATGGAACTCGAGCACTACCCCGGCATGACCGAGGCGGCCATCGAGGCGATGGTGGACGAGGCGCAGGCGCGGTTCGACATCCGGGCCGCGCGCGTCATCCACCGGATTGGCGTGCTGGAGGCGCGCGAGCAGATCGTGCTGGTGCTCGTCACCAGCGCCCACCGCGGCCAGGCCTTCCAGGCCTGCGAATTCCTGATGGACTACCTGAAGACGCAGGCGCCGTTCTGGAAAAAGGAGCACACACCCGACGGCGCGCACTGGGTGGACGCCCGTGTTGCCGACGACGAGGCGCTGGCGCGCTGGGGCATCGCGGCGGGGAATGCCGCGTGAACGCGCTGGCCGTTGCGCTGGGCGCCGCGCTGGGCGCTTTGGCCCGCTGGCAGGCGGGGCTGGCCTTCAATCTGCGCTGGGCTGGCTTTCCGCTGGGCACGTTGCTGGTGAATGTGGCGGGCGGCCTGCTGATCGGCATGGCGCTGGAATGGTTTGGCCGGCAGCCCAACGACGTGCTGAAGCTGTTGCTGGTGACCGGCTTTCTGGGCGGGCTGACAACGTTCTCGGCCTTCTCGGGCGAGTCGCTGGCGCTGCTGCGGCATGGCGAGTTCGGCATGGCGCTGACCCACACCGCCAGCCATGTGCTGGGTTCGCTGCTGGCGGCCTGGGCAGGCATGAAGCTCGTCCAGGGCTTGATCTGAGTCAACTTGAAAAGCGCTGATAGGCGCCCACTTGGCTTGGCAACAGGAGGTCCCATCCCATGCGAGCCGACAAGTTCACCACCCGTTTCCAGGAAGCGCTGGGCGAGGCGCAGAGCCTGGCCATTGCGCGTGACAACCCCTACATCGAGCCTGTCCATGTGCTGGCTGCCATGCTGGCCCAGGACGACGGGCCGCGCGCGCTGCTGGAGCGTGCGGGCGTCAAGTCGCCTGCGCTGAAGACGGCGCTCGACGGCCTGATGGCCGGGCTGCCGCAGGTCAGCGGCTCGGGCCAGACCGTGCAGGCGGGCCGCGACCTCGTCGCGCTGCTGCAGGCGGCCGAGAAGGAGGCCGGCAAGCGCGGCGACCAGTTCATCGCCAGCGAGATGTTCCTGCTGGCGCTGGCCGACGCCAAGACCGACCTGGCCGGCGTTGTGCGCGGCCACGGGCTGACGCGCAAGGCGCTCGAAGCCGCCATCGAAGCGGTACGTGGCGGCCAGAAGGTCGACTCGGCCGAGGCCGAGGGCCAGCGCGAGGCGCTGAAGAAATACACGCTGGACCTGACCGAGCGCGCCCGCCTGGGCAAGCTGGACCCGGTCATCGGCCGCGACGAGGAGATCCGCCGCGCCATCCAGGTGCTGCAGCGCCGCAGCAAGAACAATCCCGTCTTGATCGGCGAGCCGGGCGTGGGCAAGACGGCCATCGTCGAAGGCCTGGCGCAGCGCATCATCAACGGCGAGGTGCCGGACAGCCTGAAGAACAAGCGCGTGCTGGTGCTGGACATGGCGCTGCTGCTGGCCGGGGCCAAGTACCGCGGCGACTTCGAGGAACGCCTGAAGGGCGTGCTCAAGGAAGTGGCGCAGGACGAGGGCCAGACCATCCTTTTCATCGACGAGATCCACACCATGGTGGGTGCCGGCAAGGCCGAGGGCGCCATCGACGCCGGCAACATGCTCAAGCCGGCCCTGGCGCGCGGCGAACTGCACTGCATCGGCGCCACCACCTTGGACGAATACCGCAAGTACGTCGAGAAGGACGCCGCGCTGGAACGACGCTTCCAGAAGGTGCTGGTGGACGAGCCCAGCGTGGAGGCCACCATCGCCATCCTGCGCGGGCTGCAGGAGAAGTACGAGGTGCACCACGGCGTGGAGATCACCGACCCGGCCATCGTCGCCGCGGCCGAGTTGAGCCACCGCTACATCACCGACCGCTTCTTGCCCGACAAGGCCATCGACCTGATCGACGAGGCCGCGGCCAAGATCAAGATCGAGATCGACTCCAAGCCCGAGGCGATGGACCGGCTCGACCGCCGCATGATCCAGCTGAAGATCGAGCGCGAGGCCGTGCGCAAGGAGAAGGACGAGGGCTCGCAGAAGCGCTTTGCCCTCATCGAAGAGGAGTTGCTGAAGCTGCAGCGCGAGTACGACGATCTGGAAGAAATCTGGACCGCCGAGAAGGCGCAGGCCCAGGGCTCGGCGCACGTGAAGGAAGAGATCGACCGCATCAAGCAGCAGATCGAGGAACTCAAGCGCAAGGGCGACTTCAACAAGGTCGCCGAGCTGCAGTACGGCAAGCTGCCGGGGCTGGAGAAGCAGCTCAAGGAAGCGCAGGACAAGGAAGCCAGCAAGGTGGGCGGCGACAAGCCGCAGCTGCTGCGTACGCTGGTGGGTGCTGAAGAAATCGCCGAAGTCGTGGCCCGTGCCACGGGCATTCCCGTCTCCAAGCTGATGCAGGGCGAGCGCGAGAAGCTGCTGCAGATGGAAGGCAAGCTGCACGAGCGCGTGGTGGGGCAGAACGAGGCCATCCAGGCCGTGTCCGACGCGATCCGCCGTTCACGCGCCGGGCTGAGCGACCCGAACCGACCGCTGGGCTCCTTCCTGTTCCTGGGCCCCACCGGCGTGGGCAAGACCGAGCTGTGCAAGGCGCTCGCCGGCTTCCTGTTCGACAGCGAAGACCACATGGTGCGCATCGACATGAGCGAGTTCATGGAGAAGCACTCGGTCAGCCGCCTGATCGGCGCGCCTCCGGGCTATGTGGGCTACGAGGAGGGCGGCACGCTGACCGAAGCCGTGCGGCGCAAGCCCTACTCGGTGCTGCTGCTGGACGAGGTCGAGAAGGCCCACCCTGACGTGTTCAACGTGCTGCTGCAGGTGCTGGACGATGGCCGCCTGACCGACGGCCAGGGCCGCACCGTGGACTTCAAGAACACCGTCATCGTGATGACGTCCAACCTCGGCAGCCAGCACATCATGGCGCTGGCGGGGCAGGGCGAGGACGTCATCCGTGACGCGGTGTGGGGCGAGGTCAAGAGCCACTTCCGGCCGGAGTTCCTGAACCGCATCGACGAAACCGTCATCTTCCATGCGCTGGGGGCGGAGCACATCAAATCCATCGCGCGCATCCAGCTGCGCCAGCTCGAGGCGCGCCTGGAGAAGATGGAGATGAAGCTCTACGTCAGCGAGGAGGCCCTGGACGAACTCGCCAAGGTTGGCTTCGACCCGGTCTTCGGTGCCCGGCCGCTCAAGCGGGCCATCCAGCAGCGCGTGGAGAACCCGCTCTCCAAGCTGATCCTGGAAGGCAAGTTCGGGCCCAAGGACATCATCCCGGTGCAGATGGCTGACGGGGAGTTCTCCTTCGGTCGCGTCGTCCACTGACGTCGCCGGCCCGCGTAGCGCGCTGGCCGCCAGAACCGCCCTGACCGCGAGGCAGGGCGGTTTTTCTTCGTCTTGTGATTAGAATGCGAATCGTTCTCAGTTGTATTTGATGACATGACGACGTTGCCCAAGGGGCCCGGCCAGGCCCGGCGCCTGTCCATGACGCCGGCCCGCCACACCGCCTGGCGGCTGTGGGGCTGGCCCGTGTCCCTCGGCCTGCTGAGCGCCAGCGGGCTGGCCTCGGCGCTGGTGTCCGACAGCTGGGGCGATGCCTGGTCCTGGCTCGCCTTAGGCCTGCCGGTGCTCGTCATCGTGCGCTGCCCGATGCGCCGCTGACCGTCATTCCGCCTCTTCCATCCCCCAATTCCGCCTGCTCGATGACCCGTCCCGCATTCCTGTTGACCGCCTGCGCCCTGGCCGCCGCCAGCCTCGTCGCCGAGGCCCAGACCGTTTCCACTGCCGCTGATGCGCCCCAGGCTGCGAACCTGGAGACCGTCGTGGTCACCGGCAAGCGTGCCAACCGCGTGTCCAAGGGCGCCACGGGCCTGCCCATGGATGTCAAGGAAACGCCGCAGACCATCAGCAGCATCGACCGCGAGGACATGGCCAACTTCGGCCTGACCGGCAGCAACGAGGCCCTGGGCCTGGCCACCGGCATCAATGTCGAGCAGTACGAGACCAATCGCGCGACCTTCAACGCCCGCGGCTTCGAGATCCAGCTGACCCAGATCGACGGCCTGGGCATGACCAACTCCTGGGGCACCGTCGTTGGCCGGGAAGACACCTTCCTGTTCGACCGCATCGAACTGATCCGCGGTGCCAACGGCCTGCTGACCGGCGTGGGCAATGCGTCGGGCACCATCAACTACATCCGCAAGCGCCCGCTGAACCAGGACAGCGGCGAGTTCAACGTCACCCTGGGTCAATGGGGCAAGAAGCGCGCGGCGCTGGACGTCAACAAGGTGCTCACCCAGGACGGCGCCTGGGCCGGCCGCCTGGTGGTGGCGCATGAGGACAAGGACTCTTACCTGCGCGACCTGCATGACAAGCGCAGCTCGGTCTACGGCGTGGTGGACGGCCAGATCGGCAGCCACGGCGTGCTGACCGTGGGCATCACGGCCGTGGACGCCCGGCAGTACTCGCCGATGTGGGGCTCGCTCACGCTGCTGCGCGCCGACGGCACGCAGGCCGACTTCCCCGTGGGCGCCTCCACCTCGCAGCGCTGGACCTACTGGAACACCCGTTCCTACAACGCCTTCATCGAGTACGCCCACCAGCTCGGCGACGGCTGGGAGGCCAAGCTGACCTACAACACGCGCCACGGCGACGAGTCGACCCGGCTGCTCTACGCCTACTCGCCCACCGGTGTGCTCAAGGCCGACAACACCGGCCTCGTCGGCTGGCCCTACCGCAGTGAGGGCGACACCGACCACCGCGTGCTGGACGCCAACCTGAGCGGCGACTTCCAGGCCTTCGGTCGTCAGCACTGGCTGCTGGTCGGCGTGAGCCAGTCGCGGGAGAAGACGTCTGTCGACATCTTCCCCGTGCAGAACCACATGGGCGATGCGCTGCCGGCCTTCCCCTATGGCGGCGACGTCTACACCGAGCCCACCTGGGGCGCGCGCCAGCCCAGCACCCGTGGCGAGCAGCAACTGACCCGCTTCTATGCCGCGTCGCAGATCGGGCTGACCGAGCAGCTCAAGGGCATCCTCGGCGTCAATGCCGTGCGCCTGGCGCGCAGCGGTGCCTCCATCTACGGCAACGCGGCCACCAACACCGTCTACCCCGACACCCGGGAGGTCAGCCCGTATGTCGGCCTGACCTACGCCTTCTCGCCGGCGGTCACGGGCTATGTGTCCTACTCGGACATCTTCCAGAACCAGGACCAGACCGACCGGAAGGGCGAGTACCTCGCGCCGATGAAGGGCGTGAACGCCGAGGCGGGCGTGAAGGCCGAATGGCTGGACCGTGCGCTGCTGACCACCTTTGCCGTGTTCTCGGCTCGCCAGCAGGGTCTGGCCACCTATGGCGGCGTGATCGGTGGCACCGGCACCTCGCTCGATGGACAGTCCTGGTACGAGGGCAAGGACGTGAAGTCGCGCGGCTTCGAAGCCGAGGCCACGGGGCGGCTGGGCAGGGACGCCAAGCTCACGCTCGGCTACACCCATCTGAAGCTCACCGGCCCCGACGGCCAGGACATCTACGAGTGGGTGCCCCGCAACACCGTCAACTTCCGCGTCGACAGCCGTGTGCCGGTGCTGCCGGCCCTGCGCCTGGGTCTCGGTGGCCGCTGGCAGTCCGACGTCAGCAAGGTCGGCAGCGCGAGGCAGGACGCCTACCTGGTGGCCAATGCCTTTGCCGCCTACGAACTGTCGCCGGCCGCCACGCTGCGCCTGAACGTGAACAACCTCTTCGACAAGAAGTACATCGGCGGCCTGGCCTACGGCGCCATCTACGGTGAGCCGCGCAATGTGTCGGTGACTCTGGACTACAAGCTCTGACGCCGCCATGACGCTGACGCCGCGCGCCATCCGACTGTGGGCCTGGTTGCACAAGTGGAGCAGCCTGGTCTGCACCCTGTTCATGCTGCTGCTGTGCCTGACCGGCCTGCCGCTGATCTTCCATCACGAGATCGGTCACCTGACCGGCACCGAGATCGAAGCCCCGACCCTGCCGGCCGACATGGCGCAGCGGCGCGCGAGCGCCGACGAGGTGATGGCCGCCGCGCGGGCCCGCTACCCGGACCGCATCGTGCAGTTCATGGGCAAGTCCGATGACGACGATCGACTCTGGTGGGCGACGTTGACACCGACCCCTGAGCCGACCGATGACTACAAGTCGGTGATGGTCGATGCCCGTACCGCGCAGGTGGTGGGCGAGTACCGCGTCGGCGAGGGCTTCATGGACCTGATGTTCCGGCTGCACGTGGACCTCTTCGCCGGCTTGCCCGGCAAGCTCTTCCTCGGCTTCATGGGGCTGCTGCTGCTGGTGGCGCTGGTGTCCGGCGTGGTGCTCTATGCGCCCTTCATGCGCAAGCTGGACTTCGGCACGGTGCGCCACGATCGTTCGGCGCGCACCCGCTGGCTGGACCTGCACAACCTCATCGGCATCGTCACCCTGGTGTGGTGCTTCGTCGTCGGCGCCACCGGCGTCATCAACACGGGCGCCGACCTGCTGGTCAAGTACTGGCAGGTCGAGCACGTCGGCGAGCTGGTGCGCCCCTACCAGGGCCAGCCCCTGGTGCCGGCCTCGGACCGCGCTCCCCTGCAGCAAGCCTTGCAGGCCGCGCAAGCCGCCGCACCCGGCAAGCACCTGTACTTCATCGCCTTCCCGGGCACCACCTTCTCGAGCCCTCACCACACCACGTTCTTCATGCGGGGCGATACGCCGCTCACGGCCAAGTTGATGGTGCCGGTGCTCGTGGACGCCCGCACGGCCCGCGTGACCGCCGCGCCCGAGATGCCCTGGTACCTGGATGCGCTGCTGCTGTCGCAGCCGCTGCACTTCGGCGACTACGGCGGGCTGCCGATGAAGATCCTGTGGGCGCTGCTGGACATCGCCACCATCGTCGTGCTGGGCAGTGGCCTGTACCTGTGGCTGAAGAAGCGCAGCCCCGCCCCTTCGGCAGCGCGAGAGGTGGTCCACGGTCACGCCGCCGGGCAGGCCGTCGACACGATGCGTTAGCCCACCGTCGTGGGCGAATCGCTCTGTAGCGAAGTGTCCATCTCGACCCGGTTGCGGCCGGCGTCCTTGGCGGCGTAAAGCGCTGCATCGGCGCGCTTGAGTGCGTCGGCAGTCGAGCCGCCCGGTGGCGCCAGCGCGACGCCGAAGCTGGCGGTCAGCTCGATGCGGCCAACGGGCCCGGTGATCTCGCTGCGTTCGATGCGTTCGCGCAGCTTTTCGGCCAGGCGGGCCGCGTCCCGGATGCGCGTGCCGCGGCAGGCGATCAGGAACTCCTCGCCGCCCCACCGACCGAAGATGTCGCTTGCCCGCAGGTTGCCGGCCACGACGGCCGCGACCCGGCGCAGCACCTCGTCGCCACGGTCGTGGCCGAAACGGTCGTTGATGCGCTTGAAGTGGTCGATGTCCACCAGCACCAGCGTCATGCCGTGGGCCTGTTCCTCCAGATCGTCCAGCGCCTGCTCCAGGCCGCGGCGGTTCAGAACGCCCGTCAGCTCGTCGATCGTCGCCAGCCGGCGCAACTGCTCCTGCTCGATGCGAAGCTGGCGGGTGCGCAGTGTCAGCGCGTCGATCTCACGCTGCTGGCGCCGGTGGCTGACCCGCAGTTGGCCCCAGCCGCGCAGCACGACGAGGCTGGCGCCCAGCAGCCAGCTGCACAGGATGCCCAGGTAGACGCGGTCGTGGCTGATCCACTGCCCTTCGAGCGTCAGGCGGCGCACCTCCAGCTCATGTGTCTGGCCGGCCTCGAGGTAGGGGATGTCGATCGATACAGCGCTTGCGTTTTCCAGGCTTGGGCGGTTATAGGCCCGGTCCAGGTTGTACTGATGGATCCACCACTCCGGCACCGTCAGTTCACTCAGTTCCAGTGCCACGGGCTTGGTGATGTCCCGGGGGCGCAGATTGACCGAGTGAAAACGGGCGCTGTTGGCGTCCTCGACCTTGGCGAAGCGGGGGTCGAAATTGCGGGCCGCCAGGCGCACCGAGGGCGCATTGCCTTTGTAGACGAGCTCCAGGTTGAGCTTGTCGTAGCGGCTGAGGTCCATGCCCCGCGTCGGGTCTTGGTGGGTCAGCACGAAGGTCAGGCCGCAGCCCATGAAGGGCTTGGCTTCGGGGTAGTGGCAGCGCAGATGCAGCCGCTTTTCGTCCAGCCACCGGACGTTGTGACCGTCCTGCTTGCCATCGGCGGTGACCAGGTAAGGGCCGTTGGCGACACCCGGCGCCTTGAGGTCCAGGGTCCTGGCCGGCAACAGTTCGAGGCCCGCGAGTGTCGCCAGCGTCAACGCGATGCCCGCAGTGAGAAGGCTGGGATAGCTCAGATTGGGTTTCACGGGCTTGAAGGAGCGAGCGTTGCCCACTCTATGGCACAAGCTTCGGCGACGTCACCACAGTGAACGATGGTCTTCCGTCACGCCCAACAGATCCTTCACGTTTCGGGGCGCGGCATGCGCGTTGGCACGCACGGTCCCCGCGAACGTGCCGACGGGCTGCACATAGCGGCTGACCGCGAAACCGAAGTTCTTGTCCGCGGCCCGCACACCCTCGGGGGTGAATGAAAGATCCAGTCGGCCGCACTCGGTGCGAACTCGCCAGGGTTCCAGCGGTCGTCCAGCGTCGAAACCGAAGTGGGCGGCGCCCAGTTCGATGGGCTGGCCGTCCAGCCACAGCACGTTCTCGTGCTCGCCGAAGTAGCCCTGCTGCAGGTTGAAGCCCCACTCGGGCCCGTGCGCGCTGGCCCAGCGCCAGGCGGTGTCGCGCGCCAGCAAGCCGCTGGACGCGTCGACGGCGGCCCAGGCGCCATCCAGCGCGAAGCGTTGCCCACTCGCCTCGGCGCGGCCGCGCACGGGCAGGGCGCTGGTCTTCTGTGTCGCATGTGCCAGGCCGCCGGCAATGGGGCCGACGGCCAGCAGCGGCGGCGCCATGGCGGCGAGGTCCAGCTCGGCATCCACGCGCAGCGCACGCGTGGCGACCTGCAGCTGCAGCCGGCCGCCCGCCTCGCGCAGCGACAGCCGCGCGCCGGGGCCGCGGAACCACGCGTCGGCGCCGGCCAGCGGCGCGTCGCCGTTGCTGGCCTGCAGGCCGGGCAGGCCGTCCTGGCTCCAGTTGGCCCGCAGCGTGCGGGTCTGGCGGTCGAACAGGTAGGCGAACGCGCTGGCCGCCCAGCCGACGTCGACGATGGCCACGCCGATGAACACGGCCTCGTTGCCCAAGCCCACGTAGTGCCAGCGCTTGTGATGCAGCCGGCGCCACAACCAGCCGGGGCGCGGGCGCAGCGGCGCCCAGTCGATGCGGGCGATGCGGCCGGCGTAGCGGCCGTGGGCGGGGGTGCCGTCGATGACGACGTGGTCGGGGGCGGGGGTCATCGGGTGTGCAGCCTTCGCCATTGCAGCGGCGCCTGACCGGTCCACTGACGGAAGGCGCGCGTGAATGCGCTCTGTTCGGAATAGCCCAGCAGCAGCGCCACCTCGGCGAGCTCCACGCTGGCGTCGCGCAGATAGGCCTCGGCCAGCTGCTGGCGCGTCTGGCCCAGCAGCGCCTGGAACCTGACGCCCTGTTCGGCCAGCCGCCGCTGCAGGCTGCGCGGGCTCATCTGCAGGCTGTCGGCCAGGTCGGGCAGCTGCGTGCGGCCGCTGCGGATCAGCCCCACCAGCGCCTGGCGCCACACGGCCAGCGGCCCGGTCACGGCGGCCATCTCCTGCAGCAGTCGCTCGGCCTGCGCGTCCAGCAGCGCCAGCAGTGCGGCATCGGCACCGCGCAGCGGCAGCGCGAGGTCGCGCGCCGCCAGCACGACGCGCGTGCTGGGCTGGCCGAAGCGCACCGGGCCGCCGAAGAAGTCTTCATACGGCCGCACGTCGGCCGGCCGCGGGTTGACGAAGTCCACCGCCAGCGCGCGCACCGGCCGGCCGGTGAACTCGCGCGTCAGCTGCATCAGCGCGGCGATGGCGGTCTCGTCCACCAGCGCGCCGGGCCGGCCGCGCTCCACGCCCCATTCGATGCACAGGCCCTCGGCGCAGGGGCGCACCTGGGCCAGGTTGACGTCGTAGATGGCGCGGTGGTGGCGCTCCAGCCGCAGCAGCGCTTCTGCCAGCGTGTTGCAGGCCAGCGCCGCGAAGCCGACGATGCCGAAGTGCCGCGGCGCGATGCCGCGCGCCAGCCGCAGCGTGAACGTCGCCTTGGGACCGGGGTCCAGCTCGCGCGCCCGCTGCAACAGCGCCTGCCAGCGGCGCAGGGCGACGAAGGGCTCGGTGGGGGCGGGCGGATCGCCCAGGTCGCCGGCGCGGCCCAGCGCCGCCATGTGCTCGAAGAGCAGGCGAACATAGCTGGCGGCAACGCGGGTGTCATCCATGGGGTGGAAATCATCCCGCGCGGCTCCCTCGCTGCCGGTCCGGGATCACCCGAGAAGTGGCGCGATCTGTCAAAAACTCGGGGTTTGCCGTCAAGAAGCCGCGGCGGTTTGGCGCCAACATCGCGGCATGGACTGGCTGCTCGACCTCTACCAACGCCACTTCGACTGGCGCGACCTGACGCTGGTCATCCTGTCGCCGATCTTCATGATCGCCATCGCCAGCGAGGCCTGGCGCTTCCGCAAGACCGGCGTGTTCGACCTGTGGGACAGCTTCGACAGCCTGAACAGCGGCGGCAGCTATCTCGTCACCGACCTGGTGCTGCTGACCGTGCTGGTGCTGCCGGCTATGGGCTGGGTGTACGACCACCGGCTGTTCACCGTGGACGTGACGCCGCTGCGCTTTCTCGGCCTGTTCCTGTTCGTCGAGTTTCTCTATTACTGGTTCCACCGCGGCAGCCACCGCATCCGCTGGTTCTGGTGCGCGCATGTCGTGCACCACGGCTCGGAGAAGATGAACTTCGGCACCGCGCTGCGGCAGAGCTGGTTCTATCCCATCGCCGGCAACTGGCTGTTCTACCTGCCGGCCGTGTTCCTCGGCTTCGAGCCACGCTGGGTGCTGTTCGCGCTGTCGCTGAACCTGGGCTACCAGTTCTTCGTGCACACGAGCTGGGTGGGGAAGATGCCGGCGTGGTTCGAGTTCATCTTCAACACGCCGTCGCACCACCGGGCGCACCACGGTCGCAACCCGCAGTACATCGACAAGAACTTCGGCGGCATGCTGATCGTGTTCGACCGCCTGTTCGGCACCTTCGAGCCCGAGGACGCGCCGGTGGACTACGGGCTGGAGCACCCGTTCTACACGCACAACCTGTTCTGGCTGAACGCACACGAGTGGCGGTCCATGTTCCGCGACATGGCGCACGAGAAGACCTGGGGCCTGCGGCTGGCCCACCTGTGGAAGCCGCCGGAATGGCGGCGCCATTCCAACGGCTTCAGGGAGTGATCAGGGCTTCAGGTGGCGTGCCAGGAAGGCGGCCATGCGTTCGGCGAAGTCCACGCGGTTCTTCACGACACTGAAGCCGTGGCCCTCGCCGGGGTAGGTTACCCACTCGGGCTCGTTGCCGGCGGCGCGCAGCGCGTCGCGCATGCGCTTGCCGTGGGCCAGCGGCACGCGCAGGTCGTCCTCGCCGAAGGCCAGCAGCACCGGTGCCTTGAGCCGCGCCGCCTGCTTCACCGGTGAGTTGGCGACGATCATGTCGGCATCCTTCACCGCGTCGCCCACCATGTCGGGCAGCTGGTACTGGCGGCCGGCCTCGGGGATGTCGTCGCGCACCCACCATGAGCCGCTGACGTAGAGGTCCAGGTCGGTCACCGCCACCCAGGCAACGCCGCACTGGTAGAGGTCGGGGTCCTTGATGAGCCCCATCAGCGTGCTGTAGCCGCCGTAGCTGGCGCCGGCGATGCAGGCCTTGCCGCCGGCGATGCCCTGCTGCTGCGCCCACTTCAGCGCGTCGGCCACATCGTCCTGCATGGCCTTGCCCCATTGCTTGAAGCCGGCCTTGTAGTGCGCATGGCCGTAGCCGGTGCTGCCGCGGAACTCGGGCTCGATGACGACATAGCCGCGCGACGCCAGGAACTGGCCCCAGGCGTGCCAGCCCCATACGTTGCCGCGCACCCAGGGGCCGCCATGCACCAGCACGACGGCCGGCAGCGGCCCCGTGGCCCCAGGGCTGCGCGTGACCCACACCGGCAGCTCACGGCCGTCGCGGGCCTGGATGCGTTGGAAGTCCATCGTCGCCATGTCGGCGGGCTTCACGTCGTTGCGCGCGCGGCCTACGGCGCGCCAGGGCTTCTCGCCCTCGGGCGGCCGGGTCTGGTAGACCCACCACTGGCCCGGGTCGCGGTCGCTGAAGCTGCGCACCAGCGCGGTCATGTCGGCCTTCCCGCAGCGGCGGCAGTCGATGCGGTTGATGCGCCCGGGCAGGCGCCCGTCGGCCTCGGCCTGCAGCGCCTTGAGCGCCGGGTGGAACCACACGGTGGTCTCGCCGTCGGTCGTGAGGCGCACGCCCAGCGCCGCGCCGCCGCCCTCATTGAGCAGCTTGCCCCAGAAGTCGAAGCCCGGCGCCGTCACGACGGGTTGGGGCTCCGGCGCGCCGCGCTCGAAGTCGTAGCGGGCCAGCACCACCTGCTGGTCGCGCCCCGGTGTGCGCATCACGTAGAGCTGGCCGGCGTCGTCGACGGAATGCGGGCCGAACGGCGTCTTGAACAGCGGCGTGTCATAGAGCTGGCGCCACGCGGCGTCGCCCGGCCCGCGCCAGTGCGCGCCCCGGCGGCCCTCGTACTGCGTGATGGCCACGCGCAGCTCGCCGCGGCTGTCGGTGAGCCAGTCGACGGTGTGGGGCGGTGCCTGCGTCTCGACGCTGCGCGTGCGGCCCGTGCGGGTGTTCAGCCACAGTGGTGTCGCGACGCGGCTGTCGTCCATGCTGATGTGGGCGACCAGCACTTCGTCGCCGGCCTCGGCGCCGGGCTGTGGCGCCGGCACGCGCAGCAGGCGGTGGTTCCAGTCCAGCAGGCGCTCGTTGCGGTTGCTGCCGTCGCTGACGACGGGCTTGCCCATGCGGCGCACCAGCTGGCGCATCTCGCGGCCGTCGGGGTTCACGGCGAACAGGCCTGGCAGGCCGTTGGGGCGCCCGCTGCCGTCGGACAGGTCCTCGACGCCGAACACCAGCCGGTTGTCGTTGACCCACTGCACCTGCGTGATGTCGCCGTCCGAGAACTGCGCCGTGCGCATCACCTGGCCGCTGCCCAGGTCGAACACCGCCAGCCCCACGCGCTTGAGCCCCTTGGCCGACGTCAGGGCCAGCAGTCGGCCCGACGGTGACAGCTGCACGTCGACGACGTCGGGGTCCTTGAAGAACACCTCGGCGGGCGGCGGGGCGGCTTGTACGCAGGCGGCGGACAGCAGAAGGCCGGCAACGATGCCGGCCAGGCGATGCAATGGGTTCACGGTCTCCTCCACGGCTGTTCTCTGACAGCGTTGACAGTGGCGCCAGCATAGGGCCGGCGCGCCGTGGCACCGCGCGACGACGTGCTTATTTCCCGTCGCCGGATTGCAGGTGCCGGGCCAGGAAGGCGGCCATGCGTTCGGCGAAGTCGATGCGGTTCTTCACGACGCTGAAGCCGTGGCCCTCGCCCGGGTAGGTCACCCACTCGGGCGGATTGCCCGCTTCGGCCAGCGCTTCGCGCATGCGCTTGCCGTGGGCCAGGGGCACGCGCAGGTCGTCCTCGCCGAAGGCCAGCAGCACTGGTGCCTTGATGCGTGCCGCCTGCTTGACCGGCGAGTGGGTGGCGATCATGTCGGCGTCCTTCACAGGGTCGCCCACCAGGTCAGGCAGGCGGTACTGGCGGCCCGTGTCCGAGATGTCGTCGCGCACCCAGAAGGAGCCGCTGACGTACAGGTCCAGGTCGGTCACGGCCACCCAGGCCACGCCGCAGCGGTAGAGGTCGGGGTCCTTGATGAGCCCCATCAGTGTGCTGTAGCCGCCGTAGCTGGCGCCGGCGATGCAGGCCTTGCTGCTGGCGATGCCCTGCTGCTGGGCCCACTTCAGCGCGTCGGCGACATCGTCCTGCATGGCCTGGCCCCATTGCTTGAAACCGGCGCGGTAGTGCGCATGGCCGTAGCCGGTGCTGCCGCGGACTCGGGCTCGATGACGACGTAGCCGCGCGACGCCAGGAACTGGCCCCAGGGCCGCCAGCCCCACACATTGCCGCGCACCCAGGGGCCGCCATGCACCAGCACGACGGCCGGCAGCGGCCCCGTGGCGGCCGGGCTGCGCGTGACCCACACCGGCAGGTCGCGGCCGTCGCGTGCCTGAATCCGGTGGAAGTCCATCGTCGACATGTCGGCGGGCTTCACGTCGTTGCGCGCGCGGCCCACGGCCCGCCAGCGTTCCTCGCCCTGGGGCGGTTGTGCCTGGTAGACCCACAGCTGGCCGGGGTCAAGGTCGCTGAAGCTGCGCACCAGCGCCGTCATGTCCGGCTAGCCGCAACGCCGGCAGTCGATGCGGTTGATGTGGTCCGGCATGCGCGCGTCGACCAGCTGCTGGAAGGCCTTCAGCGCGGGGTGGAACCAAACCGTCGTCTCGGCATCCGTGACCAGGCGCACACCCAGCGCGGGGCCCCCGGCCTCGTCGAGCAGCTGCCCTGTGAAGCTGAAGCCGGGCGACTCGATGAGGGCCTGTGGGTCGGGCGCGCCGTGTTCGAAGTCGAAGCGCGTCAGCACGCCGCGCTGATCCTGCCCCAGCGTCCGCGTCACGTAGAGGCGGCCGGCGGTGTCCACCGAGTGCAGGCCGAAGGGCGGGTTGAGCAGGTCGCTCTCGTACAGCGGTCGCCAGTCCTGCTGGCCCGGGCCACGCCAGTGCGCAGCGCGGCGGCCGGTGTGTTCCGTGATGGCCACGCGCAGCTCGCCGTGGCTGTCGGTCAGCCAGCCAGTGGTGTGCGCCGGCGCGTTGGCGTGGGCTTTGCGCGTGATGCCGGTGCGGGTGTTGATCCACAGCGGCGTCGCGATGCGGTCGGCGTCGTTGCTGATCTGCACGATCAACACCTCGTCGACGGCTACATCGGCGCGTGGTGCGGGCACGCGCAGCAGCCGGTGGTTCCAGTCCAGCACCCGATCGAGCTTGCCAAAGCGGTCCTTGGCCGATGTCAGGCCGGTGCGGCGGATGAGCTGCCGCATGTCGCTCCCGTCGGGGTTGACGGCGAACAGGCCGGGTTGCCCGTTGGGTCGCCCGCTGCCGTCGGAGAAATCCTCGATGCTGAACAGCAGGCGGCCATCATGGACCCAGCGGACGTTCGTGACGTCGGCGTCGGCGAAATGCGCGGCGCGCGACAGCTTGCCGCTGCCGAGATCGAACACCACCAACCCCACGCGCTGGTGGCCGCGCGCCGTCGTGATGGCCAGTTGCCGGCCCGATGGCGACAGCTGCACATCGGTGACGTCGGCGTCCTTGAAGAACGTCGCAGCCGGCGGCGGCGTGGCCTGGGCGCCGGTGATGGACAACAGCAGGGCGGCGATGACGCCGGCGCAGCGAAGGCGGATCTTCAGCACGACTTTCCTTCAGGCGCCCTGGCCGGGTGCGTGTTGTGGCGATGGGCGTGAGCGATGAGTCTCAGCGTGCCGACGGGGCTTGCGCGCCGCCCAGGTGCCGGGCCAGGAAGGCCGCCATGCGTTCGGCGAAGTCGATGCGGTTCTTCACGTCGAGCAAGCCATGTCCTTCATCCGGGTAGGCCACCCACACCGGCGGGTTGCCTGCCTCGCGCAGCGCGTCGCGCAGCCGTTCGCCGTGGGCCAGCGGCACGCGGCGGTCTTTTTCGCCGACGGCCAGCAGCAGCGGCGCCTTGATGCGGGCCGCCTGCCGCACCGGCGAGTTCGCGGCGATCAGCGCCGCATCCTTCACCGGGTCGCCCACCATCTCGGGCAGCGTGTGTCGGCGCGCCATGCTGGAGGTGTCGTCGTCCACTCGCCACGACCCGGCAACGAGCAGATCGAGGTCGGTCACTGCCACGGAGGCCACGCCGCAGCGGTACAGCTCGGGGTGCTTGATGAGCCCCATCAGCGTGCTGTAGCCACCGTAGCTGGCGCCGGCGATGCAGGCCTTGTCGCTGGCGATGCCTTGCTGCTGTGCCCAGCGCAGCGCGTCGGCCACGTCGTCCTGCATGGCCAGCCCCCACTGCTTGAAGCCGGCGCGGAAGTGGTCGTCGCCATAGCCCTCGCTGCCGCGGAACTCGGGCTCGATGACAACGTAGCCGCGCGACGCCAGGAACTGCGCCTCGCCGTTCCAGCGCCAGTCATTGCCGCGAACCCACGGGCCACCGTGCACCAGCACGACGGCCGGCAGCGGCCCCTTGGCCTGCGGGCTGCGCGTGATCCACACCGGCAGGTCGCGCCCGTCGCGTGCCTTGATGCGCTGGAAATCCAGGCTGGCCATCTCGGCGGCCTTGACGTCCTCGCGCACGCGCCCCACGGCGCGCCAGGGTTTCTCGCCCGCGGGCGGCCGGGCCTGGTAGACCCACAGTTGGCCGGGCTCGCGGTCGCTGAAGCTGGTCACCAGCGCCACCATGTCCGGCTGGCCGCAGCGGCGGCATTGCAGGCGGTTGATGCGCCCGGGAAAGCGTGCGTCGGCCTCGGCCTGCAGAGCCTTCAGCGCCGGATGGAACCAGACGGTGCCTTCGCCATCCGTCGTCACGTGCACGCCCAGCGCGGCGCCCTCGCCGTCGGTGACGATGTGGCCGACGAAGTCGAAACCCGGCGCCGACACCAGCGGCTCCTTCTCCGGCGCGCGCTTCGCGAAGTCGTAGCGCTTGAGCACGCTCTCGCCGCCGCGGCCGGCGGACTGCGTGACGAACAGCTGGCCGGCGTCGTCCACGGCCTCGATCTGGAACGGCAGCGCCATCACGCTGCTTTCGTACAGCGGCTGCCAGTCGTCGCTGCCGGGCGCGCGCCAGAAGGCGCCGGTACGGCCGGCGTTGAGCGTGTGGGCCACGCGCAGCTCGCCGCGGCTGTCGGTCTCCCAGGCGACGGTGTGCGGCGGCGCGATCACGTCGACCGCCCGCGTGCGGCCCGTGCGGGTGTTCACCCACAGCGGCTTCTGCGCCCGGCGTTCGTCGAGTGCAAACCAGGTCAGCAGCACCTCCTCGTTGGTGTCACCGGCGCGCGGCGTGGGCACGCGCAGCAGGCGGTGGTTCCAGTCCAGCAGCCGCTCGTTGCGGCCGGTGCCGTCGGTGATGCCCGGCGCCCATTCGCGCCTCACCAGCTGGCGCAGCTGGCTGCCGTCGGGGTTGACGGCGAACAGACCCGGCGCGCCGGTGTTCATCGCGCTGCCGTCGGACGGGTCCAGCACACTGAACACCAGCCGGTTCTCGTTGACCCACTGCACGCGCCACACGTTGCCGTCGTAGAACTGCGCGGCGCGCACGGACTTGCCCGTGGCGAGGTCCACGACGGCCAGGCCGGCGTGCTTGGCGCCGCGCGACGTGGTGACGGCCAGTTGCCGCCCCGACGGCGAGAGCTGGGCCTCGCCGATGTCGGGGTCACGGTAGAACAGTTCGGCCGGCGGCGGCGCGGCCTGCGCGAGGGTGGCGGTCAACGAAAGGCCGGCGGCGAGGCCGGCCCAGAGGATGAACTGCTTCAAGAATCTCTCCCTGAATGCTGCATGCGTCTGCGCAGCGGCGGGAGGATAACGGCCTAGTTGCCGGCCGCCGGCGCCAGGTGCCGGGCCAGGAAAGCCTCCATGCGGCGCGCGAAGTCCAGCCGGTGCTCGGGCTTGCTGAAGCCGTGGCCTTCGCCCGGGTAGCTGACCCACTCGGGCGGCCGCCCCACGGCGGCGAGCGCGTCGCGCATGCGCTTGCCGTGCGCCAGTGGCACGCGCAGGTCTTCCTCGCCGTAGGCCAGCAGCAGCGGCGCCTTCATGTGGGCGGCCAGCTTGACGGGCGAGTTGGCGGCCAGCATGGCGGCGTCCCTGGCCGGGTCGCCCACCATGTCGGGCAGCGTCAGGCGGCGCGCCAGGCCGGTGTCGTCGGGCACCCACCACGAGCCCTGCACCAGCAGCTCCAGGTCGGCCACGGCCACCGAGGCGATGCCGCAGCGGTACAGGTCGGGGTCCTTGGCCAGGCCCATCAGCGCGCTGTAGCCGCCGTAGCTGGCGCCGGCGATGCAGGCGCGGTCGCTGGCCAGGCCCTGCTTCTGCGCCCACTTCAGCGCATCGGTCACGTCGTCCTGCATGGCCTGGCCCCACTGCTTGAAGCCGGCGCGGAAATGGTCGTCGCCGTAGCCCAGGCTGCCGCGGAACTCAGGCTCGATGACGACGTAGCCGCGCGACGCGATGAACTGCGCCCAGTTGTTCCAGCGCCAGGCCGTGCCGCGCATCCACGGCCCGCCATGCACCAGCACGACGGCCGGCAGCGGGCCCTGGGCGCCGTCGGGCCGCGTGACCCACACGGGCAGCTCGCGGCCGTCGCGGGCGGTGATGGTCTGCAGGTCCAGCCCGGCCATCTGCTTCGGGTCCACCGCCTCGCGCACGCGGCCGATGGCGCGCCACTTGGGCTCGCCGGCGGCGGGGTGGCCCTGGTAGACCCACAGCTTGCCGGGGTCGTGGTCGTTGTAGGAGTGCACCAGCGCCACCATGTCGGGCTGGCTGCAGCGGCGGCAGTCGATGCGGTTCAGGCGGCCGGGCATCAGCCGGTCGACCTGGGCCTGGAACTTCTTCATGCCCTCGTCCAGCCAGACGCTGACGTCGCTGTCGGCGCGCGCGTTCACGCCCAGCAGCCGCGGGCCGTCCTTGACGAACTGGCCGACGAAGTCAAAGCCCGGCGTGCGTACCAGCGGCGGGTCGGCGGGCGCCTTGGCCGCGGCGTCGTAGCGGGCCAGCACGCTGTGGCGTTCGCCCTTGGGCACGTGGCTCACGTACAGCGTGCCGTCGGTGTCCACGCTTTCCAGCTTGAACGGCTGCTGCAGCACCGGCGCGTCGAACAGCGGCTGCCATTGCGACTGGCCGGGCGGCAGCCAGTGCGCCTGCACGCGGTCGCCGTTCAGCGTCAGCACGGCCCGGGCCTCGCCGCGGCTGTTCAGCACCCACTGCACCACGCCGGCGGGTGCGCCGGCGGCGGAGAAGCGGCGCGTCATGCCGGTGCGCGTGTTGACCCACACCGGCGTCTGCGTGCCGCGGCCGTCCAGGCTGAACTCGGCCAGCAGCGCCTCATCGCCGGGTTCGCCGGCGCGGGCCTCGGGCACGGCCAGCAGCTGGTGGTTCCATTCCAGCACGCGGTCGTCGCCGTCGCCGGTGTTGATGAAGGCCCGGCCCGTGCGCTTGACCAGCATGCGCAGGCGGGTGCCGTCGGCGTTCACCGAAAACAGGCCCGGCGCGCGCGTGGGCATGCTCATCTCGGTCAGGTCCACGAGGCTGAACAGCAGCCGGTCCTCGTTGACCCAGCTGACGCGCGCGACGTCGGCCGTGGCCGACTGCGTGGCGCGCGTGAGCTGGCCGCCCGGCGCCAGGTCCAGCACCACCAGGCCCACGCGGCCGGCGCCCTTGGCGGTGGTCAGCGCCAGCCGCTTGCCCGACGGCGACAGCTGCGCCTCGCCGATGTCGTCGTCACTGAAGAACACCTCGGCCGGCGGCGGCGCGGCGCGGGCGGCGCCCAGCGCGAGGGCCAGCATGGCGAGAGCGCCGGCGTGGCGCAACGAGGTTGTCTGCACGTTGTCTCCTGCGTCTGATAACGCTGTCATTTTTCGCGCAGCATAGGGTCGCAACCGGCGCAGCCTGGGTGCTTGATCCGGCAATCCTCACGTCGCCGCAGCCGATGCAACGCTGCGGGACAATGCCCGGCCATGAGCGGCGCATGGCCGCCCGGAGCCGCTCGCCTCGGAGTGCGAAGCACGGAGATCCCTGAGTTGACTGCTGCTACCCTGGACGACGCCCCCGTCGTCATCATCGGCGCCGGCCTGGCCGGCCTCACCGTGGCCCTGCACCTGGCCGATACCGTGCCCGTCGTCGTGCTGGCCAAACGCGAGCTGACCGAGGCCGCCACGGCCTGGGCCCAGGGCGGCATCGTCGGCGTGCTGGGCAGCGACGACTCCATCGACAGCCATGTGCGCGACACGCAGGACGCCGGCGCCGGGCTGGTGGACGAGGCCACGGCCCGCTTCATCGCCGAGCGCAGCGCCGCGGCGGTGGGCTGGCTGGTGGCGCAGGGCGTGCCCTTCACGCCCGACGACACCGGCCCCATGGGCCTGCACCTGACGCGCGAGGGGGGCCATGCGGTGCGCCGCATCGCCCACGCGGCCGACGCCACCGGCAAGGCCATCCACGACCAGCTGCTGGCCGTGGCCCGCCGCCACCCCAACATCCGGCTGCTGGAACGCTGGATGGCGCTGGACCTCATCACGTCGCGCCACGTGCAGCGCGACGAGCCGCCGCGCGTCTACGGCGTCTACGCGCTGGACATCGACACCCAGCGTGTCGAGACGCTGGCCGCGCGCGCCGTCGTGCTGGCCACCGGCGGCGCCGGCAAGGTCTACCGCTACACGACCAACCCCGACACGTCGACGGGCGACGGCATCGCGATGGCCTGGCGGGCCGGCTGCCGCGTCGCGAACATGGAGTTCATCCAGTTCCACCCGACCTGCCTGTACCACCCGCAGGAGCGCAGCTTCCTCATCACGGAAGCCTTGCGAGGCGAGGGCGGCCACCTGAAGTTGCCCGACGGCACGCGCTTCATGGCCGCTCATGACGAGCGCATGGAGCTGGCGCCGCGCGACATCGTCGCCCGCGCCATCGACTTCGAGATGAAGAAGCACGGCCTGGACCATGTGTGGCTGGACGCCACGCACCTGGGCGAGGCCTTCCTCATCGAGCACTTCCCCACCATCCACGCGCGCTGCCTGAAGCTGGGCATCGACATCGCGAGGCAGCCCATTCCCGTGGTGCCGGCTGTGCACTTCACGTGCGGCGGCGCCGTGACGGACCTGGCTGGCCGCTGCGACCTGCCGGGCCTGTACGCCGTGGGCGAGACCGGCTACACGGGCCTGCACGGCGCCAACCGGCTGGCCAGCAACTCGCTGCTGGAATGCGTGGTGCTGGGGCAGACCTGTGCGGCGGACATCCTGAGCCACGAGCCGCAGCCCGCGGCGCCGCTGCCGGCCTGGGACGAGAGCCAGGTCGAGAACGCCGATGAGCAGGTCGTCATCGCGCACAACTGGGACGAACTGCGCCTGCTGATGTGGAACTACGTCGGCATCGTGCGCACCACCAAGCGGCTGGAGCGCGCGCTGCACCGCATCGAGCTGCTGCGCGGCGAGATCGACGACTACTACGGGTCCTTCCGCGTCACGCGCGACCTGCTGGAGCTGCGCAACCTGGTCGACTGCGCGGAACTCATCGTCCGCTCGGCACTGATGCGCCACGAGAGCCGCGGCCTGCACTACAGCCGCGACTACCCGCAGACACTGCCGGTGAGCTTCCCGACGGTGCTGATCAGCGAGCGACGAAGACGTTGACCCCTCGCCCAGTCGCGCCACGCTGAACGCGGGCGCGACTGGTCGGTCCCCCGCGGGGACGGCGATGCTTGCGGCGTCGAGCCGCAAGCATCGCCAACCGGGCCGGCTTGGGGCGGCTCGGCGCTCGTCCCGAATACGGCGCTACTCACCGTTCTCCGGCGTTTCGGCAGCCGGCCGCCCGCGCTTGGGCGCCGGGCTGGATGCCGGCTTGATGCCGCGCCGGGCCAGCGCGTCGCGCAGCAGGTACTCGATCTGCGCGTTGGCCGAGCGCAGCTCCTGCGCAGCCAGGCGCTCGATCTGCGCCCACAGCGCCGGGTCCAGGCGCAGCGCGAAGCTTTTCTTGTCGGGGCTGGCCATCAGATGGTTACCTGCGTCAGCGGCCCGAGATGCGGGCTTGCAGAGCCCCGATCAGCAGTCGAGGCTCTTGGCAGCCCAGACGCACGTGGCGGCCGTCACGCAGTGTCAGGCGAACTGCCTGCGTGCCACTGGCGTTGTAGAGCATGCCGTCGCTGGTGAAGCGGATGCCCCAGCCTTCGGTCCAGCGAGACTGCGCCGCGTCGACCGCGATGATGTCATCCAGATCTACCCGCCAGCGTGGCCAGGGCAGCCAGCCGAAGCGCCAGCAAAGGCGGTCGCCATGCACCTCGGTCGTCATGCGACCGAACACCAGCGCAAGCAGCATCGGCAGGATCGCCGGCATCCAGGCTTGGCCGGCTGACGCCTGAGCATGGGTGACGGCGAGGGTCAGGCCGACGCTGGCCGGGAGCAGCACCGCGAGCAGCGGCCACATCAGCTGCGTCTCGCGCCAGACGAGGTCGGTGCTGCGGGAGCCTTGCCGCGCGGGCCGTGGCGCGGCGACGACCGGCAGGCGGTTGAAGCGGCGCATCAGCGCCAGCAGCCAGACCGCGAGTCCCAGCCCCTGGAGCACGCTGCCCGCCGTCCAGACGTCTGCCGGCACCTGTGGCCAGTGCGGCTGGGCCCTTTGCAGCGCGTGGTAGTGCAGGCCTGCGAACAGCACCAGCAGGCCGAGGCCCAGCGCCGCCAGTCGCCCGCCCAGGTCCGCCAGCGTCTGCTCGCGGTGCGGAGGAGCGAGCCAGTGGTCGCGATAGGGCAGGTTGATCAGGCGTGGCCAATGCCGCGCTGCCAGCAGCGAGCCGTACGTGGTCAGCCACGGGCCGACGATGGCCAGCGTCAGCATCCAGGCCGTGTAGTGGTCGCGCGGCAGCATGAAGCGCGGCGAGCCGACGACGTCCGGCAGCAGCGGCCACGTGGTCGCCAGAAAGGCCAGCAAGGCCAGCCAGGCGATGTTGAAGACCCAGCGCATGCTTGCCTCAGCTGTACAGCGTGCCGGTGTTGACGATGGGCTGGGTCTCCTTGTCGGAGCACAGCACGACGAGCAGGTTGGACACCATGGCCGCCTTGCGCTCGTCGTCCAGTTCGACGATCTCGCGCTCCGACAGCCCGCGCAGCGCCTCCTCCACCATCGTCACCGCGCCCTGCACGATCTTCTTGCGCGCGCTGATGATGGCCTCGGCCTGCTGGCGGCGCAGCATCACCTGCGCGATCTCGGGCGCGTAGGCGAGGTGGGTGATCTTGGCGTCCAGCACCGTCACGCCGGCCTGCGCGCAGCGCTCCATCAGCTCGGCGATCAGCGCCTTGACGACCTCGTTCTGGCCGGCGCGCAGCGTCGTCTCGTCGGGGGCCAGGTCTTCACCCTCGTCGTAGGCGAACTGCGTGGCCAGGTGGCGGATGGCCGTCTCGGCCTGGATGCCCACGTAGGTCTCGAAGTCGTCCACCTCGAACACCGCCTTGGCCGTGTCCTGCACGCGCCAGACGACGGCCGCGCTGATCTCGATTGGGTTGCCGCGCTTGTCGTTGACCTTGATGGCCGGCGCGTTCAGGTTGCGCGCGCGCAGCGAGATGCGGCGCTTGACCGTCAGCGGGTTCGCCCAGCGCAGGCCCTCGGTGCGGTCGGTGCCGACGTAGCGGCCGAACAGCGTCAGGATGCGCGCCTCGTTGGGCTGCTGCATGTACATGCCGGCCAGCACCAGGATGCCGCCCACCAGCACGGGCACGCCGGCCAGTGCAAACCACGGCTGTCCCTGGATGGCCAGCGCCATGACGGCGAAGCTGCCGGCAATGAGGGCCAGCCCGGCCAGCAGCCCCGCATAGCCGTTGGCCGTGGTGGCGCTGATCTCTTGCCGTTGTCCATCCTTGTGCATGACGAGTCTCCCGTAAAAGTGATATCACTTTAATTGCAGATTTGGGCGCTGCCAAGAGGCGCGGACGTAAAAAAGCCCGCGGGCCGCGGGCTTGTCAGGCAAGGGCGGGGCGCCTACTTGCGCGCCCGCAGCGCGGTGCGCGCCTGCACGAAGTTGAAGGCGTACGACACCGCCTCGCTGATGGCGTTGTCGATCTCCAGCCGCTCGTGCTCGGTCAGGTAGAAGCTGAAGTCCACCTCGTGGCGGATGTAGCGCGGCGGCAGGCGGTTCAGCGCCACGCAGGCCACGTCGCACAGCAGGTCGTTGCTGTCGGCGAGGTCGGGGAAGTCGGCAGCGGCGTCCATCACCGCGGCGAAGACTTCGCGCTCATGATGGTTGTAGAGGGAGCTGAAATCAGCGGGCATGGCGGGCCTCGTGGTGGTGGCGGGCGGTGATGCCCGGATTTATAGCGCGATCAGGCGGCGCCGATGCCGGGGGTCATGCCCGAGGTTTGCGCCTTGCGCGCGGCCGTGAAATCGAGCATGCGGTTGATGCAGTGCTGCGCCTTCACGCGGGTGGCCTCATCCACGTGGATCTCGGGTTGACCGCTTTCCAGGCAATCGACGAGGTTCGCCAGGCCGTTCATCGCCATCCACGGGCAGTGCGCGCAGCTCTTGCATGTGGCGCTGTTGCCGGCCGTGGGCGCCTCGATCAACACCTTGCCCGGCGCCAGCTGGCGCATGCGGTGCAGGATGCCGTTGTCGGTGGCGACGATGTAGGCGGGCGCGTTGCCCTCCACAACGGCCTTGATGAGCGCCGACGTGGAGCCGACGACGTCGGCCTGCTCGACGACGCTCTTGGGCGACTCGGGGTGCACCAGCACCAGCGCGCCGGGGTGCTGTTCGCGCAGGATCTCCAGCTCCAGGCCGCGGAACTCGTCGTGCACGATGCAGGCGCCGTTCCACATCAGCATGTCGGCGCCGGTCTGCTCCTGGATGTAGCGGCCCAGGTGGCGGTCGGGCGCCCACAGGATCTTCTGGCCCTTGGCGTGCAGGTCGGACACGATCTCCAGCGCGCAGGAGCTCGTCACCATCCAGTCGGCGCGGGCCTTCACGGCGGCGCTGGTGTTAGCGTAGACGACGACCTGGCGGTCCGGGTGCGCGTCGCAGAAGCGCGCGAAGTCGTCGGCCGGGCAGCCCAGGTCCAGCGAGCAGGTGGCGTCCAGGTCGGGCATCAGCACGCGCTTCTCGGGGCTGAGGATCTTGGCCGTCTCGCCCATGAAGCGCACGCCGGCGACGACCAGCGTCTGCGCGGCATGGTCGCGGCCGAAGCGGGCCATCTCCAGCGAGTCCGACACGATGCCGCCGGTCGCCAGCGCCAGGTCCTGCAGCGGGCCGTCCACGTAGTAGTGGGCCACCAGCACGGCATTGTGTTTCTTGAGCAGCGCCGCCGCTCGCTCGGCCAGCGCGTGGCGCTCGGAGGTGGTCAACGGCGCGGGCACCTTGGCCCAGGCGTGTGCGGTGGAGCAGGCGCCGGCGGCGTCCTGCTTGGTGTAGTCGAACAGCTGTTGTTCCATACGGGGCTTGACGGGTGAGTGCACGGCGTGGGGCGGTGAGCCCCAGGGCCTGTCGCACCGGGCACATGGCGATGGGCGGATTGTCGATGCCCTGGCCGGCACGCGCGCGCGATCGCCGTGAAACCATGGCCGCGGCGGCGGTTTGCCGTCGCGGCGCTGCCGGGCGGGCCGGCCCTTGGCGGTTCGGCGTTGCGCTGCCGCGTCAGGGCAGGCGGATCCAGTCGCCCTCGTTGACGCGCACGGTGCTGGCGCGGCCGTTGTCCCGCCGGTAGGTCACGGTCAGCGTCTTGCGCGCACCGGGCGCCGGGTCGATGCCCAGCCACTCGTTGCTGACCTCGGCGTCCAGCCGGTCGCCGCGCACCCGTGCGCGCAGCGCCTCGCTGACGTCTGCGCGGCGGTTGCCGCTGCCGTAGCTGGCGTTGTCGATGACGAGGCGTCCGCCGCCCGGGCGCTGCGGGCCCCAGCCGTTGTCGTTGCCGCCCCAGTTGCCGCCCCAATTGCCACCGCCCCAGCCGCTGAACTGGGCGCCGTCGACCACCATGTTCTCGCGGTACTCGAACACGCGCTCCTGGCCGCCGCGCTCGCGCGCGACGATGCGCAGCCGCTTGGTCTGGCCCGGGTCGGGGTCGATGCCGAAGGTGTCGTTGCCCAGGCGGAAGCGCTGGTCGCGCCGGGCCAGCTCGCGCAGCCGGTCGGTCACGTCCACTTCGCGCTGGCGCGTGCCGTAGGTGGCGTAGCGGATCGTGAACTCGCCGCTGTCGTGGCCGCCGTTGCCGTGCCAGCCGTTCGAACCGCCGCCGTCGCCCCAGTTGCCGCCGCCCCAGCCGACGAACTGGTTGCCGTTCACCCAGTCGCGCTCGCGGTATTCAAAGGTGCGCTCGCGGCCGCTGCGGTCGCGGGCGAAGATGCGCAGCGTCTTCGTGCGGCCCGGGTCGGGGTCCATGCCGAAGACATCGTTCTCCAGCCGGAAGCTCTGGTCGCGGCGGGCCAGCTCGCGCAGCCGGCCGGTCACGTCGGCATGGTTGGCCTCGGTGCCGTAGCGGGCGTGCAGGATGACGAACTCCCCGTCGTCGTCGCGGGCGGCGGCCGGCCCGCTCAATCCGGCCAGCAGACCGGTGAGCAGGGTGCTGCCGGCGCCCAGCAGGCAGTGGCGTCTTTTCATGACGGTTCTCCTTGTTGTCGTCGTTGCGAGCGGGATCGTCGCATGCCGGCACAACGCGCGCACCCGTCGTCGCGCAGACGGCGGGGTGGTGGCCCGGGTAAGAGGAGGTAACGCCGGCGCGGGCGTCAGCGTGGCGGCTTGGCGGGCCGGTCACCCAGCAGGTACTCCCGGGCCAGCGCGCGAGCCCGGTGCAGCCGGCTCTTCACGTTGGCACGCGTGAGGCCGGTGCGGGCGGCGATCTCGTCGATCGTCAGTTCCTCCACGTCGCGCAGCAGCATGACCTCGCGGTAGTGCGCCGGCAGCGACTCCAGCGCCGCCACCAGCTCCCGCCGCAGCCCGGGCTCGTCGTGCGACACCAGCCACTGCGCCTGCTGCTCCTCGTCGTAGGGGTCGTAGCGCAGCGCGACGCGGCCCAGCCGCCGGCACTCGCGCTGCACCAGCCGGATGGCCCAGCCCGAGAACGCGGCCAGCACGCGCAGCTGCGGCAGCTTGCGCGACACGATGAGCAGCGCCTCCTGCACCGCGTCGTCCACATCGCTGAGCAGGCAGTGCTGCTGCGCGTAGCGGCGGATGTCGGGGCGGCTGATCTTCAGCAGCTGTTCCAGCGCCTGCGGGTCGCCGCCGTGGGCGGCGGCCAGCAGCGGCTGGTGGTGGGCGGCCAGCGCCATCGCTATTTGAGCCGGCGGCCGACCATCGCGCACGCCGGGCAGTAGCCGAACAGGCCCGACAGCACCAGCCCGGCCGAACTCGCCGCGATCAGCCAGCCGGCCGCGCCGCCCACCATCACGACGCCCGCGCCGGCCACCGCCGCGCCCAGCACCACCCGCAGCACGCGCTCGGCGGGCGGCACGTTCTTCACGTAGACCATTTGCAACTCCTAGTGTTCGAGGACGACCCTCGGGAACTAAGAGGCCGCGGCGGACGCAAAGGATTCGCGGTCGCGCAAATTTTTCAGGCCTCCGCAAAAAAACGGCTCGGCGGCATGCCCACCGTGCGCGTCACCATCGCCGTGAACGCGCTGGCGCTGGCATAGCCCAGCTCGGCGGCGATGTGGCTCATGGGCCGGCCGCGTGCGGCCAGCGTCAGCGCGTGGGCCAGCAGCAGCTGCGAGCGCCACTGCGCGAAGCTGGTGCCCAACTGCTCGCGGAACAGCCGGCTCAGCGTGCGCGGGCTGTAGCCGGCCTCGGCGGCCCAGTCGTCCAGCCCGGCGTGGCGGCCCGGCTCGCGCAACATCGCTTCGCAGAGCTTGCGCAGACGTGCGTCCTGCGGCAGCGCCACGCCCAGCGCCAGCGGGCGGGCACGGCGCAGCTCCATCAGCACCAACTGCTCGATGCCTCGGCGGCGCTGGGCGTCGTCGGGTGCCTCGGGTGGGGGTGGGTCGGGGTCGCCGGGCAGGGCGGCCACCAGCTCGCGCAGCAGCGGCGACACCTCCAGCACCCGGCCCACCGCCCAGGCGTCGCCGGCCAGCAGCTCGGGGCCGAGGTAGAGCGTGCGCAGGTCCGCCTGCTCGATGGCCGTGACGGCGTGCACCAGCCCCGGCGGTATCCACACCGCCCGCGACGGCGGCACGATGTAGGTGGAGGCCTCGGTGTTCACGCGCACCGCGCCGGTCATCGAGAACACCAGCTGCGCCCAGTCGTGCCGGTGCGGCTGGATGTCGGCCAGGTGCTCCAGCAGCCGCGCCTTGGCGCGCAGCGGCCGCTCGGCCGTGGGGGCGAAGCGCTCGGGGGCGAAGGCGGGAAAGCTCTGGCGGCTGGCCATGGCTGGATTTCGATAGAACTTGACGAACCATCGTAACCGGGCCTGCGGCCGCGTCCCCAGAATGGCGCCGATGGACACCGCCCTCCCAGCCCTCGACGCCGGCCGCCAGCGCCGCAGCGACATCACGACGATCTCCACCATTGGTGTTGCGCACGGCACGTCGCACTTCTTCCACATGCTGCTGCCGCCGCTGTTCCCGGCGTTCATCCAGGCTTTCGGGCTGAGCTATTCGGAACTGGGCCTGCTGGTGACGACGTTCTTCGTCATCTCGGGCGCCGGCCAGGCCGCGTCGGGCTTCATCGTCGACCGCATCGGCGCGCGGCCCGTGCTGTTTGCGGCGATGGCCAGCTTCTTCCTGGCCTCCGTGGCCGCGGGTCTGGCGCAGGGCTTCGGCGGGCTGATGCTCGCCGCGGCGCTGGCCGGCGTGGGCAACGCGCCATTCCACCCGGCCGACTTCACCATCCTGAACAAGCGCGTGTCGCAGCCGCGGCTGGGCCATGCGTTCTCGGTGCACGGCATCAGCGGCAACCTGGGCTGGGCGTTCGCGCCGGTGTTCTCCATCGGCATTGCCGAGGCCACCGGCAACTGGCGCTTCGCCTACCTGGGCACGGCGCTGGTCGCGCTGGCCGTCATGGCACTGCTGTTCTGGCAGCGCTCGGCCATCGACGACCGCCAGGGCTCCTGGGGCCACGCCAAGCCGGCGGCAGGCACGAAGGTCGAGCACCCGATGGCCTTCCTGAAGCTGCCGTCCGTGTGGCTGTGCTTCTCGTTCTTCTTCTGGAGCACGGCGGCGCTGTCGGCCATCCAGAGCTTCGCCAGCCCGGCGCTGCGCCAGATGTACGGACTGCCGCTGTCGCTGACGGCCTATGTCGTCACCGGCTACATGCTGGCCGGCGCGGCGGGCATGGTGTGCGGCGGCTTCCTCGTTGCCCGTGCCGAGCGGCTGGAGCGCACGATCGCCATCGCGCTGGCGCTGGCGGCGGCGCTGCTGCTGCTGACGGCCACCGGCTGGCTGCCGGGGCTGCTGGCCGCGGCGGTGGCGGCGCTGGCGGGCTTCGGCACCGGGCTGGCCGGTCCGTCCCGCGACATGCTCATCAAGCGCGCCGCGCCGCCCGGCGCCACGGGCCGGGTCTACGGCACCGTCTATTCGGGGCTGGACATCGGCTTCGCGCTGGCCGCGCCGGTGTTCGGCGTCATCCTGGACCACGGCATGCCGCGCGGCGTGTTCGCCGGCTCGGCGCTGGCACTGCTGCTGGGCGTGGGGTCCGCCGGGCTGGTGGGTCTGGGCCTGGCACGCCGGTCGACCGCGGCAGCCGCAGCCGCCTGAGCGGCCGCCATGCCATCGACCTCGCACTGGCTGCTGTTTGCCGCCGCGGCCTTGCTGATGGCCGTGACGCCGGGGCCCAATATGGTCTACCTGATCTCGCGCGCCATCTGCCAGGGCCGCATGGCGGGCGTCATGTCATGGCTGGGCGTGGTGCTGGGGTTCACCGTGCACATGGTGTGCGCGGCGCTGGGGCTGACGGCGCTGTTCCTGGCCGTGCCGCTGGGCTACGAGCTGCTGAAGCTGGCCGGCGCGCTTTACCTGCTGTGGCTGGCCTGGCAGGCGGTGCGCCCCGGCGCGCGCTCGCCGTTCGAGCCGCGGCCGCTGCCGCCCGAGCAGCCGGCGCGGCTGTTCACGATGGGGTTGCTGACCAGCGTCCTCAATCCCAAGGTGGCCGTGTTCTACCTGTCGGTGCTGCCGCAGTTCGTGTCGCCGGACGGCGGCCCGGTGCTGTTGCAAAGCCTGCTGCTGGGCGCCACGCAGGTGGGCATCGGGGCGTCGGTGAACCTGGGGGTGACGCTGAGCGCCGCCGGCATGGCGCGCTGGTTTGCATGCCACCGCGGCTGGCTGGCCGTGCAGCGCTATGTGATGGGGCTGGTGCTGGGCGCCCTGGCCGTCAGGCTGCTCGGGCAGCAGCGCGGCACGGTCTGACAGCGGCCGGCGCCTGCCGGCCCTACCATGCGCGCCACCGCCCGTTTCGGGCAGACCTGCCGCGCCGCATGAACTTCAAAGACTTCGTCTCCTCGCCGCGACTCGAGAACAACGCCTTCCTGGCGCTGCTCATCGCGGTCAGTCTGGCCTTCGTGTGGATCCTGCTGCCGTTCGGCGGCGCCGTGTTCTGGGGGGCGGTGATCGCCATCGTCTTCATGCCGGTCTACGCCTGGCTGCTGCGCCGGTGGAAGCAGCGCCGCACGCTGGCGGCGCTGGCCACGCTGGCGCTGATCGTGCTCATGGTCGTGCTGCCGCTGTCGCTGCTGGCCACCATGCTGGTGAAGGAGGGCGCGGCGCTGTACCAGCGCGTGCAGTCGGGCGAGACCAACTTCGTGCGCTACTTCGAGCAGGTGGTGGCCGTGCTGCCGGGATGGCTGCATGACCTGCTGGCGCATTTCGGGCTGACGGACTTCAACGAACTGCAGACGCGCATCACCGAGGCCGTCGCGCGCGGCAGCCAGGCGATCGCGACGCAGGTCTACAGCGTCGGCCAGAACGCGCTGGACCTGGTCGTCGGCTTCTTCGTCATGCTGTATCTCGCGTTCTTCCTGCTGCGCGACGGCGCGGCGCTGAGCCGGCGCATCCGTGCCGCCGTGCCGTTGGCACCCGAGCACCGCGGGCAACTGGCGGCGAAGTTCATCACCGTCATCCGCGCCACGGTCAAGGGCAACATCCTCGTGGCCGCCACGCAGGGTGCGCTGGGGGGGCTGGCGTTCTGGTTCTTCGGCATCAAGGGCGCGCTGCTGTGGGCGGTGGTGATGGGCTTCCTGTCGTTGCTGCCGGCCATCGGCGCGGGGTTGATCTGGCTGCCTGTCGCCATCTATTTCCTGGTCACCGGCGCGATCTGGCAGGGCGTGGCGCTGATCGCGTACGGCGTGCTGGTCATCGGGCTCGTGGACAACGTGCTGCGCCCGCTGCTGGTGGGCAAGGATACGCAGATGCCCGACTACCTGGTGCTGGTGTCCACCATCGGCGGCATGGCGGTGTTCGGCATCAACGGCTTTGTCATCGGGCCGGTCATCGCGGCTATGTTCATGGCCGTGTGGGACCTGTTCGCGACGGCCCGCGAAGAAGCCGCCGCGTCGGAGGGCTGAGAGATGTCCACACCGTTTCGTGCAGCCGTGGTGGTGGCGGCCTGCCTCGCCGCAGGTGGGCTGGCCTGGCACAACCGGGCGCTGTTGCAGGCCTGGGCGGGGGCGGCGCAGTCGGCGGCCGAGCCGGCCGCGGGGCCGCTGCGCAAGTGCGTCAACGGCCAGCAGGTGACCTACACGAACGCGGCCTGCCCGGCCGGGCACAAGGAGCAGGCCGTGACGGCCGCCCCCGTCAACGTCGTGCCGGCCACGCCGGTGCCCAAGCCGGCGCAGGCGGCCGGCAGCGGGCCGCTGCTGCATCAGGTGCTGGACGTGAAGCAGGACACCACGCTGAAGGACAAGATGATGGAGCGCGCGATCGACGGCGGGCGCTGACGGCCGTGCCGGCTAAAGTCTCAGCATGACTAGACAAGAGACAACCCCCCGCCTCGCCGGCCACAAGCTGGTGGAGGCGCTGATCGCGCAGGGCGTCGACACCGCATTCGGCGTTCCTGGTGAAAGCTACCTTGCCGTCCTCGACGGCTTCCACGAGTACCGCGACAGGATCCGCTTCGTCGCCTGCCGCCAGGAGGGCGGCGCGGCCTTCATGGCCGAGGCGCAGGGCAAACTGACCGGCAAGCCCGGCATCTGCTTCGTCACCCGCGGCCCCGGCGCGACGAATGCCAGCATCGGTCTGCACACCGCCTTCCAGGACAGCACGCCGATGATCCTGTTCATCGGCCAGGTCGCCAGCGACCAGCGCGACCGCGAGGCCTTCCAGGAGGTGGACTACCGCCAGATGTTCGGCCCCGGCACGCTGGGCATGGCCAAGTGGGTGGGCGAATGCCACGACGCCGAACGCCTGCCCGAGTACGTCGCGCGTGCCTTCCACACCGCGATGCAGGGTCGCCCCGGCCCCGTGGTGCTGGTGCTGCCCGAGGACATGCTGACCCAGCCGATCTCGGCGCCGGTCGTCGCGCCCGCTCGGCCCGCCGAAGCCGCGCCCACGCCCGCCGCGCTGGCCGAGCTGCGCGAGCGCCTGTCGCAAGCGAAGCGGCCGCTGGTCATCGCCGGCGGCGGCGGCTGGACACCTGAGGCGACCACGGCGCTGCAGACGTTCGCCGAAGCCTGGCAACTGCCGGTGGGCTGCGCGTTTCGCTTCCAGGACCTGTTCGACAACGGCCACCCGAACTACGCCGGCGACGTCGGCATCGGCATCAATCCGAAGCTGGCGGCGCGTGTGAAGGACGCCGACCTCATCGTCGCCATCGGCCCGCGCCTGGGCGAGATGACGACCGGCGGCTACACGCTGCTGCAGGCACCGCGGCCCGCGCAGCAGCTCATCCACATCCACGCCGGCGCGGAGGAACTCGGCCGCGTCTACACGGCGGAGCTGCTCATCAACGCGAGCATGAGCCAGGCCGCACCGGCGCTGGCCGCGCTGACACCGCCGGCCGACGTGCCCTGGCGCGACTGGACCGTCGCCGCCAACGCCGACTACCGCGCCAACCTGCAGCCCACGCCGGTGGCGCCGCTGGACATGGCCGAGGTCATCCACCTCATCGACGCGAAGCTGCCCGAGGGCACGATCTTCACGAACGGCGCCGGCAACTACAGCGGCTGGCTGCACCGCTTCCACCGCTACACGGCGCTGCACCGCTTCGGCAAGACGCAGCTGGCGCCGACCTCCGGCGCGATGGGCTACGGCGTGCCGGCTGCCGTCGCGGCAGCGCTTCTGCAGGACCGCTGGGTCGTCAACATCGCCGGCGACGGCGACTTCCTGATGACCGGCCAGGAACTGGCCACGGCCACTGGCTACGGCGCAAGCAAGCTGCTGGTCGTCGTCGTCGACAACGGCACCTACGGCACCATCCGCATGCACCAGGAGCGCGAGTACCCCGGCCGCGTCTCGGGCAGCGACCTGTTCAACCCCGACTTCGCCAAGCTGGCCGAGGCCTTCGGCTTCGTGGCCTTCAAGGCCGACCGCACCGAGCAGGTCGGCCCCGCGCTGGATGCCGCCATCGCCGCCGGCAAACCGGCGCTGCTGCACCTGCGCCTGTCCAGCGACGTCTCCACGTCGCGCTCCACGCTGACCGCCATCCGCGTGGCGGCGCAGGAGCGACAGTCCTGCGCGTGAGCTTCGGCGCGCCGGGCCCCGGCCTCACGCTGACGCTGCCGGACGGCAGCCGCCTGCGCGTGCAGCACGCGCAGGCGCTGGCTGACGCGCTGCGCGGCTGGGGGCGTGAGCCCGGCGGGCTGGTGGCACTGGCCACCGACGACGGCCGTGCGCTTCAGGCCGGTGGCGACATGGCGCGGGGCTTCCAGTTGCGCTGGCTGGACGGCGAGGCCCCGCCGCTGCGCAGCGAGCGGGCCACGCTCAGCCGCGCCGAGGTGCTGCGCCGGCTGCAGGCGCTGTTGGCGGCGCCCGACGACGCCGGCCCGCGCGCCGCCTGGCGCCGCGGCCGTCGCTGGTGCAGCGAGGCGGACCTCGCCGCCCGGCGCTCGCGCTCGCCGTGGGCGTACTGGCGGCGCTGGGCCCTGCTGCTGCTGGCCCTGCAGGTCGTGCCCGCGGTGTTCACCGGCATCGGCCTGTGGGAGCAGGGGCGGACGGATCGCTTCCTGGATGGGGCGGTTCGCCATGAGGCACGCGTGGTCAGCAATCAGCCCGATGCCGCCGGGTCCAGCCGGCGCCGCGTGACGCTGCGCCTGGTGGACGGGCCCGGCACCTACGAGCTGGTCGTGCGCAAGGGCAACGTGGCGCGGGCGCAGCCGGGCGACGCGGACGCCGTCTGGGTGGCCCGCGACGGTCGCTGGAAGGCCGAGTCGCTGCTGTGTTTCTACTGCGGCAATGGCATTGCCGGCGCGGGCCTGCTGTTCCATGGCCTGACGCTGATGGCCCTGGGCTTCACGGCCTGGCAGGACCGCTTCCGCCCGCCCGCGCCGGACCGCTTTGCCGCGCTGCAGAACGGCCCCCAGCCGTCAGAGACAATGCCGGCATGAAAGAGATGGCCCTGGAATTGCGCGGTGACTACATCGAACTGGACAAGCTGCTGAAGGCCACCGGCCTGGCGGACAGCGGCGGCCAGGCACGCGCGCTGATCACCGCCGGCGAGGTGAGCGTGGACGGCCAGGTGGAGCTGCGCAAGACTGCCAAGATGCGCGCGGGCCAGGTGGTGGTGTTCGCCGGCCACACGGTGCGTGTGCTGGCCGCGGCTGGCTGAGTCAGCGGTAGCGGTCCAGGATCTGGTCCAGACGCCCCTCGTTGCGCATGCTCCGCAGCGCCTGGTTGATGGCGTCCAGCGCGCCGGCCTCGCGGGGTGAGACCGCGCAGCCCAGTTCGGTCCGGTCGAATTCCAGCACTTCGCGCAACCCGGTTGGCGGATGGCGCTTGACGAAGTGCTGCAGCGACAGCCGGTCGGTCAACGCATAGCGCACGCGGCCCAGCGCAAGGCGGCGCAGGTTGGTTTCCGCGTCCACGACGTCGCGCCGCACGATGCGCTCGCCCAGCACGCGCTCGGGCGTGGCGTAGCGGTAGCCGAGCACGGTGCCCAGCGGTTCGCCGGCCAGGGCGTCCAGCGACTCGATGGCCGGCGCGCCGTGCGCCGCGGCCACCACCTCGGCCGACGTGATGAAACGCTGCGTCCACAGCAGCTCGCCTTCCAGCCAGCCGGGCTGGACGTAGCAGTGCACGTCGGCCTCGCCGCGTTTCAGGGCCGAGGCTGCCCGCTTGCTGGGCAGCACCACGTACTGCAGCGGTCGCCCCAGCCGCGTCGCCAGCGCTTGCGCGATGTCCTTGAGCAGGCCATCCACCGGCTGCTGGCCCTGCATGGCCAGCAGCGGCATGGCCTGGTTGGTGGGCACCACGTAGCGCAGCGGGCGGTCGCGCTCGTCGGCCGCCCTGGCCGCAGGCGGTGCGGCCAGCGCAAGCGCCAGTGTCAGTGCCAGCAGCCACCGCGCGGGCGGGCGCGGGCGTGGCGTCGCTGGCCGGTCGAAGGTCACGGGCTCAGCAGCGTCAGCAGCCGGTCCAGGCCGCCTTCGTCGATGGCGACGCGGGCGGCTTCGCGCACCTTGGGCTTGGCGTGATAGGCCACCGACAGGCCCGCCGCGCCCATCATCGGCAGGTCGTTGCTGCCGTCGCCGACGGCCATGGCCTGGTCAGGCGTGCAGCCGATGGCCTCGCAGCACTGCAGCAGCATGCGGCGCTTCTCCTCGCCGTCGCAGATGTCGCCCCAGTCCTGCATGACGACGCGGCCGGTGAGGGCGCCGTCGGCGATCTCCAGCTCGTTGCTGCGCACGAAGTCCATGCCCAGCTCGGCCGCGACGAAGCGCGTGAAGAACGTGAAGCCACCGGAGACGAGCACCAGCTTCAGGCCGGCCGCCTTCAGCGCCGCGCAGAGTTCGCGGGCGCCGGGGTTGAAGGTCAGCCGTTCGGCCAGCACGCGGTCCAGCACGCTGGCGGGCACGCCGGCCAGGATGGCGAGGCGGCGGCGCAGGCTGTCGCGAAAGTCGGTGATCTCGCCGCGCATCGCCGCCTCGGTGATGGCGGCGACTTCGTCGCCCTTGCCGGCCAGCGCGGCGATCTCGTCGATGCACTCGATGCTGATCAGCGTCGAGTCCATGTCGAAGGCGGCGAGCTTGAAGTGGGACAGCGGTGGCAGCGCGGGGCCGTCGCGCAGGACGAGGCCGGGGGCGGTGGAGGAGGTCACGGGGCGGGAGCAGGCAGGCAGACGATGCCCGCCATTATCCCGGGGGCGGTCAGCGGCGCCGACGCGCCAGCAACAGCGCCAGCCCACCCAGCAGCAGTGCGGCGCTGCCGGGCTCCGGCACCGGCGCCGTCTGCAGGCTGAGCTGCAGGAAAGCCGAGCTGCCCAGCGTCAGTCCGCCCATGCGCACCGACACGCTGTGCGCCGTGAAGCTGATGCGCGCCGGGTTGAAGCCGGCGAGGCTGGTGTCGGCGACGGTGACACCGGTGATGACGGTGCCGTTGCCGTACAGCCGCTCGAACGTGAAGCCGTTGATGGCCAGGTTGTCGAAGCTGGCGGTGGCGCCACCCGCGCCGCTGTAGGCATAGCGCAGGCCGTGATCGCCGATGTCCACCGTCTGCGTGGCGGCCTGCAGCACGCTGCAGGCCTGGGCGCTGCCGGGGCAGGTGAGCTCCACGCCGGGGCCGACGACGACGCTGTCCAGCGTGTGCCAGGCCTCGTCGCCCTCGTAGTCGTAGCGCACGTCCACCGTGGTGCCCAGCAGGCCGGCGGCCAGCGCCGGCAGTGGCAGCAACGCGAGCGAGGCAAGCAGGGTCTTCATCGGCATCTCCGGTTTGGCGACGAAGTCTAGGCAGCCGATACGGCCGCCGCAGCCCCTAGCTTGCCTTCACCGGCTGGCCCAGCAGCCGCAGCACCTCGCGCACCGCCTGCGCACGGTCCTGCGGGCTGGACAGCTGCTTTTCGATGCGCAGCTTCTCGTTGCCCACCAGCTTGATGTTGCGGTTCTTCTGCACCAGCTCGATGACGCGCATCGGGTCGATGGGCGGATTGGGGCGGAAGTTGAGGTTGATCAGCCCCGGCGCGGCGTCCACCTTGATGACGCCGTAGGGCTTGGCCAGCACGCGCAGGCGGTGCAGGTCGAACAGCGTCTGGCCCTGCGTGGGCAGCTTGCCGAAGCGGTCGGTGATCTCTTCCAGCATCGCGTCGATCTGCTCGGGCTTCTCGGCCGTGGCCAGGCGCTTGTAGAGCGAGAGCCGCACCTGCACGTCGCCGCAGTAGGCGTCGGGCAGCAGCGCCGGCGCGTGCAGGTTGATCTCGGTGTTGGTGGAGAAGGCACCGGTGGGCGAGAGCAGGTCGGGCTCGCGGCCGCTCTTCAGCGCGCGCACGGCCTCGGACAGCATGTCGTTGTAGAGCTGGAAGCCCACTTCCATCATGTTGCCGCTCTGGTTGTCGCCCAGCACCTCGCCGGCGCCGCGAATCTCCAGGTCGTGCATCGCGAGGTAGAAGCCCGAGCCCAGTTCTTCCATCGCCTGGATGGCGTCCAGCCGCTGCGTGGCCTGCTTGGTCAGGCCCTGCAGGTCCGGCACCATCAGGTAGGCATAGGCCTGGTGGTGGCTGCGGCCCACGCGGCCGCGCAGCTGGTGCAGCTGCGCCAGGCCGAACTTGTCGGCGCGGCTGATGACGATGGTGTTGGCGCTCGGCACGTCGATGCCGGTCTCGATGATGGTGGAGCACAGCAGCAGGTTGTGCTTGCCCTGCACGAACTCGCGCATCACCCGCTCCAGCTCGCGCTCGGGCATCTGGCCGTGGGCCACGACGATGCGCGCCTCGGGCAGCAACTCTTCGAGCTTTTGGCGGCGGTTCTCGATGGTCTCGACCTCGTTGTGCAGGAAGTAGACCTGCCCGCCGCGCTTGAGTTCGCGCAGCACGGCCTCGCGGATGGTGCCGCTGCTCTCGGCGCGCACAAAGGTCTTGATGGCCAGGCGCCGCTGCGGCGCGGTGGCGATGACGGACAGGTCGCGCAGGCCTTCCAGCGCCATGCCCAGTGTGCGGGGGATGGGCGTGGCGGTGAGCGTGAGCACGTCCACCTCGGCCCGCATCGCCTTCATCGCCTCCTTGTGGCGCACACCGAAGCGGTGTTCCTCGTCGATGACCAGCAGGCCCAGGCGGTTGAACTTCACCTCGGCGGACAGCAGCTTGTGCGTGCCCACGACGATGTCGATGCTGCCGTCGGCAATGCCTTCCATCGCCGCCTTGATTTCCTTGGCGGAGCGGAAGCGGCTCATCTCGGCCACCTTCACCGGCCAGGCGCCGAAGCGGTCCGCGATGTTCTGGTAATGCTGCTCGGCCAGCAGCGTGGTGGGGGCCAGGATGGCGACCTGCTTGCCGCCCATGACCGCCACAAACGCCGCGCGCAAGGCGACCTCGGTCTTGCCGAAGCCCACGTCGCCGCAGACCAGGCGGTCCATCGGCTTCGGGGAAATCATGTCCTGGATGACCGCGTGGATGGCGGCGCGCTGGTCGGGCGTTTCCTCAAAGCCGAACGAGGCGGCGAAGGCCTCGTAGTCATGCCCCGAGTAGCGGAAGGCGTGGCCTTCGCGGGCGGCGCGGCGGGCGTAGAGGTTCAGCAGCTCGGCGGCGGTGTCGCGCACCTGCTCGGCGGCCTTGCGCTTGGCCTTCTCCCACTGGCCGGAGCCCAGCTTGTGCAGCGGCGCTTCCTCGGGGCTGACGCCGGTGTAGCGGCCGATCAGGTGCAGCTGCGCCACGGGCACGTACAGCGTGGCCTTGTCGGCGTACTCCAGGTGCAGGAATTCGCTCTTCTGCCCGTCGCCCAGGTCGATGTTGACCAGACCCTGGTAACGCCCGATCCCGTGGTTGATGTGCACGACCGGGTCGCCCACCTTCAGCTCGGACAGATCCTTGATCAGCGCGTTGACGTCGCTGACCTGTTCCTGCTTGCGCCGGCGCCGCGTGGTGGGCGTGGTGGCGAACAGCTCGGTCTCGGTGATGAGCTGGACGGGCCGCTCCGCGTCCACCCAGAAGAAGCCGCTCGCCAGCGGGGCCGCGGTGATGGCGTACTTCTCATCACCGGCCCAGAACTCGGCGAGGTCCTTCACCGACGGCGGGTCGATCTTGTGGTCGCGCAGTTGCTCCAGCAGGCTCTCGCGCCGTCCCTCGCTTTCGGCCAGCAGCAGCACGCGGTGCGGCGTGCTCTTGAGGTGTGCCTCCAGGCGCGCGAGCGGCTCCTGCACGCCGCGCTCGACGCTGATGTCGGGCAGCGGCCGGGCGAAGTCGACCGGGTCTGCGCCGCGCACCGACAGCACCGCGTGCGGCCTGGTCAGGCCGAAGAAGTCTTCCGCTGTCAGGAAGATCTCGCCCGGCGCCAGGATGGGCCGCTCGGGGTCGTGCTGCAGGAAGCGGTGGCGCTCCCGGGTGTCCGTCCAGAAGCGCTGGATGGCTTCGTCCACCTCGCCGTGCAGCGCGAGGCCGGCGGTCTCGCCCAGGTAGTCGAAGACGGTGGCCGTCTGCTCGAAGAAGATGGGCAGGTAGTACTCGATGCCGCCGGAGGCCACACCTTCGCCGATGTCGCGGTAGATGCGCGACTTGGTCGGATCGCCCTCCATCTTCTCGCGCCAGCGGTTGCGGAAGGCCTTGCGCGCCGCCTCGTCCATCGGGAACTCGCGGCCGGGCAGCAGCCGCACGCTGGGCACCGGGTAGAGGCTGCGCTGGGTGTCGGGGTCAAAGGTGCGGATGGAGTCCACCTCGTCGCCGAACAGGTCGACGCGGTAGGGCACGTTGGAGCCCATCGGGAACAGGTCGATGAGGCCGCCGCGCACCGCGTACTCGCCGGGCTGCACGACCTGGCTCACGTGGGTGTAGCCGGCCAGCGTCAGCTGCGCGCGCAGCGAGGCCTCGTCGAGGCGCTGCTTCTGCTTGAAGTTGAAGGTTGTCGCCGCGAGGAAGCTGGGCGGTGCCAGCCGCACCAGCGCCGTGGAAGCCGGCATCAGCACCACGTCGATGGACTTCGTCTTCGTCGCCTGCAGCAGCTCCCACAGCGTGGCCAGTCGCTCGGAGATCAGGTCCTGGTGGGGGCTGAAGCTGTCGTAGGGCAGCGTTTCCCAGTCCGGGAACACGGCCACCTTCAGCTCGGGGGCGAAGAACTTCAGCTCGTCCTCCAGCCGCTGCGTGTCGCCCGGTTCCGCCGTGAAGATGGCGGCCAACCGGCCGGCGTCGCGCTGTTGCTGCACGAAGCGGCCGAGCAGCAGCGCGTCGGCCGAGCCCAGCGGTCGGGGGTGGGTGAACTTCTTGCCGGGCTGGATGGCCGGCAGCGAGGGCAGCGTCATGGAAACCTACAACCTACAAACGACAACAGCCCCGAAGCGGGGCTCGGCGGGATTCTAGGGAGGCTGGCTTGCGCCCGCCGGCCCTGTCTTTTGGCCTGATGACAGCGGCATGGCAGCATCGCGGCACTTCCCACCGGAGATGCCATGCGCCGTCGTCACGCTCTGAGCCTCTTGGCCGCCAGCCTTGTCCTCAGCCTTCCCGCCCTCGCCGCCAATCCCAGGCTCAGCGAGAGCCAACGCTTCCACCAATGGCTGGACGCCCAGTGGGAGCAGACGTTGCAGCGCGACCCCATCCTCGCCACATCGCTGGGTGACCCGCGCTACAACGCCCAGTTGCCCGACACGACAACGGCCGCCTACCGTGCCAGGGCCAAGCGCGAACTGCAGCAGCGGCTCAGGGCGCTGGCCGGCTTCGACAAGGCCAAGCTGGACGCCAAGGACCGGGTCTCCTACAGCATGCTGAAGCTGGACCTGGAGCAGGACCTCGCCGGCGAGCGTTTCCCCGAATGGATGCAGCCCATCAGCCAGATCGGCGGCATGCCCAGCTTCCTCGCGCAGATGGGCACGGGCCAGTCCATCCAGCCGTTCAAGACGGTGAAGGACTACGACGACTGGCTGGCTCGCCTGGCCAAGGCGCCGCCGTTGTTCGACGGCCTCATCGCCAACATGCGCGACGGGCTGAAGGCGGGCGTCACGCAGCCCCGGGCCGTCATGGACAAGGTGCTGCCGCAACTGACGGCGCTGGCCGTGACCGACCCCGAGAAGAGCCTGTTCTGGGGCCCGGTCAAGGACTTCCCCGACGCGGTGCCCGCCGCCGACCGAGAGCGCATCACGGCGGCGATGCGCCAGCTGCTCGCCGCGCAGGTGCTGCCCGCCTACGGCCGGCTGCTGGCCTTCGTGCGTGACGAGTACACGCCGAGGGCGCGCGCCAGCACGGCGTGGTCGGCGCTGCCCAACGGACGGGCCTGGTACGCGCACCGGGTGCGCCAGTCCACGACGGTGGCGCTGTCGCCCGACGAGATCCATGCCATCGGCCTGAAGGAAGTGGCGCGCATCCTCGGCGAGATGGAAGGCGTGCGGAGGCGAGTCGGCTTCCAGGGCGACCTGAAGGCCTTCTTCAAGCACCTCAACGACGACCCGAAGTACTACTTCACGAGACCTGAGGACCTGCTGGCCGGCTACCGCGAGCTGCAGAAGAAGATCAACGGCCTGACGCCGAAACTGTTCGACATCGCGCCCAAGGCCGACTACGAGGTGCGCGAGGTGGAGGCCTTCCGCGCCGAGAGCGCGGCCGGAGCGTCCTACCAGGAGCCCGCCGCCGACGGCTCGCGCCCGGGCGTGTTCTACGTGAACACCTTCAATCTGAAGGCCCAGCCCATCTTCGGCATGGAGACGCTGTCGCTGCACGAGGCGTCGCCGGGCCACCATTTCCAGATCGCCATCGCGCAGGAAGACCAGACCCTGCCCGCGTTCCGCCGCTTCGGCAGCCACTACACGGCCTATGTCGAAGGCTGGGCGCTGTACGCCGAGAGCTTGGGGCAGGAGCTGGGCCTGTTCAGCGACCCCTACCAGTGGTACGGCCGCCTGTCGGACGAGCAGCTGCGCGCGATGCGGCTGGTGGTGGACACCGGCCTGCACCACAAGGGCTGGAGCCGCGAGCGGGCCATCCAGTACATGCTGGACAACTCGTCCATGGCCGAGAGCGACGTCGTCTCCGAGGTCGAGCGCTACATCGTCTGGCCCGGCCAGGCGCTGGGCTACAAGATCGGCCAGCTGGAGATCACGAAGCTGCGCGCCGAGGCCGAGAAGGCCCTCGGCGCGAAGTTCGACATCAAGGGCTTCCACCGCGTCGTGCTGACCGCGGGTCAGGTGCCGCTGCCGGTGCTCAGGGAGCTGGTGCAGGACTGGGTGAAGTCTCGCCAGAAGGCCTGAGACCGTCGCGCCGGTGCGCCCAGCGGTACAGCAGCGGCAGCACCAGCAGCGTCAGCACGGTCGACGACAGGATGCCGCCGATGACGACGGTGGCCAGCGGCCGCTGCACCTCGGCGCCGGTGCCGGTGGCCAGCGCCATCGGCACGAAGCCGAGCGACGCGACCAGCGCCGTCATCAGCACCGGCCGCAGCCGGGAGATGGCGCCGTCGCGAACGGCGTCGGCCAGCGGGCGGCCTTCGTCGCGCTGCGCGCGGATGAAGCTCAGCATGACCAGCCCGTTCAGCACCGCCACGCCCGACAGCGCGATGAAGCCCACGCCGGCCGAGATGGACAGCGGGATGCTGCGCAGCCACAGCGCCACGATGCCGCCCGTCAGCGCGAACGGCACGCCGGTGAACACCAGCAGGCCGTCGCGCACGTTGCCGAACATCGCGAACAGCAGCAGGCCCACCAGCGCCAGCGCCAGCGGCACGACCAGCTGCAGCCGCGCCGTGGCCGACTGCAGCTGCTCGAAGCTGCCGCCCCACTGCGTCCAGTAGCCCGTGGGCACCTTCACGCGCTGGGCCAGCAGGGCCTGCGCCTCGGCGACGAAGCTGCCGACGTCGCGGCCGCGCACATTGGCGGTCACGACGACGCGGCGCTTGCCGTTCTCGCGGCTGACCTGGTTGGCGCCGGGCTGCAGGTCGAACGTCGCCACTTCGCCCAGCTGCACGTGGCCTCCGGCCGGTAGCCTGATGGGCAGCCGCTTCAGCGCGTCCAGGTCACTGCGCAGGCTGTCCGGCAGGCGCACCAGCAGGTCAAAGCGCCGGTCGCCCTGGAACACCGCGCCGGCCTCGCGGCCCGCGATGGCCGTGGCCACGGTGTCCTGCACGTCGGCCAGGCTCAGGCCCAGCCGCGCGATGCGGTCCCGCGCGATGTCCACGGTCAGCACCGGCAGGCCGGTGGTCTGCTCCACCTTCACGTCCTGCGCGCCGGTCACGGCCTGCAGTGCCTGCGCGATCTGCGCGGCGGTGGCCTCCATGACGGCCATGTCGTCGCCGAACACCTTGACCGCCACGTCGCTGCGCACGCCCGAGATCAGCTCGTTGAAGCGCATCTGGATGGGCTGCGTGAACTCGTAGTTGTTGCCCGGCAGCTTCGCGGCCAGCGCCTGCAGCCGCTGCACCAGCTCGACCGTGGTCAGCCGCGGCTCGGGCCATACGCTGCGGGGCTTGAGCATCACGTAGGTGTCGGCCACGTTGGGCGGCATCGGGTCGCTGGCGATCTCGGCCGTGCCCAGCTTGGAGAACACGCGCGCCACCTCGGGTGCTTCCAGCAGCGTGCGCTCCAGCTCCTGCTGCATGCCCACGGCCTGTGTCAGCGACGTGCCGGGGATGCGCATCGCGTGCAGCGTGATGTCGCCCTCGTCCAGGCTGGGCACGAACTCGCTGCCCATGCGCGTGGCCATCAGCGCGCTCAGGGCCACGGCGACGCCCGCTGCCGTCAGCACCAGTGCCGGGTGCGCCAGCGTCCAGTCCAGCAGCGGCGTGTAGCCGCGCCGCGCCCAGGCCATCAGCCGGTTGTCCTTCTCCTCGACCCGGCCGGTCACCAGCAGCGCCACCGCCGCCGGCACGAAGGTGACGGACAGCAGCAGCGCACCCAGCAGCGCGATGACCACCGTGTAGGCCATCGGATGGAACATCTTTCCCTCCACGCCGGCGAGCGCAAAGATCGGCAGGTACACCACCATGATGATGAGCTGGCCGTACAGCAGCGGCCGGCGCGCCTCGCGGGCCGCGGCGAACACCTCGGCAAAGCGCTCGTCACGGGTCAGCAGCCGGCCGGCCGTGGCCTGCGCATGCCCCAGCCGGCGCAGGCAGTTCTCGACGATGACGACGGCGCCGTCGACGATGAGGCCGAAGTCCAGCGCGCCCAGGCTCATCAGGTTGGCGCTGACGCGGCCCGCCACCATGCCGCTGAACGTGAACAGCATGGACAGCGGGATGACCGCCGCCGTCAGCACCGCCGCGCGCAGGTTGCCCAGGAACGCGAACAGCACCGCGATGACCAGCAGCGCTCCTTCCAGCAGGTTGGTGCGCACGGTGCGGATGGCCTTGTCGATCAGCGTCGTGCGGTCGTAGACCGTCTGCGCGATGACGCCTGCGGGCAGGCTGCGGTTGATCTCGGCCAGCCGCTGGCCGACCGCCAGCGACACCTCGCGGCTGTTCGCGCCCATCAGCATGAACACGGTGCCCAGCACCACCTCGCGGCCGTTCTCGGTGGCAGCACCGGTGCGGAGCTCCTGGCCGAAGCCCACCTCGGCCACGTCGCGCACGCGCACCGGCACGCCCTGCGCCTTCGTGACGACGATGTCGGCGATGTCGTCCAGCGTCTTCACCTGGCCTGGCGCGCGGATCAGCACCTGCTCGCCGCGCCGCTCGATGTAGCCGGCGCCGACGTTGGCGTTGTTGCGCTCCAGCGCCGCCACGACGTCACCCAGCGTGAGGCCGCGTGCGGCCAGCCGGTCGGGCCAGGGCGCCACCTGGTACTCGCGGGCAAAGCCGCCGATGGTGTTGATCTCCGTCACGCCCGGCACCGTGCGCAGCTGCGGCTTGACGATCCAGTCCTGGATCTCGCGCAGGTCCGTCGGCGTGTAGGGCGTGCCGTCGGGCTTCAGCGCGCCGGGCTTGGCCTCCACGGTCCACATCGTGATCTCGCCCAGGCCCGTGGAGATGGGCCCCAGCGTCGGCGTCAGCCCCGCGGGCAGCGCGGCCCGTGCCTGCTGCACGCGCTCGGCCACCAGCTGGCGGGCGAAGTAGATGTCGGTGCCGTCCCTGAACACGACGGTGACCTGCGACAGCCCGTAGCGCGACAGTGAGCGCGTCTCCTGCAGCCGCGGCAGGCCGGCCATGGCCGTCTCGATGGCGACGGTGACGCGCTGCTCGGCCTCCAGCGGCGAGTAGCCCGGCGCCTCGGTGTTGATCTGGACCTGCACGTTGGTGATGTCGGGCACGGCATCGATGGGCAGGCGCTGGTAGGCGGCCACGCCGGCCAGGGCCATGCCCAGCACGGCCAGCAGCACGCCCCAGCGCTGCGCGATGGCGAAGCGGATGAGTCTTTCGAACATGGTGGGTTTCCTCAGTGGTCGTGCGAGGCCTCGGACTTGCCGAGCTCGGCCTTGACGAGGAAGCTGTTCTTCGCCGCGTAGCGCTCGCCGGCGTTCAGGCCGTGCAGCACCTCCACGCGGCGGCCGTCGCTGCGGCCCAGCTGCACCGGGCGCGCCTCGAACTGCTGGCCGTAGCGGCCGAACACGACGGGCCCGTCGCGCAGCGTCTGCACGGCGTCGGCGCTGACCGTCACGGCCGCCTGGCCGTCGGTGCCGTCGCGGGCCTTCAATGCCACCGTGACCGGCAGCCCCGGCCGCCACAGGCCGCGCGGGTTGGGCAGCACCAGCCGCGCCGTGGCGCTGCGGCTCTGCTCTCCCACGACCGCGCCGATGTAGGTCAGCCGGGCGTCGCCCCGGGCGTCGAAGGCCGTGGCCCTGACCTGCGCGGCCATGCCTTCGGACAGCTGCGGCAGCTGCGGCGTCGGTACCACCAGCTCCACCCAGACGCTGGACAGGTCCGCCACCTGCATGACGGCAGCATCCTCCTTCACGGCCTCGCCGACACTGAGCTTTCTGTCGACGACGACGCCGGCGATGGGCGAGCGGATCTCGTAGCGGGTCAGGCCTTGCGCGTCACCGGCGGTGGCACCCAGCGCGGCCAGCTTCTGGCGGGCGCTGTCGGTGGCGATCTCGGCCTCGTGCATGGCCTGGCGGGCGGCCAGATAGTCCTGCTCGGCGGAGATCTTGTCCTCCCACAGCTTCTTCTCGCGTTCGTACGTCGTGCGTGCCAGTGCCAGGCGGCGCTGTGCAGCCAGCAGTTCGGCGCGCTGGTCGGCCAGTGCCGGGCTGGACAGCACGGCCAGCACCTGGCCGCGCGCCACGCGGTCCCCGGCATTGACGCGCACCGCCTCCACGACCCCGGCCAGCCGCGGCGTCAGCACGACGGCGCGGTCCTGGTTCAGCTTCACCTCGCCCAGCAGCTCCAGCGTGCTGACGATGCGCGCAGGCCCCGCCGTGTCCAGCGTGATGCCGTTGTGGCGCAGCTGCTCGTCGCTCATCGGTGCACGGTCCTCCACCTGCTCGAAGCGGAACTCGTGCCGCTTGCCGGCGACGGTGGCCGTGATGGTGGCGGCAAAGGAGTGCGGCTCTTCCACGGTGGCCGAGCCCTTCAGGTAGTCCTGCTCCGCGTTGAAGCGCAAGAGCTCCGGCTCGCGGCCCAGGCGCTGCAGCGTCACGGCGACCTCGGCCAGCGCGGGCGCCAGCGGCTTGCCGTCGCGCGTCAGGTAGACGCGGAACTCGGGCGCCACGCCGGCCTCGAAGATGGTGAGCTCCAGCCCCAGGCCGTCCTGGCTGAACAGCCGGCCGCCGTGCGGGCCCTTGGTCGGTGTGGCTGGCGCCTCGGCGCGGCTGCCGCCATCGTTGGCCTGCGCGCTGCCGTGGGCATGGCCGTCCTCGGCGTGCGTGCCGTTGCCGCGCAGGATGGCGGCGCCCAGCACCAGGCCCGCAGCCAGCACGGCGGCGATGGCGAGGGTGTTCTTCTTGTTCATGACTCAGTCCTTGCTGTCTTGGGGAGCGCGGCCCAGCAGCCGCGCGAGGTCGGCGGCGGCGCGGTGGGCGTCGGCGGTGTGCTGCAGTTGCTGGCGGCGCAGCTGGACCAGGCTGCGCTGCGCGTCCAGCACGTCCAGGAAGGCGAACTTGCCCAGCTCGTAGCCCTTCAGCGCGGTGTCGTAGGCGGTCTGCGCGACGGGCAGCGCGTCGTCGGCCAGCAGCCGTGCCTGCTCGCGGCTGGCGCGCAGCCGCTCGGCGGCGGCGGCCAGGTCGGCCTGCAGCTTCAGCGAGGTGGCGGTCAGCGCCTCGCGGGCCTGGTCCTCGCGGCGCAGCGCCTCCAGCAGGCCGCCCTGGTTGCGGTCGGCCAGCGGCAGCGGCAGCGACAGGCCGATTACGGCCTGCGTGCGGCCCAGCTCGGCGTCGCGCTTGGCGCCGACGGTGACCGTGACATCGGGCGTGCGCCGGGCGCGCTCGCCGTCGGTCAGCGCCTGGCGGCGCGCGATGTCCAGCCGCGCGATCTGCAGCGCCGGGGCGTCGGCCAGCCAGGCGGCGAGCTGCGCCTCGGACGGCTGGGCGGGCAGGGCGCCCGCATCGCCCTCGGCATGCGTGACGGCCTGCGGGCCCTGGCCCCACAAGGCGGCCAGCCGCGCGCGGGCCTGCTGGCCTTCGCTGAGGGCCTGGGCCAGCTCGGCCCGGGCCTGCGCCTCGGCGACGCGAGCCTTGGCCGCCTCCAGCGGCGGCACCTTGCCGGCCTGCAGGCGCTTGTCGGCGGCGCCGGCGGCGTCCTGCGCGAGCTTGACGCCGGCTTCGGCCAACTGCCGTTGGGCGTCGGCGGCCAGCAGCTCGAAGAAGGCCGCCGCAACGGCGGCGCGCACGTCGGCCTGCCGGGCGGCGAGCGCGACGGCGGCCTGCTCGCGGGCCTGGGCCGCGGCAGCCTGGCGTGCGGCGCGCTTGCCGCCCAGCTCGATGGCCTGGCTCAGCTGCACGGTCGTCGTGCGTGTGGCGGCGCGGGCGTCCTCCAGCAGCACGCCCAGCTCGGGGTTGGGGCGGGCGCCGGCCTGCATCTCGGCGCCTTGCAGCGCCTGCAGCTCCAGGCGCGCCTGGGCCAGGTCGGGGTTGTGGGTCAGGGCCAGGGCTTGCGCCTCGGCCAGCGTGATGGCGTCGCAGACGCCGGGGGCCAGCGCGATCAGCAGCGCTGGAAGAAGGAATCGCATCGAACTCTCCGGTGGTGGAACAACGGCAGGCGGTTCGGCGCGTTAGGCACCCGGCGGGTGCCTCGCTTCAGCAACGGGAAATGAGGAGGGAAGCGGCGCGCCGACTCAGGCGCGCAGCCAGTTGGGGCGTTCCAGCCCCGGCGGGATGTGGGACTTGTGCCGCAGCACCCGTGCCGGCGCGGGCGCGGGCTGTTCGGCGGCTGTCGGGCGGCCCGTCTCGGCCAGCGGCGTGGCGCAGCCGGTGTGGTGGCAGTGGCAATGGCCGGCGGTGTCGCAGACCGGGTGGGCGTCGGTTGATGCCGTCGCGTGCGCCGCCTCGCCGCTCAGCACCGCGGCGTTCTGGCTGGCCAGCTCGTCCACGCAGCACAGCGCCGCACCGGCCCACGACAGCTGGGCTGTCACGAGCAGGGCGAGGAGGGCGAGGAACCAGCGGCGCATGGCGGCGGATTCTAGGAGAGCCGCCGAGCGGCAATCAGCTGGTGGGGGCTTCCAGCAGCGCGTCGCGCAGGTTGGCGTCGGCCGGCGAGCTGCCGAACCAGATGCGCAGCACGAAGCTGAAGAACTCGTCGTCGCCCACCGGCTCGCCCTGGGCCTGGCCCTGGATGTAGAACTGCGTGCCCTTGCCCGGCACGAAGTCCATCGTGAACGTGTCGCCCGGCATCAGCTTGGGCTTGCCGGAGAAGATCTCGATGAGGCGCGTCGTGGCCAGCGTGTGGCGGGTGAGTTGCTGGCTGGGCGTGTTGTCGCTGATGCCGCGCAGGAACAGCCGCCCCAGCTCCGTGCCCGGCAGCTCGCGCAGTGCGGTGAACTGCAGCCGCTTGGGGCCCGCCAGTGCGAACAGCTCGCCCGGCGTGGCCACACGCTTGGTGGTGTACAGGCCCATGTCATAGGCCTTGAACACCAGGCGGATGCGCGTGCCCTTGCCGTTGAGCTGCAGCGTGCTGCCGCCGAGCTGGGCCGTCGCGTCGAACTTGGTGGCGGTGGGCGCGGCGGTCGCCTGCAGGCACAGCACCGTGCCGGCGATCAGGGCGGCCGTGCGGGCGTGGGTGGCCAGGGCCTGAAGCTGGGTCATGTCTCCTCCGATGGATGTCTTGTCGTCGTCGCGCCGAAGCGGCGGGACGGATTCTGCGTGCACGGCCGCGGCCGGGAGTTACCTTTTGTGGTGGCTGTTCCCTGCGTCAGGCGTGAATCCTCACGACGCGCGCGGGTCGGCCCTTGGCCTCGCGGGCGCGCAGCTGGCCGCAACCGCCTTCCACATCCTGGCCGGCGGAGTCGCGCAGCTTGGTCAGCACGCCGCGCGCCGACAGCTCGGCCGCGATGGCACGCGCGCGCTCCCAGCTCGGGCGCTGGAAGGGCAGGCCCTCGTTGCTGTTGAACGGGATCATGTTCAGCAGCCCGTAGCGGCCCTTGAGCAGCCGCACGATGCCGTCCAGTTCTTCCTGCCCGTCGTTGACGCCGTCCAGCAGCGTCCACTGGTACTGGATGGGGTAGCCGCTGGCGCGGGCATAGGCGTCGGCGGCGTCGACGAGTTCTTCGGGCGTGAGGCGCGGCGCGCGCGGCAGCAGCTCGGCGCGCTTGTCGGCATCCGTCGTGTGCAGCGACAGCGCCAGCGCCGGCTTCACGTCGGCCTCGTTCAGCGCGGCGAACGCGCGCTCGTCGCCCACCGTCGAGAACACCAGCTGCTTGTGCCCGAAGCCGCCCTCGCGGCCGAGCAGCGTGATCGCGTCCAGCACGTTGGCGAGGTTGTGCGCGGGCTCGCCCATGCCCATGAAGACGACCTTCTTCAGCCGCGGGTTGCGGCGCCGCGCCAGCACCACCTGCGCGACGATCTCGGCGCTGCCGACCTGTCGGATCAGCCCGTCCACACCGGTCATGCAGAACCGGCAGCCCACCGCGCAGCCCACCTGGCTGGACACGCAGACCCCGTCGCGCGGCAGCAGCACGGTCTCCACCGTCTGGCCGTCATGCAGGCCCAGCAGCAGCCGCGCCGACACGCCGTCGCCGCCGGCATGCCCGCTCCTCACGGCCAGCAGCCCGTCCAGCTCGGCGAACAGGCTTGGCAGCGCGTCCATGACGGCCCTGGGCAGCCAGCCCTGCAGCGGCTGCTTGCCGGCATCAAGCGGCAGGTTCTGCACCCAGTGGCGCAGCACGCGGCTTTCATGGGTGGGGTTGGCGCCCAGCGCACGCAGGCGCTGGCGGAGGTCGGAGATCAGCATGACGGGGCGATTGTCCCGGACCTTGATCCGGCAGTTGACCGCTTGCGATTCATCCGTCGCTGGCTTGCGTCAACACTAGAGGCCGCTCGCCTGCTTAGTCACTTCGGTGAACAGCGCTGCGCCCCCGCTGGTCTGGCGTTTCAAGCCGCTGGCTGCGTTGCTCCTCCTTGTGGGCACGAGCCCACTGCGTCGTCGCGCCTTGCCAGCGACTTGCCTCACCAGCCCCTCGGGAGCGCTCAACTGCCGCATCACGGTCGCCTGAGAATGCACCCATGACCGCTCCCCGTTTCTTCGCCCTCGTTCCCGCCGCCGGCATCGGCGAGCGCTCCGGCGCCGGCATGCCCAAGCAGTACGTCGAGATCGCCGGCCGCCCGATGCTGGCCCACACGCTGGCCGCGCTGGCCGCCGTGCCGCGCATCGCGCAGACGCTGGTGGTGCTGTCGCCGGCCGACGACCGCTTCGAAGGCGCGCTGCCGGGCTGCACGGCCTGGGTGGCGCGAGTCGGCGGTGCCAGCCGCGCCGACAGCGTGTTGGGCGGCCTGGCCGACCTGCGGTCACGCGGCGCGACGGATGGCGACTGGGTGCTGGTGCACGACGCGGCGCGCTGCCTGCTGCGGCCCGAGTGGGTCGACGCGCTCATCGACGCCTGTCAGGACGACGACGTCGGCGGCCTGCTGGCCCAGCCCATTGCCGACACCTTGAAGGCCGGTGGCGCGGATGGTCGCGTGACGGCGACTGTCGACCGCCGCGACAAGTGGGCGGCCCAGACGCCGCAGATGTTCCGCCTGGGTCTGGCCGAGAAAGCCTTGGCCGCGATGGGCGCTGCCGCGACCGACGAGGCCAGCGCCGTCGAGGCGCTGGGTCTGACGCCGCGGCTGGTGCGTGCGTCGATGGCCAACTTCAAGGTGACGTGGCCGGAGGACTTCGAGTTGGCCGAGCGCTGGCTTCACCAGGTGGGCCCCAGCAGCAGATAAGCCGCCGTGTCCCCGCCCCGCGTCGACCCCAGCGCGAGGAAGAATGGCCCGAAGCGCGTGTCCACGCTGAGGAAGCCGCTGGCGGCCTGACGCCAGCCGTCGCGGGGCAGGTTGGACAGTTTCAGCCCCGTGCCGTTGCCCACCGCCCCCGTCTCCAGCGAGAAGCCCACGCGCACGGCGCCGCCCAGCCCTACCGGCATCTGGCCGATGCGCCGCGCCATGACGAGGCGAGCCAGCACCATGTTCTCGCCGACCAGCGAGCCGTCCGGCGTGCCCGACAGCCGCAGATAGCCGCCCAGCGAGCGGGCCTGGCCGCGCTCGGCATGCGCGAACTCGCCGTACAGCTGGCCGGCCCATTCGCCCAGGCGGAACGCCGACAGCCCCAGCAGCGACGCGTTGATGACATGACCCTCGCCGCGCGGCCGCAGCCATTCGATGCGGGCCGTCGTCCACTGGCCGCGGCTGGGGAAGGCCAGCGAGTCCAGCGTGTCGGTGTGCAGCTCCAGGTACTGCTGGCTGTAGCTCTTGGACGCGCGCCCGCCGCTGCTGATCGGCAGCACCACTTCGTCGCTGGCGCGCAGCCGGCCGATGCCGAAACGCACGTCGCCCAGGCCGGCCACGCGGTGGCCCAGTTCCAGCTGGGCGCTGGTCAGGCTGCTGCTCAGCCGCAGCGCGCGCTGGCCCTGGTTGAACACGTCGTTGGCGCCGGCCTCGTAGCCCAGCTTGGCGGCGGCGAACCAGCGCGAGCCCGGGCCCAGCGGCTGGTAGAACTCGGTGTTCAGGCCGCGCGTGGTGCCGATGCGCGCCACGCTGCGCAGCTCGGCGCCCCAGCGGTTCAGCCAGTTGGCCACGTGCATTGCGACCAGCGAGTAGCTGCTGGCATCGGCGAAGTCGCTGTACAGCTCCAGCCCCAGGCGAACGCGGCTGGCGGCCCAGTCGGCCTCGGTGAGCTTGAACTCGATGTTGCGGCGGCCGTCGCGATCGTCGATCTCGGTTTCGATGCGTTCCAGGTCGCCGGTGCCGTCCAGCCGCTCGACGGCTCGTGCGAGTTCCGTGCGGCCCACGGTGTCGCCCGGCTGCAGCGCGAGTTCGGCGCGCAGCGCCTCGGCGTTGGTGCGGCGCGTGCCGGTGATCCTGATGTCGCCCAGCGGCAGCGCCGGCAGCGCCGACTCCGGCACACCCAGACGCCGGGCCTGCAGCGTGGCCTGCGCGGCGGGCGCGGCCAGCGCGGACAGCCGCTCGCCGGCGGCCAGGGCGGCGCGCCGGCCGGTGGCCAGGGCCTCGTCGGCGCGGTAGAAGTCCATGAAGCCCATGCCGCCCAGGTCCGGGTCGATGACGATGTCCTGCGGCCGCAGCTCCTGCAGCGAGCGCTGCACGTTCTGCTCGGTCAGGATCTGCAGCATCTGGTTGGCCACCATGACGGCGCTGGTGATCTCGCGTTCCTCCAGCAGCGGTGTGCCGACGTTGACGGCGATGATGATGTCCGCGCCCAGCTGGCGCGCCAGGTCGATGGGCAGGTTGCGCACCAGGCCGCCGTCCACCAGCGGCCGCCCGTTCACGCGCAGCGGCGAGAACACGCCGGGCACGGCCATGGACGCACGCAACGCCTCGAACAGCGGCGTGTCGGCCTGATCCAGCATGGCGCCCGACAGCAGGTCGGTGGCGACGGCGCGGAACGGGATGGGCAGGCGGCGCAGCGGGTCGTCCATGCGCGTGGCGGGCAGCAGCGACGACAGCGTGGCCTCCAACTGGCCGTTGCCGGCTGCGCCGGCCGGCAGTTGCGCGCCCTTGGCCAGGCTCACGCCGAACTCGATGCGCGACGGCAGGCGCTCATCGTCTTCGCGGCGGCGGATGGCCAGGCGCTCGCGGGCCGGGCGGTCGGCCAGGATGGCGTTCCAGTTGGCGCTCTTCACCAGGGCCTCCAGCTCGTCCACGCTGCGGCCCGACGCGTACGCGCCGCCGACGACGGCGCCCATGCTGGTGCCGACGATGAGGTCCACCGGCACCTGCAGCTCCTCCAGCACGCGCAGCACGCCGATGTGGGCCAGACCGCGGGCACCGCCGCCGGACAGCACCAGGCCGATGCGCGGGCGCGGCGTTGGCGTGGCCTGTGCCTGTGACGAAGGGGTTGCCGGCGCGGCGGGCTGTGCCATCGCGCCGCTGCAGATCAGCAGCAGGGCGGTGGCGAACGTGGTGGCGAGGTGGAATGGATGGGGCGGACGGCGCATGGCGCCGCACCATATCAGGCGCGTCAGGCGTCAGCGCACGCCGAACGGGGTCAGGTCGCCCTGGCGCCGCAGGCGCTGCAGGGCCTGCCGCAGCTTGTCGACGTCGTCCGCGGCGGTCTCCGGATTGCAGGCCAGGTAGCCGTCGATGCGTGACGTGACCAGCAACGGCCTGATCGCGAGCCCGCCGGCGTTGCGGGCGGTCGGCTCGGCCACCAGTTGGTGGGCGTACCAGTAGTCCACGCGGCCGGCCTGCAGCATGCGCAGCGCGATCGCCGCGCTGCTGACCTCCTGCGCGACCACGCCGGCCTCGCGCAGCGCGATGGCGGTGAAGGTCTCCCGCAGCACCACCACCGGCTTGCCGCGCAGCGCGCCCAGGTCCGGCGGCGCGAACAGGGCGTCGGTGCGGCCGTACACGGCGACATCCGCTCGCGAGACGACGCCCACCCACTGGAACCGTTCCTCGCGATCGGGCGAGCGCGTCACGCCCAGCACGCAGGTGTTCGGCTCGGTGAGGACCGTGTTCCATGCGCGGGCCAGCGGCACGCTCGAGGTCTCGATGCTCAACTCGCTGGCCTGGGCGATCTGGCGCAGCAGCAGGCCGCCGGGGCCGGCGATGTGGCCACCTTCCACGATGTCGAACAGCCCCGGCACCGGGAACACCAGCATGCGCAGCGGCGGCCTCGCGGCTGCGGCGGCCGTCGCAAGTGCCGCGAGCAGTCCGGCCAGCAGGCGCAGTCGGGGGGAGGTGCTGGGCATGGTGGGAGGGTAGCGCGCAGGGGCGCCGGTTTGCACGGACAATCCTGTGCATGATTTCTGCGACTGCCCTGCGCATCGGCGAAGGCTGGGACACCCACCAGCTCGTCACCGGCCGCCCGCTGATCCTCGGCGGCATCACGATTGCACACACGCACGGCCTGCTGGGCCACTCCGACGCCGACGCGCTGGCCCATGCCATCACCGACGCGCTGCTGGGCGCCGCCGCCTTGGGCGACATCGGCAAGCTGTTCCCCGACACGGCCGCCGAGTTCAAGGGCGCCGATTCCATGGTGCTGCTGGCCGAGGCCTACCGCCGCGTGCGCGAGGCGGGCTGGCAACTTGTGAACCTGGACACCACCATCGTCGCCCAGGCGCCCAAGATGGCGCCTCACATCCCGGCCATGCGCGCGCGGCTGGCCGAGGTGCTGGGCGTGGACGTTGCCCAGGTCAACGTGAAGGCCAAGACGGCCGAGAAGATGGGCCCGGTGGGCGAGGGCCGCGCCATCGAGGCGCGCGCCGTCTGCCTGCTGGCCGCGGCGCCGCGATAGGCGCGCTTCAGCCGGCCTGCAGCTTGAGCACCGTCAGCAAGCCGCCTTCCGGCGAGTTGCTGATGGACAGCTGGCCACCCAGGCGCTGCACCGATTTCTCGACGATGGCCAACCCCAGGCCCGCGCCGCTGGCGGCCGTGCGCGCCGCGTCACCGCGGTAGAACGGGGTCGTCAGCCGGGCCAGGCGGTCCGGAGGCACGCCGGGCCCATGGTCGCGCACGCGCAGCTCCACCCACGAACCCTGGCGAGTCGCACTGACGTCCACGCGCGCCGGCTCGCCGGGCTCGTGGCCGTAGCGGCGCGCGTTCTCGAACAGGTTCAGCAGCACGCGGCCCAGCTCGGTGTCGTCGACGAAGACCTTCAGCGCCGTGCTGACCTGCACGCGGAAGCGGATCTGGTCGGGGTCGCGGAAGCCCTGCACCTCGCGCTCGACGATGTCGGCCAGCTTGGCCTCGCGCAGTTGCGTCTCGTTGGGGCGCGCATAGTCCATGAACTTGCTGATGATGGCGTCGAGCTGGTCGATGTCCTGCGCCATGAAGTGACGCGCCTGCTCGTCGCTGACGCTCATCTCCGTCTCAAGCCGCAGCCGCGCCAGCGGCGTGCGCAGGTCGTGCGAGATGCCGGCCAGCATGACGGCGCGGTCCTCCTCCAGCTTGGCCAGCTCGCGGGCCATGCGGTTGAAGCCCATGTTGACCTCGCGGATCTCGCTGGTCATCGTCGTCTCGTCCAGCCGCGAGTCGTACTCGCCCTCGCGGATGCGGCCGGCGGCCTCGGCCAGCTCGCGCAGCGGCTGGTTGATGAGCCGCGCGATCAGTGCCGAGCCGACGATGGTGGCCAGCAGCGCAATGAGCACCCACCACCAGTTGCCGGCGAGGTTGACGGACAGCGGCGCTGCGCTGGTCTTGAGCCAGAAGGCGTCCTCGCCGACGACGTAGCGCACCCACAGGCCGGGCACGTCGTTGACGCTGCGGGCGATCAGCGTATCCGGCCCCAGCGTGCCGCGCAGCTCGGCGGCCAGCTTCTTCGCGAACGGGCTGGTGTCGTAGGGCAGCCAGCGGTCCGTTTGCTCGGCGACGCGCACCTGCACCGTGTCGCCGCGCGACATCGACGTGATGACGGCCACGCGGTTGATGGGGTCGGTGTGCTCCAGCGCGATGCGGCTGAGCTTGACGAGGCCGGCCAGCTGTTCGGCCGACTCCAGCGCCCGCGGCTCGGCCTCCAGCAGCTTGAAGGTGTACTGCCAGGCCAGCACCGCGCCGGCCAGCAGCAGCGCCAGCCACGCGAACGTGCGCCAGAAAAGATTCAAGGCGAGGTGGGGGCGGGGCATCAATCAGTTGAGTTGTGTTCGGGCCGAGCGCCGGGCCGCCCCAAGCCGGCCCGTCGGGCGATGTGCTTGCCGGTCGATCCGGCAAGCATCGCCGTCCCCGCGGGGGACCGACCAGACTTGCCCGCGTACAGCGCGGCAAGACTGGGCGAGGGGCTCAAGAATTCTCATCCGGCACGAAGACATAGCCCACGCCCCAGACGGTCTGGATGTAGCGCGGCTGGGCCGGGTCGGCCTCCAGCATCTTGCGCAGGCGCGAGATCTGCACGTCCAGGCTGCGGTCGAACGGCTCGAACTCGCGGCCGCGGGCCAGCTGGGCCAGCTTGTCGCGGGACAGCGGCTGGCGCGGGTGGCGCACCAGCGTCTTCAGCATGGAGAACTCGCCGGTGGTCAGCGGCAGTTGCTCGCCATTCTTCGTGAGACGACGCAGGGCCAGGTCGAACTCAAACGGGCCGAAGGTCACCGTCATCGGTTCCTTGGACGGCGCGCCCGGAGCTTCCGGCGGCGGGCGGCGGCGCAGCACCGCGTTGATGCGGGCCAGCAATTCGCGCGGGTTGAACGGCTTGGCGAGGTAGTCGTCGGCGCCCACCTCCAGGCCGACGATGCGGTCCACGTCCTCGACCTTGGCGGTCAGCATGATGATGGGCGTCTGGTCGTTGGCGGCGCGCAGGCGGCGGCAGATCGTCAGGCCGTCCTCGCCGGGCAGCATCAGGTCCAGCACGATGAGGTCCACCGTCTCACGGGTCAGCTGCTTGTTCAGCGCGCGGCTGTCTTCGGCCAGCAGCACTTCGAAGCCTTCCTGGGTCAGGTAACGGCGCAGCAGGTCACGGATGCGGGCATCGTCGTCGACGACGAGGATGCGGTTCTGGCGGGGATTGGCGGCGTTGTTCATCGCGCTTCCTGAATTTGTAACAGCGGCATTGTGTGCAGGTTTGAAAGCCGGTCGCGTAGGACAGCAGGCATCGGTTACAGCTCGTTGCCATATCGGGGGCATGGTGCGCCGCTAAGCTGGAAGCCCCCTGTTGAAAGGAAGTGCCATGCGTGTGTTTGCCGCCCTGTCTGTTCTGACCCTGGCCGCCGCGGCCCAGGCCGCCGAGGCGCCGCGGGAGCGGCTGAGCCTGTCGGCCAGCGCCACCGCCGAGGTCACGCGCGACGTGCTGGGGGTCAGCTTCTCCACCACGCGTGACGGCAGCGAGCCCACGGCCGTGCAGGCGGCGCTGAAGCAGGCGCTGGATGCCGCGCTGGCCGAGGCGCGCAGGGTGGCCAAGCCGGGCCAGGTGGACGTGCAGACCGGCGGCTTCTCGCTGTACCCGCGCCACGACCCCAAGACGGGCAAGATCAACGGCTGGCAGGGCAGTGCGGAGCTGCAGGTGGAGGGCCGCGACACGGCCGCCATCGCGCAGCTGACCGGCCGCATCAGCACGCTGAGCATCGCCCGCGTGGGCTACAGCCTGTCGCGAGAGGCGCGCGAGAAGGCCGAGGCCGACATCACGACCCAGGCCATCGGCCGCTACCGCGCCAAGGCGGCGGACTACGCGAAGCAGTTCGGCTACGGCGGCTATGTGGTGGGTGAGATCAACATCTCGAGCGACGAGGTGTCGCAGCCGCGGCCCATGATGGCGATGCGCATGGTCAAGGCCGAGGCGGCCGATGCCGGCCTGCCGACCGAGGCCGGCAAGGCCAGCGTGACGGTGAACGTCAGCGGCAGCGTGCAGCTGACGCGCGAGTCGTCCCCGCGCTGAGCGATAGCGAGGGACTGTGGGGCCAGCGCCGGGCCGCTCCCAAGCGGCCCCGCAGCGGACGTCGGCGCGGGGCCACCCCCGCGACGGTCCGCGCCCCCTCGGGGGGGCGGATCGGCGTATCCGCCGGGCCGGGGGGCCACTCAGACCGCCGTCCAGCCCCCGTCCATCGCCCAGGCCTGGCCGCGCACGTTGATGGCGGCGTCCGAGCACAGGAACACGGTGAGCGCACCCAGTTCCTCGGGCGTCGTGAAATGCAGCGACGGCTGCTTCTCGGCCAGCAGGCGGCGCTTGGCCTCGTCGTTGTCGACGCCGTCCTTCGCGGCCAGCGCGTCCACCTGCTTCTGCACCAGCGGCGTCAGCACCCAGCCGGGGCAGATGGCGTTGACGGTGACCGGTGTCGTGGCCGTCTCCAGCGCGACGCTCTTCGTGAAGCCGACCAGGCCGTGCTTGGCGGCCACGTAGGCCGACTTCTGCGCCGACGCCACGAGCCCGTGTGCCGACGCGATGTTGACGATGCGGCCCCAGCCGCGCTGCAGCATGCCCGGCAGCGCCAGCCGCGTCGTGTGGAAGGCCGACGTGAGGTTGATGGCGATGATCGCGTCCCACTTCTCGACGGGGAAGTCCTGCACCGGCGCCACATGCTGGATGCCGGCGTTGTTGACGAGGATGTCGATGCCGCCAAACTCGGCGTCGGCATAGGCCACCAGCGCGGCGATGTCGCTCGGCTTGCTCATGTCGGCACCGTGGTAGCCCACCTTGACACCCAGCGCCGCCACCTCGGCCTTGGGCGCCTCGGCGTCGCCGAAGCCGTTCAGGATCACGTTGGTCCCCTGCCTGGCCAGCGACAGCGCGATACCCAGGCCGATGCCGCTGGTGGAGCCGGTGACGAGGGCGGTCTTGCCTTTCAACATGATGGGAATCCTCTCGGGTTGCTACGATGGTTTCAAAGGATTGAACCATGACCCAGCCCGACCTGCGCTTCGTCAATTGCCTGGACGCCACCGGCCTGCACCGCATGGCGTACTGGGAGTGGGCCGGCCCGAGCGCCGACGCGCCGGTGCTGGTCTGTGTGCACGGACTGTCGCGTCAGGGGCGCGACTTCGACGCGCTGGCCCGTGTCATGAGCAGCCGCTACCGCGTGGTCTGCCCCGACGTGGCCGGCCGCGGCCGCTCCGACTGGCTGCGCCAACCCGGCGGCTACGCGATCCCGGCCTACGTGTCCGACATGATCGCGCTGCTGGCGCGGCTGGACGTGGAGCAGGTGGACTGGGTGGGCACGTCCATGGGCGGGCTCATCGGCCTGGGCGTGGCGTCGCTGCGCGGGGCCGAGGGGCGGCCGGGCTTCATTCGCCGCCTCGTGCTCAACGACGTGGGCCCCGCCATCCGCTTCGAGGCGCTGCAGCGCATCGGCAGCTACCTCGGCAAGGTGCAGCGCTTCACGTCGCTGGCCGAGGGTGCGGCCTATCTGCGCACCATTTCCGACGGCTTTGGGCCGCACACCGAGGCCGAGTGGCTGGCCCTGTCGGAGCCGCTGTTCCAGCAGGACGGCGATGGTTGGCGGCTGCGCTACGACCCCGCCATCGCCGTGCCCTTCGGTGCCGTGACGCCCGAACTCGCCGCAGTGGGCGAGGCCGCGCTTTGGGCCGCCTATGACGCGCTGACCTGCCCGACGCTGCTGATCCGCGGCGCCGACAGCGACCTGCTCAGCGCCGAGACCGCGCGCGCGATGACGCAGCGCGGCCCCGGCGCGCGGCTGGTCGAGCTGCCCGGCGTGGGGCATGCGCCCACCTTGATCCATGACGACCAGATCGCCATCGTCCGAGACTTCCTGAGTTCATGAAGACAGGCTTGATGCACGAGGGCGCGGCCACCGCGCCCATCGTCGCGCTGCTGGATACCAGCACCGATCATTCCCACGCCGAGGTGGCCCGCGCGCGCGCCTTTGCCGAGCCGCTGCTGGCCGCCGAGACGCTGGACACCGGCGAAAACGCGCTGACCCATGCCGACGGCGTGGCTGCCATCCTGCAGGCCGTGGGCGCCGCTCAGGAACTGCAGGCGGCGGCCTACCTCGTCTACGCGGCCGACTTCCTGACCAAACCCGAAGACGTCGTCGCCAAGGCCTTCGGCGACAGCCACGCCAGCCTCGTCACGCACACGCGCAAGCTGGTGCAGATGCAGCGCGCGGCGCGGGCCGCCAAGGTCAGCACCGACCAGAAGGCCCAGCAGACCGAGCGCGTGCGCAAGATGCTGCTGGCGTTCTCGAGGGACCTGCGCGTCGTGCTGCTGCGCCTGGCCTCGCGGCTGCAGACGCTGCGCTGGCATGCCGCCAGCAAGACGCCGTGCCCACCGGAGCTGGCCGCCGAGTCGCAGGCGGTGTTCGCGCCGCTGGCCAACCGGCTGGGCATCTGGCAGATCAAGTGGGAGCTGGAAGACCTCGCGTTCCGCTTCCGCGAGCCCGAGGCCTACAAGGCGCTGGCCAAGGGGCTGCAGGAGAAACGTGTCGAGCGCGAGCAGCGCATCGAGGCCGCGCGCGCGACGCTGCAGGCCGACCTGTACGCGCAGGGCATCGCCGCCGAAGTCCAGGGCCGTCCCAAGCATCTCTACAGCATCCACAAGAAGATGCAGGGCAAGGCGCTGTCGCTGGACCGCGTGTTTGACCTGCGGGCCTTGCGCGTCATCGTCGCCAGCGTGGCCGACTGCTACGCCGTGCTGGCGCGGCTGCACGAGCTCTACACGCCGGTGCCGGGCGAGTTCGACGACTACATCGCCAAGCCCAAGCCCAATGGCTACCAGTCGCTGCACACGGTGGTGCTGGGGCCGGACCAGCGGGTCATGGAAGTGCAGATCCGCACGCGCGAGATGCACGACCACGCCGAGCATGGCGTGGCCGCGCACTGGGCCTACAAGGAGGCCGGCGCGCGCGGCTACGCCGGCGTCAGCGCGGCGGGCGAGTTCGAGGAGCAGGTGGCACGCGCCCGCAAGGCCGTGCTGAACCAGCTGCTGGCCTGGGAGCGCGACACTGTGCAGGGCGAGGGCGGGGCGGTGTTCGATGACCGCATCTACGTCTTCACGCCGCAGGCCACCATCGTCGAGCTGGCGGCTGGCGCGACGCCGGTGGACTTCGCCTACGCGGTGCACACCGACCTGGGCCACCGCTGCCGCGGTGCGCGCATCGACGGCCAGATGCTGCCGCTGAACACGCCGCTGCAAAGCGGGCAGACGGTGGAGATCATCGCGACCAAGGAGGGTGGGCCGTCGCTGGACTGGCTGAATCCCGAGCTGGGCTATCTGCAGAGCCAGCGTTCGCGCGCCAAGGTGCGGGCGTGGTTCAACGCGCTGCAGCAGGCGCAGACCATCGCCAAGGGCCGCGAGCTGGTCGAGAAGCTGCTGCAGCGCGAGGGCAGGACGGCGCTGAAGCTGGACGAGCTGGCCGCGCGGCTGGGCTTCAAGGGCGCGGACGCGCTGTTCGAGGTGGTCGGCAAGGACGAGTACTCGCTGCGCAACATCGAGCTGCTGCTGCGGCCGCCCGAGCCGGCGGCCGACGAGGACGAACTGCTCGCGCAGAAGCACACGCGCAGCGCCAGCAGCCCGGGCGCGGGCGGGCGCGGCGGCGTGCTGGTGGTGGGCATCGACTCGCTGCTGACGACGCTGTCGCGCTGCTGCCGGCCCGCGCCGCCGGACGCCATCGCCGGCTTCGTCACGCGCGGCAAAGGCGTGGCCATCCACCGCAGCGACTGCAGCAATCTCGCCGAGATGAAGCGCCGCTCGCCCGAACGCGTCATCGCCGTCGAGTGGGGCGGCGGTGAGCCGGCTGGCAAGAGCGCGCCGGTCTACCCGGTCGACGTGCTGGTCGAGGCCGGCGACCGGCAGGGCCTGCTGCGCGACGTGCTGGAGATCTTCGCCAAGGAGAAGATGAACGTCGTCGCCGTCAACACGCAGTCGCTGCAGGGCGGTGCCGCTGCCAGGCCGCGCACCGGCGGCGGCGACACGGCGTGGATGAGCTTCACGCTGGAGCTGTCCGACGCCACCAGGTTGGCCAAGGTGCTGCGCGACCTGTGCGCCATCTCGGGCGTCCGTTCAGCGCGCCGGAAGTGATTTGTGGACGAACCCTCAAAAAGCATGCTATAGTGCGAAGCTCTTCAGGCGCGTAGCTCAGTTGGTTAGAGCACCACCTTGACATGGTGGGGGTCGTTGGTTCGAATCCAATCGCGCCTACCAAATACGGTAGGTACCTCGTGTACAGCAAAGCCCGGTAACTCAGTGAGTTGCCGGGCTTTTTGCTTTGCGGCCCGTGGCGGGCGCCTGCGTCAGGCGCCTGGCTTCACGCCGCTCCTGACGATGAGTGCCAGGCCTTGCTGGCCGGGCCGCGCGGGCAGCGCGTCGCTGAACCAGTCGCCCGGCTGGGCCAGCGCCTGGCCCGAGGGGCTGATGCGGACCTGCACCGTGACGGCGCCGAAGCGCGACAGCGGCCGGTCGGGCGACATCGCGTGGCGGTCGTCGATGACGACGTCGGCGGGCAGGTCGCTGGCGCGCAGGCGCACGACGGCGGCCGGCATGCGTTCGCCCGCGGGGCGCACGACGACGAACACCGTGGCCTGCGGCGGGATGCCGTCGGCCAGCGTGGCATCGATGGCGACGCGGGCGCCGAGGGACGCCGCGGCGCCCGGCGCCGACAGCCGCTGCAGGTCGGACTCCACGCGCAGCGCCATGTCCGAGCCCGGCGGCAGCAGGGCCAGCAGGCGCTGCCAGTGCCGGCGCGCGGTGTCGATGTCGCTGCGGCGCATCGCGGCGGCGCCGGCCAGCGCGAGCGCCTTGGGCTGGTTGACATCCAGCGCCAGCGCCGCCGCGATGGCGGCCTGCGCGGGCCCACCGAGGTCGCCGTCGTGCGCCGAGCCCAGCGCGTCGGCGAGGTCGGCCTGCAGCCGCGCGACGATGTCGGCCGGCGCCTGCTGGCGCGTCGCCGCAGCGATGGCCTGACCGTACGACTGGGCGGCATCGCCGAAGCGCTCCATCGTTTCCTGCGATCGGGCCAGCACCAGCCAGCCTTCCAGGTCGTCGGGGTTGGCGCGCAGGCGCTCGGTCAGGCGGGCGACGGCGGTCTCGACCTGGTTGCCGCTGCCTTCGTGCGTGGCCGCGGAGGCTATTGCCAGCTCCGCCACGGCGCGCGGGTCGCCGGCGTGCAGGTAGAGCGCCAGCGCGGCCACGGGCAGCGCCACGCTGAGCAGCGCGGCGGGTAGGCGCGTCTGCCAGGGGCTGTCGCGCAGCGCGGGCGCGGGGCTGGCAGCCTCCAGCTCCTGCAGGAAGCCCAGCTGCAGTTCGTCCAGCGCCTGCTGGTGCTCGGCGGGGCTCAGGGCCTCCTGTGCCAGTTCCTCGCGCTTGCGTCGGTACAGCTCGCGCAGGCGATCCCCGCCGTCGGCCGGGGCGTCGCGCGGCTCGCGCAGCAGCGGCCACAGCAAGCCGCCCAGGGCCAGCAGCAGCAGCGAGATGGCGAGCGCCCACAGCGGCCAGAGGGTGGGCGTCATGGCGTACCTCCGTCGTCCAGCAGTCGGCGTGCGCGCTCGCGTTGCGCGTCGTCGAGGGGCTGGGGCGGGCCGGCTCGCCGGCGGTGCCTCAGCGTGGCGGCCAGTGCGGCCAGGCCGGCGAGGCCCAGCGCGAACGGCGCGCCCCACAGCAGCCACGTCGACGGCCGCAGCGGCGGCGCGTAGCGCACGAAGCTGCCGTAGCGCTGCTCGAAGAAGGCCAGCACCTCGTCGTCGCTGCGGCCGGCCTGCAATTGCGTGCGGATCTCGCGGCGCATGTCGGCGGCCAGCGGCGCGCTGGACTCGGCGATGGTCTGGTTCTGGCAGACGACGCAGCGCAGCTGCGCCGCCAGCGCCGCCTCGCGGGCGTCGACATCGGCCATCGCGCTGCAGGCCAGTGCCAGCAGGCAGGCGGTCAACACGAGGCGTTTCATTTCAGTGACCTCACGATGGGCATCAGCGTGTCGCGCCAGACCTCGGTGGTGACGGGGCCGACATGGCGGAAGCGCACGCGGCCGGCGGCGTCGATGACGAAGGTCTCGGGCACGCCGTGCACGCCGAAGTCCATGCCGACGCGACCGTCGGCGTCGACGGCCGACCCGAGGTAAGGGTCGCCGACCTGCGCCAGCAGCGCGCGCGCCGGGCCCTCGCGGTCCTTGTAGTTGAGGCCGAACAGCGGCACGCCGTCGCGCGTGGACAGCACCTTCAGCGCCGGCATCTCGGTGCGGCAGGGCTCGCACCACGAGGCCCAGACGTTCAGCAGCCAGACCTGGCCGCGCAGCTGGGCGATGTCCAGCCGGCGGGTGGCGTCGTGCAGCAGCGGGCGGTCGATGGCGGGCGCGGGGTGGTCGATCAGCGCCGACGGCAGCGCGCGTGGGTCGCGCCGCAGGCCCAGGCCCAGCGCGACGGCCAGCGCGAGGAAGACCAGCAACGGCAGCAGGTAGCGCATCAGGAGGGCTCCCCGTGGCTCACTGGCAGGGCGGCCGCTTCGCGGCGGCGGGCGGTGCGATAGCGTTTGTCTGCGAGGGCCAGCAGGCCGCCCAGCGCCATCAGCGCGCAGCCGACCCAGATCCACGCCAGGAAGGGCTTGACCTGGATGCGCACGGTCCAGGCGCCGTCGGCCAGCGGTTCGCCCAGGCCCACGAGCAGGTCCTGCTGCAGGCCGGTGGCGATGGCCGACTGGCTCATGGGCATGGCCTGCGTGCGGTAGACGCGCTTCTCGGGGTACAGCGCCGGCAGCGCCTGTCCGTCGCGGCTGACGCCGACGGCCACGCGCTGCGCGTCGTAGTTGGGGCCCTTGACCGTCTCGGTGGCGCCGAGGCGGAACTCGAAGCCGCCGACGTTGACCGGCGTGCCCGGCGCCAGGCTCAGCTCGCGCTTGCTCTCGAAGCCGCCCGACAGCGTGACGCCGAACACGAACACGCCGACGCCGGCGTGCGCCAGCAGCATGCCCCACCAGGCGCGCGGCTGTTTGGCCCAGCGGCCGCGCCAGTCGCCCTGCAGCCGCTGCCACGCCTGCGCCAGCGCGCTGCACAGGCACCAGGCCGCCAGCAGCAGGCCGAAGGCGGAGAGGGGCGTCCAGGTGTGGTCAGGTTCCCGCGGCAGCAGCACGCCGAGCAGCAAGGCGCAGATGCCGCTGGCGGCCAGCGCCCAGCGCAGCTGCACGCGCAGTTCGGGCAGCGTGCTGCGCTTCCAGCGCGCCATCGGGCCCACGCCCATCAGCACCAGCGCCGGCACGATGAGCGGCACGAACACCGCCTGGAAGTAGGGCGGGCCGACGGAGATCTTGTCGCCGCCCAGCACGTCCAGCAGCAGCGGATACAGCGTGCCGATGAGCACGGCCAGCGCGGCGGTGGCGAACAGCACGTTGTTGACCAGCAGCAGCGTCTCGCGCGAGAGCGCCGCGAAGCGGCCGCCCTGCGCGATGCTGGGCGCGCGCCAGGCGAACAGCAGCAGCGACGTGCCGACGACGGCCACCATGAAGCACAGGATGTAGAGGCCGCGGCCGGGGTCCACCGCGAACGCGTGCACCGATGTCAGCACGCCCGAGCGGACGAGGAAGGTGCCCAGCAGGCTCAACGAGAACGCGGCAATGGCCAGCATCACGGTCCAGCCGCGGAACGCTCCTCGCTGGTCGCTGACGATGAGCGAATGGATGAGCGCGGTGCCCACCAGCCAGGGCATGAAGGACGCGTTCTCGACCGGGTCCCAGAACCACCAGCCGCCCCAGCCGAGCACGTAGTAGGCCCAGGCGCTGCCGAGCAGGATGCCCAGCGTCAGGAAGGTCCAGGCCGCCAGCGTCCACGGCCGCGACCAGCGCGCCCACGCGGCGTTCAGCTCGCCCGACAGCAGCGCCGCGATGCCGAACGCGAACGCGACCGAGAAGCCCACGTAGCCCATGTAGAGCAGCGGCGGGTGCAGCACCATGCCGGGGTCCTGCAGCAGCGGGTTCAGGTCGCGGCCTTCGGCCGGCGCGGGCACGAGGCGGTCGAACGGGTTGGACAGCAGCAGCAGGAACAGCAGCAGCCCGACGCTGACGAGGCCCATCACGCCCAGCACGCGTGCCGCGAAGGCCGGCGGCAGCGCGCGGCTGCGCAGCGCGACGGCCAGCGTCCACGCCGACAGCAGCGCCTGCCACAGCAGCATGGAGCCCTCGTGGCTGCCCCACACGGCGGTGAAGCGGTAGATGGCCGGGAGCTCGGAGTGCGAGTTGGACGCGACGTAGCGCACCGAGAAGTCGCCGGCGAGGAAGGCCTGCGCCAGGCAGCCGAACGCGAGCCAGACGAACAGCGCCTGCAGCGCCGCGGCCGGGCGGGCGACGCGCATCCAGCTCGCCAAGCGCCAGTGCGCGCCGGCCAGCGCTAGCACGGCCTGCGTGCCCGCCACCAGCAGCGCCAGCACGAGGGCGAAGACGCCGATCTCCGGGATCACTTCGCGGCCCCCTTGTCGTGGGCCTGCTTCAGCGCGGCGGCGGCTGGCGGCGGCATGTAGTTCTCGTCGTGCTTGGCCAGCACCTCGGTGGCGGTGAAGACGGCGTCGGTCAGCCGGCCGGAGACGACGACGCCCTTGCCCTCGCGGAACAGGTCGGGCAGCAGGCCGCGGTAGTGCACGGGGATGCTGTGCGCGCCGTCGGTGACGACGAAGCGCAGGTCCAGCCCGTCGGCGGCGCGCTGCAGCGAGCCCGCTTCGACGAGCCCACCCAGCCGGAACGCGGCCTGGCGCGGCGCCTCGCCGGCGTTGACCTGCGTGGGGCTGTAGAAGAAGGTCACATTGCTGTTCAGCGCCCTCAGCACGAGGGCGGTGGCGATGGACACCGCGGCGAGGCCGAGGGCCACGAACAGCAGGCGGCGTTGGCGGGGCGTCATGGCGCGTCGCCTCGCTGCAGGTCGCGCGCGCGGCGGCAGCGCCGCCACAGCAGCATCAGTTCGGCGGCGAGCAGCAGGCCCGACACGCCGAAGGCCAGCGTCAGGTAGAAGCCGTGGTCGGCAGCGTTCATTCGTCGGCCTCCAGCGCGGCGCGTTCGGTGATGAGGCAGCGCGCGCGGGCCAGCGCGGCGGCGACGCTGTAGGCCCAGCAGGCGCCGGCCATCAGCAGCATGCCGATCAGCATCGTGTGGGTCATCGTCGGGGCCGCGTCGAAGCGGATGGTGGAGCCCTGGTGCAGCGTGCTCCACCATTGCACCGAGAAGTAGATGATGGGCACGTTGACGACGCCCGCCAGCAGCAGGATGGCGCCGGCGTTGTCGGCACGGCGCGGGTCTTCGATGCTGGATACGAGCGCGAGGTAGGCGAGGTACAGGAACAGCAGGATCAGCTCGGACGTCAGCCGCGCGTCCCACACCCACCACGTGCCCCAGGTCGGCTTGCCCCAGGCCGCGCCGGTCCACAGCGCGATGGCCGTGAACACCGCGCCGGTGGGCGCCAGCGCGCGCGACAGCAGCGGCGACAGCCGCGTGCCGAACACCAGCCCCAGGCCGGCGTGCGCGGCGGCGATCAGGTAGATGAACATCGACATCCACGCGGCCGGCACGTGCAGGAAGATGATGCGGTAGACCTCGCCCTGCTGGTGGTCTGTCGGCGCGACGGCGAAGCCCACCCACAGGCCGGCGGCGGCCAGCACGGCGGCGAGGCCGGCGAACCACGGGATGAGGCGGCCGGCGAGCGCGTGGAACAGCGGCGGCGAGGCGAAGCGCCGCCAGCGGGCCGGTGCGGCGTGGGGCAGGGCGTGGGTGGGGTTCATGGTGTCATTCCAGCGCCAGCCGCAGTGCGGCTGCGCTGGCCCAGGGGCAGAGGAAGGCGGCCAGCGACAGGCAGGCGCCCAGCAGGCTGAGATGCGGCGCCGCGGGCAGGCCTTGCTGGCTGGCCGACACGGCCGCGCAGCCGAACACCAGCGGCGGCACGCTCAGGGGCAGCACGATGAGCGCCAGCAGCACATGGCCGCGCAGCCCCAGCGTCAGCGCGGCGCCCAGCGCGCCGATCAGCACCAGCGTGGGCGTGCCCAGCAGCAGCGCCAGTGCCAGCAGGCCGGCCGCGTCGCCGGGCATGCCGTACTGCAGCGCCAGCAGCGGCGCCACGACGATGAGCGGCAGGCAGGCAATGCACCAGTGGGCTGCCGTCTTCAGCGCCACCAGGCCCATCAGCGAGCGGGGCGCGAGCAGCCATTGCTCCAGGCTGCCGTCGGCCAGGTCGGGCTCGAACAGGCGGTGCAGCGAGATCAGCACGGCCAGCAGCGCCGCGACCCAGACGACGCCGGGGCCGATGGCGCGCAGCAGCGCGGCGTCCGGCCCGATGGCCAGCGGGAACAGCCCGCCGACGAGCACGAAGAACAGCAGGCCGCCCAGCGCATCGGCCGGGCGCTGCAGCGCGATGCGCAGCTCACGCAGGAAGACGGCGCTCAGCATGCGGTGGGCTGGCCCAGCACCAGCGGCCGGCACTGGCCGGCGGGCAGGCGCAGCGGCTGGTGCGTCGCGATGACGGCGAGGCCGCCGCCGGCCAGGTGCTGGGCCAGGCGCGCGTCGAACAGGCGCTCGCCGGCCTCGTCCAGCCCGGCGCAGGGTTCGTCCAGCAGCCACAGGCGCTGGCGTGCCATGCCCACGCGCGCGAGCGCGGTGCGGCGCTGCTGGCCCTGCGACAGCCGTTGCACCGGCCGCATCGCGACGGCCTCCAGCCCCCAGGCCCGCAGGGCTTCGTCGGGGGGCTCGGCCGGGTCGCCCGAGAGTTGCCGTGCGAAGCGCAGGTTGTCCAGCGCGCTGAGTTCGGGGCTGAGGCCGTTCAGGTGGCCGAGGTAGGCCACGCCGGCCTGGCCCGCCTTCGCGGGCTGGCCGCTCCACCGGGCGGCGCCGGCGGCTGCCGGCATGAGGCCGGCCAGCAGGCGCAGCAGGCTGCTCTTGCCGCTGCCGTTGGCGCCTCGCAGTTCCAGCGCCTGGCCGGGCGCCAGCTCGAAGCTCAGGCCCTTGAACAGGTAGCGCCCGCCGCGGCGGCAGGCCAGCGCTTCGGCATTCAGCAGCGGCCGGGCCTGCTCATGGCTTGGCATCACCGACCCGCGCGGCCTCGTCGCTCTTGGGGACCTTCTGGCCCGCCGTGTCCATCGGGCCTTCGCCCGGCGGGATGTGCGGCAGCCGGTGCGCGATGCCCTTGTGGCAGTCGATGCAGGTCTTTTCCTTGTTGGCCAGGTAGGTGGCGTGCATGTTCTGCGCGCGCAGGCTCTGGCGCGTGAAGTCCATGGAGTCGTAGTTGTGGCAGTTGCGGCACTCCAGCGAGTCGTTGGCCTTCAGCCGCGCCCATTCGTGGCGGGCCAGCTCCAGCCGCTTCTCCTGGAACTTCTCGCGCGTGTCGATGGTGCCGAAGACCTTGCCCCAGACCTCCTTGGAGGCCTGCATCTTGCGGGCGATCTTGTCGGTCCAGTCGTGCGGCACGTGGCAGTTGGAGCAGACCGCGCGCACGCCCGAGCGGTTGGTGTAGTGGATGGTGCTCTTGAGTTCGGCGAACACGTTGTCGCGCATCTCATGGCAGCCGGTGCAGAACTTCTCGGTGTTGGTCAGCTCCATCGCCGTGTTGAAGGCACCCCAGAACATCACGCCGCCGATGAAGCCGCCGATGGTCAGGAAGCCCAGGCTGAAATGGACGCTGGGGCGCCGGATGACGACCCAGTAGCGCTTCAGGAGATTCAACATGGCTGGTGGCTCCGGGTCGTGCTCACTTCTTGCTGCTCTTCTCGTTGGCCTTCTGGGCCTGCATGGCGCGCTGGATCACCGTGTCGACGTCCTGGAAGTTGTTCTGCACGATGGGCCGCACGCCATCTTGCGGCACATGGCATTGCATGCAGAAGTACCGGCGTGTGGACACCTGGGCCAGCGTGCGGCCGCTGCGATCCATGTAGTGCGTGACGCTGACGGGCACGGCCTGCGTCATCTCGGTCTTGGCGCGGGCGTGGCAGTCCAGGCATTTGTTGAAGTTCTTGTCGATCTGGTAGCCGTCCACGCGGTGCGGGATGGTGGGCGGCTGCATCGCGTAGTTGCGCGTGCGGCGCACGTCGTCGTTGACGGCGTTGCCCAGCACCGGCGGCTTGGTGGACTCGGTGATGGGCGTCGGGCCGCGGGCGGCGTCGACGAAGGGCCGGGCGGGCTCCTGCTGCGCGACGGCCAAGCCGGTGCACAGGCTCAGCAGCAGGGCGAGGTGTCTGAGCATCTTCATGGCGTCACTCCTCAGACCTTGGTGATCTTGACCGCGCACTTCTTGAAGTCGGTCTGCAGCGAGATCGGGTCGGTGGCGTCCAGCGTGACCTTGTTGATCAGCTGGCTGGCGTCGAACCATGGCACGAAGACGAGGCCGCGCGGCGGCTTGTTGCGGCCGCGGGTCTCGACGCGGGTGCGCATCTTGCCGCGCCGCGAGGCCACTTCCACCTCGCTGCCGCGCCGCACGCCCAGCGCCTTGGCGTCGTCGGGATGCATGTAGCACAGCGCGTTGGGCATGGCGCGGTGCAGCTCGGGCACGCGGCGCGTCATGGAGCCCGAGTGCCAGTGTTCCAGCACGCGGCCGGTGGACAGCCAGAACGGGAAGTCCTTGTCCGGTGCCTCCGGCGGCGGCTCGTAGGGCAGCGCGAAGATGACGGCCTTGCCGTCGGCGTGGCCGTAGAACTGGTAGCCGGTGCCGGCCTTCACGTAGGGGTCGCTGCCCTCGCGGTAGCGCCACAGCGTTTCCTTGCCGTTCACGACCGGCCAACGCAGGCCGCGGACCTTGTGGTACTCGTCGAACGGGGCCAGGTCATGCCCGTGGCCGCGGCCGAAGGCGGCGTATTCCTCGAACAGGCCTTTCTGCACGTAGAAGCCGAACGCCTTGGACTCGGCGTTCTCGTAGGCCTTGTCGGCGTCTGACAGCGGGAACTTGTCGACGTTGCCGTTGCGATAGAGCACGTCGAACAGCGTCTTGCCGCGCACCGCGGGCTGCTTGGCGATGAGCTCCTCAGGCCAGACCTCCTCGATCTTGAAGCGCTTGGAGAACTCCATCAGTTGCCAGAGGTCCGAGCGCGCGTCGCCCGGCGCGTTGACGAGCTGGTGCCAGAAGTGCGTGCGCCGCTCGGCGTTGCCGTAAGCGCCTTCCTTCTCCACCCACATCGCTGTCGGCAGGATGAGGTCGGCGGCCACGGCCGTGACAGTGGGGTAGGCGTCCGACACGACGATGAAGTTGTCCGGGTTGCGGTAGCCCGGATAGGCCTCGTTCATCAGGTTGGCGCCGGCCTGCATGTTGTTGTTGACCATCACCCAGTAGGCATTGAGCTTGCCGTCCTTGAGCATGCGGTTCTGCAGCACGGCGTGGAAGCCCGGCTTGTCGGGGATGGTGCCGTGGGGGATCTTCCAGATCTCCTCGGCGTGCTCGCGGTGCTTGGGGTTGGTCACCACCATGTCGGCCGGCAGGCGGTGCGAGAAGGTGCCCACCTCGCGCGCGGTGCCGCAGGCCGACGGCTGGCCCGTCAGCGAGAACGGGCTGTTGCCCGGCGAGGCGATCTTGCCGGTCAGCAGGTGGATGTTGTAGATGAGGTTGTTGGCCCAGGTGCCGCGCGTGTGCTGGTTGAAGCCCATGGTCCAGAACGACATGACCTTGGTCTTGGGGTCGGCGTACAGCTCGGCCAGCGCCAGCAGCCGGTTCTTGGGCACGCCGGTCAGCTTGGCGGTGTATTCCAGGTCGTAGGTGGACACGAACTTGGCGTACTCGTCGAACGAGATGGGCTTGGCGCCCGTCGGGTCGCCCGCGTTCTTGGCCGCCTTCTGCAGCGGGTGCTCGGGGCGCAGGCCGTAGCCGATGTCGGCGTTGCCGAGCTTGAAGTTGGTGTGCTTGTTGACGAAGTCCTTGTTGACCCGGCCCGTCGAGATGATGTGGTGGGCGATGTAGTTCAGGATCGCCAGGTCGGTCTGCGGCGTGAAGGTCAGCTCGATGTCGGCCAGCTCGTAGGAGCGGTGCTCGAAGGTCGACAGCACGGCCACCTTGACGTCGGGACCGGACAGGCGCCGGTCGGTCACCCGCGTCCACAGGATGGGGTGCATCTCCGCCATGTTGGAGCCCCACAGCACGAAGACCGTGGCCGCCTCGATGTCGTCATAGCAGCCCATGGGCTCGTCCATGCCGAAGGTGCGCATGAAGCCGGTGACGGCCGAGGCCATGCAGTGGCGCGCGTTAGGGTCGATGTTGTTGGTGCGAAAGCCCGCCTTCATCAGCTTGGATGCGGCGTAACCTTCCCACACCGTCCACTGGCCCGAGCCGAACATGCCGACGGACGTGGGGCCCTTGGCCTTCAGCGCGGCCTTCCACTTCTCGGCCATCACGTCGAAGGCCTTGTCCCAGGACACGGGCTGGAACTCGCCGTCCTTGGCGTACTGGCCGTTCTTCATGCGCAGCAGCGGCGTCGTCAGCCGGTCGTCGCCGTACATGATCTTGGACAGGAAGTAGCCCTTGACGCAGTTCAGGCCGCGGTTCACCTCGGCCTCGGGGTCGCCCTGGGTGGCGACGACGCGGTTGTCCTTGACGGCGACGCTGACGCCGCAGCCGGTGCCGCAGAAGCGGCAGGGCGCTTTGGACCAGGTCAGCTGCGACGCGTCCGCGTAGGCGTTGCCGGTCTGCGCGACCGCGATGGGAATGCCGGCGACGGAGCCGGCCGCTGCGGCGGCCGATTGCCGGACAAAGTCACGCCGTGTGGTCGACATGAGGGATCTCCGTGTTCAATGAGGCTAGCGATTCGACGTGCTGGTAGACCATCGCCACGCCGATGACGCCGGGGGTCTGCTGGATCAGGCCGACCTGATCCAGGATGGCGCCGCTCGTGGGCGCTTCGAGCGTGACGACGAACTTGCCACTGGCGTCGGTGCCGTGGATGCGGGCGTCGGCCAGCTGGGTGATGGCGGCGGTGACGTCAGCGCTGCAGTCGGGCAGCGCGTGGACGACGAGGCTGGTGATGTGGAGTTCGTCGTGCATCAGCTGCCCGGCGGGCCGGCGAACATCTGGTAGATCCAGATGGCGAAGCCGTAGCCGGCGACCACCATGACGGCCAGCACCGGCGCCATCACGATGGAGAGGAAGAGGAAGCTCCTGAGCTCCTCGGTCCGGGTGGAGGGCGGACCGTCAGGCAGTCGGCCACCGGTGGGTTCTAACATCGCAACTCCTGACCATCGACGTGATGATTCTGAGGGCTTCGCGTGACACCGGCGCCGGTTATATCGACGGACGTTGATGCATGTCAAACGATCGCCGCGATTGCCTCGGGCGCGGGTGCCATGGGTGACGGGCAGGCGTGTGGGCGGGCCATTGCGTCGGGGTAGACCCCAGCGCGGGTGAAAATTGATATCGCTAACATTTGCCTGGTATGTCTATCAGGCAAATGGAGTGCATGTGAGTTCACTGTTCAAGCGCGTTGCAGGCGGGTTGTGCATCGGCGCGATCACGTGGGGGCTGTCGGGCGGGGTCGGTGCGGCACCGGCCGGCACGATGCCGGCCACGTTCGACAACCCCGTGCTCAGCGGGTTCGCGTCCGACCCCAGCGTCTGCCGCTCGGGCGAGGACTTCTATCTCGTCACCAGCACCTTCGAGTACCTGCCCGGGCTGCCGGTCTATCACAGCCGCGACCTGGTGCACTGGCGGCTGATCGGCAATGCGCTGTCGCGCGAGAGCCAGCTGAGCTTCGTGGGTCGCAAGAGCTCGCAGGCCATCTTCGCGCCCACCATCCGCTGCGAGGCGGGGCGGTTCTACATCGTGACGACCGACGTCGGTGGCATCGGCAACTTCTTCATCACGGCCGGTGACCCGGCGGGGCCGTGGTCCGACCCGGTGCGGCTGCCGGAGGCCGTGTTCGGCATGGATCCGTCGTTCTTCTTCGACGATGACGGCACCGTCTACTACACGCGCCACGGTGGCGGCCGCAACGGCGGCGTCTACCAGGCACGCGTGGACCTCAAGGCCGGCAAACTGCTGGAGGAGCCGCGGCTGGTGTGGAGCGGCATGGGCGGCATCTGGCCCGAGGGGCCGCATCTGTACAAGCGCAACGGCTGGTACTACCTGATGATTGCCGAAGGTGGGACGTCGTACGACCACCGCGTCACGATGGCCCGTTCGCGTTCGCCGTGGGGGCCGTTCGAGGCCCACCCGGACAATCCGGTGCTGACGCACCGCCATCTGCCCGACCACCCGTTCCAGGCGCTGGGCCATGCCGACCTGGTGACCACGCCGAACGGCGACTGGTGGGCGACGCTGCTGGCCATCCGCCCGCAGGCGGCCGCCGGCGGGCGGCATCACCACATCGGCCGCGAGACACTGCTGTCGCCGGTGCGCTGGCGCGAGGACGGCTGGCCCGAGTTCGGCCAGCGCGGCGCGCTGGACCAGCCGCAGCCGACGAAGGGCCTGCCGGGCTGGCACCCGTGGCCGCAGCCCGCGGTGCGGGAGACCTTCGCGGCCGACCGCGCGTTGCCGCCGCACTGGACCTTTCTGCGCACGCTGGCGGCGGGCCGGTGGTCGCTGGCGGCCCGGCCGGGGCAGCTGCGCCTCATCGGCGGCCGCACGGGGCTGGACGTGGTGGGCACGCCCGCTTTCGTCGGCCGGCGTCAGGAGCGGCTGAACCAGCGCTTCGCCACGGAGATGGACTTCGCGCCGGCTGCGCCGGGCGACACGGCGGGCGTGGCGCTGCGCATGAACGAGTCCCACCACGCGCTGCTGCGCGTGACCGGCGCGGCCGAGCGGCGCGTGGAGTGCGTGCTGAAGACCGGCGGGGCGCCGGAGGTGCTGGCGTCAGCGGCCGTGCCGGCGGCGGCGCTGCAGCTGCAGGTGCGGGCCGAGCCTCGGCAGTACCACGTCGCCTGGCGGGCGGCGGGGCCGGCGGGCGACTGGCGGCCGCTGTGCAGCATCCCCACGCACCGGCTGTCCACCGAGACGGCCACGGGCTTCACCGGCGTCTACCTGGGCCTGTTCGCGCAGAGCGCCACCGACAAGCCGGCGACGGCCGACTTCGCCTGGGTCGACTTCGAGGCGCTGGGCCCCTGATCGCGGACTGCGGCACGGCGTCGATGCCGCGCCGCCACGAATCGGGAAAACGATAGGTCGTCTGACAAGGTGCGGGACTAGACTGAAATGGTTGCGTTATCAATCATTTGGTTGATTTACCGCTAGACGGCCTGCCGCGCCACGGCGGGCACCCCACAAAGGCCCGCGCACGAGGCCAGCAAGGAGACGAGAGTGAACGGATATCCGATGGAAGCCGGCCGCCGCCGCATGGGCGTGGCCCGAGATGTTTTCGCAACCACAACGTTGGCCGGCATGATTGCCTGTGCCTACGCGCAAGGGGCGCCCGCGCCCGCGGGCGCTGCGTCGGCTCCGGCCGCCAAGGGCAACACGCTGGAGACGGTGACGGTCACGGGCTTTCGCAGCTCGCTGGCCAATGCGGCACGCGAGAAGCGTGAGGACGTGGGCCTGAGCGAGACGGTGTTTGCCGAAGACATCGGCAAGTTCCCCGACGCCAGCATCGCCGACTCGCTGTCCCGCGTGCCCGGCGTGCGCGTCAACCGCGCCACCATCGACGGCGAGGGCATGAATATCTCCATCCGCGGCATGGGCGCCAACTTCACGCGCGTGCTGCTGAACGGCGCGCCGATGGCGTCGGCGTCGGCGGGCTCCTGGGGCGGCAACATCAGCGCCAACCGCGAGGTGGACATGGACTTCCTGCCGTCGGAGCTGTTCCGCAGCGCGACGGTCTACAAGAGCCAGCGCGCCGGCATCATGGAAGGCGGCATCGCCGGCACGGTGGACATGCGCAGCCTGCGGCCGTTCGACAAACAGGGCTTCCGCTCGGCGTTCACGCTCAGCGGCAACTATCGCGACCAGGTCGGCAAGTGGAGCGACACCGGCTCGGCCATCGTCAGCAACACCTGGCGCTCCAGCACCTTCGGCGACTTCGGCGCGCTGGTGGGCGCGGCCTGGGGGCACACCAAGTACAAGACCACCGGCTTCCAGACGGTGGACATGCGCAACTTCCAGCTCAAGTCCTTCCAGGCCAACGCGGCTGACAACCCCAACAACTCCGGTGGCGGCTCGCAATCCACGCCCGATACGGTGCCCAGCGGCCTGGCGCTGAACGACCTGCCGGCCTTCGCGCGCCCCATCCTCGTGCCGGGCGCGCAGATCAACCGCCAGATGCTGCTGGATCTGAACCCCGGCGCCAGCATCAAGCAGATCGACAACGCGCTGATGGGCCGGCTGGGTCGCCACATCAGCTACGAGGGTGAGCGCGAGCGCGCCAGTGGCATCGTCAGCCTGCAGTGGCGCCCCAATGAGAGGACCGATCTCTACCTCGACCTGATGGGCGCCGAGAAGTCCAACAAGATGGTCTACAACGCGATGAACGCCGGCACGCGTGCGAACACGCCCATTCCCATCGGCATGGAGTTCGACCGCACCGACTGCGTCAGCGGCTGCGTGCTGACCAAGGCGACGTTTGCCAACACCTTCTGGTCGCTGGAGTTCCGGCCCATGGAGGAGAAGACCAAGTTCTGGAGCTTCAACCCCGGCTTCGAGCTGCGCCCCAATGACGACTGGGTCATCGACGGCCACCTCAACAAGACCTACAGCGACTTCTACCGCGACATGCCCACGGTGCTGCTCGCCACGCGCTCGCCCACCTCCGTCATCACCTACGACAACTCCCGCCCGGGCGAGCTGCCGCGCTACAGCAGCAACCTCAACCTCAACGATCCGACCAACTTCGGCTGGTACCAGGCCGGCCAGGGCCTGTCGGGCCTGCGCATGGACCTCTACGACCGCCGCAACACGACGGACGGCGCGCGGCTGAACGTGAAGTGGGGTGACGAGGCGTTGAACGTTCGCATGGGTGTGTCGCGGGACGACATCGAGCGCCGCTACCGCGGCTACTCCGTGGCGGACGCGTGGATGAACGTGGCCTGCGGCAACAACGTCAACTACCGCTTCTTTGCACCCAATCCGCAGCTGCGCAGCCCCGGCTGCGACGGCCGCAGCACGCCGGGCGCCATCGCCGATGCCGCGACCGCCTACCCCGGCTTCGGCACCGGCTCCACGGCCGGCGCGCCGGCGCTGGCCTACCTGGGCTCGGTCGTCACCAACGCCAAGGTGCCCGACTACGCGATGGCGTCCGCGCAAGGCTTCATCACCGTCAACTGGGACAAGTTCGCCAAGGACACCGACTACGCCTACTTCCGCGACAACATCCGCCGCGGCTTCAACAACGGCAGCGGCGGCTACATCCGCGAGCTGGTGGAGGCCGCCTACGGCGAGATCAGCGGCGTGCTGCGGCCGTTCAACCGCACGCTGCGTTACAACGCCGGCCTGCGCTATGCGAGCACGCTGCAGACCATCGGCGAAGTGCGCTCACAGGGCGATCCGCGCAACGCGTCGCTGCAGAGCGGCGGCCTGTACGACAACAACGCCGTCTGGGTCTACGAGACCACCAAGTACACCAACCTGCTGCCGTCGTTCACGCTGGCGTACAACATCATGCCGGACCTGATCGGCCGCGCCTCGGCGTCCAAGTCGCTGACCCGCGCCAACCCGGCCGACCTGCGCCAGACCAGCCTGTCCATCGGCGACCAGGGCGCGCGCCAGGGCAACATCACCAACCCCAACCTCAAGCCGTTCAAGTCCAACAACTTCGACCTGTCGCTGGAGTACTACCTGAACCGCGAGGCCTACGTGGCGCTCAGCGGCTTCGGCAAGGACCTGGTGGGCCGCCCCGGCAACCGGCTGGTCACCTACACGCTGGCGCAGCTGGACGCGCTGTACGGCACCGTGGGCCTGACCGACGCGCAGCTGCAGTCCGTCGCCGCCAGCGGCGGGCGCGACAAGCACCTGGTCGAGATCACCGAGCCCTACAACATCGACACCAAGCTCAAGGTGCGCGGCCTGGAGCTGACCTGGCAGCAGCCGCTGGACTTCCTGCCGATCAAGGGCTTCGGCTTCACGGCCAACTACACGTACACCAAGCAGACCGACGAGCTGCCCAACGCGCTGCCGGTGGCCGGCGTGCCGCCGCGCACCAACAACCTGACGGTCTACTACGAGCGCAACGGCCTGAGCTTGCGCGTGTCGCGCCAGTACCAGTCCGAGCACATCGTCAACGCCAGCGTGGGCCTGTCCACGCCCGGTGCCTACATGTGGACGATTGCCCGCACGCAGATCGACGCGTCGGCCGGCGTGAACCTGAAGCAGGCCTTCGGCTTTCCCTACGACGCCAGCCTGAACGTCAGCGTCTGGAACGCGGCGGACGCCGTCAGCCGCACCTATGTGCAGTTCCCCGGCGCGGTGTTCGACGAGTACAAGCCGGGCCCCAGCTACAACGTGTCCATGCGCGTCGCGTTCTGACGTCCGCAAGCAGCGCAGCGCAGCGCCCCTGACGGGCGCGGCGCCTTGCGCACCTCCTGGGCTTTGGGCCGGCGGATTCGCCGGCCTATTTTTCTTTGCCGCGTGTCAGTCGTCGGCGCGCCGGTCCGCGAACCTGAACCAGTCCACGTCGACATGGCCGCCGTTGCCGGCCGCCGCCGTGTTGAAGCAGAACAGCGCCACCTGCGGCCCCTGGAAGGTGCCCGTGCGCCAGTCGTAGACCAGCTCGAACTCGTCGCCCAGCGGCCGGGCGGTGCCGCCGTCCAGCCACGAGAGCCGGCCCCGTTCGCGCGTGAAGTCCATCTCCAGCCGCAGCGTCACCGTGCCGGCCGCCAGCGGCACGTCCGGGCCGGGCTGCACGGTGGCGGCCAGGCGGTCGCCGTTGTCGATGATGGTGTGCCGCTCCAGCCGCAGCCCGCCGTCCTCGCCACGCACGGCCGCGATGCCGGCGTTGACCTTGCCCAGCGTGCCCAGCCCGCAGCGGTCGCCGGCCGCCAGGCCCGCCAGGTCCAGCCGCACATCGGCGCGGCTGTACGGCCCCTGGCCCTTCTGCGTCAGCGTGTTGCGGGCGGTCCAGAAGCCGGTCGCCCGCGTCGCCTTCAGCCGCAGGAAGCCCGGCCGCTCGCTGAGCGACCAGCGCGTGTCGTCGGGGTTGTGGTTCCACGCCCACTGCAGGCCCAGCGCCGGCGCGTCGAACTCGTCGGACGTGGCGGGCTGCTGCGGCGGCTGGCCCTGCACCGGCTTGCGCGCCACGGCCGGCACGCGGTTCGGCGCCTCGGGCGTGCCCCACACGGGCCAGTCGTCGCGCCAGAAGATGGGGCTGAAGTTCGTCACGCGGCCGATGGCCGGCTTGTCCTGCATGACGAAGCCCCACCAGCGCCCGTCCGCCAGGTCCACGATGGCGCCCTGGTGGCCGCCGCTGGTGGCGCTGTCGATGGCGTGGATGGTTTCCCACGGGCCGGTCAGCGCGCGGGCGCGCGAGATCGTCATCGCCAGCCGCCGCGGCACCGCATTGAACATGTAGATCCAGTCGCCGCGGCGGACCAGCTTGGAGCCCTCGGCGCCGGGGATGTGGTGGATCCGGCGGGCCTCGGTGACGCGGGTCAGGTCCGCGCTCAGCGACAGCAGCGTCACCGTGCCGTCGCTGCCGATGGCCGTGGCGATGTAGGCCCGGCCGTCGGTGTCGAAGAACAGCGCGGGGTCGAAGGCCGCGCGGTCCAGCGCATGGCAGCGCCACGGGCCGGCCACCTGGGCGGCGCGGCACAGCCGCGTGTTCTGGCCCACCACGGTGAACGCGACGATGAACTCGCCGCCCTGAAAGCGCAGGCTGGGCGCGAACACGCCGCGCCGGTAGACGTTGCCGCCCGTCAGGTCGAACGCCGGGCCGCCGTCCAGCCGCGGCAGCACATGGCCGGCGATGCGCCAGTTGACGAGGTCGCGCGAGTGCAGGATGCGCAGCCCCGGCGAGTTCGCGAACGTGGTGGTGGCGAAGTAGAAGTCCTCGCCGACGCGGATGACATCGGGGTCGGGGTAGTCGGCGTACAGCGGCGGGTTGGTGTAGGTGCCGTCGCCGTTGTCGGCCTGCCAGGCCAGGGCGGGCAGGGCGGCCAGCAGCAGCGCGGCCGCGCCCAGTGCCAGCGCGATGCGCACGGCCAGGGGCTGCTTCATGGCAGGTTGTCCTTCAGATAGATCTCGATGCGCAGCGGCGGGACATCGTCCTGGCCGCGCTGGCGTGTCAGCCGCGCCAGCGCCAGCCGGCAGGCCAGCTGTGCCTCCTGCGCGGCCGACTGGCCGATGACGGCGCTGGCCGTGCCGTCCAGCAGCGCGGCGCGGGTGTGCGGCGTCAGCTCGTGGCACACCCAGGCCACGCCGCGCCGCCGCAGCGCCGCGTGGATGCCGTCGTTGCCGGCGCCGATGCTGTAGAGGCCGGCCAGGTCGGGCCGCTCGTCCAGCAGCCGCGCCACCAGCGGCTGGGCCGACTCCGCACGGTCCTTGCAGGCCAGCGGCGGCAGCAGCGCGAGCCCGGGATGTTCGGCCGCCATGCGCTCGCGAAAGCCGGCCAGCCGCTGCGCGTGATCGTGCAGGGCCTGCGAGCCCAGCACGATGCCCACCGGGCCCGGCCGCCCCGCCAGGCTGCGCGCCAGCAGCGATGCCGCCGTGCGGCCCGCGGCGCGGTTGTCGATGCCGACGAAATGCAGGCGGCCGCGCGCGGCGATGTCGGACACGAGCGTGATGACGCAGGTGCCGTCGCCCGCCATGCGCTCCACCGCGTCGCGCACCAGCGGGTCGTCCTCCAGCATCAGCACCACGGCGTCGTACTGGCCACGCAGCCGGCGCACGGCGGCCGACGCGGCAGCCGGTGCGAACGCGTCGGTCGTGCGCACATCCACGCGAGCATGGTGCTCGGCCAGCCAGGGCGCCAGCGCATGCAGCGCCTCGCGCAGCTGCTCGACGAAATGATTGGGCCCCGCCGGCAGCAGGAAGCACAGCAGCCAGCTGCCGCCGCGCGGCCGCGGTGCGGTGGCCGGCTCCTGCTGCAGCGTGAGCCGCGACACAGCCTCCTGCACGCGCGCCAGCGTGCGTGCGCTGACACCCGGGCGCTGGTTCAGCACGCGGTCCACGGTGGCCAGGCTGACGCCGGCTTCCCGGGCCACGTCGTTCAGCCGGGCCCGCCATTCAGGGCGCTGCGGCAGCGCGCTCACCGCGGGCTCCCGCCTTCGGTCAACTTCATGAGAAGTCTTGCCTCTGCTTGTTTGGTATCGCTATCATATTTGTCCGCCAACCCATACTTCCTGGCGTTTCCCCCAACGCGATGGCTGACCGGGGACGGGTGACGAGAGCGATAACAACGACAGTCAGGAGACCTCATGCACGGCAACCCCTGGCGGCGCGCGGCCGCCGGCCTGGCGCTGGCCCTGGTGGCGGCGCTGCCGGCGCTGGCGCGCGAGCGCATCGACCTCGCCACCGGCTGGCGCTTCCACCGCGGCGACCCGGCCGGCGCCTCCGCACGGCTGATGTACGACCAGCGCCCCGAGGTGACCGCCTCGGCCGACGGCAAGGTGGCCGACGCGCGGCCCGACGAGGCCGTCAAGGCCACGGGCGCCGCGTCGGGCCTCGTGCTCAAGCCCTGGGTGCTGCCCAGCGCCAACGCCTTCATCGGCGACCCGGCCCGGCGCCACCGCCGCCCCGACGGCCACCCCGGCAGCGACGTCGCCTTCGTGCAGCCCGGCTTCGACGACCGCGGCTGGCAGGCCGTCACGCTGCCGCATGACTGGGCCATCGCCGGGCCGTTCCTGCAGACGGGCCCCTACGGCGGCATGGGTCGGCTGCAGACGTGGGGCCCGGTCTGGTACCGCCGCGCGCTGGACATTCCCGCCAGCGACCAGGGGCGCTCGCTGTTCCTGGACGTGGACGGTGCGATGGCCTACGCGACCGTCTGGCTCAACGGCAAGCTGGTGGGCGGCTGGCCCTACGGCTACAACTCGTTCCGGCTGGACCTGACGCCGTGGGCCCGGCCCGGCGGCGCCAACCAGCTGGTCATCCGGCTGGACAACCCGCCCGAGTCCGCCCGCTGGTACCCCGGCGCGGGGCTGTACCGCAAGGTCTGGCTGACGAAGACGGCGCCGGTGCACGTGGCCCACTGGGGCACCACGGTGACGACGCCCGAGGTGTCGGCCGAGCAGGCCACCGTGCAGGTCCGCGTGCGCGTGGACAACGACGGCGCCGCGGCCGCGGCGGTGGACGTGCTGACCGAGGTCTTCGCGCTGGACGCCGATGGCCGCCCCACCGGCGACGCCGTGGCCGCCGCGCGCAACCCCGGGCTGGGCGTGCCGGCGGCCGGGCAGGGCGAGGTGACGGCCTCGCTGCGCATCGCCAGGCCGCGCCTGTGGGGGCCGGCGCCGCAGCAACTGCCGCAGCGCTACGTCGCCGTCACGCGGCTGGTGGGCGCGGCCGGCGAGCTGGACCGTCATGAGACGCCCTTCGGCATCCGCACGCTGCGCTTCGATGCCGACACGGGCCTGCACGTCAACGGCCAGCCGGTGAAGCTGCAGGGCGTCAACCTGCACCATGACCTTGGCGCCTTGGGTGCCGCCTTCAACGTGCGCGCCGCCGAGCGGCAGCTGCAGATCCTGCAGGCCATGGGCGCCAACGCCATCCGCCTGGCGCACAACCCGCCGGCGCCGGAGTTCCTGGACCTGTGCGACCGCCTGGGCCTGCTGGTCGTCGACGAGATCTTCGACAGCTGGGAGCGCAAGAAGACGCCGCTGGACTTTCACCTGATCTTCCCGGACTGGCACGAGCCCGACCTGCGCGCCATGCTGCGCCGCGACCGCAACCACCCGTCCATCGTCATGTGGAGCATCGGCAACGAGGTGGGCGAGCAGTACACCGGCGAAGCCGGCGCCGCCGTTGCGCGCCGCCTGCATCAGATCGCCCGCGAGGAAGACCCGACGCGCCCGACGACGACGGCGATGAACTTCGCCAAGTCCGACATGCCGCTGCCCGCCGAGGTGGACGTCATCAGCCTGAACTACCAGGGCGAAGGCATCCGCCAGGACCCCGAGTTCATCGGCACCGACCGCATCCGCACGCCGCCGCAGTACCCGCACTTCCACGCGAAGTTCCCGGGCAAGCTCATCGTCAGCAGCGAGACGGCGTCGGCCTTCAGCAGCCGCGGCGTCTACCTGTTCCCGGTCACACCGGCGCAGAGCTCCATCACGCGCGACGGCCGCGGCGGCGACTCGCAGGCGCTGCAGGTCAGCGGCTATGAGCTGCACGCGGTGGACTTCGGCGCGTCGGCCGACAAGGTGTTCAAGGCGCTGGACGCCCACCCCTTCGTCGCCGGCGAGTTCGTCTGGACCGGCTTCGACTACCTCGGCGAGCCCACGCCGTACTACGCGGCGCGCAGCTCGTATTCCGGCATCGTCGACCTGGCCGGCTTCCCCAAGGACCGCTACTGGCTCTACCAGTCGCGCTGGCGGCCCGAGCTGCCCATGGCCCACCTGCTGCCGCACTGGACCTGGCCCGAGCGCATGGGCCAGGTCACGCCGGTGCATGCGTTCACCAGCGGCGACGAGGCCGAGCTGTTCCTGAATGGCCGCTCGCTGGGCAAGCGCAAGAAGGGCGCGGGTGAATACCGCCTGCGCTGGGACGACGTCGTCTACGAGCCCGGCACGCTGACGCTGCAGGCCTACAAGGGCGGCCAGCCGTGGGCCACCGCCAGCGTTGCCACAGCCGGCGCCGCGACGCGGCTGGCGCTGCAGGCCGACCGCGGCACCATCGCCGCCGACGGCAGCGATCTCAGCTTCGTCACGCTGCGCATCACCGACGCGCAAGGCCGCACCGTGCCGCGCGCCGACGCGCGCATCCGGTTCAGCATCGACGGCCCCGGCGACATCGTCGCCACCGACAACGGCGATGCGACCAGCTTCGAGGCCTTCCCGTCGCTGAGCCGCCGCGCGTTCAGCGGCCAGGCGCTGGCCATCGTCCGCGGCCGTGCCGGCGTGGCGGGCAAGCTCACGGTGCGCGCGCAGGCCGACGGCCTGACCGCGGCCGAGGTCACCGTTGACACGCAGCAGGGCCGATGACCGTCATCGAGCACGCCGCCAGGCCGGGGTGGGTTGGCGACACGTGAGAAGGGCAGGGCTTCCAACCCGCCCCGCCCCGCCACGCTCACTGAGGGTACTTCTTCCCCGCCGTCTCCAACGCCCAGTCATCGCTGCGCGCCGGCGCCGCGGGCAGGCCGTCGCCGCCGACGAGGTTGGACTCGCTGGGGTTGTCCATCCACGCGTAGCGCGCCGCCAGCGGCGCCGCCACGGCCGGGCTGCTGAGGACGACGGCGTTGCCCTCGATGCGCGCGGTCGCCGCCACGAACTTGCGGTCCGCCCCCGCCAGCACGAAGCCACGCAGCGCCTCGCCCGCCAGCGCCGGGCGCAAGCCGCCGCCGGTGTGCTTGAAGCGCAGCCACAGCTCGTTGCCGCGCACCTCCGAGCCCGCCAGCACCGGGCCGCTGGCCGGCGCCGCGCGCAGGCCCAGGTCGTGCAGCGCCAGGCCGGCCAGGCGCTGGCCCAGCGTGCGCTTGTTGCGCGGGTGGATGTCGTTGGCGTCGCCCACGTCGAGGGCGACCGCCATGCCGGTGTGCGGCAGCTTCAGCGCCTGCGCCTGCGCGTCGCGCAGCTCGGCCCAGCCGCCGTGACCGGGGCGGTTGTTCTGCAGCGGCAGGAACGACGCCAGCTGCACGAAGAAGAACGGCAGCTGCGGCTGGCCGAACTGCGTGCGCCAGTCGGTGATGAGGCGCTGGAACTCGCCGGCATAGGCGGCTGCGCGGCCGGTGTTGCTCTCGCCCTGGTACCAGAGCACGCCGCGGAAGGACAGACCCTGCAGCGGCGCGACGAGGCCGTTGTGGGCCAGGGTCGGCGCGTCATTGGCCGTCGGCCCGTTGCCCACCGTCACCCGCTCGACGCGCGCGTGCCAGGCCCCGGCCAGCGGCACGGCGCCCGCGGTCGTGTCCAGCCGCAGCGAGGCGGCGTCGCCGTGGATGCCGCCGCCGCCGCCCGTGTCGGTCACGCGCATGGCGATCCAGTTCGCCCCCGCGCGCAGCAGGCCGGCGGGCACGGCATAGCGGCGCGGCTGGTCGTAGCCGCACTGGCCGCCCACCTTCTGGCCGTTGACCCAGACCTCGTCGCAGTCGTCCACCTTGGCCAGGTGCAGCTCGGCGGCGCCGGCAGCCTGCGCGGCGCTGAGCTCCAGCTTGCGGCGCAGCCAGACGATGCCGTCCACGTCGGCCAGGCCCTGGCCTTCCCAGACGCCCGGCGCCTGCAGCACGGGCCAGCCGGCGTCCAGGTCGCCGGCGGCCGACCAGCCGCTGGCATCCACGCCCTGCCAGGGCAGCCCCGGCTGCCACGCGGCCACGCGCGTCTCCAGCCGCTGGCGCAGCGCCTGCGCGAAGCCGGTGTTGTCGGCAGGCAGGTCCTTCACGAACGGTGCCAGCGCGGCGTCGGCCAGCGCCATGTCGCGGCGCACCCAGGTCTCCAGGTGCGAGCCGCCCCAGGCGGTGTTGACCAGGCCCACCGGCACGCCCAGCGTCGTCTGCATCTGGCGCGCGAAGTGGTAGCCCACGGCGCTGAACTCGCCCACCTTGCCGGTCTCGGCCACCACCCAGGGAGCCGGCGCGATGTCGGCCTCGGGCCGCAGGCTGGCGCGCAGCGGCACGCGCAGGTGGCGCAGCTGCGCGTTCTGCGGCGAGGCAATCTCCTGCGTCGCCGTGTCGGTGGCCTGCAGCGGCCATTCCATGTTGGACTGGCCGCCCAGCAGCCAGACGTCGCCGATGAGGATGTCGCTGCGGCGGGCCTCGCCGTCGCCCGTCACCTGCAGCTCGTGCGGCCCGCCGGCCTTGAGCGCGGGCAGCTGTGCCAGCCAGCGGCCGTCAGCGCCGGCCTTCGCGGTGGCCTTGTGGCCGGCCAGCACGACGCTCAGCGTGCGGCCAGGCGCGGCCCAGCCCCAGACGCGGATGGGTTGGTCGCGCTGCAGCACCATGTGGTCGCCGAACACCTGGGCCAGGCGCACATCCGCCTGGGCCGTGGCACCGAACAGGCCCAGCAGGGCGGGGATGAGCGGCCGCGCGAGGCGGCGCAGGGCGGGTGAAGTCATGGGTCTCCTTGGTTCTGGGCCGTCGCCTGTGCGCGGCGATCGTTCATGTAGCGCTAACAACCGGCGCAGCCGCCGGGCAGGCGCGATTTTGCAGGCTGGCAGACGCGTTTCGTGACGGATTGCACCCGCTCGTACGGCCCACAGCAGCAATGGGGGCGCAACCATTAGGGTGGTATTTCAGCAATGGCTTACCATTCGACTGGCGTCGGCCTCCGCGGTGAGGTCCGGCGGACGCAAGCGAATCATCGAAGGTCGAGAGTGAATCAACCCGCGCGCCAGCGGCGGCGCACCAAGGCGGCCACGATTGCCGACGTGGCCGGGCTGGCCGGCGTGTCGCCGATGACGGTGTCGCGCGTCGTCAATGACGAGCCAGGCGTGCGGCCGGAAACGCGCGAGAAGGTCAACGCCGCCATCGCTGCGCTGAACTACCTGCCGCACCCGTCCGTGCGCCGCGAGCCCGACAGCGAGACCATCCGCATCGGCATGGTGTTCAACGACCCCAGCGTGGGCTACCTGAACGACTTCATGATCGGCCTGCTCAGCAAGGCCGGCCTGCGCCATGTGCAGCTGGACGTGCAGCGCTGCGAGCAGCGCGAGGACGAGGAGGACATGGTGCGGGCGATGATCGCCGGCGGCGCCCACGGTCTCATCCTGCCGCCGCCTTTCTGCGACTCGGAGCCGCTGCTGCAGCGGCTGGCCGCGCACAAGGTGCTGGCGGTGGCGGTGTCCAGCGGCCGGCCCAGCGCGCTGGCCAGCGCCATCGGCATCGACGACCAGCGCGCCGCTTACGAGATGACGCGCCACCTGCTGTCGCTGGGCCACCAGCGGCTGGGCTTCATCCTTGGCGACCGGCATCAGCACTGCAGCGAGCGCCGGCTGGCGGGCCTGCGCAGCGCGCTGCGCGACGCGGGGCTGGACCCGGCGCAGGCGGCGCAGCTGGCGCAGGGCGACTTCAGCTACCGCTCGGGGCTGGACGCCGCCGAGCAACTGCTCGCCGGCGCGGACCGACCCACGGCCATCTTCGCCAGCAACGACGACATGGCTGCAGCCACGGTGGCCATCGCGCACCGCATGGGCCTGGATGTGCCCAGCGATCTCGCGGTCGTCGGCTTCGACGATGCACCTCTGGCCACGACGATCTGGCCCGAGCTGACCACCGTGCGCCAGCCGGTCACGAAGATGGCCGGCGCCGCCGTGGAGCTGCTGGTGCGTCACATCCGCGCGCGCCGCGCCGGCAAGCCGCTGCCCTGCGAGCATGTGCTGATGCCGTTCGAGCTGGTGCGGCGCCAGTCCGACGCCGCGCCGCGTTCGCGCCCGCCGCTGCGGCTGGGCGCGGTGGCCTGAGCGGCTCACTGGAACAACCGCTGCGCGAAGTGGTACAGGTCCTGCCGCCACTGTGCCGCGTCGTGGCCGTGCGCCGGCACATGCCAGACATGCGGCACACCGAGCGCCTGCAGCCGGGCATGCACGCCCTGGCTGACGCGCAGCAGCCCGTCCAGGCTGCCGCAGGACAGCCACAGCAGCCGCAACTGCCGGGCCGCGCCGGCGTCGGGCAGCAGCTCGGCCGGCGCCCGCGTGTTGGGGGCCGAAGAGAAGCCGCCCACCCAGGCGAAGCGCTCCGGGTGCGTGAGCCCGAAGTTCAGCGCCTGGCCGCCCCCCATTGAAAGACCGGCCAGCGCGCGGCCGTCGCGGTCGGTGCGGGTGCGAAAGCGCGCCTCGATGGCGGGGATCACATCGTCCAGCAGGTCGCGCTCGAAGCGGGCGAAGGCCGGCGCCGCGGCGAACACATTGCCCTCGGCGCGGTCGTTGGGTTGCGCACGCCCGTTGGGCATGACGACGATCATCGGCTGGGCGAGGCCGTCGGCGATGAGGTTGTCCAGCAGCACCTCGGGCGCCGCGAAGCGCTGCCATTCGGTCTCGTCGCCGCCGATGCCGTGCAGCAGGTACAGCACCGGGTAGGCGCGCAGCGGGTCGTGGCCCGGCGGCGTGTAGACCAGCATGCGCCGGCGCGTGCCGACGGTGCGCGAGTCGTAGTCCAGCATCTCCAGCCGGCCGTGCGGGATGCCGTCGCGGGGGCGGTCCCAGCCCGCCGGCGGCGGGGCGAGGGCGGGCCGGTCGTCGGCCTGCAGTTCGATGGGCCAGCTCAGCGGGCGGGGCACGTCGGCCGGCTGCGCCGCCGCGGCGCCGGCAAGCGCGAGGAGACAGGCCATCAGGGAACACCGGAGTCGCGTCATCGTCGGGCAAGGTGGGTGGGGCAGGGCGGCGCATGCTAGGCAGGCTGTCCGTGCGCAGGCCAATGACTTCTGACCGCCCGGCGATTTGCTTTTCGTCATGGGCTCCCTCAGCGGCGCGCGTGTCTCACCTCAGCCTGAGGGCTTCGATGCCCATGCGGTGATCGAAACGCTCGTGAATTTGATTGCCGGGCGTCGCTGCGGCTTTCTAGGATGGCACTGATATATCAGCGGGCACCGCCGCCCCCCGCCCGAAAGGATGCCCATGAAGCATGCAGCCACTGCCGGCGCCGGCCCGCGGCCGGCCACGGTGTCCGATGTGGCCCGGCTTGCCGGTGTGTCGACGATGACGGTGTCGCGTGTCGTCAATGGCGAGCCCTCGGTGAGGCCCGACAGCCGGGCCCGGGTGCAGGCTGCCGTCGCCGCGCTGAACTACGTCCCCAACCCGGCGGCGCGCAAGCTGGCCGGCGCACGCCCCATCCTCATCGGCCTGCTGTACAGCGACACGCGGGCGGGCTACCTGAACGGCTTCATGCTGGGCCTGTTGAGCAAGATCAGCCTGCGGCACGTGCAGCTCAACGCGCAGTTCTGCGACGCCGGCAGCGATGGCGTCGATGTGGTGTCCGCCCTGATGGCCCAGGGCGTCGACGGACTCATCCTGCCGCCGCCCTTCTGCGAGTCCCGGCCGCTGCTGGACCTCGTCGCCCGCTGCGGTACGCCGACCGTCACGGTGTCGGCCGGCCAGCCGTCGTCGCATGCCCACGGCGTCAGCATCGACGACTACCGGGCGGCCTACGAGATGACGCGCCATCTGCTGGCGTTGGGCCATCAGCGGCTGGGCTTCATCATGGGCGACCCGGGGCACTGCAGCAGCGAGCGCCGGTTGGCGGGTTTCGAGGCCGCCGTTGCCGAGGCCGGGCTGGACCCTGCGCAGGACGTGCAGCGGGCCCAGGGGCGTTTCACCTACCAGTCCGGCCTGGACGCCGCCGAGCGGCTGCTGGCCGGCGCCCGCCGGCCGTCCGCCGTCTTCGCCAGCAACGACGACATGGCCGCCGCCACCGTCGCCGTCGCGCAGCGCCTCGGGTTGTACGTGCCCAGCGACCTGACCGTCGTCGGCTTCGATGATGCGCCGCTGGCCACCACCATCTGGCCCGAGCTCACCACGGTGCGCCAGCCCATCGGCGACATGGCGGGCGCGGCCGTCGACACGCTGGTGCGGCACATCCGCGCCTGGCGCAACGGTGTGCGGCTGCCGCCGAGCCAGCAGATGATGGCGCACACGCTGATCCGCCGGCAGTCCGACGCGGCGCCCAAGCTCCGGCCGGCCGTGCGGTTAGGCATCGTGGCCTGACGCAGGCGGTTGCGCGTTTGCGGCATGAACGTGGGGTTGTGGCTTTCCCGAGACTCAGGGAAACCCGTTCGGAGCGACATTCGGGCTCTGCCTAGAATTTGTTGCACTGCACAGGAGACCCCCGCATGGCGACTGCCCGCAAAAAGCCGGCATCCACCGAAGACACCGCCGCCCCCCAGGCCAAGCCCGGGCTGCGCGTGCTCAAGAAGTACCCCAACCGCCGCCTCTACGACACGCAGACCAGCAGCTACATCACGCTGGCCGACGTGAAGCGCATGGTGCTGGACGGCGTGGACTTCGAAGTCCACGACGCCAAGAGCCACGAGGACCTGACCCGATCCATCCTGCTGCAGATCATCCTTGAGGAAGAAACCGGTGGCGTGCCGATGTTCTCGACCAGCTCGCTGGCGCAGATCATCCGGTTCTACGGTCACGCGATGCAGGGTGTCATGGGCGGTCTGCTGGAGCGCCAGATGCAGGCCTTCACCGACATGCAGCAGCGCTTCACCGAGCAGACGCCGGGCATGCCCTTCAGCCCCGAGGCCTGGACCGGCCTGATGGGCGGCTACGCCGAGCAGTCCAAGTCGCTGATGAACCAGTGGCAGGAACAGATGAAGAATGCCGGCGCGCTGTTCCCGTTCGGCACCAAGAAATAGGGCGGGTTGGCGACATCGCCGAAAATGCGGTGATGAATGAAACGTCCACCTCCGTCCCCAAGATCGGCTTTGTCAGTCTGGGTTGCCCGAAAGCCCTGACCGACAGCGAGCTCATCCTCACCCAGCTGCGCGCCGAGGGCTACGAGACCTCCAAGACCTTCGCCGGCGCCGACCTGGTGATCGTCAACACCTGCGGCTTCATCGATGACGCCGTCAAGGAAAGCCTGGACACCATCGGCGAGGCGCTGGCCGAGAACGGCAAGGTCATCGTGACCGGGTGCCTGGGCGCCAAGGCGGGCAATGCCAGCGCCGACGCCGGCAGCCTCGTCCGCGAGATCCACCCCAGCGTGCTGGCCGTGACCGGCCCGCATGCGACGCAGGAGGTCATGGATGCGGTGCATACCCACGTGCCCAAGCCGCACGATCCCTTCGTCGACCTGGTGCCCAGCTACGGCATCAAGCTCACGCCCAAGCACTACGCGTATCTGAAGATCAGCGAGGGCTGCAATCACCGCTGCTCGTTCTGCATCATCCCCAGCATGCGTGGCGACCTCGTGTCCCGCCCCATCGGCGACGTGCTGAACGAGGCCCGCGCGCTGTTCGAGAGCGGCGTGAAGGAGCTGCTGGTCATCAGCCAGGACACCTCGGCTTACGGCGTGGACGTGAAGTACCGCATGGGCTTCTGGGACGGCAAGCCGGTCAAGACCCGCATGCTGGATCTCGTCGCCCAGCTCGGCGAGATCGCCAAGCCTTACGGCGCGTGGGTGCGGCTGCACTACGTCTACCCGTACCCGCATGTGGACGAGGTGCTGCCGCTGATGGCCGAAGGCCTGGTGCTGCCGTACCTGGACGTGCCTTTCCAGCATGCCCACCCGGACGTGCTCAAGCGCATGAAGCGCCCCGCAAACGGCGAGAAGAACATGGAGCGAATCCTGCGCTGGCGCGAAGCCTGCCCGGAGCTGGTGATCCGCTCGACGTTCATCGCCGGCTTCCCTGGCGAGACGGAAGCAGAGTTCCAGTACCTGCTGGACTTCATGCAGGAAGCGCAGATCGACCGTGCCGGCTGCTTCGCCTACTCACCGGTGGAGGGCGCCAGCGCCAACGACATCCCCGGCGCGCTGCCCGACGAGGTGCGCGAGGAGCGCCGCGCGCGCTTCATGGCGGTGGCTGAGGCCGTGTCGGCCGCCAAGCTGCAAAGCCGCGTCGGCCAGACACTGCAGGTGCTGGTGGATGCCGCCCCGGCGCTGGGCCGCAAGGGCGGCGTGGGCCGCACCTATGCCGACGCGCCCGAGATCGACGGCACCGTCAAGATCCTGCCGCCCGAGAAGGCCAGCAAGACGATGAAGGTGGGCGACTTCGCCCGGGTGCGCATCGTCGCCGCCGATGGGCACGACCTGGTGGGGAGTCTGGTTTGAAGCGGAGCCCGGCCACGACGCTGATCCATCACCCGTACCGCGCCCCCGAAGGCTGGGACGCGGTGCCGGTGCCGGTGGCCAAGGCGTCCACCGTGCTGTTCAAGGACACGGCCGACTTGCACAAGCCCCGGCCGCGTGACGGCCTGACCTACCGCTACGGCCTGCACGGCACCCCCACCAGCTACACGCTGGCCGCTCGCCTGGCCACGCTGGAGCATGCCGAGCACTGCCTGCTGGTGCCCAGCGGCCTGGCGGCGGTGACGCTGCCGTCGCTGTCCATCCTGCGCCCCGGCGACGAGGTGCTGGTGCCGGACAACGTCTACGGCCAGAACCGCTACCTGACCGAATCGTGGCTGCCGCAGTGGGGTGTCGCGCACCGCTTCTACGACCCGCTGACGGTGCCGGAGCTGCGCGACAACACCAAGCTCGTCTGGCTGGAAGCGGCGGGCTCCATCACACTGGAGTTCCCGGACCTGCTGGGCACGTTGGCCGCCTGCCGCGCGCGCGGCATCACGACGGCGCTGGACAACACCTGGGGCGCTGGACTGGCGTTCAACGGCTTCGAGCCGGCACCCGAGACCCACCCGGGCCTGGGTGCCGACATCGTCATGCAGGCGCTGACCAAATACCCCAGCGGCGGCGCCGACGTGCTCATGGGTTCCGTCTGCACGCGCGACAAACGCCTGCACGACCGGCTCAACCACGCGCACGAACATCTCGGCTACGGCGTGGGTCAGAACGACGTGGAGCTGGTGCTGCGCGGCCTGCCGACGCTGCAGCTGCGCTACGAGGCGCAGGACCGGGTGACGCGCGAGTTGGCGCGCTGGATGGCAGGCCGGCCGGAGGTGGCGCGGGTCTTCCACCCGGCGCTGCCCGGCTCGCCGGGCCATGAACACTGGCTGGCCGTCGGCGGCGCGGGCGCGGCCTGCCTGTTCTCGGCGGTGTTCAAGCCCGAGTACGGCGCGCGCCAGGTGGATGCCTTCGTCGATGCGCTGCAGCTGTTCGGCATCGGCTACTCGTGGGCCGGCCCGATGAGCCTGGCCGTGCCCTACGACATGAGCCGCAGCCGCAACCTGCCGCTGCCGTTCGACGGCGGTACGCTGGTGCGTTTTGCGATCGGGCTGGAAGACGGCGCCGACCTGCAGGCCGACATCGAACGGGCGCTGGGCGCGCTGGCTTAGCCTTTGTGCGACACCTTGTGTCGCATCAACTGGCCCTTCTCGCGTTCCCAGTCGCGTTTCTTCTCGGTCTCGCGCTTGTCATGCTGGGCCTTGCCCTTGGCCAGCGCGATGTCGGCCTTCACGCGGCCGCCCTTGAAGTGCAGGTTCAGCGGCACCAGCGTGAAGCCGCGTTGCTCCACCTTGCCCACGAGCCGCTTGATCTCGGCCTTGTGCAGCAGCAGCTTCTTGGTGCGGTCGGCCTCGGGCGTGACGTGCGTGGAGGCGCTTCGCAGCGCGTTGATGCGGCAGCCGATCAGGAACAGCTCACCGTCCCTGATGAGCACGTAGCCGTCGGTCAGCTGCACCTGGCCTGCGCGGATGGCCTTGATCTCCCAGCCCGACAGCACGACGCCGGCCTCGAATTGCTCTTCGATGTGGTAGTCGTAACGGGCGCGGCGGTTCTCGGCGATGGACATGGGCAGGGAGATGGGGCCTGGCGGCCTTCTTACAATCCCGTCATTCTATGAAGCAGGTCAAAAAGTCCGTTCTGCTCTGGTACACGCCGCAGGAGATGTACGAGCTGGTCACCGGCGTGGAGCACTACCCCGAGTTCCTGCCCTGGTGCAACAAGGTCGATGTGCTGGCGCAGGAGGGCGATGCCGTCACCGCGCGGCTGCACCTGGCTTATGCCGGCGTGCGGCATGCGTTCACCACCCGCAACCGCAACGAGGCCGGCCGCACCGTGCGCATGGAGCTGGTGGACGGCCCGTTCTCGCACCTGGACGGGGTGTGGCAGTTCCTGCCGCTGAACAAGCCCGGCACGACCGGCGAGCCCAGCGCCTGCAAGGTGGTTTTCGAGCTGAGCTACGCGTTCAGCAGCGGTGCGCTGGAGGCCGTGGTCAGCCCGGTGTTCGACCGCATCGCCAACACCTTCGTCGACAGCTTCGTGCAGCGTGCCGAGGTGCAGTACGGTGCGCGTTGAGCTGGTCTGGAGCCCGCAGGCTGGCGACGTACAGCACCGCTGGCTGGAGCTGGAGGCGGGCGCCACCATCGAGTCCGCGCTGCGAGGCTGCGCCGATTTCACGCCGCCCCCGGGCGAGCTGCGCGTGGGCATCTGGGGTCGCGTGAGAACCTTGGACGCGCTGCTGCGGGACCGTGACCGTATCGAGGTCTACCGTCCGCTGACGGTGGACCCCAAGGAGGCCCGCCGCCAGCGCTACGCCAAGCGGGGCGCGCGCATCGTGTCGCGCCATCGGCCCAAGGCCGGCGGCGGCTGATTCACGGTCACTTGCACTCGTTGGTGACGAGGTTGCGGGTGCGTTCAACCTCGGCCTGGCGCTGTGCGTCGTCCATGAAGACGCGCTCGCCCGCCTCGTTGGTGCGGGTGATGCGGATGCCGCTCTGCAGGTCGCGCAGTTGGGACTGGGCGCGGCTGCAGTTCTCGCGGCGTGTCTCGGCGAGGCGGCGTTCCTCTTCCTTCTGCTTGGCCGCTTCCTTGTCCTGATCCTGCTTCTGCCGGGCTGCGGCCTCCTGCTCGGCCTTCGTCGGCGCGCTGGCGGCGGGGCGGGCTGCCGGTGCGGACGCTGCGGCACTGGCGGCAGCGCCGGCCGGCACCACGGAGATCACGCGCGTCGCGTTCGCGGGACGCAGCAGGATGTCTTTGTCCGGCGTCCCCGACGGCGGCGGGCGGTCGCTGTACTGCACGTTGCCCTTGGCGTCTTTCCACTTCCACTGCGCCTGCGCGGAGGCGGCCAGGGCGAGACCGATCAGGGCGACGAAAAAGGGCTTGCAATGCATCGAAGCAGTGTACCTGCGGGCCCCTCCGTATAATGCCGCTTTGCGTCTGGAGCTTTCCTCATGCGCCTTCTCGGCAAAGCGCTCACCTTCGACGATGTGTTGTTGGTGCCAGCGTTCTCCCAGGTGTTGCCCCGCGACACCAGCCTTGCGACCCGTCTGTCGCGCAACATTCCCCTGAACCTGCCGCTGGTGTCCGCCGCCATGGACACCGTGACCGAGGCCCGTCTCGCGATCGCGATCGCGCAGGAAGGCGGCATCGGCATCGTGCACAAGAACCTGTCGGCGGAAGCCCAGGCGCGCGAGGTGGCCCGGGTCAAGCGCTACGAGAGCGGCGTCGTGCGCGAGCCGCTGACGATCAGCCCCGACGCCACCGTCCGCGACGCCGTCGAGCTGACCCGCCTGCATGGCTTCTCGGGTTTCCCGGTCGTGCAGGGCAAGAAGGTCGTCGGCATCGTCACCGGCCGTGACCTGCGCTTCGAGACGCGCATGGACGCCAAGGTCAGCGAGATCATGACGCCCGCGAGCAAGCTCGTGACCGTCAAGGAAGGCGCGTCTCTGGAGCAGGCCAAGGCGCTGATGCACGCCCACAAGCTGGAGCGTGTCGTCGTCATCAACGACGATTTCGAGCTGCGCGGCCTGATGACGGTGAAGGACATCACCAAGCAGACCAGCTTCCCGAACGCCGCGCGTGATTCGCACGGCGGCCTGCGCGTCGGCGCGGCGGTCGGCTTCGGCGAGGACACCGAGCAGCGCGTCGAACTGCTGGTCAAGGCGGGCGTGGACGCCATCATCGTCGACACCGCCCACGGCCACAGCGCCGGCGTGCTGGAGCGCGTGCGCTGGGTCAAGCGCAACTTCCCCGGCGTGGACGTCATCGGCGGCAACATCGCCACCGGCGCGGCGGCGCTGGCGCTCGTCGAGGCGGGCGCTGACGGCGTCAAGGTCGGCATCGGCCCCGGCTCCATCTGCACGACGCGCATCGTCGCGGGCGTGGGCGTGCCGCAGATCACGGCGGTCGACAACGTCGCCACCGCGCTGCGCGGCACCGGCGTGCCGGTCATCGCCGACGGTGGCATCCGCTACTCCGGTGACGTGGCCAAGGCCATCGCCGCCGGCGCGGACTGCATCATGATGGGCGGCGCCTTTGCCGGCACCGAGGAAGCCCCGGGCGAGACCATCCTGTACCAGGGCCGCACGTTCAAGAGCTACCGCGGCATGGGCTCCATGGGCGCGATGGCCAAGGGCAGCGCCGACCGCTACTTCCAGGACACGTCGGCCAACAACCCGAACACGTCCAAGCTGGTGCCGGAAGGCATCGAAGGCCAGGTGCCCTACAAGGGCTCGGTCGTGCAGGTCATCTTCCAGATGGCCGGCGGCCTGAAGGCGTCGATGCACTACTGCGGCTGCGCCACCATCGCCGACATGCAGAACAAGGCGGAGTTCGTCGAGATCACGACGGCCGGCATGCGCGAAAGCCATGTGCACGACGTGCAGATCACGAAGGAAGCACCGAACTACCGGAGCGAGTGAGCTGCATCTAGCGACAACGGGGCGATTTCGGATCGCCCCGTTTCTCTTTTTAGAACCACGATGAGCCCCACACCGCAACGCACCCCCGCCATGGGTTTCATCATGGCCGCGGTGCTGATCGACATGATCTCCATCGGCCTGATGGTGCCGGTGCTGCCGCACATCGTCGGCACGTTCACCGGCAGCAACGACGAGCAGACCTCGGCGTTCCTGATGGTGACCATGGCCTTTGGCGTGGCCAACTTCTTCGGCTCGCCGGTGCTGGGCGCGCTGTCCGACCGCTTCGGCCGCCGCCCGGTGCTGCTGATCGGCTTCGCGGGCCTGGCGCTGAGCTTTTTCGTGACGGCCATGGCGACGGCGCTGTGGATGCTGGTCGTCGTGCGTCTGTTCTCGGGCGCCATGCAGGCCAACATCGCCATCGCCAACGCCTACGTGGCCGACATCACGCCGCCCGAGGACCGTGCGCGTCGCTTCGGGCAGCTGGGCGCGATGTTCGGCATCGGCTTCATCCTGGGCCCCGTCATCGGCGGCCTGCTGGGCGATCACGACGTGCACTGGCCGTTCTTCGCCGCCGGCACGCTGGCCGTGCTGAACTGGTGCTACGGCTTCTTCGTGCTGCCCGAGTCGCTGCCCAAGGACCGGCGCAGCCCGTTCGACTGGCGCAAGGCCAACCCGGCGAGCGCCCTGCGCGGCCTGGCGGCGCTGCAGGGCGTGGGGCCGCTGGTGGCGGTCATCGCGCTGTCGTCGCTGGCGCAGTTCACGCTGCACAACACCTGGGTGCTGTACACAAAGTTCCGCTTCGGCTGGGGGCCGCTGGCGGTCAGCTGGTCGCTGCTGGTCGTGGGCATCGTGTCCGTCATCAGCCAGGGCGTGCTGCTCAAGCCGTTGCTCAAGCGCTTCAGCCCGCAGCGGCTGGCCGTGGTCAGCATGGTGTCGGCGTCGCTGGCCTACCTGGGCTTCGGCCTCGCGACCGAGGGCTGGATGATGTACGTCGTCATCGGCCTGAACCTGCTCGGTGGCGTCGGCGCGGCCGCGCTGCAGAGCTTCATCTCGAACGCCGCCGGCGCCGCCCACCAGGGGCGGGCGATGGGCGCCGTGTCGTCGCTGAACAGCCTGATGGCGGTGCTCGCGCCGCTGCTGGGGCTGACGCTGCTGGCCCAGGTGTCGCACCGGCCGGCGGCCGACCTGATGATGGGCCTGCCCTTCTATACCTGCGCGGCCCTGCAGGCCGCGGCCCTGTTCATCACCCTCCGTTTCTTCCGCAGCCAGCCGGCCCCGCAGCCGGCCTGAAAGACGCGCCATGCAACACGACAAGGTCCTCATCCTCGACTTCGGCTCCCAGGTCACGCAGCTCATCGCGCGCCGCGTGCGCGACGCGTCGGTGTACTGCGAGATCCACCCGAACGACGTGTCGGACGACTTCATCCGCTCGTTCGCGCCCAAGGCCATCATCCTGAGCGGCAGCCACGCGTCCACGTACGAGGACCATGAACTGCGCGCGCCGCAGGCCGTGTGGGACGCCGGCGTGCCGGTGCTGGGCATCTGCTACGGCATGCAGACCATGGCGGTGCAGCTGGGCGGCAGCGTCGAGTGGAGCGACCACCGCGAATTCGGCTATGCCGAGGTGCGCGCGCACGGCCACACCAGGCTGCTGGACGGCATCCAGGACTTCGAGACGCCCGAGAAGCACGGCATGCTGAAGGTCTGGATGAGCCACGGCGACAAGGTCGCGGCGCTGCCGCCGGGCTTCAAGCTGATGGCCTCCACGCCCAGCTGCCCCATCGCCGGCATGGCCGACGAGGCGCGCGGCTTCTACGCGGTGCAGTTCCACCCCGAGGTCACGCACACGCTGCAGGGCGAGGCGCTGCTGCGCCGCTTCGTGCGCGACATCGCCGGCTGCAAGGGCGACTGGCAGATGGGCAGCTACATCGACGAAGCCGTCGCGAAGATCCGCGAGCAGGTGGGCGACGAGGAAGTCATCCTGGGCCTGTCCGGCGGTGTCGACTCGTCCGTGGCCGCGGCGCTGATCCACCGCGCCATCGGCGACCAGCTGACCTGCGTCTTCGTCGACCACGGCCTGCTGCGCCTGAACGAGGGCGACATGGTCATGGACATGTTCGCCGGCAAGCTGCACGCCAAGGTCATCCGCGTGGACGCGAGCGAGCTCTTCCTCGGCGAACTCGCCGGCGTCACCGACCCCGAGCAGAAGCGCAAGATCATCGGCCGCCTGTTCGTCGACGTCTTCAAGGCCGAAGCCGCCAAGCTCAAGGCGGGCGACGGCGGCCACAAGGGCGCGACCTTCCTGGCGCAAGGCACCATCTACCCCGACGTGGTGGAGAGTGGCGGCACCAAGACCAAGAAGGCCACCACCATCAAGAGCCACCACAACGTCGGCGGCCTGCCGGAGCAGCTCGGCCTGAAGCTGCTGGAGCCGCTGCGCGAGCTGTTCAAGGACGAAGTGCGCGCGCTGGGCGTGGCCCTGGGCCTGCCGGCCGAGATGGTCTACCGCCACCCGTTCCCCGGCCCGGGCCTGGGCGTGCGCATCCTCGGCGAGGTCAAGCAGCAATACGCCGACCTGCTGCGCCGGGCGGACGCCATCTTCATCGAGGAGCTGCGCAACACCATCGACCCGGCCACCGGCAAGAGCTGGTACGACCTGACTTCGCAGGCCTTTGCCGTGTTCCTGCCGGTCAAGAGCGTGGGCGTCATGGGCGATGGCCGCACCTACGACTACGTCGTGGCCCTGCGCGCCGTGCAGACCAGCGACTTCATGACGGCCGACTGGGCTGAGCTGCCCTACGCGATGCTCAAGCGCACGTCGGGCCGCATCATCAACGAGGTGCGCGGCATCAACCGCGTGACCTACGACGTCAGCAGCAAGCCGCCCGCCACCATCGAGTGGGAGTGAGCGAGGGCCGAGGCCCGCAGTGGGCGCGCTAAGCTCGCGGCTCCCACCGGAGCCTCCCGCATGCGTGCTGCCCTCAGCCTTCTCGCCCTCGTCATCGTTGCCGCCATCGTGCTGTCGCTGGCCAAGAAGCAGGCCACGGCGCTGAAGCCGGCAGCACCCGGCGCGGCGGCGGCCAGTGCCGCGCTGCCGGCGCCGCAGGCCGTGGGGCAGCAGGTGCAGGGCAGCCTCGACGAGGCGGCCCGGCGCGCCGCCGAGGCGGCGGCGTCCGCCACGCAGTGAGGCCGTGCCGGGGCACAAGCTCTTCTTCGCGCTGCGGCCCGACGACGCGACGGCCGATCGCATCGCGCGCTTTGCGACGGCGGAGCATGAGGTGCGCGGCCTGCCGCCGCGCCTGCGGCCCAGCCGCATCTTCCACATCACGCTGCACTACTTCGGCAGCTTCGACGGTGAGCCCGACGCGCGCCTCGTCGCCACCGCGCAGCGCGCCGCGGCCGAGGTCGTGCGGCCGGCGTTCGGCCTGGGCTTCGACCGCTTCGCGAGCTGGGGTGACGAGCACGCCCGCCAGCATCCCTTCGTGCTGACCGGCGGCCAGGGCCTGGAGGCGGTGCGCGAGCTGCGCGACGCGCTCGTCGAGCGCCTTGTGGCACATGGCCTGGCGGCGCCCGAGCGTGACTACGAGCCGCACCTGACGCTGCGCTACGACAAGCGCCGCGCGCCGGCATGGCCGGTCGACCTGCCTGGCTGGATCGCCAACGAGTTCGTGCTGGTGAAGAGCCCGCAGGGCCTCACCCGGCACGACGTCATCGGCCGCTGGCCGCTGCAGGGCTGAGCGCCGCGGGGTGCGGTCCTACAGGCCCTGCCGCCGCACGCCGACCGGCGCAGGCCGGCGAACCGGCCACGATGCAACCACCTCGCCAGGAGACATCGCCATGATCCTCAAGCCCCTCATCGCCCTGGTGGCCGCCTCGGTGCTGGCCATGAAGCTCACGCAGCACCTGGGCCGCCAGCAGTTGCAGCGTCGCGCCAAGGACGACCACCAGCGCCAGCGCGACGACGTGCACCGCTGGGAAGGCGAGGGCGGCAACCTGCCGCCCACGCCGCAGCGCTGACCCGGCTCAACCGTCGGCCACGGCCTGCGCCAGCGCGCGCACGCTGAGCGGCGCCGAGCCTTCGGCCTTGTTGGAGATGGTGACGAAGCAGTCCTGCCCGGCGCCTGCCGTGCCGCGGATGATGCGGGCCAGCTCGGCACGGGTCTGCGGGTCGGGGTCCAGCATCTCGGTGAACTCACCGTACTTTTTCTCGGCCTCCTCGTAGCCGTAGGCGCCGTGCAGGCGGTTCAGGTTCCAGCGCGCCACCAGCGGCCCCGGCCACAGCGCGCGCAGCAGCGGCAGCTGCTCGGTCAGCGGAGGCAGCTTGGGGTGCAGGCCCACGCAGTAGCGCGCGCCGGTGTCGCGCAGCAGCGCGGCGAAGTCCGGTGTCAGCCAGGCGGCGTCGCGCACCTCCACGGCCAGCACGCCGGCGGGTGGTCTGGGCAGTGCCAGCAGCAGCGCGTGCAGCAGGTCGAACTGTTCGTTCATGCGCGCCAGCCGCGGGCCGGGCAGCGGGCTGATCTGGAACACCAGAGCGCCAAGGGTGGCCCCCAATCCTTCGTACGCCGGTTCGATGAAGTCGTGCAGCGCGGTCGTCGGGTCCAGGAACAGCGGGTTGGGCTGCTGGCCACGGCCATCCTCGCTGCGCAGCAGCGCGTCGGTGACCAGGCTGGGCGCCTTCACCGTGAAGCGAAAGCCCGGCGCCACCTGCTCGGCGTAGCGCTGGAATTCCGACGCCGCGAGCGGCCGGTAGAAGCCGCGGTCGATGCCGACGGCGCGCAGCAGCGGGTGCGCGGCGTAGGCCGGCAGGCCGGTGCGCGACAGCGTCGATTCGCTGTGCCGGCCGGCCCACACCAGGCCCTGCCAGCCGGGGTAGCTCCAGGTCGACGTGCCCAGGTGCACGTGAGGCGACAGCCGCGCGGCGAGGGCGGCATCGTCGGCCAGCACCGGCGCGGGCTGCACGCCGCGGGTGCGCGGCTTGGCAGTCTCTGGCGCGTGGGGTGCGGTGCCGAAGAGGTCGTCCTGATCGGTCATGGCCGCAGTTGCACGCCGGCAGCCGTCAGCGCGGCATGGATGGCGCGCGCGAAGGCGAGCGCATGCGGGCCGTCGCCGTGCAGGCAGAGGGTGTCGGCGCGCAGCCGCACGGTCTCGCCGGTCACGGCCTGCACGCTGCCGTCGCGCACCATGCGCAGCGTGCGGGCCACGGCCTCGTCCACGTCGTCAACCAGCGCGCCGGGCTGGCCGCGCGGCACCAGGCTGCCATCGGCGCGGTAGCCGCGGTCGGCGAACACCTCGGCCACGGCGCGCAGCCCGGCGCGTTCGGCGGCGCGCAGCAGCTCGCTGCCGGCCAGGCCGTAGAGGGCCAGCGACGGGTCGACGTCCAGCACGGCGGCGGCGATGGCATCTGCCAGCGCCGGGTCGCGCGCGGCCTGGTTGTAGAGCGCGCCATGCGGCTTCACGTGGTGCAGCGCGCCGCCTTGCGCGCGCACCAGCGCGGCGAGTGCGCCGATCTGGTAGGTCACGTCCGCGCGCACGTCGTCGGGGCTGAGGGCCATCTCGCGGCGGCCGAAGTGCTCGCGGTCCGGGTAGCTGGGGTGCGCGCCGATGGCCACGCCGCGGTCCAGCGCCGCAGCCACGGTGCGCTGCATCAGCCGCGCGTCGCCGGCATGCCAGCCGCAGGCGATGTTGGCGGAGCTGACGAGGGCCAGCAGGTCGGCGTCGTCGGGGGCGCCTTCGCCGAGGTCGGCGTTCAGGTCGACATGCATAGCGCGGTGCTCATCTGGTTCAGCAGCAATTGTTGTTGCCGGAGGGCGGCCACGGCGTCCTCGCGGGTGCAGCGCTCGAAGCGCAGCGTGGCGCCCAGCGGCAGCTGGGCGAGTTTCCACAGATCGGCGCGGATGACGACGGCGATCTTGGGGTAGCCGCCGGTGGTCTGCGCGTCGGCCAGCAGCACGATGGGCTGGCCCGACGGCGGCACCTGCACGACGCCCGGCAGCACGCCGTGCGACGCCAGCTCCGCGCCGTGCTCACGCGCCAGCACCGGGCCGGCGAGCCGATAGCCCATGCGGTTGCTCTGCGGCGTGACGGCCCAGTCGGCGCCCCAGAAGGCGCCGGCCGGGAAGTCGTCGTGCTCGGGGCCGGGCAGCGCGCGCACGCTGGGCGTCCACACGGGCGGGCGCAGGCCGACGGCGCGCGAGGGCAGGGCGGCGGCGGCCTTCAGCGGCAGGCGGTCGCCGTCGCGTAGCGCGCGGCCGGCCTGCCCGCCGAAGTGGGCCTTGAGGTCGGTGCTGTGTGAGCCCAGCGCCACAGGCACGTCGACGCCGCCGGCCACGGCCACGTAGCTGCGCATGCGCTCGCGCGGCGCGGCGAGCTTGAGCGTCTGGCCGGCACGCACGCGCTGGCGCCACCAGGGGCGCACGGCGTGGCCGTCGAGCTGGGCGTCGGCATCGGTGCCGGTGACGGCGATGCAGCCGTCGGCATGAAAGCGCAGCGTGGCGCCGCCCAGCGTGAACTCCAGCCCCGCCGCGCCGGGCGCGTTGCCGACAAGCAGATTGCCGGCCTGCAGCGCAAGGTCGTCCAGCGCGCCGCACAGGCTCAGGCCCCGGTCGCGCCAGCCGGCGCGGCCGAGGTCCTGCACGGTGGCCAGCGGCCCGGCGCGAACGATCTCGATCATGCGGCGACAAAGCGCACGCGGTCGCCCGGCGCCAGCAGCGTGGGCGGCTCGGCCTGCGGGTCGAACAGCGGGATGGCCGTGCGGCCGATGAGCTGCCAGCCGCCCGGCGTGGCCAGCGGGTAGATGCCCGTCTGCGCGCCGCCTATGCCCACGCTGCCGGCGGGTACCGCCACGCGCGGCTCGCTCCGGCGCGGTGTGTGCAGCGACGCGTCCAGCCCGCCCAGGTAGGCGAAGCCGGGCTGGAAGCCGAGGAAGTAGACGACGTACTCGGCCGCGGTGTGGCGGCGCACGACCTCGGCCGCGCTCAGCCCGCAGTGCGCGGCGACATCGCCGAGGTCGGGGCCGTCGTAGCTCACCGGAATCTCGACCCGCCGGCCCGGTGCGCGGCGGCGCGGCGGCTGCGTCCACAGCTGGTGCGCGGCGGCCTCCAGCGCGGCGGGCTCGGTGCGCAGCGGGTCGAACAGCAGCGTCAGGTTGTTCATGCCGGGGATGAGTTCCTGCACGCCGTCCACCTCGCCCAGCGCGGCCGCAAGCTGCCAGATGCGCTGCTGCTGGTCGAGCGACAGGGGCGCGGGCAGCGTGCAGCACAGGGCCGATTCGCCGAGAGGATGGACGGACAACACGCTCATGGCCGAAAGCATGCCAGAGCCGTCGCCTAAACTGCCGCCCCGATGACCGACCCTCTTTTCACGCCCGCCGACGAGTACGCGATGCGGCTCGCGCTGGACCAGGCCCACAACGCCTGGCTGGTGGGCGAGGTGCCCGTGGGCGCCGTCATCACGCGCGGCGGCCAGGTCATTGCGACCGGCTACAACCGCCCCATCACGACGCACGACCCCACGGCCCATGCCGAGATCGTCGCGCTTCGCCACGCCGCCACGCTGCTGGAGAACTACCGGCTGCCGGAGTGCGAGATCTTCATCACGCTGGAGCCCTGCGCGATGTGCGCGATGGCGCTGATGCACGCGCGCTTCAAGCGCATCGTGTTCGCGGCCACCGATCCCAAAACGGGCGTGGCGGGCTCCGTCACCGACCTGTTCGCGCTGCCGCAGCTCAATCACCACACGCGCATCGAGCGGGGGCTGATGGCTGATGCCTCCGGCAAGCTGCTGCGCGAGTTCTTTGCCGAACGCCGCGAGGCCGCGCGTGCGCGCCGTGCCGAACGCCAGGGGCTGATCCCCACCGGCGAGGCCACCCACCTGGACGACACCCCATGACGACGCTCACCCTGTTTTCCCCGGCCGGCGCGGTGCAGAAGGCCGATGCGCTGAAGCGCGCCGCCAGGCGGCTCACGGCGCTGGGCTTTGAGGTGAGCATCGACGCCGATGCGCTGTCGCGCCAGCAGCGCTTTGCCGGCGACGACGCCGCGCGCCTCGCCGCACTGCACCGCATTGCCGACGCGGCGCCGTCGGTGGCGCTGGCCTCGCGCGGTGGCTACGGCCTGACGCGGCTGCTGGACCAGATCGACTGGGCGCGCATCGCCGCCAGCGTGGAGCGCGGCACCCGCTGGGTGGGCTACAGCGACCTGACGGCGCTGCAGAACGGCTTCATCGCGCGCCACAAGGGCCTGGCGATGTGGAGCGGCCCGCTGGCCTGCGACGACTTCGGCCGCAGCGAGGCGGACGGCGGCGTCGACGAGGTGACGCAGGACTGCTTCACCGAGGCGATGAGCGGCGCGCTGGAGGCCGTGGGCTTTCGCGCGCCCAGCGCCGAGTTCGACGGTCTGGAGGCGCGCGGCCGGCTGTGGGGCGGCAACCTCACCGTGCTGTGTTCGCTGCTGGGCACGCCGCACTGGCCCAAGATCAAGGGCGGGCTGCTGTTCCTGGAAGACATCAACGAGCATCCCTACCGCGTCGAGCGCATGCTGCTGCAACTGCAGCAGGCCGGCGTCATCGACCACCAGGCGGCCGTGCTGCTGGGCGACTTCAGCGGCGCGGCCAAGACGCCCAACGACCGCGGCTACGGCCTGAAGGACGCCATCGCCGCGCTGCGCGCCCGCACGAAGACGCCGGTGCTGACCGGCCTGCCGTTCGGCCATGTGCGCACCAAGGTGTGCCTGCCGGTGGGCGGCACGGTGGAGCTGTACGTGCAGGGGCGCGAGGCCATCCTGGGCTGGCAGTCGGACCCGCGCCTGGCCCATGCCGCCCACCACGACCACGGGCCGGACTGCGGCGACGACTGCGGCCACGACCATCACTGAAGTCACACGGGGTTTTCCTGGCCGTCTTTCAGCGGTCGGCCCGCCTGTCTAGACGAGTGACCCGACTATGATTCCGACCGTCGCCCTGGCTTGTGCCGGGGCGTCGTGTTTTTCGAGGGTGTCGTGGTGGGATCAGTCAGCGGTTGGATGAGGGCGTGCGTGGGCGCAATCGCGTTCGTGCTGCTGGCCGGCTGCAACAACAGCCCGCACCCGCACGGCGCCGAGCGCGAGAACACGCTCTACATGGCGTTCGCCGAGCGCTCCCCGCGCTATCTGGACCCGACGTCCTCCTACGCCGCGCCCGAGAGTACCTACGTCTACGAGATCAGCGAGCCGCCCTACGGCTACCACCCCCTCAAGCGGCCCTACACGCTGATCCCGCGCACCGCTGCAGACTTGGCCAAGCCGTACTACCTGGACGCCAAGGGCAAGCGCCTGCCCGATGACGCGCCCGACGAGCAGATCGCCGAGGCGGTCTACGACATCGCCATCAAGCCCGGGCTGAAATGGTCGCCGCACCCGGCATTCGCGAAGGACGCTCAGGGCAACTACCGCTATCACCAGCTGAAGCCGGGCGAGCTGGGTGACAAGCGCAGCCCGTTCGCGTTCGAGCACCTGGCCACGCGCGAGGTGGTGGCGGAGGACTTCGTCTACGCGCTCAAGCGCCACGCCAGCCCGCGGCTGGAGGCGCCGGTGGCGGCGGTGTTCTCCGAGCACGTCATCGGGCTCAAGGACTACATCGCCACGCTCAAGCGCGAGAGCGAGAAGCAGTTGGCCGGCCTGCCCGAGAACCTGGCCGACAAGCCCTTCCTGGACCTGCGCCGCTGGCCGCTGGCCGGCGCCGAGGCCGTCAACGACCACCTGCTGCGCATCCGCCTGAAGGGCCGCTACCCGCAGTGGCAGTACTGGCTGGCCACCAACTTCACCGCGGCCATCCCGTGGGAGGTGGACGCCTTCTACGCCCAGCCTGGCATGGCGGCCAACTCCATGAGCTGGAACCAGTGGCCGGTGGGCTCTGGCGCCTTCATGATGACCGAGTACGTGCAGGATCGCCGGCATGTGATGAGCCGCAACCCCAACTACCGGCACGAGACCTACCCCTGCGACGGCAGCCCCGGCGACGCCGAGGCCGGCCTGCTGGCCGACTGCGGCAAGCCCATGCCCTTCGTCGACAAGGTTGTCGCCATCAGCGTGAAGGAGGCCGTGCCGCGCAAGGAGCTGTTCAAGCAGGGCTACCTGGACCTGCCCGAGATGGACCGCTCGGACTGGGGCGTCAACCTGGCCGTGGACCGCGACGACTCCGACGAGGTGAAGCGCTTCTTCCAGGAGCGTGGCTTCCAGCTGCCCATGAACGTGGACATCACGAACTGGTACCTGGGCTTCAACTGGCTGGACCCGGTCGTGGGCCGCGGCGACACGCCCGAGCAGCAGCGCCGCAACCGCGCGCTGCGCCAGGCCATCTCCATCGCCATCGATTGGGAGGAGGGCTACGGCCGCATCTTCCGCGACAAGGGCGGTGACGCCGCCCACGGCCCCATCCCGCCGGGCGTGTTCGGCTCCAGGGAGGGCGAGCCGGGCGAGTTCAACCCGGTGACGCACCGGCTGGTGGATGGCAAGGTGCAGCGCCGCACCATTGAAGACGCCCTCCAGCTGATGAACGAGGCCGGCTACCCCGGCGGCCGCGACGCGAAGACGGGCAAGCCGCTGGTGCTGAACTATGACTTCCAGCGCGTCGTCACGCCCGAGCTGAAGGCCGAGAACGACTGGCTGATCCGCCAGTTCGCCAAGCTGGGCATCCAGCTGGACATCCGCGCGACCGACTTCAACCAGTTCCAGGAAAAGATCCTGAAGGGCAAGCACCAGATCTTCTGGTGGGGCTGGTTCGCCGACTATCCCGACGCCGAGAACTTCCTGTTCCTGCTTTACGGGCCGAACAGCAAGAGCCTGCACGAGGGCGAGAACACCGCGAACTACGCCAACCCCGAGTTCGACCGGCTCTACCGCAAGCTGCAGTCGCTGGAAGACGGCCCCGAGAAGGCCGCCGTGATGGCGACGATGAACGACATCGCCCGCCAGGACGCGCCGTGGGCGTGGGGCTACTGGAGCTACTCGGGCCTGGCCTTCCAGCGCTGGCTGCACAACGGCAAGCCGGGCGTCGTCGTGCGCGACCGCGCCCGCTACCTGCGCGTGGACGTGCAGGAGCGCGCTCGCAGCATCGCCGCGTGGAACCAGCCGGTCTGGTGGCCGCTGCTGGTGCTGGCGGCAGGTGGCCTGGCCATCGCCGTGGCGACGCGCCGCGCATGGGCCCGCCGCGAGACGGCGACGGCCGTGGCGACGGGGGAGGGCGCCTGATGCTGGGCTTCCTGCTGCGCCGGCTGGGCTATGGCCTGGCCATCCTGGTCGGCGTCAACCTGTTCACCTTCTTCCTGTTCTTCTCGGTCAACACGCCGGACGACATGGCGCGGCTGAACATCGGCGGCAAGCGCGTCACGCAGGCGCAGATCGACAACTGGAAGCAGGAGCGCGGCTACGACAAGCCGCTGTACTTCGACGCCAGCCGCCAGGGTGCCGAGCAGCTCACGCACACCATCCTGTGGGAGCGCTCGGTGAGCCTGTTCGCGCTGGACTTCGGCAAGAGCGACGCGCGCCAGGCCATCAACATCGGCCACGAGGTGAAGGTGCGCATGGGCGTGAGCCTGCAGCTGGCGCTGCCGCTGTTCATCCTGCAGGTCATCGTCAGCGTCGCGTTCTCGCTGCTGCTGGTGTTCTTCCGGCACACCCGCATCGACTTCTGGGGCGTCGTGCTGTGCGTGCTGATGCTGTCCATCAGCAGCCTGTTCTACATCATCGTGGGCCAGTTCCTGTTCGCCCGCGTGCTGAAGCTGGTGCCCATGAACGGCTTCGCGGGCGGGCTGGATGCGGTGCGCTTCCTGGCGCTGCCCATCCTGCTGTCGCTGCTGAGCCGGCTGGGCGGCGAGGCGCGGCTGTACCGCGCGATGTTCCTGGAGGAGATGGGCAAGGACTACGTGCGCACCGCGCGCGCCAAGGGCCTGTCCGAAGGCCACGTGCTGGGCCGCCACGTGCTGCGCAACGCGCTCATTCCCATCATCACGAGTGCCGGCAGCTACCTGCCGTACGTCTTCCTCGGCAGCCTGGTGTTTGAGAGCTTCTTCGGCATCCCGGGCCTGGGCGCCTTCGTCATCGAGGCCATCACGGGGCAGGACTTCGCCATCGTGCGCACCATGGTCTTCCTCGGTGCGCTGCTCTACATCGCAAGCAATGCGCTGATCGACGTGGCCTACACGTGGGTGGACCCGCGGGTGAGGTTGCAATGAAGTTCGTGCTGCTCTGGACCGACCTTGCGCTGTGGCTGATGGTGGCCGCAGGCGTCGCCTACGCGGTGCGCGTGCGCGGCCAGGCCCACCTGCGCGCCACGTGGCAACGCGTGCTGCGCGACCCGGTGGCGGCGAGCGCCGGCGTCGTCATGGCGCTGTTCCTGCTGGTCACGCTGATCGACAGCATCCACATCCGCCGCGCGCTGGAGACGACGGACGGCACCACCGTCTATGACACGCGCACGCTGTCTGCGCTGGACCTGCTGCTGGCCCGGCAACTCGACATGCGCGAGGTCAGCTACTCCGTGCCGCTGGGCACGCACGGGTTCAACAAGGAAAGCGTCGTCGATGCCCACGGCCACGCCGGGCGCGACTATCCGCGGCTGAAGTTCGGCGGCGCCCACCTGGCCGACCCGGCCACGCAATGGGCCGGCGATGTCGCCCGCCTCGCCGCGCTGGGGCTGGCCGGCGGCCTGGCCGTCGCCGCGCTGCTCTTCGGTCTGACGGCGGCCGCGCTGGCTCGCCAGCATCACGGCTGGCGCCACGCGCTGGCCGACCTGGCCGCGGACCGCACCTTCTACCCGCTGCGCGCCGTGCTCATCACGCTGACCGTCGTGCTGCTGCTGGCCGGCCCCACCCTCACGCTGATGCCGCACTACCACGTGCTCGGCACCGACCGCACCGGCAACGACGTGCTGGTGCAGGCGCTGAAGAGCGTGCGCACGGCCTTCGTCATCGGCGCGCTGTCCACGCTGGCCACGCTGCCGCTGGCACTCCTGCTGGGCGTGCTGGCCGGCTATTACAAGGGCTGGGTGGATGAAGCCATCCAGTACGTCTACACGACGCTGAGCTCCGTACCCAACGTGCTGCTCATCGCCGCCTGCGTGCTGATGGTGCAGGTGTTCTTCGACAAGAACCCCGATGCGTTCGAGACGGCGCTGGAGCGGGCGGACCTGAAGATGCTGATGCTGTGCGTCATCCTGGGTCTGACCGGCTGGGCGGGCCTGTGCCGCCTGGTGCGCGCCGAGACCTTGAAGCTGCGCGAGTTGGACTACGTGCAGGCCGCCACGGCCTTCGGCGTGGGCGACGCGGCCATCATGGCCCGCCACATCCTGCCCAACGTGATGCACCTGGTGCTCATCACCGTCGTGCTGAGCTTCTCCGAACTCATCCTCTATGAAGCGGTGCTGACCTATGTGGGCGTGGGCGTGGACCCGACGACCAGCAGCTTCGGCAGCATGATCAACCTGGCCCGCAACGAGATGTCGCGCGACCCGGTCGTCTGGTGGAGCTTCGCCGCGGCCTTCGGCGGCATGGTGAGCCTGGTGCTGGCCGCCAACCTGTTTGCCGACGGCGTGCGCGATGCGTTCGACCCCAAGGCCCGCTCGGCCCGGCCGCGCGTCTTCCGCAAGCGAGGGGCGGACCATGCTTGAGATCGCCGACCTGCGCGTTCAGCTGGACGCCGAGGCGGGCCTGGTGCGCGCCATCGACGGCATGCGGCTGACGCTGGCCCGCGGCGAGACCTTCGCGCTGGTGGGCGAAAGCGGCTGCGGCAAGAGCATGACGGCGCTGGCGCTGATGCGGCTGCTGCCCGAGAACGGCCGCGTGACCGGTGGCGCCGTGACGCTGGATGGGCAGGACCTGCTGGCGCTGCCCGAGCGCCGCATGCGCGATGTGCGCGGTGGCCGGTTGTCCATGATCTTCCAGGAGCCGGCCACCAGCCTGAACCCGGTGATGCGCGTGGGCGACCAGATCGTCGAGGCCATCGAGGCGCACACCGAGCTGCGTGGCACGGCCGCCCGCGCCAAGGCTGTCGACTGGCTGCGCCGCGTGGGCATCCCCGAGCCCGAGCGTCGCGTCGACGACTACCCGTTCCGGCTGTCCGGCGGCCAGAAGCAGCGCGTGATGATTGCCATCGCGCTGGCCGCCGAGCCTGACTACCTCATCGCCGACGAGCCCACCACCGCGCTGGACGTGACCATCCAGGCGCAGATCCTGGACCTCATCCGCGATCTGCAGCGCGAGCGCCAGCTGGGTGTGCTGCTCATCACGCACGACCTCGCCGTCGTCAGCGGCATGGCGCACCGCGTCGCGCTGATGTACGCCGGCCAGATCATCGAGGTGGCCCCGGCGGCCGAGTTCTTCGCGAGCCCGAAGCACCCCTACGCCCGGCTGCTGTTGCAGGCGCTGCCTGACGCCGCGCGCCGCGGCGAGCCGCTGGCAGCAATTGCCGGCACCGTGCCGCCGCTGTGGCTGGACTTTGCCGGCTGCCGCTTCGCGCCGCGCTGCGACAAGGCCATGGCGCACTGCGCCGGCACGCTGCCCGCGCTGACCGAGGAGGGGCCGCAGCACCAGGTGCGCTGCCTGCTCTACAGCCAGCCCGGCGACGCGCTGCCGCGCCCGCCGGTGCAGCCGCGTGTCACGCCGCCGCAGCCGCCCCAGCAGGCCGCGCCGCTGCTGGATGTGCGCGACCTGCGCGTGCGCTTCCCGCTGAAAGCGCCGCTGTTCCACCGCGGCCCGCGCCATTTCGATGCGGTCGACGGCGTCAGCTACCAGCTGCATGCCGGCCGCACGCTGGCGCTGGTGGGCGAGTCCGGCTGCGGCAAGACGACGTCCGGCAAGGCCATCGTGCAACTGCTGCGCCGCCAGGCGCAGATCAGCGGCCAGGCGCTGTTCGATGGGCAGGACCTGTTCCAGCTGTCGGGCCCCGCGCTGGTGCAGGCGCGCCGCAGCGTGCAGATCATCTTCCAGGACCCGTTCGCGTCGCTGAACCCGCGCATGCGCGTGTCCGATGTGCTGGAGGAGGGGCTCATCGCGCTGCGCCCCGAGCTGGACGCCACGGCCCGCCGCGAGCGCCTGCACAGGCTGGTCGATCAGGTCGGCCTGCGCCGCGACGCGCTGCAGCGTTGGCCGCACGAGTTCTCCGGCGGCCAGCGCCAGCGCATCGCCATCGCCCGTGCGCTGGCCGTGGAGCCGCGCCTCATCGTCTGCGACGAGCCGACGTCCGCGCTGGACGTGTCCGTGCAGGCGCAAATTCTCAATCTGCTGCGCGAATTGCAGCGCGAGCAGGGGCTGGCCTACCTGTTCATCACGCACAACATCGGGGTTGTCGAGTACATCGCCGACGACATCGCCGTCATGCAGCGCGGCCGCATCGTGGAGCAGGGCGTCTGCGCGCGCGTTCTGGGGCAGCCGGCCCAGGCCTACACCCGCGATCTGCTCGCCGCCGTGCCCCGCCTGACGCGCTAGCACGCGGTCGCGCGTCGCGCAAAGGCAACGTCTAGGGAATTCACTCTAGGGGCTGTAACATTGAGAAACCCTGATAAATCAAAGGGTTACGAAGGGTTTGAGGCGCGGTAGGTGCATTTACGGGGCGAGGCTCATGTTGCACCCGCACAAACTGCGACACCCCAATCTGAGCCCACCGCTCAGGCAAGGAGCGACCCGCACCCCGGGTCAGTACCGCCACGTTATCGGGCGGGCCCGTCGTCTCTTCAGGAGCCTCAATGTTCAAAGTCACCACCATCAGTAGTGCGATCCTGGCGCTTGCCGCCGGCTCCGCACTGGCCCAGGAATCGCAGAAGCTCGAACGCATCCAGATCACCGGTTCGAGCATCAAGCGTGTCGAGTCCGAGACGGCGCTGCCCGTGACGGTCATTTCACGCGACGCCATCGAGAAGTCCGGCGCCGTCAACGTTGAAGACATCCTGCGCCGTCTGTCGGTGAACTCCGCCCAGCTGTCCGACTCCACGCAGGGCGCCGGCTATGCCACCAGCAACGCCAACCTGCGCGGCCTGGGCGCCAACTCCACGCTGGTGCTGCTGAACGGCCGCCGCCTGGCCGGCCATCCCTTCGGCTCCATCGGCGGCTCGGTCGCGGTGGACCTGAACAGCATCCCCTTCGCCGCGATCGAGCGCATCGAAGTGCTGCGTGATGGCGCCTCCGCCATCTACGGCACCGACGCCGTCGCCGGCGTCATCAACTTCATCACCCGCAAGGACTACGACAAGGGCGAGCTGACCGTGCGCTACGGTGCGCCCGAGAAGAACGTCGGCGGCAAGGAACACGGCGGCTCCATCGCCTTCGGTACCGGCAACCTGGACAAGGACGGCTACAACTTCCTGGTCACCGCCAACATCAAGGAACAGACCCGCCTGGAGGCCAACAAGCAGGGCTGGTACTGGCGTCACGCCACCGAAGTGCCGGGCTCCATCCCGCCCACCTCGTTCCGTGCCTACCCGGGTCGCCTGATGGAACTGGGCATCACCCCGGGTGCCTACTCGAACCCTGGCGCCAACATGGCGGCGTGCGATCCGGCCAATACCGTTGTTCAGACGCCCAAGGATGACAACGGCAATCCCGTCAAGACACCCAATGGCGTCGACAACGTGATGCGCTGCCGCGCCATCTACGCCGCGATGCTGGACAACCTGCCCGACAGCACCAAGACCGACCTGTTCGTGCGCGGTACCTTCCGCATCGATGCCGACAATCAATGGTTCGTCGAGGCCTCGGCGGCACGTAACCACACCACCGGCCGTGCGGCGCCTACGCCCATTGACGGCTCGGCGATGAAGGTTCGCGAGGACGGCAACTACCCCAACGTGCTGATGCCCGTCACCAGCAAGTACTTCCCGACCGCGCTGCTGACCCGCCTGGGCTACACACCGGCCGACTACGTGACGACCACCATCGATGGCGTCGGGTACAGCGAGATCGCCTACCGCTCGGTGGATCGCGGCAACCGGGTCAGTGACAACAACAACGAGCAGTACCGCGTGGTCGTTGGCGCCAATGGCCTGTTCTCGGGCTGGGACTACGACATCGGCCTGAACATCGCGCAGGCGCGCGGTACGCTGAACTACAGCGGCTACCTGCTCGAAGAGCCGTTCCTGGCGGCCCTCAAGACCGGCAACGTCAATCCCTTCGGCGCCAACGACGCCGCCGGCGTGAAGCTGCTGGATGCAGCGGCGCTGGAAGGCACGGTTCGCAAGTCCAAGGGCACCACCGCGGTGTTCGACGCCAAGTTCAGCCGTGAGCTGATGAAGATGGACGGTGGCAGCATGGCCATCGCTGTCGGCATCGACCTACGCCGCGAAAAGGCTGACGACAAGCCCACCAACATCGAGTACTCCAAGGGTTCGCATATCGGTGGTGAAGGCTCGGTGCCTGCTACGTCCGCAAGCCGCAACATCTCAGCCATCTACAGCGAACTGTCCATCCCGTTCGCCAAGGGCTGGGAGGCCGCCGTCGCAGCCCGCTACGACAAATACAGCGACTTCGGCGGCAGCTTCAACCCCCGCGTCGCACTGCGCTTCCAGCCCAGCAAGGAAATGCTGTTCCGCGCCAGCGCGGGCACCGGTTTCCGCGCACCGACGCTGTGGGACGTCAACAGCCCCGTGTCCAACACCAACACGGCTGACCCGCAGGTCGATCCGGACTGCCCGGCCGGCTTCAAGGACGATCCGCGCTGCAACACGCAGTTCAACGTGCGCCTGTCCAGCGACAAGAACCTCAAGCCCGAGAAGAGCCGGCAGTTCGCCTTCGGCGCCGTGTTCGAGCCCATCCGTGAGCTGAGCATCGCCGTCGACTACTGGAACATCCAGAAGAAGGATCAGATTGGCGTCATCAGCGGCGATACGCTGATGGCCGAACCTGGCCTCTACACCAAGTACAAGAGCCGCGTGAAGCGCACGACGGCCGGTTTCATCTCCTACATCGAGACGCCGGTCGAGAACCTGGGCGAGCTCAAGACGTCAGGCATCGACATCGACATCAAGTCGGGTCTGCAACTGGGCGCCTTCGGCAAGCTGGGTGTCGGCTTCGCGGCCACACGCACGCTGAAGTACTCGCTGCAGAACGGCAAGGATCTGCCGTTTACCGACTACGTCGGCAAGTCGCTTGGCGGCAACCCGCCGGTGCCGGAATGGCAGCACACGCTGTCCTTCGACTGGACGCTGGGTTCGTGGAACGTCGCGCTGGAAAACGTGTTCACCAAGGGCTGGGAAGAGTCGGCTGCCGTCGTCAACACCAACCTTGGCGTGGACGCTCCGTACCAGGTCAAGAACACCAGCCGCTGGAACCTGGCCGTTGCCTACCGCGGTTTCAAGGACCTGCGCCTGACGCTGGGCGCCCGCAACGCCTTCGATCAGGATCCGCCGTTCGTCGCCTCGTCCAGCTACGGCTCGCACGCTGCGGGCTTCGCCGGTTCGTTCGCCGATCCGCGCGGCCGTTTCATCTACGGCACCGTCACGTACCAGTTCAAGTGAAACCCGTTGTCGCCAGCTCGGCCTGACGGCCGTTGCTGACAGCAATGAAGGGGGCGTGCCTGGCACGCCCCCTTCTTTTTTGGGAATAAGTGCACGCAAGCGCCTGGACAGGTGCCGTGCCAACCGGACGTTCGTCGGTATTTCCTGTCTTTTTGTATCTAGCTGCCTGTAATCAGCCTGTTTCAGCCTGTCCGGGTTAGCCCCAAGAGGAGGGGCGGAGCGCAGGGCTAAGATGACGACATGGCCAAGTTTGGCCGTGAGGTGTGGTTTTTCCGCATCTTGTTCGTGGCGAAGAAACGCGTGCCCGACGGCTCAAGCCACCGGGCGTTTTTTTTGGCCAGAACAGGTGTAAAGAAAGCTTGCATCCCCGGCCAACTGCGTGTTTTCAACGAGGCGGGAGCGCTCTCTCCGCGATCTAGAATGCACGCCCTTCGGGACCTCGTAGACGGTGGAGTGCAACTTCCGCCGTTCCACAGTGGCCGCATTCCTGAAAGAAGTCATCGACTGTGATTTGTAGTTGCAAGAAGGAGCGCGCATGAATTTTGCGCAGGAGAAGCAGGGCGCGTCCCGGTTCACGGGCTTCGGCATCGTGGTCCTGATCCACGTCGTGGCCATCTACGCGCTTGCCAGCGGCCTGGCTCGCGATATCGTCAAGAAGGTCACCGGCCCGATCGACGTGAAGGTCATCGAGGAAAAGGTCAAGCCGCCGCCGCCGCCCGAAAAAGTGGTGCCGCCGCCGCCGGATCTCAAGGCCCCCCCGCCGCCTTTCGTGCCGCCGCCTGAGTTCCAGGTGACCGCACCGGCACCGCCGGCCCCGCCGATGCAGTCGACACAGGTCGCGCCGCCGGCTGTTGCCGAGGTGCGTCCGCAGCCAGCGCCGGCTCCCGCCGCGCCGCCCGCTGCGCCCAAGCCGACCAAGATCACGGCCGGCATGGTCTGCACCAAGATGGGCAAGCTCGAAGCGCCCGCGGTCAACTGGAGCGGTGAAGCGCTCTACAAGGCCGTTGCAACCGTCAAGGCGGGTCGCGTGACCGGTGTCGAGATCACCGCGCTTCGCGGTGGCGTGGACCGCAAGGCCCAACGCACGCTGACGCAGGCCATCGTCCAGCACTTGCAGGAAACCTATGAGTGCCCGGGCGACCACGTCTTCGAACAAGAGTTCCAGTTCAAGATCGACTAAGCCGTCTTGACCGACGCGCCCCGCAGGGGTGCATCCAGAACGTATCAAACCAGAATCTTTCCCTAGGAGTTGACTCCATGATTTCTCGCATCACCGGCTTCCTGGCCGCCATCGCCATGGCCGCGACCCTGGCCTCTTCGCCCGTCCACGCGCAAGATCAGAAGCCGGCCGACGCCGCCTCGGCCGCTGCAGTCGACGCTGCCGCCGCCCCCGCTCCCGCTCCCGCCGCTTCCAAGCCGGCCGAGAACCCCTACGCTCTGTCGAACATCATTGCCCACGGCAACGTCGTTGACCAGGCCGTGCTGGTGCTGCTGGGCATCATGTCCATGGGCTCGTGGTACATCCTGGTCGTCCGCCTGTGGGACACCGCCAAGCTCGGTTCCGAAGCCAAGGAAGTCCGCGCCACCTTCTTCAAGAAGGCCAGCCTGGCCGATGGCCTGAAGGGCCTGAAGGAAGAAAGCGCCTTCCGCTACATCGCCTCCACGGCCATCGAGGCTTCGGAGCACCATGAAGGCGCCCTGACCGAGAACATCGACCACAGCAGCTGGGTCACGATGAACGTCGACCGCGCCGTCGCCGACGTCAACACCAAGATCTCCGCCGGCCTGGGCTTCCTGGCGACCGTGGGTTCGACCGCTCCCTTCATCGGCCTGTTCGGCACCGTGTGGGGCATTCTGAACGCGCTGACCGCCATCGGTCTGGCCGGCCAGGCTTCGATCGACAAGGTTGCCGGCCCCGTGGGCGCCGCGCTGATCATGACCGCCATCGGCCTGTTCGTCGCCGTGCCGGCCGTGCTGGGCTACAACTGGCTGGTCAACCGCAACAAGGCCGTGATGAGCCAGGTCCGTTCCTTCGCCGGCGACCTGCACGGCGTGCTGATGGGCAACCGCGCCGTCGCCAAGCGCTAATCCCTGAGCTGAAGCTCATCCAGGAGCCAATGCCATGGGCATGAACGTCGGATCCTCTTCCGGCGATGAAGATGTGGTCTCTTCCATCAACACCACGCCCCTCGTGGACGTGATGTTGGTGTTGTTGATCATCTTCCTCATCACCGTGCCGGTGGTGACGCAATCGATCGCGGTGAACCTCCCCAAGGAAACCAACGTCATTCGCGAAACCAAGCCGGAAAACATCGAAATCTCGGTCAGCAAGGACGGCGACGTCTATTGGGGTACCAAGCTGATTCCCGACATGGAGGAGCTCGTGAAGCGCCTCGGCAAGGAATCGGTCAAGAACCCGCAGCCCGAGGTGCACATCCGCGGCGACGACAAGTCCCGCTACGAGTCGGTCGGTCGCGTGATCTTCGCCTGCCAGCGTGCCGGCATCATGAAGATCAACTTCGTCACCGAGCCCCCGGCTCGCGGCGGCTGATCCCAGGAGTCAAGCATGGGAATGAATGTAGGAAGTTCGTCGGGGAGTGGTGAACCCGAAGTCATGATGGACGTCAACACGACGCCCCTGATTGACGTGATGCTGGTGCTGCTGGTGATGCTCATCATCACCATCCCTATCCAGCTGCACACGGTCAACCTCGACATGCCGCCGCCGAGTCCGAATCCTCCGACGGAGGAGCCGACGGTGCACACGGTCATGATCGACTTCGACGGCACCGTCTACTGGGACGAAAACGCGCTGGGTAACCTCGACGCCGTCAACGCGAAGATGCAGGAAGTTGGTGCGATGCCGATCAGCGCGCAACCCGAAATCCACATCAAGCCGAACAAGCTGGTGGATTACGGCGTGGTGGCTGCGGTGATGGCCTCGGCCCAGCGCAACAACGTCAAGAAGATGGGCATGGTTGGTAACGAGCAATACGTCAAGTGACGTGGGCTCGGGCCAGCTGACGCTGATACTTTGAGCGCGCTGCCCGAAAGGGCGGCGCGTTTTTGCTTTGCAGGAGAGCAAGTTGAAGACTTTGAAAACCGTGGTGGCCGTCGCTGTTGGCGTGCTGGCCCTGTCCCTGAATGGCGCGCCCGGTGCCGAGTTCGGCTTCAGCCAGGCCGCTGCTCAGGAAACCGTGCGCAAGGAAGTGGGCACGCCGCTGAACGAGGCGAGCAAGCTGTACAAGGCCGGCAAGCACAAGGAAGCGCTCGCCAAGATCCGCGACGCCGAAGCCGTGGCCAACCGCACGCCGGGCGAGAACTTCGCGATCGAAGGCCTGCGCTTCTCGGCTGCGATGGGCGCCAGTGACGCGGACACGATGGCCCGTTCGTTCGACGTGCTGAAGGCCAAGCTGGGCGGCCCGCAGCAGCTGCAGTACATGGAAGCCATCGCCGGCACCTACCTGCGCGCCAACAACGCGCCCAAGGCGCTGGAGTGGGCCAACAAGTATTTCGCAGCCGGTGGCAACAGCCCCGCGGTCAAGCAGATGCAGCAGCAGGCGCAGTTCAAGTCGGGCGACATGACCGCTGTGCTGAAGGACACGCTGGCCGAGATCCAGGCCGACGAGAAGGCCGGCCGTGCGCCGACGCAGGACAAGCTCAACATCCTGCTGTACGCCGCCCAGAAGAAGGGCGATGCGGCGACCGAGTCCTACGCCGTCGAGCGCCTGCTGAACCACTATCCGCGCAAGGAACTGTGGGCCCAGGTGCTGGGTGGCCTGCAGGGCAAGAAGGGCTTCGCGGCGCGTTTCGCGCTGGATGTCTATCGCCTGCAACTGGCCACGGGCAACCTGCGCACCGCGGACGACTACATGGAAATGGCGCAGCTGGCTGCGCAGGCCGGCTACCCCGACGAAGGCAAGAAGGTTGTCGAGCAGGGCCTGGCTGCCAACATCCTGGGCCAGGGCGCTGAAGGTGCTCGCCACAAGCGCCTGCTGGACTTGATGGTCAAGAAGTCCAACGAAGCCAAGGCGGGTGCTGCCGCGGCCGAGAAGGCCGCAAGCGACTCCAAGACGGGCGACGAGCTGGTCAAGCTGGGCCTGTCGCGCGTGTTCGCCGGTGACAAGGCCGGCGGCCTGAAGCTGGTCGAGGCCGGCATTGCCAAGGACAACTTCACGCGCGCCGACGACACCAAGTTCTACCAGGGCCTGGCGCTGTACACCGCTGGCGAGACGTCCAAGGCGCAGGCTGCCTGGCGCGGCGTCAAGGGCACGGACGGCTCCGGCGAGCTGGCCCGCCTGTGGCAGGTGCAGTCGCGCAGCGCCAAGAAGTAAGGCGCCGCTGCTTCAGCAAAATGAAAAGGCCCCGCGGGGCCTTTTTTCATGGGTACGCGGTGCCTGGCTTCACTTGGGCGCCATGCGGATGGCGCCGTCGAGGCGGATGACCTCGCCGTTGAGCATGTCGTTCGTGATGATCTGGTGGACGAGCTTGGCGTAGTCGTCCGGGCGGCCCAGGCGGCTGGGGAAGGGGACGCTGGCGGCCAGCGCGTCCTGCACCTCCTGTGGCATGCCGAACAGCATGGGCGTGCCGAAGATGCCCGGCGCGATCGTCATGTTGCGGATGCCGCTGCGGGCCAGGTCGCGCGCGATGGGCAGCGTCATGCCCACGACGCCGCCCTTGGAGGCCGAGTAGGCCGCCTGGCCGATCTGGCCGTCGTACGCGGCCACCGACGCGGTGGAGATCAGCACCCCGCGTTCGCCGGTCACCTCGGGCTCATTCTTCGCCATCGCCTCGGCGGCCAGACGGATCATGTTGAACGTGCCGATCAGGTTGACGTTGATCGTCTTCGTGAAGCTGGCCAGCGGGTGGGCGCCGTCCTTGCCCACGGTCTTGACGGCCGGTGCGATGCCGGCGCAGTTGACGAGGCCCATCAGCTTGCCGAGGGCGGTGGCGGCCGCGACGGCGGCCTGGCCGTCCGCCTCCTGGCTGACGTCGCACCGAACGAAGCAGCCGCCCAGCTCGGCGGCGAGTTGCTGGCCGCGTTCGACCTGCAGGTCCGCGATGACGACCTTGGCGCCGTGACTGGCCAGCATGCGGGCCGTGCCTTCGCCGAGGCCCGAGGCGCCGCCGGTGACGATGAACACCTTGCCTGCGATTTCCATGATGAGGATCTCCTGGGTTTGATTGACGTGAACGTCAATTGTCAGGCACAAAAAAGCCGCGGGCTGTGGGCGCCGCGGCTTTCCATGGGAGCTTTGAACTTCAGCTGCTCAGGGCGGCCAGCGCGTTGCGCGTGATCTCGTCGACCGAGCCGATGCCGGCGATGCGGCGGTACTTGGGCGCGCTGGCGTCGCCGGTGGCGGCCCATTGCGAGTAGTAGTCCACCAGCGGGCGGGTCTGCGCGGAATAGACGTCCAGGCGCTTCTTGACCGTGGCTTCCTCGTCGTCCGGGCGCTGCACCAGGTCCTCGCCCGTCTCGTCGTCCTTGCCTTCGACCTTGGGTGGGTTGAACTTGACGTGATAGGTGCGGCCCGAAGCCGGGTGCGAGCGGCGGCCGCTCATGCGTTCGATGATGGCGTCGAACGGCACATCGATCTCGAGCACGTAGTCCAGCTTCACGCCGGCGGCCTTCATCGCGTCGGCCTGCGGGATGGTGCGAGGGAAGCCGTCGAACAGGAAGCCGCCCGCACAGTCGGGCTGGGCGATGCGTTCCTTGACCAGCGCGATGATGAGGTCGTCGCTGACCAGGCCGCCCGACTTCATGACGGCATCAGCCTGCTGGCCCAGCGGCGTGCCGGCCTTCACGGCGGCGCGGAGCATGTCACCGGTGGAGATCTGCGGAATGCCGAATTGCTTGCAGATGAAGGCAGCTTGGGTGCCTTTGCCGGCGCCGGGCGCGCCCAGAAGGATCAGTCGCATGGGTCTCCTCGTTGTGTCGGGGTCGTTAAAAAACCCCGCCTCGATCAGCGGTCAAGTATCGCATGTGGGCTTTCGGGGGGCTGACGTGCCAGGCGTCACTCAACCCGTGATCAGCCGCCGCACGCGCTCCAGGTCTTCGGGGGTGTCGACGCCCGGGCCGGGCTGTTCGGCGCTGACATGCACGGCAATGCGCTCGCCGTGCCACAGCACGCGCAGCTGCTCCAGCGACTCGATCTGCTCCAGCGGGCTGACGGCCAGCGTGGGGAAGCGCCTCAGGAAGCCGGCGCGGTAGGCGTACATGCCCACGTGTCGCAGCGCCTGGTTGGGCTGGCCCGCACCGTCGCGCCACCAGGCGATGGGCGCGCGCGAGAAGTACAGCGCGCGGCCAGCCCGGTCGGTGACGAGCTTGACGACGTTGGGGTTCGCAAACTCGGAAGGCTCGGTCAGCGCATGCGCGACGGTGGCGACCACGCAGTCGGGCTGCGCGGCCAGCGTGGCGGCGCAGGCGTCGATCATGGCTGGCGAGATCAGCGGTTCGTCGCCCTGCACGTTGACGACGGCGGCATCGTCGGCCAGGTCCAGCAGCTCGACGGCCTCGGCGAGGCGGTCGCTCCCGGAGAGGTGGTCGGCGCGCGTCATCAACGCCCGCACGCCGTGGGCGGCGCAGGCGGTGGCCACCTCGTGGGCATCGGTCGCGACGACGACCTGGCTCGCGGCCGACAGGGCAGCGCGCCGGGCGACGCGCACGATCATGGGCAGCCCGCCGATGTCGGCCAGCGGCTTGTTCGGCAGGCGGGTGGACGCCAGGCGCGCCGGGATGATGACCGTGTAGCTCACGGCGCGAGCACGACGGGTGGTGTCGGTGCGTCCGGGTCCCAGGGCCTGGCCTCGCTCTCCAGCATCAGCGGAATGCCGTCGCGGATGGGGAAGGCCAGGCGGTCGGCGCGGCAGGCGAGGGCGGGCTCATCACCGCGCAGCAGCGTCAGCGGCCCCTTGCACAGCGGGCACACCAGCATTTCGATCAGTCGTTGATCCATCGGGACGGGAAAAGGTTGCGCAGTTGGGCGTCCAGCGCGGCCTCGAAGCCGGCGCCGGGCGAGAAGTCTAGCGTCACGACCCAGACCGGCGTCGTGCCGACGCGTTCGGGCGGCAGCTTGACGGCGTCCTTCTCGGTCAGCACGACGGCGGCCGTGTCGGCCGGCCAGGGCAGGGCGGTGAAGTCGGCGTGGTCCGGCAGCGGCAGCGGTGCGGCAGCCACGCCCAGGCCGGCCAGCATGTCGAAGAAGCGCTGCGGCCGGGCGAGGCCGGCGCAGGCGACAAGGCCGGGTTGGCCCCGCAGCGCGAGCAACGTGTCCATCGAGGCGGGCCGGCCGGCCCACCAGTCGGCCAGCGACGCGGCGCCCGCCAGTTGGCGCTGGGCGACAAAGCCGGGCAGCGCGGTGCTGGGGGCGGGCGCGTTGTAGACGACCAGTTGATCTGCCGTGAGCGCCGCGGGCGGCTGGCGCAGCGGCCCGGCCGGCAGCAGGCGGCCATTGCCCAGGCCGCGCTCGTCGAAGACCAGCAGACTCAAGGCGCGTGGCAGCCGCCAGTGCTGCAGGCCGTCGTCGCTGACGAGCAGGTCCAGCTCAGGGTGGGCCGCCAGCAGCGCGCGGGCGGCGGCCACGCGGTCGCGACCCACGGCCACCGGCACGCGGCCACGCAGGTGGATGAGCAGCGGCTCGTCGCCCGCTTCGCGTGCGGTGGACGCGCGCGTGACCAGAAGCACGCCGTCGCCGTCGCGCCCATAGCCGCGCGAGATGACGCCGGCGTTCAGCCCGCGGGTGCTCAGCAGGTTCAGCAGGGCGAGCGTGGTGGGCGTCTTGCCGGCGCCGCCGACGATCCAGTTGCCGACGACGATGACCGGCGCCGGCAGCGTTTCGGTGCGCCTGAGGCCCAGGCGGTAGGTCAGCGTGCGCAGCGCGAGCAGGCCGCGATAGAGCCAGCTCAGCGGCAGCAGCGTGGCGGACAGCGGGCCACCGGTCAGCCACTCGCGCTGCAGACGAGAGCTTGCTTGTGCCCTGTTCATGGCACCCGTCGCCTCGCAAAAACAGTGGATGCAAGGCGCGAACCGGAGCCGGGCTCGTCGCCCGGCGAGGATTCGCAACGCCGCAGACGCTGCTTTTGCGAGGCAACCCGGAGGGCAAGGCTGCAAGCGACCGCACTCGTCGTTGCCCGCCTTGGCCAGGCAGCCAGCCTGGCCTGCGGCGGGCGCCTAGATTGCGGCCCCTTGCAGCCTTGCGGGCGCCATGAACAGGGCACAAGCAAGCTCTCAGCGAGCGTCAGTCTGCGCGGCGAAGGTGACACGGCTCAGGCCCACGCGGCGCGCCGCATCCATCACGTTGATGACGGCCTGGTGGGGTGTGGCGGCGTCGGCCGAGATGATGACGGACGCCTCGGCATTGCCACCCGACGCCTGGCGCAGCACGCCGACGAGGATGTCCACCGAGCGGCCTTCCACGGCCTGCTTGTTGATGACGAAGCGGCCGTCGGCGGCGATGCCGACGATGACTTCCTGCGGCCGGTCCTTGAGCTTCTCGGCGTCGGCCGACGGCAGCGTGATCTGCAGTTCCGTGAACTTGGAATACGTCGTCGACAGCATCAGGAAGATCAGGATCACCAGCAGCACGTCGATGAACGGGATCAGGTTGATCTCCGGCGGCTCGCGATGGGGGGAGCGGAAGCGCATGGCGTGCCTTCTTCAGCTCAAGCCGTGTAGCGGCGCAGCTGGCCCAGCAGGCGGTCAGCGGCGCCTTCCAGCTCCAGCACGTACTCCTCGATCTTGCCGCGGAAGTAGCGGTAGAACATCAGCGAGGGGATGGCGATCATCAGGCCGAAGGCGGTGTTGTAGAGCGCGATGGAGATGCCGTGCGCCAGCTGGGCGGGGTTGCCGCCGCCGGGCGTCTGGCTGCCGAAGATCTCGATCATGCCGACCACCGTACCCATCAGGCCCAGCAGCGGCGCTGCCGTGGCGATGGTGCCCAGCGTGTTCATGTAGCGCTCGAGCTGGTGCACGGCGCGGCGGCCGGCGAACTCGAACACCAGGCGCAGCTTGCCCTCGGGCATCTGCGGCTCGGCGGCGACGGCGCGCAGGCCGGACGCCAGCACCTCGCCCAGCACCGAGTTCTCAGCCAGGCGGTCCACCATGTCGGGCGTGGGCAGCTGCTGGGCGCTGACGTTGAGCACGTCCTCCAGCAGCCGCGGCGGCAGGATGCGGCTGCTGCGCAGGCTGGTGAAGCGTTCGATGATCAGGGCCAGGGCCACCACGGAGCACAGGAGCAAGGGCCAGATCGGCCAACCGGCGGCTTGTATGATCGAAAACAAGGGCGTCCCCGTCAAAAAAAGGCCGTTGACCGGCCGGGAAATTGCGCGGGATTATGGACCCAGGCCGGCCCCTCGCCGCCACAGGGCCGGCCCCAGGAAAGCGGTTCCACAATCCACTGCCGCTGTGGATAACTTTGTGGGCAAGCCCGGGGCGGAGGGCCGCAGAGGCCGTCAAATCAAGGCCTTGGACAACTTGCCTCCAATTTGAGCAGCGGAATTCGAATTGAAAAACAAGACCTTATGTGCTCATGACGGCTGCGTGACGGCTGTCGTGGGCCGAAATCGCCCGCCAGCCCAGTGTTGGCGCGGCTGTGGACTTCCCGGCCCGCGCCGGCATTGGGTTTGCGCGTGATTGAGCCTCGCGAAGCCGCATCAAATCGGCGTGTCTGGGGTGTGGCCGGTCTCGTCGAGGCCGTCGCGCAAAGCCTGGCCGAGCGTTTCTCGGTGGTCGCCGTGGGCGGCGAGATCTCGGGCTTCACCCGGGCGGCCAGCGGGCATTGCTACTTCACGCTGAAGGATGCCGATGGTCTGGCGGCGAGCCTGCGCTGCGCGATGTTCCGGCGCGCGGCGGCCATGCTGGACTTCTCGCCGGCCGACGGCGCACTGGTGGAGCTGCGCGGGCGCGTGGCCGTGTACGAGCCGCGCGGCGAGCTGCAGTTCGTCGTCGAGGCGATGCGCCGGGCCGGCGCCGGCACGCTGTACGAGCAGTTCCTGAAGCTGCGCGCGCGGCTGGCGGCGGAAGGGCTGTTCGACGCCGACGCCAAGCGGGCGCTGCCGGCGCATCCACAGCGCATCGGCGTCATCACGTCGGCGGCCGGCGCGGCGCTGCACGATGTGCTGACGGCGCTCGCGCGGCGGGCGCCGCAGGTGCAGGTGGTCGTCTACCCCAGCCCGGTGCAGGGGGCGGAGGCGCCGCCGGCGCTGGTCAACGCGCTGCGCACGGCCAACGAGCGGGCCGAGGTGGATGTGCTGCTGCTGGTGCGCGGTGGCGGCTCGCTGGAGGATTTGTGGGCCTTCAACGACGAGCGCGTCGTGCGGGCCGTCGCGATGTCGGCCCTGCCCGTGGTCTGCGGTGTCGGGCACGAAACCGACGTGACGCTCAGCGACCTGGCCGCCGACCTGCGCGCGCCCACGCCCACGGCCGCGGCGGAACTGGCGGCGCCGTCGCGCGAGGCGCTGCTGCAGCAACTGGCCAGCCTGGAGCGCGCGCTGATGCTGCGGCTGGACCATCGCCTGCAGTCCGTCGCCCAGCGGCTGGACCGCCTCGCGCTGCGGCTGGCACGGCCCAGCGACGTGCTGGCCCGGCAGCGCCGGCTGCTGGACCTGCTGGCCCAGCGCGCCGCCGCGGCGCCGGGGCGGCGCATCGAGTTGCAGCGCCAGCGCCTGGCGCACCTGGCGCCGCGGCCCGCGCGTGCGCTGGCCGAGACGCTGCGCCGGCAATCGACGCGCCTGGATTCGCTGGAGGCCCGTCTGCAGGCGCTGGACCCGCAGCATGTGCTGGCGCGCGGCTATGCCTGGCTGGACGACGGGCAGGGCGGGGCGATCACGTCGGCGCATGCGCTGCTGCCCGGCCACGAGGTGCGCGCCGTGCTGGCCGACGGCAGCGTCGACATGCGCGTGCTGCAGGTACGGCCTTTGCCGCCAGGGTGATTGGCGGCTCCCTACAATCCGCCGCGTTTCCCTTCCCCCCAACACACAGAGGTTCACTCCATGGAACACACGCTGCCCCCGCTGCCTTACCCCATCGACTCGCTGGCTCCGCACTACAGCAAGGAAACGCTGGAGTTCCACCACGGCAAGCACCACAACGCCTACGTCGTGAACCTGAACAATCTGCAGAAGGGCACGGAGTTCGAGAGCAAGACGCTCGAAGAGATCGTCAAGACCTCCAGCGGCGGCATCTACAACAACGCCGCTCAGATCTGGAACCACACCTTCTTCTGGAACTGCATGAAGCCGCAAGGCGGTGGCGAGCCGACCGGCGCGCTGGCTGACGCCATCAACGCCAAGTGGGGCAGCTACGCCGCCTTCAAGGAAGCCTTCGTGAAGAGCGCCGTCGGCAACTTCGGTTCCGGCTGGACCTGGCTCGTCAAGAAGGCCGACGGCTCGGTCGACATCGTCAACACCGGTGCCGCCGGCACGCCGCTGACCACCGCCGACAAGGCGCTGCTGACCGTGGACGTGTGGGAACACGCGTACTACATCGACTACCGCAACCTGCGCCCCAAGTTTGTCGAGACGTTCCTGTCGAACCTCGTGAACTGGCAGTTCGCCGAAGCCAACTTCGCCTGAAACAGAGGCCCCTCGCCCAGTCTCGCCCGCTGAACGCGGCGAGTCTGGTCGGTCCTCCGAGGGGACGGCGATCCAAGCGGCATCGAGCCGCTTGCACATCGCCAGCGCGGGCTGGCTTGGGGCGGCCCGGCGCTCGGCCCGAAACCCTGAAAGAAGCCGGCATCGAGCCGGCTTCTTTCATTGCGACACCTGAATCACATGGCGCACCAGCGGATAGACCTGGTGCTGCCAGCGCCGCCCGCTGAACACGCCGTAGTGGCCCACGTTGGGCTGGATGTAGTGGGTGCGCATGTAAAGCTTCAGGCTGCTGGCCAGCTCTTGCGCGGCCAATGTCTGGCCCACCGAGCAGATGTCGTCGCGCTCGCCCTCGATGGTCAGCAGCGCGGTGCGGCGGATGGCCGCCGGATTGACCTTGCGGCCCTTGAACCTCAGTTCGCCGCGCGGCAGGTCGAAGGTCTGGAACACGCGCTCCACCGTCTCCAGGTAGAAGTCGGCCGACAGGTCGGCCACCGCCATGTATTCCTCGTAGAAAGTGCGTGTGATCTGCGCCTTGTCGAACTCGCCGGCGACGAGGTGCTTGTAGTAGTCCTTGAACGCGTTGGCGTGGCGGTCCTTGTTCATGCTCATGAAGGCCGACAGCTGCACGAAGCCCGGGTAGACGCGCCGCCCCGCGCCGCGGTGGCGCCAGGGCACCACGCTGATGAGGTTCTTCCGGAACCAGCCAATCGGCTTGCTGGTGGCCAGTTCGTTGACGGCCGTGGGGCTGACGCGGCAGTCGATAGGGCCGGCCATCAGCGTGAGGCTGGCGGGCGTGGCGGGGTGGTCGTCCTCGGCCATCAGCGCCACGGCGGCCAGCGCGCTGACGCAGGGCTGGCAGACGGCCACGACGTTGCTGTTGGGGCCCATGTGGGCCAGGAAGTCGATGAGGTGCTGCGTGTACTCGTCCAGCCCGAATCGGCCCGCGGCCAGCGGCACGTCGCGCACGTTGAGCCAGTCGGTCACGTAGACGTCGTGGTCCTGCAGCAGCGTGCGCACCGTCTCGCGCAGCAACGTCGCGAAGTGGCCGGACATGGGCGCCACCACCAGCACCTTGGGTTGCGCCGGCGCGCCGGGCTTGGCGAAGCGCAGCAGCGTTGCGAACGGCGTCGCCAGCGCGGCCTCCTCGACGACGGGCCAGCGCTCGCCGCCGCTCACCACCTCCGTGATGCGCCAGTCGGGCCGTGCGTGCGTGACCTGCGCCAGCTCGAACACCTGGCCCGCCGCGGCGGCCGGCCGCGCCCACCAGCTGTGTTGGACGACATGCGGGTCCTGCAGCAGCGGCAGCGACAGCCGCGTGGCCTCGCGCAGCGGCCACAGCAGGTCGGTGTGGGCTTGGTAGGCGGTGTACATGGCGTCTCCGGAGTGATGCCCCGGCCGTCGCAAGGAGCGCGCCAACGTGGCATGGCGCTTGCGTCGAACAGGTGCATGACCGACAGGAGACGCCCCATGCCCGTTGCCACGCCGACGAAGAAGGCCCCGGCCCGAAAGACCGCCCGACCTGTCGCGCCTGCCGCGACGCTGACGCTGAGCAGCAAGAACTACTCTTCCTGGTCGCTGCGCGGTTGGTTGCTCGCGCGCTTCGCGGGGCTGGCCTTCGAGGAAATGATGGTGTCGCCCGACGACGAAGACGCGCGCAAGGAACTGCTGCTGCTCGCGCCGTCCATCCGCGTGCCCTGCCTGCGCCATGAGGGCGTCACGGTGTGGAACAACATGGCCATCGCCGAGTACCTGAACGAGACCTTTCCCAAGGCCGGCCTGTGGCCCGCGGACCGCGCGGCGCGTGCGCATGCCCGGGCCATCTGCGGCGAGATGAACTCGGGCTTCGCCAACCTGCGCTCGGCGCTGCCCATGAACCTGAAGGGCCATTTCCCGCGGCACAAGATCTGGGCCGGCGCCAGGCCCGACATCGAGCGCATCGTCGACATCTGGAGCGACTGCCTGGCCACCTACGGCGGGCCCTTCCTGTTCGGCAGGCAGCGCGGCGCGGCCGATGCGTTCTTCGCGCCCGTGACGACGCGCTTCAAGACCTACGACGTTGCGCTGCCGCCCGCCTGCGCCGCCTACTGCGACACCATCCTGGCGATGCCGGAGATGCAGGCGTGGATCGCCGACGCGAAGCAGGAGCCCGAAGAAATCGAGCTGCTGGACATGGATTTTTGAAGGTGCCCCTCGCCCAGTCTTGCCGCGCTGAACGCGGGCAAGCCTGGTCGATCCCCCGAGGGGATGGCGATGCTTGCGGCGTTGAGCCGCAAGCACATCGCCTACGGGCCGGCTTGGGGCGGCCCGGCGCCGGTCCGTATCAAACGTTCGCGCGTTTCCCCTCGATCAAGCCCAAGGGGTGGGGCTGGGTACGTCGCAGGGTGCCGGCGCGTCAATCGACTTGAAGTCCGCCGGCGACACGATCTCCAGGTACTCCATGTCCGGCGAGTAGTCGAACAGGTAGTGCACGATGCCCGGGCGCTGGTGTACGCAGTCACCGGCCTCCACCAGCGTGACCTTGTCCTCGTACATGAACTTGGCCCAGCCCTTGGTCATCAGCACGATCTGGAAATCCGCCTCATGGCGGTGCCATCCGGTGCCCTTTTCGGGGGCCATGTTCGCCTTCACAAGGTGCGCGATGACGCGCCCGCCGGTGGCCGCGGCCACGCCGAGGTCGCGGTACAGGAAGAAGTCCCGCAGCCCGTCGCTGCGCCAGGGCGTGTCGCCGGGCTTCACGTGAGAGAACTGCGTGGTCGCAGCGCCGAGAGGGTCTGAAAGATCCGACATGGCAAGGCCTCCTGGAATGCGGGAAGGTGGGCCCGGGGCATGCAAGACGCATTCCCGGCGCCGGCCGGTGCTGCTGGCTTGATGCAGATCAGCGCGCGCCAGCCGTGGCCTGCCTAGAGTGCCGGCGTGAGCGCTTCTCCCCCAGGCCTGCACGCCGCCGACGCGAGCGCGCAGGCGCTTGCCCCCTTCACGACCTGGCCCGACGGCCCGGGCGGCGTGGCGCTGTCGCAGTTCCAGGTGGCCGGCATGCATTGCGCGGCCTGCTCGGGGCTCATCGAGGCGGCCTTGCTCAAGCTGCCCGGCGTGGCCGGCGCCAGCGTGAACCCGGCGTCGGCGCGGCTGGCGCTGCGCTGGCGGCCGGCACAGCTGGCGCTGGCGGACGTGCTGGCCGCGCTGCAGTCCATCGGCTACCGCGCCAGCCCGGACGTCGCCGCACCGGCGCGAGAACTGCGCCGACGCGAGAAGCGCCAGGCGCTGTGGCGGCTGTTCGTGGCTGGCTTCCTGATGATGCAGGTCATGATGATGGCCACGCCGGCCTACGTGGCCGAGGCAGGCGAGCTGTCGGCCGACCTGGCCCAGCTGCTGCGCTGGGGCAGCTGGGTGATGACGCTGCCGGTCATGGCGTTCGCCGCCGGGCCGTTCTTCAGCGGCGCCTGGCGGCAGCTGCGCGCCGGGCGGCTGGGCATGGACGTGCCGGTGGCGCTGGGCATCGCGGTGACCTTCGTCGCCAGCACCGGGGCGCTGTTCGACCCGCAGGGGCCGCTGGGCCACGAGGTCTATTTCGACTCGCTGACGATGTTCGTCGCGCTGCTGCTGCTGGCGCGCTGGTTCGAGCTCGGCGCGCGCCACCGCGCCGCCGAGGCGCTGGAGGCCGTGGCCGGCGCGCTGCCCACCGTGGCCGAACGGCTGCTGGACGATGGCGGCAGCGAGCGCGTGCCGCCCGAGGCGCTGTGCGTGGGCGACCGCATCCGCGTCGCCGCGGGCGAGGCCTTCGCGGCGGACGGCGCCGTGCTCGCCGGCCAGGGCTTCGTCAACGAGGCGCTGCTGACGGGCGAGTCCGCGCCGGTGGCCAAGGCCGTGGGCGACGCGGTGGTGGCCGGCAGCATCAATCTGGACGGACCGCTGGTGGTGGCCGTGCAGCGCGTGGGCGCCGACACGACGGCGCAGGGCATCGTGCGGCTGATGCAGCAGGCGCAGAGCCAGCGGCCGCTGGCCAGCGGCGTGCTGGACCGCGTGGCCGCCGGCTTCACGGCCGTCGTGCTGCTGCTGGCGCTGGGCGCCGGGCTGGCGTGGTGGTGGATCGAGCCGTCCCGCGCCGTCGCGGTGGCCGTGGCGGTGCTCATCGTCACCTGCCCGTGCGCGCTGACGCTGGCCGCGCCGGCCGCGTGGCTGACGGCCAGCGGCGCGCTGGCCCGGCGGGGGCTGCTGCTGGCCGACCTGTCGGCGCTGGAGCGGTTGTGCCAGGTGGACACCGTCGTCTTCGACAAGACCGGCACGCTCAGCGAGGACCGGCTGCTGCTGCGCCGCCACTGGGCGCAGGGTGCCGACGCCGACGCGCTGCTGGCCGTGGCCCGCAGCCTGGCCGCGCTGTCGCGCCATCCGCACGCGCAGGCGCTGGCCGACGGCGCGCCGGCCGGTGCCTGGCATGACGTGCGCGAGGTGGCCGGCCGCGGCGTGGAGGCGCGTGACGCCACCGGCCAGCTGTGGCGCCTGGGTGCGCCGGGCTGGGTCAGCACCGCGCCAGACCCGGCCGCGCGGCTGGCCTTCGGCTGTGGCGACTGCGTGCTGTGGCTGGACCTCGCCGAGGCGCCGCGTGTCGACGCGGCCGAGGCCGTGCAGGCGTTGAAGGCGCAGGGCCGGCGCGTGCGCCTGCTGTCGGGCGACCAGCCGGCCGCCGTGTCGAACATGGCCGCGCGGCTGGAGATCGCGCACTGGCAGGCCGGCGCCACGCCCGAGACCAAGCTGGCCGCCGTGCGCGACTGGCAGGGCCGCGGCGAGCGGGTGCTGATGGTGGGCGACGGCATCAACGACGCGCCGGTGCTGGCCGCGGCGGACGTGCGCATCGCGATGGGGCAGGGCGCCATGCTGGCGCGCGGCGCAGCGGATGCGCTGCTCGTCTCCAACCGGCTGACGGCCGTGCCGCAGGCGCTGGCACTGGCGCGCAAGACCCGGCGCGTGCTGCGCCAGAACCTGGCCTGGGCGGCGCTCTACAACCTGGCCTGCGTGCCGCTGGCGCTGGCGGGCCTGCTGCCGCCGCTGGCCGCCGGCATCGGCATGGCGGCGAGTTCGCTGCTGGTCGTGCTCAACGCGCAGCGGCTCGCCCGCGGCTGACCCCATGGACATCCTCTACCTGCTGATCCCCTTCTCGGTCGTGCTGGTGCTCATCATCCTGGCCGTGTTCGGCTGGGCCGTGAACTCCGGGCAACTCGACGAGCTCGAAGGCGAGGGCAATCGCATCCTGCTTGACGAGGATCAAGCCCCCTGAGGCCCTCCCCACGAAGAATCGTTTGCATCAGACTGAAGGAGTCGCGATGGCGAACGAGAAGACCCTGGCAACACCAGGGGTGAACTACGAGGACGGGCCGGTACGCGCGTTTGCGCTGGCCGCCGTTCTCTGGGGCGTGGTGGGCATGCTGGTGGGGGTGGTGATCGCCGCCCAGCTGGCCTGGCCCGAACTGAACCTGGGCATCCCGTGGCTGAGCTACGGCCGCCTGCGGCCGCTGCACACCAACGCGGTCATCTTCGCGTTCGGCGGCTGCACGCTGTTCGCCACGAGCTACCACGTCGTGCAGCGCACGGGGCAGACCAAGCTGTTCCTGCCCAAGCTGGGCTGGTTCACGTTCTGGGGCTGGCAACTGGTCATCCTCGCCGCGGCCATCACGCTGCCGCTGGGCTACACGACCGGCAAGGAATACGCCGAACTGGAATGGCCCATCGACATCCTGATCGCCGTGGTCTGGGTGGCCTACGCCATCGTGTTCTTCGGCACGGTGGGCACGCGCAAGATCCGGCACATCTACGTGGCCAACTGGTTCTTCGGCGCGTTCATCATCGCGGTCGCGCTGCTGCACATCGTCAACAGCGCCGAGATCCCGGTGGGCGCGCTGAAGAGCTACTCCGCCTACGCCGGCGTGCAGGACGCGATGGTGCAGTGGTGGTACGGCCATAACGCCGTGGGCTTCTTCCTCACGGCTGGCTTCCTCGGGATGATGTACTACTACATCCCCAAGCAGGCCGAGCGCCCGGTCTACAGCTACCGCCTGTCCATCGTCCACTTCTGGGCGCTGATCTTCACCTACATGTGGGCGGGCCCGCACCACCTGCACTACACCGCGCTGCCCGACTGGGCGCAGAGCATCGGCATGATCTTCAGCCTGGTGCTGCTGGCGCCGAGCTGGGGCGGCATGATCAACGGCGTCATGACGCTGTCGGGCGCCTGGCACAAGCTGCGTGACGACCCCATCCTGAAGTTCCTCATCGTGTCGCTGTCGTTCTACGGCATGTCGACCTTCGAGGGCCCCATGATGTCCATCAAGACGGTGAACTCGCTGTCGCACTACACCGACTGGACGGTGGGTCACGTGCACAGCGGGGCGCTGGGGTGGGTGGGGCTGGTGTCCATGGGCTGCCTGTACCACCTCATCCCGCGCATGTTCGGCCGCACGCAGATGTACTCCAAGAGCGCCATCGAGCTGCACTTCTGGATCGCGACGCTGGGCATCGTGCTCTACATCGCCGCGATGTGGATCGCCGGCGTCATGCAGGGTCTGATGTGGCGCGCGGTGAACCCCGACGGCACGCTGGTCTACACCTTCGTCGAGAGCGTCAAGGCGACCTGGCCGTTCTACGTGATCCGCCTGGCCGGTGGCCTGCTGTACCTGGGCGGCATGCTGGTCATGGCCTGGAACGTCATCAAGACCGTGCAGGCCGGCAGCGCCACACCCGTGCGCATTCCCGCCCCCACGCTGGCCCACGCCTGAGGAGAGAACATGAGTACCCAACCCGAAGCCGTGAGCGGCCACCAGCGCATCGAGACCAGCAACCTGCTGATGATCGTGCTGGTGCTGCTGACCGTGCTGGTCGGCGGCATCGTCGAGATCGTGCCGCTTTTCTTCCAGCGCTCCACCACGCAGGCCGCCCCCGGCCTGAAGCCCTACACGGCGCTGCAGCTGGCTGGCCGCGACGTCTACCTGCGCGAGGGTTGCTACAACTGCCACTCGCAGATGGTGCGGCCGCTTGCCGCCGAGACGCTGCGTTACGGCAAGTACTCCACCGCGGGCGAGTTCGTCTACGACCACCCGTTCCAGTGGGGCAGCAAGCGCACCGGCCCCGACCTGCACCGCGTGGGCGGCCGCTACAGCGACGACTGGCACCGCATCCACCTGAACAACCCGCGTGACGTGGTGCCCGAGTCCAACATGCCCGCCTACCCGTGGCTGGCGCAGAACCCGGTGGACGCCGCCGGCATGCCCGTGCGCCTGAAGGCCATGCGCACGCTGGGCGTGCCCTACACCGACGCCGACATCCAGGCGTCCTCGCAGGACGTGACCGGCAAGACCGAGCTGGACGCGCTGGTCGCCTATCTGCAGGTGCTTGGCACCGCGAACAAGTAAGGAGCCCGCATCATGGGCATCAACGAACTCCGCATCGCCGTGACCGTCGTGTCGCTGGCTGTTTTCGTGGGCATCGTCGTCTGGGCCTGGCGGGGCCGCTTCGAGGCCGCCGCCGCGCTGCCCTTTGAGGGAGGCGAGCAATGAGTGACTTCTTCAGCTCCGGCTGGTCGATCTTCGTCGCGGCCGCCACGGTGCTGGGCCTGCTGGCCTGCGGCGTGCTGCTGATCATCGCCAGCCGCCGCCAGCCGTCCGCCGCCGACAACACCACGGGCCACGTCTGGGACGAGGACCTGCGCGAACTGAACAACCCGCTGCCGCTGTGGTGGATGGGCCTGTTCGTGCTGACCATCGTGTTCGCCGGCGCCTATCTGGCGCTGTACCCTGGCCTGGGCAGCGCCAAGGGCACGCTGGGCTGGACCAGCCTGGACGAGCATGCCGCCGAGGTCGCCCAGACGCGCGCTGCGATGGCGCCCGTCTACGCCGGCTTCGCGAACATGGCGCCCGAGCAACTGGCCAAGGACCCGCAGGCCCACGCCATCGGCGAGCGCCTGTTCGCCAACAACTGCGCTCAGTGCCACGGCGCCGACGCCAAGGGCTCCAAGGGCTTCCCCAACCTGACCGACAGTGACTGGCTGTGGGGCGGCAGCGTCGAGACCATCACCGAGACCATCACCAAGGGCCGCGAGGGCAACATGCCCGTCATGGCGCCGGCCGTGGGCAGCAGCGAGGATGTGCGCAACGTCGCCCACTACGTGCTGTCGCTGTCGGGCAGCCCGCACAACCCGCTGTACGCGCAGCTGGGCAAACCGAAGTTCGCCGCCTGTGCGGCCTGCCACGGCATGGGCGGCAAGGGCAACCCGGCGCTGGGCGCGCCCAACCTCAGCGACAAGATCTGGCTGCACGGCTGGGGCGAGGAGGCCATCATGGCCATGGTCAACAACGGCAAGCACAACGTGATGCCGGCCCACGGCGAGCGGCTCACGGCCGAGCAGATCCGCGTGCTGGCGACCTATGTGTGGAGCCTGTCGCAGTCGCAGAACGTCGCTGCCACGCCCTGATCCATGACCGGTCCCGCAGTCCCAGGCCGGGGTGACGCCGCCCAGGTCATCCGCCTCTACCGCTCGGAAGACAAGATCCACCCCCGGGCGGTGGACGGGTTCTACACGCGCTGGCGCTGGGCCTTCGTGGCCCTGACGCAGCTGGTGTTCTACGGTCTGCCCTGGCTGGACTGGGGCGAGCGCCAGGCCGTGCTGTTCGACCTGGAAGCCCGCCGCTTCTACGTCTTCGGCCTGGTGCTGTATCCGCAGGACTTCGTGTACCTCACGGCCCTGCTGATGATCTCGGCCTTCGGGCTGTTCCTGTTCACGGCCGTGGCGGGACGGCTGTGGTGCGGCTACGCCTGCCCGCAGACGGTCTACACCGAGATCTTCATGCGCGTCGAACACTGGTTCGAGGGCGACCGCAACGCGCGGCTGCGGCTGGACAAGGCGCCGTGGAGCTTCAACAAGCTCTGGCGCAAGACGGCCAAGCAGGCGGTGTGGGTTGCGCTCGGGCTGTGGACGGGCTTCACCTTCGTCGGCTACTTCACGCCCATCCACACGCTGGGTGCCGAGGTGCTGGCCCTGGGCCTGGGCCCGTGGGAGACGTTCTGGGTGCTGTTCTACGGCTTTGCCACCTACGGCAATGCCGGCTACATGCGCGAGCAGGTCTGCAAGTACATGTGCCCGTACGCGCGCTTCCAGAGCGCGATGTTCGACCGTGACACGCTGATCGTCAGCTACGACCCCGTGCGCGGCGAGCCGCGCGGCAACAACGCCAAGCGCAAGAAGGGCGAGGATCGCGCCGCCGCCATCGGCGACTGCATCGACTGCGGCCTGTGCGTGCAGGTCTGCCCCACGGGCATCGACATCCGCAACGGCCTGCAGTACGAGTGCATCGGCTGCGCGGCCTGCATCGACGTCTGCAACGGCGTCATGGACAAGATGGGCACGGCCCACGGCCTGATCCGCTACGACACCGAGAACGGCCTGGAGCAGCGGCTCACGCGTGGCCAGCGCTGGCGCCGCGTGCTGCGGCCGCGCGTGCTGATCTACAGCGCCGTGCTGCTGGCCATCTGCTCGGCGCTGCTGTGGAATATCGCGTCGCGGCATTCCTTCCGCGTCGACGTCGTGCGCGACCGCGCCTCGCTGGCCCGGCTGGTGGAGGACGGCTGGATCGAGAACGTCTACCGGCTGCAGGTCATGAACGCGACCGAGTCGCCGCAGCGTTACCGCTTCGAGGCCGAGGGGCTGCCCGGCCTGATGCTGAGCCAGGCCCGCACCGTGGAGCTGGGCCCGGCCGAGGCGCGCTGGGTGGCCGTGGCGCTGCGCCTGCCGCCCGAGGTGGCCGCGCAGACCAAGCCCGGCGCCCACCCCATGCACTGGCGCATCACCCGTGACGGCGAGCACCCGGAGACCGTCATCGAGAAGTCCACCTTCGTGCTGCCGCGCTGAACCCCAGGAGAGATCGATGCCTGCTGCTTCCCCTTCCCAACCCGCCTGGCGGGAACCCATGGTCTGGCTGGTGGCGGGCGGTCCCATCGCCGTCGTCATCGCCAGCTTCTTCACGCTGGCGCTGGCCATCCGCCACCCCGACCCGCCGCTGGACCTGCGCGCCAAGTCGCAGCAGGCCGCCGATGACGTCGAGCCCGCCGACATGCGCGCCCGCGCCGGTGACGTGCCGGCGATGGTGGGCCGCAACCACGCCGCCACCGGCGCGCCGGGAGCCGCGCGGTGACAGGCGCGCCCGGCCCCTCGCGCGTCGCGCGCTTCGCGATGGCGGTGGCCTGGTCGTCCTTCTTGGCGGCCGGCGTGCTGGAGGCGCTGGTGTTCTCGGTGGTGGACCCGCTGGAGCTGCGCTGGTTCGGCGCCGTGCCCGTCGAGCTGTCGGCACAGGCGGTCTACACCGTCAGCTTCCTGATCTTCTGGGGCGTCGTCGCACTGGGCGCCAGCCTGACGCTGCTGCTGGTCAGCCAGCCGGCGGACGCGGGGCGGGCCGAGAAGCGCTCGCCGGGCTGGCCTCGCTGAGCGCCGGCAGCGCGGCGTTGGCGACGACGCGCGCGCCGCGGTCATAGGTCCAGTAGGCCCAGGCCCAGTCCAGCAGCACGACGAAGCGGTTGCGGTAGCCGATCAGGAAGTACACGTGCGCGAACAGCCAGAACAGCCACGCGAAATAGCCCGAGAAGCGCAGCGGCCCGGCCGGCGAGCCGAGGTCCACCACGGCGCTGTTGCGGCCGATGGTGGCGAGGTTGCCGTAGTCGGCATAGCGGAAGGCCTGCGTGGCCTCGCCGCGCAGCTGGCGGCGGATGTTGGCGGCGGCACAGCGGCCCATCTGCTTCGCGCCGGGTGACACGCCCGGCACCGGCCGCGGCGGGTGCCCCGGCTTGTGGCTCTGCGCGGCGGCCAGGTCGCCGATGACCTGGATGCGCGGGTGGCCTGGCAGGCTCAGGTCGGGCTCCACGACGACACGGCCGGCGCGGTCCAGCGTGCAGCCGGTGGCCTCGGCCAGCGCGCGGCCCAACGGCGACGCGGCCACGCCGGCCGCCCACACGACGCAGCGGCTGTGCAGCCGCTCCGCGCCGGCAGCGGTCGTCACGTCCAGCCCGTCGGCATCGATGCCGGTCACGCGCGCGCCCAGGCGCACGTCCACGCCCAGCGCGGACAGCTGCTCGCGGGCGCGCTCGCTCAGGGCTTCGGGCATGGCCGCCAGCACACGCGGGCCGCCCTCGACGAGCAGGATGCGCGCCTGGCGCGGGTCGATGCGGCGGAACTCGCCCGGCAGCGTGTGCCGCGCGATTTCGGCGAAGGTGCCGGCCAGCTCCACGCCGGTGGGCCCGCCGCCGACGACGACGAACTGCAGCAGCGCGGCACGCTTCGCGGCGTCGTCCTCGAGTTCGGCGGCCTCGAACGCCATCAGCACGCGGCGGCGGATCTCGAACGCGTCGTCCAGCGTCTTCAGCCCGGGCGCGTAGGGTGCCCAGTCGTCCCGGCCGAAATAGCTGTGCGTGGCGCCGGCGGCGACGATGAGGTGGTCCCAGCGCAGCAGCGCGCCGTCCTTCAGCGTCGCGGTGCGCGCCTGCGCGTCGATGGCGACAACCTCGCCCAGCAGCGTCGTCACGTTGGGCTGGCGCCGGAACAGGTGCCGGATGGGGGCCGCGATGGACGGCGCCGACAGACCCGCCGTGGCCACCTGGTACAGCAGCGGCTGGAACAGGTGGTGGTTGGTCTTGTCGACGACGGTGATGTCGACATCGGCACCGCGTGAACCGGAAAAGGCGCGGGCCGCCTCCAGGCCGCCGAAACCGCAGCCGATGATCAGGATCTGTGGACGCATGAACCCCATCCTACGCCGGCTTCTGCTTCATTTTGTGCGGTGCAGCATGGTGCAGCTTTCGGATCGTGGCAGGCCGGTTGCATCGTGATGCAACCGCTGACGATGTTGGGGTGGGCTGGCGCCGCCGCGCGGCCTAGCATGCGGCGCCCACGATGCCGTCTTACACCCTGGATGCCGCGCTAGCGCCCGACACGCCCACCGAGCCCCCGTCTTTCACCGACCCGGCCCGGCCGCGGCTGCGCGGGCTGTCCTTCCACCAGTGCCTGCTGGCCGCCTTCCTGCTCGTCACGGCCGTGCTGGGCGGTGCGGCGGCGCAGGCCATGTTCGCGCTGGAACATGTGGCGCAGCAGGGCCGCCAGGCCTCGCAGGACGCCGCGGCGCTGACCGCCCAGGTGCAGCGCCTGGCCGAACGCACGGTGGCCATGGAGCGCAGCGCGCGGCAGTTCCTGGTGCTGGACGACGCCAGCCTGCGTGAGCGCTTTCGCGATGCCTCGCAGGGCGCGCGGGACGCCCAGGCGTCCCTTGCGGCGCTGATGCCCGATGCCACCGACCAACCGCTGTTCGCCGAGTGGCAGGCGCAGGCCGATGCGGCCTGGGAGGCCCTGCAGGGCGCCGGCCGCGCCCGCCCGGCCGCGCTGAAGCGGCTGACGCCCGTGTTCGCGCGGCTGCACCGCCTCAACGAGCTGCTGGCCGAGCGCGGTCAGCAGGCCATGGACCGCCGTGGCGACGCGGTGCTGGCGGAGCTGGAGCAGCAGCGCCGGCTCATTACCGGGCTGGTGCTGGGGGCCATCGCGTTGGCCGTGCTGCTGGGCCTGGGCTTCGGGCGCTGGCTGCTGCGGCCCCTCAGGCATGTCGAGGCGGCCATTGAGCGCCTGGGCGACAACCGCTTCGACGAGCCCGTGACCGTGCGCGGCCCGGCCGACATGCGCCGGCTCGGGCAGCAGCTGGAGTGGCTGCGCCAGCGGCTGGCGGCGCTGGAGTCCGACAAGACCCGCTTCGTGCGCCACATCTCGCACGAGCTCAAGACGCCGATGGCCTCCATTCGCGAGGGCGCGGCGCTGCTGCGCGACGGCGTGGCCGGGCCGCTGACGGCGGACCAGGCCGAGATCGTGCGCATCCTGGGCGACAACAGCGCCGCGCTGCAGCGCCAGATCGAAGACCTGCTGCACTACCAGACGCTGGCCTCCGGTTCGCAGCAGCTGCAGCGCCGCCCGGTCGCGCTGCACGCGCTGCTGCAGCGCGCGGCCGACGCCCAGCGGCTGCTGTGGCAGGCGCGCGGCCTGCAGCTGCGCGTGCAGGCCGAGCCCTGCACGGTGATGGCCGACGAGGAGAAGCTGGGCATCGTGCTGGCCAACCTGCTGGGCAATGCGGTGCGCTTCAGCCCGCCGGGCGGGGCCATCACGCTGGCGCTAGGGCAGGGCGGTGGCCGCGTGGCCATCGACTGCATCGACGCCGGCCCCGGCGTTGCCGCCGAGGACGCTGCGCACATCTTCGACCCCTTCTACCAGGGCCGCCACCAGGCACCCGGCGCGCGCCGCGGCAGCGGCATCGGCCTGTCCATCGTGCGCGAGATCGCGCAGGCGCACGGCGGCCGCTGCCGCCTGCTGCCCAGCGAACGCGGCGCCCATTTCCGACTTGAACTGCCTCATGAAACGACTGTCTGAAATCGCCCTCCTGTTGCTGCTGGCGGCCTGCCAGACGCCCCCGCCGGCCCCCGAGCCGCCGCGGCCCGCGCCGGTGTGCCCGGAGCCGCCGCCCGTGCCCGAGGTGCAGGCGCTGCAGGGCGTGCTCGCCACGGGCGAGGAGTTGCGCAAGGCCTTGTCGCTGGGCCGCAGCACCGCCGAGCTGGCGCAGGCCGCCGCGCAGGTGGAGGCGGTCGCCGCCTCCGCAGACCCGCTGGCCGAGCCGCTGAAGCCGCTGGCCGTGCAGCTGTCGCTGCGTCTGGCCGAGCAGCGCCGGCTGCAGGACAGCGTCGACAAGCTGACGCAGCAGCTGCGCGACAGCCAGCGCCGCAATGACCAGTTGAACGAGAAGCTTGAGGCGCTCAAGGTCATCGAGCAGACGCTGCCTGCCAAGCGTTGAGGAGTACCGCATGACCGCCCCCGCCGACATCCTCCTCGTCGACGACGACGCCGACCTGCTGCGCCTGATGACGATGCGCCTCACCGCCGCGGGCTACCAGGTGCAGGCCGTGGCCAGCGCCGAGGCCGCGCTGGCGCACCTGGCGGTGAAGCTGCCGTCGCTGGTCATCACCGACGTGCGCCTGCCGGGCCTGGACGGCCTGGCGCTGTTCGACGAGCTGCGCGCCAGCCACCCGTCGCTGCCGGTCATCCTGCTGACGGCGCACGGCAGCATCCCCGATGCGGTGGACGCGACGACGCGTGGCGCCCATGCCTACCTGACCAAGCCCTACGACGCCAAGGAGCTGCTGGCCAGGATCCAGCAGGCGCTGCGCGTCAACGCGCCCGGCCCGGCGCCGTTCGACGGCGATGGCGACTGGCGCCGCGAGATCATCAGCCGCAGCCCGCGCATGGCCGAGGTGCTGGCCGAGGCGCGGCTGGTGGCCGCCACCGACGCCAGCGTGCTCATCAGCGGCGACAGCGGCACCGGCAAGGAGCTGCTGGCCCGCGCGCTGCACCGCGCCAGCCCGCGGGCCGGCAAGCCCTTCATCGCGGTGAACTGCGGCGCCATTCCCGAGGCGCTGCTGGAGTCCGAGCTGTTCGGCCATGTGAAGGGCGCCTTCACCGGCGCGCAGGGCCACCGCCAGGGGCTGATCCCGGCGGCGCACGGCGGCACGGTATTCCTGGACGAGATCGGCGACATGCCGCTGGCGCTGCAGGTGAAGCTGCTGCGCGTGCTGCAGGAGCGCGTCGTGCGGCCGGTGGGCAGCAACGACGCGGTGGCGGTGGATGTGCGCGTGCTGTCGGCCACGCACCGCGACCTGGAGCTGGCGATGTCCGAGGGCCAGTTCCGGCCCGACCTGTACTACCGGCTCAACGTCGTGCGGCTGGCGCTGCCGGCGCTGGGCGAGCGCCGCGAGGATATCGCGCTGCTGGCGCAGCACTTCCTCGCCGCGCTGGCCGCGCGCCACCACAAGCGGGTGAAGGGCTTTGCGCCCGACGCGCTGGAGGCGTTGGTGACGGCGCCATGGCCCGGTAACGTGCGCCAGCTCTACAACGTCGTCGAGCAGGTCTGCGTGCTGGCGACGGCGCCGCTGGTGCCGCTGGCGCAGGTGCAGCGGGCGCTGCAGATGCCGTCGGCCGAGGTGCTGAACTACCAGCAGGCCAAGCAGCGCTTCGAGCGCGACTACCTGAACCGGCTGCTCAAGCTGACCTCCGGCCACGTCGCCGAGGCCGCGCGGCTGGCCGACCGCAACCGCACCGAGTTCTACCGCCTGATGCAGAAGCACGGGCTGGACCCGCAGCTGTTCCGCGATGACCCCCAAAGTGCGCTGTCGGATTTCGGCGACAGCAAAAGGCCCGGTGAATCAGGCACTTAGCCTGCGCGGCGCGCGGCCTGTCGCCGGGCGGCGACAGAATCGCCCGCCAGGCTCTGCCAGCCCGGCTCGCGAGCGACTTAAGTGGTTGATATGAAAGGAGAAGTCGGCGCTGGCACGGCTGTTGCGCTGAGGGCGTCGTGGTGCCGGTCCGGTGCCGCGTTCTATCCACGCATCCTCAGGAGATACGCATGCAACACGCTTCCACCTTCGCCCGCCTGCTGACCGCCGCCCTGACGGCAACGGCCCTGTCCACCGCCTTCGCCGCCGACCCGGTGCCGGCACCCGCCGGGCAGGCTCCGCAAGCCCAGCCCGCGGACGCCGCCGCTGTTGCCGCCCAGGCCGCGGCCGTGCTGCAGCAGGACAAGGACCTGCAGGCCCTGCCGCTGACCGTCAGCAGCACCGATGGCGGCGTCGTCATCGTGAAGGGCGCGGCCCCCAGCGCCGAACTGGCCCAGAAGGCCATCAAGCTCGTCGCCGCCGTCCCCGGCGTCAAGGAAGTGCGCAACGAGATCAAGGTCGGCTGACCCGCCACACGCCATTGACCTGCCGCCCCGCACCCGCGGGGCTTTTGCGTTTGAGGCCGAGCGCCGGGCCGCCACAAGCCGGCCCGTCTGGCGATGTGCGAGCGGGGCCACCCCCGCGAGCATCGCCGTCCCCTTGGGGGCTGAGGCCGGACACGACAAGTCCTGAGGACTTGTCGTGCCTGCCGAAGGGCAGCCGCTCCGTCGGCTGCGCGGTCTGCAAGACCGCCCGGGCTTGCCCGCGTTCAGCGGCAAGCGCGGGCGAGGGGCCTCAACTCAACACCGGCTGTTGTTGACCAGCGCCTGCAGCCCCGCCTGGTTCAGGATGCGCAGCTGCCGCTGCTTCACCTCCATCAGGCCCTCGTCCTGGAAGCGCGAGAACGTGCGGCTCACGGTCTCCAGCTTCAGGCCCAGGTAGCTGCCGATCTCCTCGCGCGTCATGCGCAGCACCAGGCTGGATGCCGAGAACCCGCGTGCCTGCAGCCGCTGTGTCAGGTTCAGCAGGAAGGCCGCCAGCCGCTCCTCGGCGCGCATGTTGCCCAGCAGCAGCATCACGCCATGGTCGCGCACGATCTCGCGGCTCATGATCTTGTGGAACTGGTGCTGCAGCACCGTGAACTCGCGCGACAGGCCCTCCAGCTGCGCGTAGGGGATCACGCAGACCGACGAGTCCTCCAGCGCGACGGCGTCGCAGTGGTGGTGGTCGCTGCTGATGCCGTCCAGCCCCAGCAACTCGCCAGCCATCTGGAAGCCGGTGACCTGGTCGCGCCCGTCCTCGCTGCCCACGCAGGTCTTGAAGAAGCCGGTGCGCACCGCGTACAGCGCCTCGAAGCGCTCGCCGTTGCGGAACAGGTGATCACCCCGCGCCACCGAGCGGCGCTTGGCGACCAGGCCGTCCAGCTGCTGCAGCTCGCCGGCGTTCAGGCCCACGGGCAGGCACAGCTCGCGCAGGTTGCAGCTGGCGCAGGCCACCTTCAACGGCTCGATGGCGGGCAGTGTCGACGGATCGGACGCGGGCGACGCACGCATCGGGCAGGGTTGGGTCGTCAGCATGAGGGACATTCTTCGCCAGGCGACCCGCCCCGGCCTTGACCTGCATCAAGGCCGGGGCGGGGCCGGCTCGGCACAGTGGCGACATGGCTGCTGTGACCGATAGACCTCCCCAACTCGAGCTTGCCGACCTGCTGCGCCGCCACGACGTGGCGGGGCCGCGCTACACGTCCTACCCGACGGCGGACCGTTTCGTCGAGGCCCACCAGGGCGCGCAACACCTGCAGGCGCTGCGACAGCGCGGCACGGTGCAGCCGCTGTCGGTCTACGTGCACATCCCGTTCTGCGAGCAGCTCTGCTACTACTGCGCCTGCAACAAGATCATCACCAAGCACCACGAGCGCGCCGCACCTTACCTGGCCGCGCTGGCCCGCGAGGTGGAGCTGGTGGCCGACGCGCTGGGTGGCCCGGCGCCGGTGTCGCAGCTGCACCTGGGTGGCGGCTCGCCGACCTTCCTGTCCGACGCGGAGCTCGGCGAGCTGATGGAGATGCTGCGCCGGCGCTTCAAGCTACTGCCGGGCGCCGAGCTGTCCATCGAGGTGGACCCGCGCACGGTGGACCAGGCCCGGCTGGCCCACCTGCGGCTGCTGGGCTTCAACCGGCTTTCGTTCGGCGTGCAGGACTTCGACGTCGCGGTACAGAAGGCGGTGCATCGCGTTCAGCCGCTGGAGCAGGTGGCCGCGCTGATGCAGCACGCCCGCGAACTGGGCTTCTCGTCCACCAACGTGGACTTGATCTACGGCCTGCCGCAGCAGACGCCCGTCAGCTTCGCCCGCACCATCGCGCAGGTGGCCGAGTTGCGGCCCGACCGCATCGCGATGTACGCCTACGCCCACCTGCCGCAGCGCTTCAAGCCACAGCGCCGCATCGTGGCCGAGCTGCTGCCGCCCGCGGGCGACAAGCTGGCCATGCTGTCCGGTGCCATCAGCGCGCTGCTGGGCGAGGGCTATGCCTACATCGGCATGGATCACTTCGCGCTGCCCGACGACCCGCTGGCCATTGCCAAGCGCCAGGGCCTGCTGCACCGCGGCTTCCAGGGCTACTCGACGCAGCCCGACTGCGACCTCGTGGGCCTGGGTGTGTCGGCCATCAGCCGCGTGGGCGCCACCTATGCGCAGAACGCCAAGACGCTGGAGGAATACGAAGACGCGCTGAACCAGCGGCAACTGCCCGTGCAGCGCGGGCTGGCGCTGACGCGCGACGACCTGCTGCGCCGTGCCGTCATCATGGCGCTGATGTGCCAGGGCCGCGTGGAGTATGAGTCCATCGCCGCGTCCTACCTCGTCGATGTGCCGAGCTACTTCGAGCCCGAGCTGGCACGGCTGGCACAGCTGGCGGGGCAGGGCCTCGTCGTGCTGGAGCCGGGCGCCATCCAGGTCACGCCGCTGGGCTGGTACTTTGTGCGCGCCGTCGCCGCGGTGTTCGACCGCTACCTGCAGGCTGACGCGAGCCGGGAGCGCTTCTCCAAGATCATCTGATGGCCGGTGACCTCGCGCTCGTCGTGTCGGCCACGCTGATGGGCCTGGCCGGCATGCCGCATTGCGCGGCCATGTGCAGCGCGCCCTGCGCGCTGGCGGGCGGGCAGCGGCCGGCGCGGCTGCTGGCCGGGCGGGTGCTGGGCTACACGGCGGGTGGCGTCGTTGCGGCGGCGTCGGCCGAGGCGCTGGCGCGGGCGTCGCAGAGCGTGGCGCTGCTGCAGCCCGCCTGGGCGCTGCTGCAGGCGGCGCTGCTGCTGTTCGGGCTGATGCTGTTGCTGCAGGGCCGCGTGCCGGCCTGGCTGGGCAGCGTGCGCTGGCGGCCGCAGCCGCGCCACGCGTTCGCCACCGGGCTGGCCTGGGTGGCCATGCCCTGCGGGCTGCTGCATGCGGCGCTGCTGCTGGCGGGGCTGTCGGGCTCGCCGCTGAGCGGCGGCGCGGCGATGGCGGGTTTTGCGCTGGCCAGCACGCCGGGGCTGGTGGTCGCGCCGCTGTGGCGCGCGCGGCTGCTCAAGCACGGGCCGGCCGGCGACGTGCTGGCGCTGCGGCTGGCCGGGCTGATGCTGGCGCTGGGCGCGGGCTGGGGGCTGGCGCATGGCGTGTGGCAGCGCGTCATGCTGGCCTGCTGACGCGGGCCATAAACTCGCCGCATCCTTGTCCTCGCATCGCTGCGAAAGCGCTACGCCATGTCCCATCACATCCAGGTGCCCGAAGGCGGCCAGAAGATCACCGTCAACGCCGACTTCTCGCTGAACGTGCCGCACAACCCCATCATCCCGTTCATCGAGGGTGACGGCACCGGGCTGGACATCACGCCGGTCATGCTGAAGGTCGTGGACGCCGCCGTCGCCAAGGCCTATGGCGGCGCCCGCAAGATCCACTGGATGGAGATCTACGCCGGCGAGAAGAGCACGCGCGTCTACGGCCCCGACGTGTGGCTGCCCGACGAGACGCTGCAGGCCGTGAAGGACTACATCGTCTCCATCAAGGGCCCGCTGACGACGCCGGTGGGCGGCGGCATCCGCTCGCTGAACGTGACGTTGCGCCAGGAGCTGGACCTGTACGTCTGCCTGCGCCCCGTGCAGTACTTCGACGGCGTGCCCAGCCCCGTGAAGGAGCCGCACAAGGTCGACATGGTCATCTTCCGCGAGAACTCGGAGGACATCTACGCCGGCATCGAGTACGAGGCCGGCAGCGACAAGGCGAAGAAGCTCATCGCCTTCCTGCGCGACGAGCTCGGCGCCAAGAAGCTGCGCTTCCCCGAGACCTCGGGCATCGGCGTCAAGCCGGTCAGCCGCGAGGGCACCGAGCGCCTGGTGCGCAAGGCCATCCAGTACGCCATCGACAACGACAAGCCGTCGGTCACGCTGGTGCACAAGGGCAACATCATGAAGTTCACGGAAGGCGCCTTCCGGGACTGGGGCTACGCGCTGGCGCAGAAGGAGTTCGGCGCCGAGCCCATCGACGGCGGCCCGTGGTGCCGCCTCAAGAACCCGCGCACCGGCAAGCTCATCACGGTGAAGGACGTCATCGCCGACGCCTTCCTGCAGCAGATCATCCTGCGCCCGGCCGAGTACAGCGTCATCGCGACGCTGAACCTCAACGGCGACTACATCTCCGACGCGCTGGCCGCGCAGGTGGGTGGCATCGGCATCGCGCCGGGCGCCAACATGAGCGATTCGGTGGCGATGTTCGAGGCCACGCACGGCACGGCGCCCAAGTACGCCGGCAAGGACTACGTGAACCCCGGCTCCTCCATCCTGTCCGCCGAGATGATGCTGCGCCACATCGGCTGGACCGAGGCGGCCGATCTCATCATCTCGTCAATGGAAAAAGCCATCCAGAGCAAGCGGGTCACCTACGACTTCGCGCGGCTGATGGACGGCGCGACGCAGGTGTCGTGCTCGGGCTTCGGGCAGGTCATGGTCGACTGCATGGAGTGATGCCGGCGGGCATCGCCCGCGGCCCCACACGCAAGCCCATCGCCGGTGACGTCGATGGGCTTCTTGCCTTCTGAACCGGCGCGGTCCGCGGCTCGCTAAGCTGCACGGCAAGCACGAAGGAGCCCTCATGGAACTCGATCCCCAAGGCCTGGCGACGCGCCGCGCGGTGCTGGGCGATGCCTACGTCGACGCCGCGCTGGCCAAGGTCACGCCGTTCACCGCACCGCTGCAGGAGCTGGTCACCCGCCATGCCTGGGGCAACACCTGGCAGCGCGACGGCATCGACCTGCGCACGCGCAGCATCGTCACCGTCAGCATGCTGGTGGCGCTGGGCCGAACGCACGAGCTGAAGACGCATGTGCGCGGCGCGCTGAACAACGGCGTGACGGTCGAGGAGCTGCAGGAGATCTTCCTGCACGCGAGCGTCTACTGCGGCTTTCCGGCGGCCGTGGATGCGTTCCGGGCCGCGGCCGAGGTGGTCGACGGCGCCGGCGGCTGACGGCTGCTCAGAAGCATTCGTCCAGGCACAGGTAGAAGTCCAGCCGGCGGTGATCCGGCCGCGCGATGCCGTAGGCGGGGAACAGCGCCCGCTGCGCGGCCGCGCCGAACTCGCCCAGGCAGTTCCACAGGATGGCCAGGTCCTGGTAGCGGTCGGCCACGCCCAGGCGGCCCACGTCGATGAGTCCGGTGAGGCGCAGCTCGTCGTCGAGCAGCAGGTTGTCCAGCGAGTAGTCGCCATGCGTGACGACCGCGTCGACCGTGCGCGGCCGCAACCGCTGCAGCGCGTCCCACACGTCCTGCGGCGTCCAGCCCCGGCGTGCGTCGTCGAAGTCGTCGGCGTCGATGAGCCCTGCCGCCAGACGCTCGTGCGCTTGTGCAAGGCGTTGCTCCAGCGGTGACTGGAACGGGCACAGCGCCGCGGGCAGCGCATGCAGCCTCGCCAGCGCCTGGGCCAGCGCAGCGACGATGTCCGGTGCCCGCGACGGGTGGTGCTGCAGCCACTCGTAGGCGGTGCGGCCCGGGATGGCCCGCGTCAGCAGCCAGGCCTGGTTGCCGCTGCACTCGAAGTGCACCGGCATGCCCACGGGCATCTGGGCCGCCAGCCAGCGCAGCCGGGCCAGTTCGTCGACCAGCGCGGCGGCGGCCTGGCCGCGGCCGTGCTTCAGGTACAGGTCCGGCGCGCCGTCACGCGTGATGCGGTAGACGGCCGCACCGGCTTCGCCGACAAGGTTGCGGCGCCAGCGGGCGCCGTCCAGTCGCGCCGTGAGGCTGGGCGGCAGCGTGGGCGGCCGGGCGGACTTCTCCCGGCCGGGCGTCGGCGGCAGGGGTGGTGCGGCGTGTCGCGTCATGGAGCGGGTGGGTGGCGGCGCAAGGCGCGCAGGCGGGGCTGCACGTCTGCGCTGCGAGCAGCGGCGTGCAGCGGGCAGAAAAAGGGGCGCCAGAGGCGCCCCTTGTCAGTTCAGTCGGTCCAGTCGGTCCCGCGCGGGCCGTCAGCCCAGCGCCGCCAGCGCGGCGTTGAACGTCGCGCTCGGGCGCATGACGACGTCCAGCTTGGCTGCGTCCGGCAGGAAGTAGCCGCCGATGTCCACCGGCTTGCCCTGCACCGCCTTCAGCTCTTCGGCGATCTTGGCCTCGTTGGCGGCCAGCGTCTCGGCCACGGCCTTGAACTTGGCGGCCAGATCGGCGTCTTCCGTCTGCGCCGCCAGTTCCTGGGCCCAGTACAGCGTCAGGTAGAAGTGGCTGCCGCGGTTGTCGATCTCGCCAGTCTTGGGGCTGGGGCCCTTGCCGTTGTCCATCAGCTTGCCGGTCGCGGCATCCAGCGCCTTGGCCAGCAGCTTCGCCTTGGCATTGCCGGTCTTCAGGCCCAGCTCTTCCAGGCTCACGGCCAGCGCCAGGAACTCGCCCAGCGAATCCCAGCGCAGGTGGTTTTCTTCCACCAGCTGCTGCACGTGCTTCGGGGCCGAGCCGCCGGCACCGGTTTCGTACATGCCGCCGCCGGCCATCAGCGGCACGATGGACAGCATCTTGGCCGACGTGCCCAGTTCCATGATGGGGAACAGGTCGGTCAGGTAGTCGCGCAGGATGTTGCCGGTGGCGCTGATGGTGTCCAGGCCGCGGATCACGCGCTCCAGCGTGTAACGCATCGCGCGCACCTGGCTCATGATCTGGATGTCCAGGCCGGTGGTGTCGTGCTCGTGCAGGTACATCTTGACCTTGCGGATCAGCTGCGCCTCGTGCGGGCGGTAGCTGTCCAGCCAGAAGACCACCGGCATGCCCGAATTGCGCGCGCGGTTGACGGCCAGCTTGACCCAGTCGCGGATGGCGGCGTCCTTGCACTGGCACATGCGCCAGATGTCACCCTGCTCGACGTTCTGGCTCAGCAGCACCTCGCCCGTTTCCAGGTCGGTGATGTTGGCGACGCCGTCCTCGGTGATCTCGAAGGTCTTGTCGTGCGAGCCGTATTCCTCGGCCTGCTGGGCCATCAGGCCGACGTTGGGCACCGTGCCCATGGTCTTGGGGTCGAACGCGCCGTGCCACTTGCAGAAGTTGATGATCTCCTGGTAGATGCGGGCGAAGGTCGACTCGGGCATCACGGCCTTCACGTCCTTCAGGCGGCCGTCGGCGCCGTACATCTTGCCGCCGCTGCGGATCATGGCGGGCATGGAGGCGTCCACGATGATGTCGTTGGGCGAGTGGAAGTTGGTGATGCCCTTGGCCGAGTCCACCATCGCCAGCTCGGGGCGGTGCTCGTGGCAGGCGTGCAGGTCGCGCTTGATCTCGTCCTGCTTGGCGCTCGGCAGCGTGGCGATCTTGGTGTAGAGGTCCACCATGCCGTTGTTGACGTTCACGCCCAGCTCGTCGAACAGCTTGCCGTGCTTCTCGAACGCCTCGCGGTAGAAGATGCGCACGCAGTGGCCGAACACGATGGGGTGGCTCACCTTCATCATGGTGGCCTTCACGTGCAGCGAGAACATCACGCCGGTCTTGCGCGCGTCCTCGATCTCCTTCTCGTAGAAGGCCAGCAGCGCCTTCTTGCTCATGTACATGGAGTCGATGACCTCGCGGTCCAGCAGCGAGACCTTGGGCTTGAGCACAATGGTCTTGCCGCTCTTCGTGATCAGCTCCATCTTCACGTCGCGGGCGCGGTCCAGCGTCATGGACTTTTCGCCGTGATAGAAGTCGCCGTCATGCATGTGCGACACGTGCGAGCGCGAGGCCTGGCTCCACTCGTCCATGCGGTGCGGGTTCTTGCGCGCGTAGGCCTTGACGGCCTTGGGCGCGCGGCGGTCGGAGTTGCCCTCGCGCAGCACCGGGTTCACGGCAGAGCCGATGCACTTGTTGTAGCGGGCGCGGATGTCTTTTTCTTCGTCGGTCTCCGGCTTCTCGGGGAAGTTCGGGATCGCGTAGCCCTTGTCCTGCAGTTCCTTGATGGCGGCCTTCAACTGCGCCACAGACGCGCTGATGTTGGGCAGCTTGATGATGTTGGCCTCGGGCTTGAGCGTCAGCTTGCCGAGTGCGGCCAGGTTGTCCGGCACGCGCTGCGCTTCGGTCAGCAACTCGGGGAACTGGCCCAGGATGCGGCCGGCCACCGAGATGTCGCTGGTGACGACATCGATCCCAGCCTGCGCCGCAAAGCGCTGAACGACCGGCAGCAGCGAGGCAGTCGCCAGGCGGGGGGCTTCATCGGTCAGGGTGTAGACGATCTTGGGCGTTTCGGCGGTCATGAGGGTGTTCCGGTGAATGTCGAATCTCTGCAGCGCGCAGTCTCACGGCGCGCGCGCAAGGTGTGAACTCTAGCAAGCCATGCGTGGGAGCTGCCGCACAAGCCTTCGCCGAGGCAGCGGCGCCTTGCTCCAACGCAAAAGCCCCGCAGGCCGTCGGGGCCTCGGGGCTGGCGGGTTGCCGGGGCGGCCCGGCGGGCGGGGGTCAGGAGGCCTGCGGTTGTTCCAGGCCGCGGGCCGCTTCCATCGGCGTGATGTTCTGCGCGAGCTGGCCTTTGGGGCCCTGCACCAGGTCGAACTGCACCTGGCTGCCCTGCTTCAGCGTCCGGAAGCCTTCCATCTGGATCGCCGAAAAATGGGCGAAGACGTCATCGCCGCCGGCATCCGGCTCGATGAACCCAAAGCCCTTGGCATCGTTGAACCACTTGACTTTGCCCAGCGCCATCATCTTGTCTCCGTTCTTTGTGGCACCTCCCCAAGGAGGCGGACGAGATTCTGGTAGCGCGACAAAAAGCGTCAATTCGGGACCTTCCCGGCCGGGTTCACCCGAACCTGCTTGCAATTTCGGGGGATGCCGCCAAGTGCCTGCAAGTCGGTGGGGGATACCCCCGTCGATAGAATCGACCCATGCCTGTGTTCCCCGTTTTTTCACCGCGAAACCAGTCGGCTCCGCCCCCGCCCACGCCTCCGTTGAGGCCCGGCAAGGACGAGGGCGACGGGGCCGTCGTCGTCGAGCGCCAGACGCAGAAAACCGAGCCGCCGCGGCTCTACCAGGTGCTGCTGCTGAACGACGATTTCACCCCGATGGAGTTTGTAGTCATGGTTCTGCAGGAATTTTTCCGGCATGACCTGGATACGGCGACGCAGATCATGCTCAAAATCCACCACGAGGGTCGCGGGGTTTGCGGTGTGTTCACCAAGGACGTCGCCGCGACCAAGGTGGAGTTGGTACTGGCCGCCTCCCGGCGTGCTGGCCACCCCCTGCAGTGCATTATGGAGGCCGCATGATTGCGCAAGAGCTTGAAGTCAGTTTGCACATGGCGTTCGTCGAGGCGCGCCAGCAGCGGCACGAATTCATCACCGTCGAGCACCTGCTGCTCGCGCTGCTGGACAACCCTAGTGCCGCCGAAGTGCTGCGCGCCTGCGCCGCCAATCTGGACGATCTGCGCAAGAGCCTGACGCAGTTCATCAAGGAAAACACGCCCATGGTGGGCGGCAGTGACGAGGTGGACACGCAGCCCACGCTGGGCTTCCAGCGCGTCATCCAGCGCGCCATCATGCATGTGCAGAGCACCGGCAGCGGCAAGAAGGAAGTGACCGGCGCCAACGTGCTCGTCGCCATCTTCGGCGAGAAGGATTCGCACGCGGTGTACTACCTGCACCAGCAGGGTGTCACGCGCCTGGACGTCGTCAACTTCATTGCCCACGGCATCAAGAAGTCCGACCCCGAGCCGCCCAAGGCGCCCGAAGGCCAGCAGCAGGGCCAGGAAGGGGAGCGCGAGGAAGGCGAGGGCGCCAGCGCCAAGGCGTCGCCGCTGGAGCAGTTCACGCAGAACCTGAACCAGCAGGCCAAGGACGGCAAGATCGATCCGCTGATCGGCCGCGAGTCCGAGGTCGAGCGCGTCGTGCAGGTGCTGTGCCGCCGCCGCAAGAACAACCCGCTGCTGGTGGGCGAAGCCGGCGTGGGCAAGACAGCCATCGCCGAAGGCCTGGCCTGGCGCATCACCGAGGGCGAAGTGCCCGAGGTGCTGGCCGATTCCGTCGTCTATTCGCTGGACATGGGCGCGCTGCTGGCGGGCACCAAGTACCGCGGCGACTTCGAGCAACGCCTGAAGGCGGTGCTGAAGGCGCTCAAGGAGCAGCCGCACGCCATCCTGTTCATCGACGAGATCCACACGCTGATCGGCGCTGGCGCGGCGTCGGGCGGTACGCTGGACGCCAGCAACCTGTTGAAGCCGGCGCTGTCGTCGGGCCAGATGAAGTGCATCGGGGCGACGACGTTTACCGAGTACCGCGGCATCTTCGAGAAGGACGCGGCGCTGAGCCGGCGCTTCCAGAAGGTGGACGTGGCCGAGCCGTCGGTCGAGCAGACCATCGAGATCCTGAAGGGGCTGAAGAGCCGCTTCGAGGAGCACCATTCCGTCAAGTACGCGCTGGGCGCGCTGCAGGCCGCAGCCGAGTTGTCGGCCAAGTACATCAACGACCGCCACCTGCCCGACAAGGCCATCGACGTCATCGACGAGGCAGGTGCCGCGCAGCGCATCCTGCCCAAGAGCAAGCAGAAGAAGACCATCACGCGCGCCGAGGTGGAAGACATCGTCGCCAAGATCGCGCGCATCCCGCCCGCGTCCGTCAACAGCGACGACCGCAGCAAGCTCAAGACGCTGGACCGCGACCTGAAGAGCGTCGTGTTCGGACAGGACCCGGCCGTCGATGCGCTGGCCGCCGCCATCAAGATGGCGCGTTCGGGCCTGGGTCGTCCCGACAAGCCGGTGGGCAGCTTCCTGTTCAGCGGCCCGACGGGCGTCGGCAAGACCGAGGTGGCCAAGCAGCTCGCCTACATCCTGGGCATCGAGCTGATCCGCTTCGACATGTCCGAGTACATGGAGCGCCATGCGGTCAGCCGGCTGATCGGCGCGCCTCCGGGCTACGTCGGTTTCGACCAGGGCGGCCTGCTGACCGAAGCGGTCACGAAGAAGCCGCACTGCGTGCTGCTGCTGGACGAGATCGAGAAGGCCCACCCGGACGTCTTCAACGTGCTGCTGCAGGTCATGGACCACGGCACGCTGACCGACAACAACGGGCGCAAGGCCGACTTCCGCAACGTCATCATCATCATGACGACGAATGCGGGCGCCGAGATCATGAACAAGGCGACCATCGGCTTCACGACCCAGCGCCAGCAGGGCGACGAGATGGCCGACATCAAGCGCCTGTTCACGCCCGAGTTCCGCAACCGGCTGGATGCCATCGTGTCCTTCCGCGCGCTGGACGAGGAGATCATCCTGCGCGTGGTCGACAAGTTCCTGCTGCAGCTCGAAAGCCAGCTGCAGGAGAAGAAGGTCGAGGTCAGCTTCTCCGACGCGCTGCGCAAGCAGCTCGCCAAGAAGGGCTTCGACCCGCTGATGGGCGCGCGGCCGATGCAGCGCCTCATCCAGGACACCATCCGCCGCGCGCTGGCCGACGAGCTGCTGTTCGGCAAGCTGGTGGACGGCGGCCGCCTGAGCGTGGATGTGGACGACAAGGGCGAGACGGTGCTGGACATCCAGCCGACGCCGCCCAAGCCCAGCAAGGACGGCAAGCCCAAGGCAGAGCCGGCCACGGCCTGAACCCGGGCCCGCAAAAAGGAAAGGACGCCGCGGCGTCCTTTTTTGTTGTCAGCCCGCCGGGTCCTGTCTGAAGAAGTCGGCCAGCAGGCGGTACATCGCCGGCTCCTCGATGCGCATCGCAGCGGGTGCCACGAAGAATGCTTCGACAGCCACGGCGAAGAACTCCTCGACGGCCTCGCCGCCGTAGGGGTCGATCAGCGTGTCCTCGCCGGCGTCGATGCGCGCGCAGAACTTCTCCCACTCGGCGTCGATCACTTCGATCCAGCGCTCGCGTTCGTCCGCGTTCAGCGGCGGCACGCCATCGGCCAAGCCGTCGCGCATGTCGATGACGTGGGCGAACTCGTGGATGACGACATTGAAAACCGCGTCCGCGCCGAACTGCGCGGGGTCATTGCTGACGGCAATGGCCTGCCAGGCCAGCATCAGCGGCCCGCCTTCCATCGCCTCTCCGGCCAATTCCTCGTCGTACTCGTGGACGATGCCGTCCTCGTCTTCGAAGCGCCGCTGCGCGACCACCTCCCCGGCATGCATGACGATGCCGACAAAGCCGTCGTACCAGGAGAGCCCCAGCCGCAGCACCGGCAGGCAGGCCTGCGCCGCGACGGCCACGGCCACCTCGTCGCTGACCTCGAAGCCGGCCGCGCCGTGGAATTCCTTGGTCGACAGGAACAGGCTGCACAGCCGGCGCAGTTCGGCGAGGTCATCCTCGCTGCGCTGGGCCAGGAAGGGGTAGCGCAGCAGCGTCAGCTGCCACAGCGCGTCAGGGATGGCGTGGCGTTCGATGGCGCGTTGCTCGCGCCAGTCTTTGATGGCCTTGAGGATCACAGCGGCAGCCGCTGCAGGCCGGCGACCGACAGCCGGATCACGTCGCCGCGCGGCGGCGTGGCGTCCAGGTCCCAGTCGCACAGAACGACACGGCGAAGTCCATCGCCCAGGTCGTGCTCGGCCGGGCGGTGCGTGTGGCCGTGGATCAGCGTCGTGGCGCCCGCCTCGCGCAGCAGCGCGCGGCAGGCGTCGGCGTCGAGGTCGGTCGCCATCAACTGCGCGGCCTGGGAGGCGCGGCTCTGCGCACGCGCCTGGCGGCCGAAGGCCTGGCGGTCGGCCAGCGGCTTGGCGAGGAAGTCGGCCTGCCAGGCGGCCGAGCGCGCGGTGGCGCGCCAGGCCTGGTAGCCGGTGTCGGCCAGGCACTGCGCGTCGCCGTGCGCCAGCAGCCAGCGCTGGCCGAACGCGGTCAGCACGGTGGGGTCGGGCAGGGCGGTCATGCCGGCGTCGGCCAGCAGTGCGGCGCCGACGAGGAAGTCGCGGTTGCCGGCCATGAAGTACAGGTCCAGCCGCTGCGATGCCTCGCGCAACATCGTCACGACCCCGGCCTCGAAAGGCTCGTGGCGGGCATCGTCGCCCACCCAGACCTCGAAGATGTCGCCCAGCAGCAGCACGGCGTCGGCCGTGGTGTGGGCGAGGTGCGCTTCAAGCCGGGCCAGCGTGCCCGGCGTGTCGGGCCCCAGGTGCAGGTCTGACAGCAGGTCCACCTGCTGCCATTGCACCGGCGCCGTCAGCGTGTGGATCAAACCTCGACGGCCTTCTCGATGACCACGGCCTCGACCGGCACGTCGTCATGGAAGCCGGAACGGCTGGTCTTGACCTTCTCGATCTTGTCGACGACATCCTGGCCCTCGACGACCTTGCCGAACACGGCATAGCCCCAGCCCGACGGGCTCTCGGACTTGAAGTCCAGGAAGCCGTTGTTGGTCGTGTTGATGAAGAACTGCGCCGTGGCCGAGTGCGGCGCGTTGGTGCGCGCCATGGCCAGCGTGTAGTGGGCGTTCTTCAGGCCGTTGTTGGCCTCGTTCTGGATGGGCGCCTCGGTGGGCTTTTGCTTCATGCCCTGCTCGAAGCCGCCGCCCTGGATCATGAAGCCCTTGATGACGCGGTGGAACACCGTGCCGTCGTAGTGGCCGGCGCGCACGTACTGCAGGAAGTTGGCAACCGACAGGGGCGCCTTCTCGGCATCCAGCTCGATGAGGATGTCGCCGTGGTTGGTGGTGAGTTTGACTTGGCTCATTTGGGTGCAGGCTCGACGAGAGCCTTGGTGATGAAGATGGGCTTGACGGGCAGATTCTCGTGGATGCCCCTCGCGGTGGTCTCGGCCGTGCGGATCTTGTCGACGACCTCCATGCCCTCGATGACCTGGCCGAACACCGCGTAGCCGCTCCGTGGGTTCATGGGGTCGGCGTCGAGGTAGGGGTTGTCGACGACGTTGATGAAGAACTGCGACGTCGCCGAGTTCGGGTCGCCCGTGCGGGCCATCGCGAGGCTGCCGCGCACGTTGGACAGGCCGTTGCCGGCTTCCAGCGGAATGGGCGACTTGACCGGACGCTGGTTGAGCTTGGCGTCGTAGCCGCCGGTCTGCACCATGAAGGTCGGGATGACGCGGTGGAAGATGACGCCGTTGTAGTGGCCGGCCTTCACGTACTGCAGGAAGTTGGCTACCGACTTGGGCGCCTTCTCGGCGTTGAGCTGGATGCGGATGTCGCCTTCGGAGGTCTGCAGCTTGACGGTCTGCGCCGAGGCGCCGGCGGCGGCCAGCAGGGCGGCCAGAAGAAGAGCGGTTTTCGTCATGGGTCAGCGGGTCTTGGAAGGGTTGCCGGTGAGCGCCAGCGTGCGGCTGATCTTGCCGGCCAAAGCGTCACTGGGGTTCAGCGAGACTTTCTGTGCGCGCTGGTAGGCGCGCAGCGCCAGCCGCAGCAGCACGTCGCCCAGGTTCTCCTGCGCCTGGGCGTGGTCGGGCTGCAGCCGCAGCGCCTGCTGCAGCGCGGCCTGGGCCTCGTCCAGTTCGCCCGCGGCGGCGTGCAGCACGGCGAGGTTGTTGTAGGGGTCGGCCAGGTCCGGGAAGTCCTGCGTCAGCCGCGTGAAGAGGGCGACGGCCTTGGCACGGTCGCCCAGTTCCATGCGCATGACGCCCAGCGCGAAGCGGAGCTGCAGGTCGTCCGGAGCACGGGTCAGCGCCTGTTCGACCTGCTCGACGGCCTGGGTCTTCTGGCCGGCCAGCCATAGGCGTTGGGCGCTGGCCAGGTCGTCGGCTCGGGCTGGCGCCGCGGCGAGCGCGAGGCTCAGCACGACGGGCAGCACCAGGGAGGGGAGGGGCAGGTGCATGAGGGTTGTAGCGGGGAGCGGAAAAAGGGGTGGCCGCTATACTGAAACGATTCTATGAGCCCCGCCTGGGCGGTCCCGGTGCGGGGCTTCTTGTTGGTGGTGGCGCCTGCCCCCTGTTCCCGTTTCACATGCCCCTGCGCGTCCACAACTCCCTCAGTCGCACCCTCGAAGACTTCAAGCCGCTCGTGCCTGGCCAGGTGCGCATGTACGTGTGCGGCATCACCGTCTACGACCTGTGCCACATGGGGCATCTGCGCATGAACATGGCGTTCGACGTCATCTACCGCTGGCTGCGTGCCAGCGGCTATGCCGTCACCTATGTGCGCAACGTGACGGACATCGACGACAAGATCATCCGGCGCGCCGTCGAGCGCGGCATCACGATCCGCCAGCTCACCGAGGAGATGACGGCCGCGATGCACGAGGACTTTGCCGCCGTGGGCTTGGCTGCCCCCGACCACGAGCCGCGCGCCACCGAGTACGTGCCGCAGATGCTGTCGCTGATCGAGCGACTGGAGCAGCGCGGCCTGGCCTACCGGGCCGAGGGCGGCGACGTGAACTACGCCGTGCGCAAGTTCGACGGCTACGGCAAGCTCAGTGGCAAAAGCTTGGACGACCTGCGCGCCGGCGAGCGCGTGGCCGTGGACGACGGCAAGCTGGACCCGCTGGACTTCGTGCTCTGGAAGGCTGCCAAGGCCGAGGAACCCGCCGACGCCAAGTGGGCCGCGCCGTTCGGTGAAGGCCGCCCGGGCTGGCACATCGAGTGCTCGGCGATGAGCTGCGCGCTGCTGGGCGAGGCCTTCGACATCCACGGCGGCGGCACCGACCTGCAGTTCCCGCACCACGAGAACGAGATCGCCCAGAGCCAGGGTGCCGGCTACGAGTTCGCCAAGTACTGGCTGCACAACGGCTTCCTGAACGTCGACGGCGAGAAGATGTCCAAGAGCCTGGGCAACTTCTTCACCATCCGCGACGTGCTGAAGAAGTTCGACGGCGAGACGCTGCGCTTCTTCATGCTGCGCACGCACTACCGCCGGCCGTTCAACTTCAGCGACTCGCACCTGGAAGACGCCCGCACGGCCCTCACGCGCCTGTACACGGCGCTGGATGCCGTGCCGCCGGTCGACGATGTCGCCATCGACTGGGCCGAGCCGACGGCTGCGGCCTTCAAGACGGCCATGGACGAAGACTTTGGCACGCCCGGCGCCATCGCCGTGCTGTTCGATCTGGCCAACGAGGTCAACCGCGATCGTTCGCCCCGGCGCGCTGGTCTGCTGAAGGCGTTGGCCGGTGTGCTGGGCATCCTGCAGCAGACCCCGCGCACTTATCTGCAAGGCGGCTCGGTCGACGAGTCGGCCTGGATCGAAGAGCGCATCGCCGCCCGTGCGGCAGCCAAGGCGGCCAAGGACTTCGCCGGAGCGGACGCCATCCGCGCGGAGCTGTCTGCCAAGGGCATCACGCTGAAGGACGGTGCCGGCGGCACGACCTGGGTGAAGAGCTGATGGCGGTCGTCTCCGAAGTCGTCCCGGCGTACTGGGACGAGGCCTGCAAGCACCTGGTCAAGCGTGACCGGGTCATGAAGAAGCTCATCCCGCAGTTCGGCGAGGCCAGGCTGCAGAGCCGCGGCGACGCGTTCGCGACGCTGGCGCGCTCCATCGTGGGCCAGCAGATCTCCGTGAAGGCGGCGCAGTCGGTCTGGAACAAATGGGTGGCGCTGACGCCGAAATTCCAGCCTGCTGCCGTGCTGGCGCTGGACGTCGAGGCGCAGCGCGCGGCCGGCCTGTCGGCGCGCAAGGTCGAGTACCTGCGCGACCTGGCCGAGCATTTCGCGTCCGGCCAGGTGCACGTGCGCCAATGGGCGCAGATGGACGACGAAGCCATCATCGAGGAACTGGTCGCCATCCGCGGCATCGGCCGCTGGACGGCCGAGATGTTCCTGATCTTTCACCTGATGCGCCCCAACGTGATGCCGCTGGACGACGTCGGCCTGTTGAAGGGCATCAGCCTCAATTACTTCTCCGGCGAGCCTGTATCCCGAGCCGAAGCCCGCGAGGTGGGCGACGCCTGGGCGCCGTACCGATCCGTGGCCGTTTGGTACATTTGGCGCAGCCTCGATCCGCTACCTGTGGACTACTGATGAGCAAAAAGCACTTCCTTGAATTCGAGCAACCCATTGCGGAACTCGAGACCAAGATCGAAGAACTGCGCTACGTGCAGAGCGAGTCGGCCGTCGACATCTCCGAGGAGATCGACCGCCTCTCCAAGAAAAGCCAGCAGCTGACGAAGGAGGTCTACTCCAACGTCGCGCCCTGGCAGGTCTACCAGATCGCCCGCCACCCGCAGCGCCCGCAGACGCTGGATTACTGCTCGGAGGTCTTCACCGAGTTCCAGGAGCTGCATGGCGACCGCCACTTCGCCGATGACGCCGCCATCGTCGGCGGCCTGGCGCGTTTCAACGGCCAAGCCTGCATGGTCATCGGCCACCAGCGCGGCAGCGACGCCAAGGAGCGCACGCTCCGCAATTTCGGCATGCCGCGCCCCGAGGGCTACCGCAAGGCGCTGCGCCTGATGAAGCTGGCCGAGAAGTTCGGCCTGCCGGTCTTCACGTTCATCGACACCATGGGCGCCTACCCCGGCATCGGTGCCGAGGAGCGTGGCCAGTCCGAGGCCATCGGCCGCAACATCCTGGAGATGGCGCAGCTGGAAGTGCCCATCATCGCCACCGTCATCGGTGAGGGTGGCTCCGGCGGCGCGCTGGCCATCGGCGTGGCCGATCAAGTCCTGATGCTGCAGTTCGCTGCCTACTCGGTGATCTCGCCGGAAGGCTGCGCGTCCATCCTGTGGAAGAGCAGCGAGCGTGCGTCCGACGCCGCCGAGGCGCTGGGCATCACGGCACATCGCCTGAAGGCGCTGGGCCTGATCGACAAGATCGTCAGCGAGCCCGTGGGCGGCGCCCACCGTGACGCCAAGCAGATGGCGTCCAACCTGAAGCGCGCGCTGAGCGACGCGCTGCGTCAGGTCAGCGACCTGAAGACCCGCGAGCTGCTGGACCGCCGCTACGAGCGCGTCCAGGCCTATGGCCGCTTCAGCGACACCAAGAATCGCTGAGCTCGGACTTGAACAGCCCCTTCGGGCTGTTCATGCCTGGCAAAAGGCCGGGCCGCTGGCCCGGCACCGACTGCAGCGTGGAGACTGACCTCGTCGCGGTCGCCTTCAGCGGCGGCCTCGACTCCACGGCACTGCTGCACGCCACGGCCCGCTTGGGCATGCGCGTGCTGGCGCTGCATGTTCACCATGGCCTGCAGCAGCAGGCGGACGACTGGGCCGCTCATTGCGAGCGCGAGGCACGGGCGCTGGGTGCTGGCTTTGCGTGCACCCGGCTGACCGGAGCGCCCGCGCCGGGTGACAGCGTCGAGGCGTGGGCCCGGGAGGGCCGGCATCGCGCGTTGCACCAGATGGCCCGCGCCGCTGGCGCGGATCTGCTGCTGCTGGCGCACCACCGGCAGGACCAGGCCGAGACCTTCCTGTTGCAGGCGATGCGGGGGGCAGGTCTTGCTGGCCTGGCCGGCATGCCCCGGGCGCAGTGGCGCGACGGCGTGTGCTGGGCGCGCCCCTGGCTGGACCGGCCGCGCGCGCTGATCCGCGCCTATGCCGAGCAGCAGGGGCTGCGCTGGATCGAAGACCCGAGCAACGGCGACGGTCGCTTCGCGCGCAACCGGCTCCGGCAGGCGGTGTGGCCGGCGTTTCCGGCGGCGGAGGCCGGCTTGGCCCAGGCCGCGCGCTGGGTGCAGCAGGCGGACGCGCTGGCGGCGGAGGTCGCGGCCGAGGATCTGGCGCGCCTGGCCAGCGCCGAACGGCTGGACCTGACCCAGCTGGCCGCGCTGTCGCCGGCCCGGGCCAGCAACGCGTTGCGCGCCTGGCTGGCGACGCACACGGCGGCGCCGGCCAGCCTGGTCGAGCGGCTGCTGGCGCAATGGCGGCCGGGGGCGACGCAGAGCTGGCCCGCGCCGGGCGGGGCGTTGCACGCCTACCGCGACGGGCTGTACTGGTCGGCCCAGGTGCCGCAGGGGCAGGCGCCGATGCCCGTGGACCTCAGCCGCCCGGGTCTCTATCCCCAGCCGGGGTGGGGCGGCGCCTGGCTGGTGGAGGCCGCTGCACCCGGCATCGCGACCGCGCGGCTGGCCCGGCTGGTGCAGCGCGCCCGGGGCGGGGCCGAGCAGTTCCAGCGCGCGCCGGCCTCGGTGCCGCGCGGCGTCAAGAAGGCCTGCCAGGAGGCTGGGCTGCCGCCCTGGCGGCGCGGCGGGCCGCTGCTGTTCGACGGCGACCTGCTGGTGGCGATGGCCGGTCTCGGCATGGATGCCCGTGCCTTCGCCAGCCAAGATGAGCCGCAGCTGTCTCTGCGCTGGCTGGACGACTCCGCCTTGCCTCAGCGCGAAGGCGCAATGCATTCCGCTGCATAAAATCGGGGGTTTGCGAGCGTGCCGTCCCGGCCGCTCCGTCTTCAGCCTTCGCGAAACACATGGCTCTGATCGTCCACAAGTACGGCGGCACCTCGATGGGGTCCACCGATCGCATCCGCAACGTCGCCAAGCGCGTCGCCAAATGGGTGCGTGCCGGCCACCAGATGGTGGTCGTGCCCTCGGCCATGAGCGGCGAGACCAACCGCCTGCTGGGTCTGGCCAAGGAACTCTCGCCCGCCAGCAGCAGCGCGGAGGTCAACCGCGAACTGGACATGATCGCGGCTACCGGCGAGCAGGTCTCGGTCGGCCTGCTGGCCATCGCGCTGCAGGCCGAGGGCGTACCGGCGGTCAGCTACACCGGCTGGCAGGTGCCCGTGGCCACCGATTCGTCGTACACCAAGGCCCGCATCGAGAGCATCGACGACAAGCGCGTGCGCGCCGACCTGGCGGCCGGCAAGGTCGTCGTCATCGCGGGCTTCCAGGGCATCGATGCCGGCAACAACATCACGACGCTGGGCCGTGGCGGCTCCGACACCTCGGCCGTGGCCATCGCCGCCGCGATGAAGGCCGACGAGTGCCTCATCTACACCGACGTGGACGGCGTCTACACCACCGACCCGCGCATCGTCCCCGAGGCACGCCGCCTGCACACCATCAGCTTCGAAGAGATGCTGGAGATGGCGTCGCTGGGCTCCAAGATCCTGCAGATCCGCTCGGTGGAGTTCGCCGGCAAGTACCGCGTGCCGCTGCGTGTGTTGTCCAGCTTCACGCCCTGGGACATCGACATCAACGAGGAAGCCAAGTCCGGCACCCTGATCAGTTTTGAAGAGGACGAAAAAATGGAACAAGCCGTCGTGTCGGGCATTGCCTTCAACCGTGACGAGGCCAAGGTGACGCTGCTGGGCGTGCCGGACAAGCCTGGCATCGCCTTCCAGATCCTGGGCCCCGTGGCCGATGCCAACATCGACATCGACGTCATCATCCAGAACGTCTCGCATGACGGCAAGACCGACTTCTCCTTCACCGTGCACCGCAACGACTACGCGCGCACGATGGAGCTGCTGCAGAACACGGTCGGTCCGGCCACCAACGCCGCCAAGGTCGCGGGCGACCCCAAGATCTGCAAGGTCTCCATCGTCGGCATCGGCATGCGCTCGCATGTGGGCGTGGCCAGCAAGATGTTCCGCGCGCTGAGCGAGGAGGGCATCAACATCCAGATGATCTCGACGAGCGAGATCAAGACCAGCGTCGTCATCGACGAGAAGTACATGGAACTGGCCGTGCGCGCGCTGCACAAGGCCTTCGATCTGGACCAGGAATCGGCTGCGGCCTGAGTTTTCGATAGCGGGCCCGAAATCCTGATATAGAATGCAGGGCTTCGCTGGAGTCGTGACCGAGTGGCCGAAGGTGCTCCCCTGCTAAGGGAGTATGTGGGCAAAACCTGCATCGAGGGTTCGAATCCCTCCGACTCCGCCAAGACTATCTGTAAGTCGTTGATTGATGAAGCTTTTCAGCTTACGAGACCGACGACTCACAAGTCAACTGACAACGCCGTAGTGACCAGTTCGCTACGGCGTTTTCTTTTGCCTGGACGTCTTTGGCGGACGCCGATCTGCGATGGCGGGCGCGCTTGATCGGCAGGTTGCAGACGTCTTTTGTGACGCTGCGCCGGCTGTGGCCGGTACTTTGATTTGCGCCTTGGGGACTTCAACCTGACGCCACTGGGCAAACACTATTTCGTGAGTCCCGTTCCTTTCCCTATCGAGGTCACCCATTAGCCGTCCCCGTCAAGTGGCAAACAAACGCCCCTGCACCGCAAGAGCGCATCTCGTCGTTGCTTCCAACTGCGGCCGGGCTGCCGAATTCACCGCACGCTTGGTTCTCGATGTTTG
>NZ_JBIGHX010000010.1:0-301256 GCF_043555885.1 Pelomonas lactea | reverse complement strand
CGTCAATCGGGCATGCTTATGGCTGTTCATCCGGACTCCGGGCTCTTGTGGATTGGGTGTTTGGCGACTTCCAGTCTCTCAAACCCAACCCGGATGAACACCGGATACAACCTATTGAAGCTTCACATCTAGGGTGCCAGCGGCGCGACGGGCCGGCGGCCCAGCGCCTCCAGTTGCGGCTGCACCTTGGCCTGGTCGCCCACGGCGATGACGATGAGGCGCGCCGGGTCCAGGTGCTGCTGCGCCGCCTTCAACGCGCTGGCCGACGTGACGGCGGCGTACTTCGCGGGCAGCTCGGTGACGGCCGACAGCGGCTGGCCCGCGGACCAGTTGCCGGCATAGCCGCCGACGACGGCGACGTTGGTGTCGAACAGCCCCGGCAGGCTCAGCAGCTGCGCATTGCGCACGCGGTTCAGCTCGGCCGCGCCCATGGGCTTGGCGCGCATGCCGGCGATCTCCTTCCACATGTCCACCAGCGCCGCGCCGGTCACGTCGGTGCGCACGCTGCCGCGGATGCCGAACTGGCCGCGCTCGCGGCCCAGCGTGTAGCCGGAGTAGACGCCGTAGGTGTAGCCCTTCACCTCGCGCAGCTGGTTGTTGATGCGCGACGTGAACAGGCCGCCCAGTGCGGCGTTCATGACCTTCAGCGAGGCCACGTCCGGCACGGCCGCGGTGGGCCCCGGCGCGACGACGGCCAGCGCCGTCTGCGGCGCGCCGGGCTTGTCCACCAGCACGGTGCGGGCCGCGATGGGCCGGGCCGGCGGCAGCGGTGCCACCACGGGGGCCGCACCCTGGCCCTGCCACGCGCCAAACAGCGGCTCGACGAGCGCGCGCAGCTCGGCCTCGGTCAGGTCGCCGGCCACCACCAGGGCCGCGCGCTCGGGCCGGTAGTGCGCCTGCCAGAAGCCGCGCAGCGCGGCTGCGTCCACGGCCTGGAGGCTGGCCTCCGTGCCCAGCGCGTTGGCGGCCAGCGGATGGCCCTCGCCGTAGACGGCGCGGTTGCCCACCACGCTGGCCAGCAGGTCCGCCTGCTCGCGCTGCTGCGCCAGCGCGGCCAGGCGCTGCGCCTTCACGCGCTCGATGTCGGGCGCGGCGAAGGCCGGGTTCAGCGTCACATCGGCCAGCAGGGCCAGGCCGTCGCGGGCGGCGGCCTTGCGGCCGGAGAAGTCCAGCCGCGCGTCCTCGGCGCCGCCCTGGGCCGTCAGCGTGGCGCCCAGCGCGGCCAGGCTTTCGGCGATCTGCTGCGCGCTGCGCGTGGTGCTGCCCTCGGGCAGCATGGCCGCCACGAAGCCGGCCAGACCGGGCTTGTCGGCCGGGTTCACGGCCTGCCCAGCGCGCAGCACCAGGCTGGCGCTGACCAGCGGCAGGCCCGGCTTGGGCGAGTGGATGACCGTCAGCCCGTTGGCCAGCGTGAAGCTCTGCGCGGCCGGCAACACCAGCGGCTGGGCCTTGGCCGCCGCGGGCGGCTTGTTGCGCCAGGGCTCGGCCGCGTTCATCGCCTCGCGTTCGCCCTTGGCCGCCTTCGTCGGCATGGGCGGCGTGGGCACCTCGGGTGCCAGCACCTGTTCGCCCGGCAGCGCCTGCAGCGCGACGCGGCGGTTCTTGCCCAGCCACTGCGCCACGGCGGCGCTGACGGCCGCCGGCGACAGCGCGGCATAGCGCGCCAGGTCCTGGCCCAGGTAGCCGGGGTCGCCGGCCATCTGGTTGTAGTGGTTGACGAGGTCGGCCAGCGACGTGACCTTCTCCATGCGCTGCAGCACCTGCGTCTCGATGACGGCGCGGGCCTGCGCGATCTCGGCATCGGTGGGCGGCGTGGTGGCGAGCCGCTCGACCTCGGCGTCGACCAGCCTCTCGATCTCGTCCAGCGACGCGCCGGGCCGGGCCACCACCTCGATGTCGAACACCGAGCTCAGCGACTGCGAGTCCTGCCCCACGTGCACGCTCTGCGCCAGCTGCTTGTCGCGCACCAGCAGGCCGTACAGCCGGCTGGCCTTGCCGCCGCCCAGCACATGAGCAGCCACGTCCAGCTCGGCGTCGCCCGCCTGGTACATGGCCGGCGTGTGCCAGGCCAGGTTGAGGCGGCTCAGCTCGATGCGGTCCCGCACGACGAGGCGGCGCTCCTGCGTGATCTCGGGCATGGCGACCTTCACCTCCGGCGGCTTGGGGCCGGCCTTCAGCGTGCCGAAGTACTTCTGCACCAGCGCCTTGGCCTGCCGCGGGTCGAAGTCGCCGGCCAGCACCAGCGTCGCGTTGTTGGGCCGGTAGTAGGTGCGGGCGAAGGCCTTCACGTCCTGCAGCCGGATGCTCTGGATGTCGGCATGCGAGCCGATGACTGCCGCGCGGTAGGGGTGGCCCTCGGGGTACAGCGCGTGGTACTTGGCCTCCTCGACGATGCCGTAGGGCTGGTTCTCAGTGGTCTGGCGGCGCTCGTTGCGCACCACGTCCTGCTGGTTGGCCAGCGCCACCGAGTCCACCTCGTCGATCATCCAGCCCAGCATGTCGGCCTTCAGCCACAGGCCCTTCTCCAGCTGGTTGGACGGCAGCGTGAAGAAGTAGTTGGTGCGGTCGAAGTTGGTGGAGCCGTTGGCATCGGTGCCGCCGGCGGCGTCGACGTGCTTGTCGTACTCGCCGCGCGGCACGTGGCGGCTGCCCGCGAACATCAGGTGCTCGAACAGGTGGGCGAAGCCCGTCTGCCCCTTGGCCTCGTTGCGCGGGCCGGCATGCACCCACAGGTTGAAGGCCACCAGCGGCAGGCGGTGGTCTTCCACGAGGATGACCTCGAAGCCGTTGGGCAGCGTGAACTTCTCGTGGCGGATGGCCAGCTGGCCCGCCGCGGTGCTGACGGCCCCCTCGGGCGGCGCCACGGGCGTGCTCCAGGCGGGCAGCGACAGCGCACCGGCCAGGGCCAGCAGCACGGCAAGACGGCGGGGGGCGGGAGCATTCATGCGGAGCGATCCTGAAAGGGTGAGACGAAGATTGGGCCGCGGCGGTGCGACGGGCCCCAAGTGCCGGGAGTCACCATGGGGAAACCCGGGCCAGCACGGCCAGCCACAGCGGCGCGGTGGCCACGTACAGCACGGTGGAGACGACGGTGGCGGCCGTCACCTCGGCCTCCAGCGCGCGGTAGCGCTGCGCGAAGATCAGCGCGTTGGAGCCCGTGGGCAGCGCCGCGATCATGACGATGACGGCCAGCGGCATGCCGCTCAGGCCCAGCAGCCAGTGGCCCACCGCCAGCACGACGGCCGGCATCAGCAGCAGCTTGGCCGCCACCAGCCCGACCAGGCCGTTCCAGGTGCGCGGCCAGCCGTAGTAGGCCAGCGACATGCCGATCAGCGTCAGGCACAGCGGCACGACGGCCGTGCCCAGCGACTGCAACGCCTCGTCGGCCACGGCCGGCAGCGGCAGGTTGGTCGCGTTCCAGGCCAGCCCGGCCAGTACCGGCAGCACCACCGGGTGGATGACGGTGTTGCGCACCGTCTGCAGCAGCGTGTCGACGAGCCGGCCCGACGCGCGCTCGCGCGCCAGGTCCAGCTCCACCAACGTCGTCAGCAGCGTCAGAATGCACAGCGCATGCAGGCTGACGACGGCGATGTGCAGCGCCAGCCCCTTCTCGCCGAACACGCCGGCGGCCACCGGCAGCCCCACCTGCAACGTGTTGCCGAAGCCCGCCGTGATGGCCTTGACGCTGGGCGTGACGACGTTCTGCCCCGGCGCCAGCCGCCAGCGGTACAACCCGTACGCGAGCGCGATGAGCACCAGCATCGGCACGAAGAACGCGCCCAGGAAGGCCCAGGGCAGCGCCGCCGTGTCCAGCCGCGCCGTGGTGCGGAACAGCAGCGCCGGCACGAAGATGTAGAACGCCGCGTTGGCGAGCACGCGCGCGGGGTCCGAGTCGCTGCCCGCGGCGCCGCCGCCCAGCCAGCGCATGCGGCCGACGACCCAGCCGATGGCGACGGCGACCAGGATGGCCAGCAGCTTGGCGGCAATCGCCCAGGTCATTGCAGCCCCTCGCCCAGCCGCGCCCCGCTGAACGCGGGCGTGTCTGGGCGGTCCTGCAGACCGCGCTGCGGACAGTGCCGCAGCTCTTCGGCAGGCACATGCCGCCCACCGGGCGCCATGTGTCCGGCCGAAGCCCCCGAGGGGACGGCGATGCTCGCGGCATTGAGCCGCTCGCACATCGCCTTGGCGGGCCGGCTTGGGAGCGGCCCGGCGCTCGGCCCGGCAAACAACGTCGACGTCACACCACGGCCACCCGAAGCTCGAAGCTGAAACTGCTGCCCTGCCCCGCCGTGCTCTGCGCGACGATCTGGCTGCCCATCAGCCGCACCAGCTGCTGGCTGATGGACAGGCCCAGCCCCGTGCCGCCCAGGTGGCGCGAGGCCTCGGAGACCTGTTCGAAGGCCTGGAACAGCCGCGCCTGCTGGGCCGGCGTCATGCCGATGCCGCTGTCCGTCACGCCGAAGCGCAGCCGCACCTGACCGTCCTTCACGGGCTCGATGACGGCGGCCGTCAGGCTGACGGTGCCGCTGTCGGTGAACTTCACCGCGTTGGACAGCAGGTTCAGCAGCACCTGGCGCAGCCGCTGGCCGTCCACCAGCACCTGCGTGGGCAGCCGCGGGTCCACGTCCAGCGCAAAGCTCAGGTTCTTCTGCTCGGCGCGCAGGCGCACGCTGTCGCAGGCCATGTCCAGCAGCGCACGCAGGTCCACCGGCGCGAGCTTGAGGCTGACCTTGCCGGCCTCGATGCTGGCCATGTCCAGCACGTCGTTGATGAGTTCCAGCAGATGCAGGCCCGAGTCGCGCATCAGCTGCAGCCGCCCCTGCTGCGGCGCCGGCACGCCGGGGTCCATCTGCATCAGCTGCGTGAAGCCCAGGATGGCGTTTAGGGGCGTGCGGAACTCGTGGCTCATCGTGGCCAGGAAGCGGCCCTTGGCCTGGTTGGCCGCCTCGGCGCGCAGCTTGGCCTCGCTGAGCTCGGCCGTGCGCTCGGCGACCAGCTCTTCGAGATGGTCGCGGTGGCGCGTCAGCTCGGCCTCGGCCTCGCGGCGCAGCGAGATGTCGATGACCATGCCCTCGATGCGCCGCTGGCCGCCTTCAGCCTCCACCCAGTGCGCGCTCAGCTCCACCCACAGCGGCCGCCCGGCCTGCGTCCGCAGTTGCAGCTGCACCTGCTGCACCTGGCCCTGCTCGTTCAGCACGGCCGCCACGCGCAGCATCTCGCTGCGGCGCAGCCCGGTGAGCTCCCGCAGCCGTCGGCCCACGGGGCTGAGCCCCGTCAGGCCCAGCATCTGCATGAACGCGCGGTTCATGCTCAGCACACGGCCGTCGGCATCGGCCTGGAAGATGCCCTCGGTCGCGTTCTCGAACAGGCTGCGGTAACGCGCCTCGCTGACGCGCAGGCCCTGGGCGGTGAGCTGGACCTGGTCAGCCGCGCTGCGCAGCTTCAGACTCATCGCGTTGAAGCGCATCGTCAGCTCGCCGATCTCGTCGCGCCGCTCCACCGCCTCCTGCGCGCCCAGGTCGCCGGCGGCCACGCGCTGGGCCAGCGCACCCAGCCGCGCGACCGGGCGGCGCACCAGCCAGTGAACCAGCAACGAGCTGGCGATGACGATGCCCACGACGACGACGCCCAGCAGCTCCACGACGAACAGCCGCGTGCGGCGGATCTGCTCGTCGACGCGGTCCCGCGTGAAGGTCAGCACCGCAGCCGCGACCTGCGCGCCGGGCACGTCCACCGCGGGCTGGTAGGTGATGGCGAACTCGCGCTTGAGCGGGCCGTTGGCCGGGTGGTCACGCTCACGCCGGGCCTGGCCGCCGCGCAGCCCCAGCCCCTGCAACTCGATCGCATGCACCTCGGGGTCGGCCATGACGGCATCGAGCAGGTTCTCGATGGCGACATGGTCCAGATTCCAGATCGGCCCCGCAAAGCCGCGCTCGATGAGGCCGGCCATGCGAGCCTCGCGCTGGTGCAGGCCCTGCATCAGCTCGGACTCCTCATGCGAGGTCCAGGTCCAACCCACGGCCAACACCAACAGGCTGGCCACCAACGCAATGCCGGCGGTCAGGCGCGTCTGTATGCCGATGCTCAATGGCGTTAGCGCCATCTTTTCCTCCCAGCCCGTGCGAGCGTGCCGTTGGGAGGAAGCATAGGGGGAATCACGCCTTCGCGGCAGCCTTCTTCGCGGGCGCCTTCTTGGCCGGCGGCGCCTTGCCGGCACGCGGCTCGAACTCGAACACGACCTTGCCTTCCTTCTTGTCATAGGCCAGGAAGGCCTTGAACTTGCGGCGCGTCTTGTTGGAGACGAAGTTCTCCAGCAGGTCGGTCTTGCCCTCGGTCAGCAGCTTGTGCACCTGCGGCGGCTCGATGGGCTGGGTCAGGATGACCTTGCCGGTCTTGAAGTCGCAGGTCACCTTCTCGCCCACCGAGTGCTCGCAGACGTAGTTGGCGCCGTGTTCATACACATGGCCCTGGCACTTGGGGCAGGCGCCCAGGCTCTGCTGGCCGGAGAAGTCCACCGGCTCGCCGTCGTTCTCGGCCTTCTTGGCGTCCTCGCCGAAGTCGAACTCCAGCTTCCAGTTGGCGATCTCGTCGTCGTAGACCAGCGCCAGCTCGGCCGTGAACGGCCAGCCCGCCTTGGAGCGGAAGCCCTCCAGCGGGCCGATCTTCTTGTTGGCGAGGAAGGTCTCCACCTCGCCCAGCTCGAAGCTGCGGCCGCCGGGGATCTTGCCGATGGAGAAGCCGCAGCCTTCGGCCGCGCCATCCTTGCCGGTGCAGGTGAAGCGGCGGTAGTTCTCCTTCACCACGCCGCCGCACTTGGGGCACGGGACCTTCAGCGTCGCATAGTCGCCCGGGATGGTGTCGCGGTCATAGCCCTTGGCCTTGGCGACCATCTTCTCGGTCATGGCCGCGATCTCGGCCATGAACTGCTCGCGGCTCAGCTTGCCCTTCTCCATCGCGGCGAGCTTGGACTCCCAGTCGCCGGTCAGCTCCGGCTTGGTCAGGTCCTCGACCTCCAGGCCGCGCAGCAGCGTCATCAGCTGGAAGGCCTTGGCCGTCGGGATCAGCTCGCGGCCCTCGCGCAGCATGTATTTCTCGGTGATCAGACCTTCGATGGTGGCCGCCCGCGTGGCCGGCGTGCCCAGGCCCTTCTCGGCCATGGCCTCGCGCAGTTCGTCGTCGTCGATGAGCTTGCCGGCGCCTTCCATCGCGGACAGCAGCGTCGCTTCCGTGTAGCGTGCCGGCGGCTTGGTCTGCAGCGCCTTCACGTCGACGCTCTCCGTGCGCACGACCTCGCCCGGCTGCACCGGCACGAGGTTGGCGTCCTCGTCATCCACGTCCTTGCCGTAGACGGCCAGCCAGCCCGGCTTCACCAGCACCTTGCCGTTGGTCTGGAAGTGATGCTTGTCCAGCACCTTGGAGATGCGGGTGGTGACAAGGAACTCGGCCGGCGGGTAGAACACCGCCAGGAAGCGCTTGACGACCATGTCGTACAGCTTGGCCTCCACCTCGGTGAGCGCCTTGGGGGCCTGCAGCGTCGGGATGATGGCGAAGTGGTCCGACACCTTGGCGTTGTCGAACACCTTCTTGGTGGGCTTGATGTAGCCCTCCTTCAGCGACTTGGCGGCGTGCGCCGACAGCGCGGCCAGCGGGCCGGGCAGGTCTTCCGTCGCCAGCATCTTGGCCGTGTCCTTGGCCACGGCGAGGTAGTCCTCGGGCAGGAAGCGCGAGTCCGTCCGCGGGTAGGTCAGCACCTTGTGCTTCTCGTACAGCGCCTGCGCGATGGCCAGCGTCGTCTTGGCCGAGAAGCCGAAGCGCGAGTTGGCCTCGCGCTGCAGCGTCGTCAGGTCGTAGAGGCCGCCGCAGCTGGTGGTGCTGGGCTTGCTTTCTTCCGTCACCTTGGCGGGCTGGCCCAGCACGGCCTTGGCGATCTCGTCCGCTTCGGCCTGCGTCCACAGGCGGTCGGCACGGCGCTCGGCGTCGTCGTTCTTCTTCCACGCCGGGTCGAACCACTTGCCCTCGTACTGGCCGGCCTGGGCGTCGAAGCTGGCGCGCAGCTCCCAGTAGTCGCGGGCCACATGCTTGCGGATCTTCTCCTCGCGCTCGACGACCACCGACAGCGTCGGCGTCTGCACGCGGCCCACGGTCGTCAGGAAGAAGCCGCCGTCGCGAGAGTTGAAGGCCGTCATCGCGCGCGTGCCGTTGATGCCCACCAGCCAGTCGGCCTCCGAGCGGCAGCGCGCGGCGTCGGCCAGCGGCAGCATCTGCGCGTCGCTGCGCAGCTTCTCGAAGCCCTCGCGGATGGCCGCGGGCGTCATGGACTGCAGCCACAGCCGCTGGATGGGCTTGTTGAGCTTGCCCTTGGCGGGCTGCGCATACTGTTCGATCAAGCGGAAGATCAGCTCGCCCTCGCGGCCCGCGTCACAGGCGTTGATCAGGGCCGTCACGTCCTTGCGGCGGATCAGCTTGACGAGGGCGTTGAGCCGGCCCTTGTTCTTGTCGATGGGGTTGAGGTCGAAGTGCGGCGGGATCACCGGCAGGTTGGCGAAGCTCCACTTGCCGCGCTTGACGTCGAACTCCTCGGGCGCCGCGATCTCCACCAGGTGGCCCACGGCGGAGCTGACGACGTACTGCTCGTTCTCGAAATGGTCGTCGTGCTTGTCGAACTTGCCCGCCACGGGAGTCAGCGCGCGGACGATGTCCTGCGCGACGCTTGGCTTCTCGGCAATGATCAGTGTCTTGCTCATCAGGTCCAGTCTCTTGATCTGTCTCGCAGCGGGGAACTCGGGATCCCCTGCCTAGAATGCAGGCCTCGCGCGCACGCCTACACGCACGCGCACCCATGAAATCACCGTACCACAGCGCCGATGACGCCAAAAACCCCACGCCGCAAGATCGAAGTTCGTGATTCCGGCGTGCACGGACGCGGCGTCTACGCGGCGGCCCCCATCGCGGCGGGTGCCAAGATCATCGAGTACACCGGCGAGCGCATCAGCTGGGAAGAGGCGGTGGACCGCCACCCGCACGACCCCAGCCAGCCCAACCACACCTTCTACTTCCACATCGAAGGCGGCCAGGTCATCGACGCGCTGTACGGCGGCAACGATGCGCGCTGGATCAACCACGCGTGCGAGCCCAACTGCGAGGCCGACGAAGTGGACGGCCGCGTCTTCATCAAGGCGCTGCGCGACATCGAGCCCGGCGAGGAGCTGTTCTACGACTACGGGCTGGTGCTGGACCAGCGCCACACCGCCAAGGTCAAGAAGCAGTTCGCCTGCTGGTGCGGTGCCCTCACGTGCCGCGGCACGATGCTCGCACCGAAGGGCCGCTGAGCGCATGGAGCGGCGCCACCTCGCCGAATGCGGCTCGACGAACACCGAAGCGCTGAACCATCTGCGCGCCGGCGGTGGGCCGCTGATCGTGTCGGCCGACCGGCAGACCGCCGGCCGCGGCCGGCTGGGCCGCGCCTGGCACAGCGACGGCGCGGCGCTGACGTTCTCCGTCGCCGTGACGGTGCCCGCCGGGCTGGACCTGTCCGGCCTGTCGCTGGCCGTCGGCTGCACCGTCGCCGACGTGCTGGACCCGGCGGGCGGGCGCATCCAGCTCAAGTGGCCCAACGACCTGTTCCTGGACGGCGCCAAGCTGGGCGGCATCCTCATCGAGGCCGTGCCCCTCACGGCCGAACGCCGCGGCGTCGTCATCGGCATCGGGCTGAACCTGCAGCCGCTGCCGGCCGACGCCGACCGCAGCGCCTTCGCCAGCGGCCACGCGGCGCTGCAGACGCTGGACCCTGCCGCCACGGCCGGCGCGACGCTGGACCGGCTGGCGCCGGCGCTGCGCGGCCTGCTGGCCGACTTCGAGACGCTGGGCTTCGGCCCCTGGCAGCTGGCGTTCTCGCGCCGCGACCTGACCGCCGGCCGCGCGGTGCGCGTGGGCGAGCAGGCCGGTATCGCGCGCGGCGTGTCCACCCGCGGCGAGCTGCTGCTGGACACGGACACCGGCCTGTGCCCCATCAGCGCCGGCGAACTGAGCCTGAGACTGGAGACCTCCCCGTGATGCGTGTCGTGGTGATCGTGCTGCTGGCGGTCAACGCCCTGTTCTTCATCTGGTCGCGCGGCTGGCTGGACGCCGTCACGGGCCTGCCCGCCGAGGGTGGCCGCGAGCCGCAGCGCGTGGCCGCGCAGCAGCACCCGGAGCGCATCACGCCGCTGGCCGCCAGCGCCGTGGCCGCGCTGGCGCAGCGGAGCTGCCTGGAGCTGGGCCCGCTGGACGGCGACGCCGCCCTGGCCGCCGCCCAGGCCGCGCTGAAGACCGCCGGCGCCCCCGTGGCCGAACTGCAGGTGCGCAGCAGCGAGCAGGCCGGCGTGTGGGTCGTGGCCACCATCAAGCTGGCCGACCCCGAGTTCCGCGCCCGCAAGGAAGCCACCTACAAGCAGTTGCGCCTGAGTTATGAGCCGCTGGAAGGCCTGCCGGCCGAGCAACCGGCCTTCGTGCTGAGCCGCCATGCCAGCCAGGCCGACGCCTCGGCCGAGCTGGCCGCGCTGGACAAGCGCGGCCTGAAGGGCCTGCGCGTGCTGGCGCTGAAGGCCGCGGCCACACGCCACACGCTGGTCATCCCGCAGGCCGACGGCCTGCTCGCCGGCCGGCTCAAGGCCAGCCGCGACCCCGCGCTGGCCGCCGGCTTCAGGGCTTGCAGCGTCGCGGCTGCGGCGTCGGCCGCTTCCGCAGGCTGAACGCCGCCAGCAGCAGCGATGCCAGCCAGGCCAGGCTGGCCGATCCACCCCCACCGCCGCCGCCACTGCCGCCCGTGTTGGCGGGCGGCGTGACGACGGGCGCCGCGTTCACCGTGACCGTCGCCGTCTGGCTGTGCACATAGCCGTCGCTGTCGGTCACGTCGGCCTGCACGCTGAACGTGCCGGCGGCAGCGGGCGTCAGCGTCGCCGTGGCGGTGTTGGCGCCGCTGCTGAAGCCGTTCACGACGCCGGCGCCGCTCAGCAGCGTCCATTGCGTCGCGGCCACCGTCTTGCCGCTGGCCAGGCCGGTGATGGCCGCCGTCAGCGTGCCCGACTGCGTGGCCGTCAACGTGGCGGCCGACGGCGTGATCGTCACCGCGGCGTTGTTCAGCGCCTTGGCGGCCGCGACGGCCGCGGCGGCGTCCACCATGCCGGCGCCGCAGGTGGTCTTGGTGCAGTAGCACTCGTCCTGCACCGTGCTGCTGGGCGCCGCGCAGGCCGCGATGCCGGTGGATCCGCCGCTGGTGGGGAAGGTGCGGGCCGTCAGCTTCAGCGCGGCGGTGGCCTCGGCCGACGTCAGCGCCGGGCGCACTGCCGCCATCAGCCCGACGATGCCGCTGACCACCGGCGCCGAGAAGCTCGTGCCGACGGAGGCGTTGCTGTTCGTGTAGGCCTCGTCGTTGGCGATGGGCGTCGTCGTGCCGCGGTTGGTCGTGCTGACCATGGGGTACAGGCAGGGCTGGCCGGCGGTGATGTTGATGCAGTTGCCGCCCGGCGCAGCGATGGTGACCTCCGGGCCGATGCTGGAGAAGCCGACCTTGGTGCCCACGTGGCGCAGCGCCGCCACGGAAACGACGCCGGGGCAGTTGCCCGGCAGGCCCACGGCCTGGCCCTCGGAATTGCCGGCCGCGATGACGACCGTGGCGCCGGTCGCGTTGACCTGCGTGATCGTGTCGCGGTACAGGCCGCCGGTGCCCGTGGTGCCGCAACTGCCGGTGCCGCCCAGGCTCAGGTTGAGCACCTTGGCCTTGTTGGGGTTGGCGGCGATGCCCGGCACGTCGATGCCCGCCGCCCACTTCATGCCGGCCATGATGTCGCTGTCGTAGCCGCCGCATTTGCCCAGCACGCGCACGGGCAGCACCTTCAGCAGCCCGCCCTGTGCGGTGCCGCTCCAGCCCAGCCCGGCCAGGCCCTGGCCGTTGTTGGCCTTGGCGACGATGAGGCCCGCCACGCGCGTGCCGTGCCAGGTGCTGTTGGCGACGTTGCTGCTGGTGCAGCCGGTGCCCAACGTACCGCCTGACACGTCGGCGGAGCTGACCCAGTCGCCCGGGTCGGAGGGGTCGCTGTCATGCCCGCCACCGTCGTTGGCGATGGCCGTGGACATGCTGCCGGGGCTGCCGTAGCCGATCATGTCGTAGCCGGCCACGAACTGGCCCGCCAGGTCCGGGTGGTCCATGCGCACGCCCGTGTCCAGCACGGCGACGACGGTGGTGTTGGTCAGGCTGGCCGTCAGGTCCCAGGCCCCCGGCGCATTGACGCTGGACACCACCTGGCCCGGCGTGCTGCTGGGGGCCTTGAGGTACCACTGATCGATGGTTCGGCTGGGAATGCCGCCCATGACGCCCTCAGGGTTGACCGCCGCACCGCCGAACAGCGGGTCGTTGGGCACCGCCAGGTGCTGGCGGCGGCCGTCCACGGCCACCAGCTCGACTTCCGCGTCGGCGGACAACTGCCTGACCAGCTGTGCGGCCGTCATGCCACGGGCCGTGACGACGTGGGTGCGCTCGTCCAGGCTCAGCCCGGCGCGCAGCGCCTGGCCCGTGCGCAGGCCCAGCGCCGTCGCGCGGGTCTGCGCGATCTCGCGCGCCTCCAGGCGTGTGGCCCGCAGGCTCAGGCGCTTCGCGCGCACGCTGTCGGCCTGGGGTTTGAAGCGCACGATGACGCGGGCTTCGGCATCGGCCGGGGTCTGGGCGGCCGCCGGTGCGGCCAGCGCGGCGGCGGCAAGAGCGAACAGCAACGGACGCAGAGACGTCATGGCGGCAGGGGGGCAGCAAGGAATCGAACCAGTTTAGGCGTGCCCACCCGTGCCCAGGTGCAACAAACGTGGTGCGAGCCACGCCGGCGCGTGGCGGATTTCCGCGCTCTGCCGATGCGCGGCCCTACTCAGCTGCTGGCGCGGTTGGCGGCCAGCGAGGCCTGCTGGTCGGCCTTGCGGTCGGCGGCCACCTTGACGGCGTGCGGGCGCTCGCCAATGAGCTTGGCGTAGGGCTTCCAGTCCACACCGCCGGCGGCCAGCAGGTCCTCACCGTAGATGGCCTTGGTGGCCATGGCCACCAGCGGCAGGCTGACCCAGCCGGCGCAGTCGGCCATCGTGAAGGTGTCACCCGCCAGGTAGGGGCCGAACTTGGCCAGCCGCCTGAACGCGGCAATGTTCTCGGGCAGCACGCGGGCGACGCGCTTCTTGGTGCCGTCGCTGACCTGGCCGCCGAAGAAGGCCTCGGCGTACAGCTCGCGCGCCACCAGCTCCAGGTGCAGCTCCACGTAGGTGATGAGCTCGCGCACCTTCGCGGCCTGGAACGGATCGGCCGGCATCAGCCGCGGCGTGTCGGGGTAGGCGGCCTCCAGGTAGTCATTGATGACCTGGCTCTCGCACAGCGCGCCCTGCGGCGTGCGGATGAACGGCACCTTGCCCAGCGGCGACGCGCTCAGCACAGCCTCGTCGTGGGAATGCGTCTTCACGTAGGCCTCGTCGAAAGGGATGCCCTTCTCCAGCAGGGCCAGCTTGACCTTGTTGTAGTAGTTCGAGAGCGGGATGCCGCACAGCGTGATCATGGGGTGTCTCCTGGGTGTGAGCCCGGCAGTCTAGGCAGCGCGGCGTGCCCGGCCTGCCGCCGGGGCGACATCAGCGGTTGACGAGCACGATGCCGGCCGCCAGCGCGGCCAGTGCCGCCAGCAGCCGCACGCTGATGCCCTCGCCCAGCAGCAGCGCGCCGGCCAGCAGCCCGAACAGCGGCGTGCTGAGCGTGAACACGGCCAGCCGCGTGGCCGCGTAATGGCGGATGAGCCAGAACCACGCCAGATAGCTGGCGAACGACACGATGACGGCCTGGAAGCCGAACAGGCCGACGAGCCGCGGCGACCAGGCCGGCGGCAGCGGCTCGCCCGCGGCCACCGCGGCGGCGCACAGCGCCAGCGCCGATACGCCCAGCTGGTACAGCAGCGTCTTCTCGGCCGGCGCGGCGGCCAGCTTCGTCGCGCGGATGGCCAGCGTCGTGCCGCCCCACAGCACGGCCGCCGCCACGCCCAGCGCGTCACCCCACCACTGGCGCGGGCTGTGCGGCGCGGTGAGCCCTTCCGCGAACGCGAACGCGACGGCGCCGAAGGCCAGCACCAGGCCAGCCCACTGGCGGCCCGACAGCTTCTCGCCGTGCGCGATGAACGGCATGCCCAGCGCGACGACGAACGGCGACAGGTAGAGGAACACCACCATGCGCGACGCGCTGGTGAACTGCAGGCCGATGAAGATGCAGGCGAACTCGGCCGCGAACAGCGCGCCGGCCAGCAGGCCGCCCGGGCCGCTGCCGTCGCGCTCGAACAGCCGCACGCCGCGCGCGGCGGACCACAGCCACACCAGCGCCCCCGCGACGACCGAGCGCAGCCCCGCCTGCCAGAGCGGCCCGATCTCGGTCAACGCGGCCTTCACGGCCACCTGGTTGATGCCCCACAGCAGACAGCACAGCAGCAGCAGGGCGACGGCGCGGCCGTCGAGTCGGGACTGGCGCACGCGGCTACTTGCGCACGTAGCGCGTCGCCGTCAGCGTGTCGGACACCGCGCTGGTCTTGTTGTCCACGTAGCCGCGGCCGCGCAGCTCCATGCGGATCTCGGCGTCGGACGGGAAGGCGTCGCGGCCCTTCTGATGCACCACCCAGACGGTCTTGCACAGCATGGTGGCGTGGAAGTCGGCCATGCGCTCCAGCTCGCCGGGCTTGCTGATGACGGCCACCAGCATGCGCGCTTCCTTGACGTTGCCGGTCAGGCCGTGTGACAGCGCCTCGGCCAGCGCCGGGTCCAGCGTGCCGACGGTGGGGCCGATCAACAGCGCCGGGTTCGCAGCGCTGACGCCCAGCTTGGCGGCCAGCGTGGGCGGCGGCGTCTGCAGCTTGGTCAGCCATTTGCCGGCTTCCTTCTCGCCCAGCGCCAGCGCGACGGCCTCGCCGTCCACGTCGAACAGCAGGTCCTCGCCGGCTGCGCGCAGGTTCTGCAGCGCGGCGATGGCCCACTTGCGCTTGAGCGCGCCGCGCAGCACGACGGTGGTCGATTCGAGCAGGGCCGTGACCTCGGCGGTCTCGTTGCCCACGCGGGCGGTGCAAAGGGCTTCACGTCCCATGGTGTTCTCACTTTTCCAATTCAAAACTGCCGTGCAGCGCGGCGAGCACGAGCTGCAGCCGCGCGGCGTCGGTGCGATACATCCAGAAGCGGCCGCGCACCTCCAGCGTCAGCAGGCCGGTCTTGCGCAGCACCTTGAGGTGCTCCGACACGCTGGCCAGCGCCAGCGACGAGATGTCGGCCAGCTCGCCGGCTGCGCATTCTCGGTCCAGGCACTCGCGCAGGAACAACCGGCGCTCCACATGGGCCAGCGCGCGCAGCGCCTCGTCCAGCTCGGCGTCGGTCACTGCTGGATCAGCGTCAGCAGGTTGCCAGCCGGGTCACGCACCTGGGCCTTGATCACCCAGCCGTTGTCGGTGGCCGGCATCTCGACGCGGCCGCCCGCCGCCGTGGCCTGGGCCAGCGCCCGGGCCAGGTCGGGCACGACGATGCCCAGCGTGAGGGCCGATTCAGGCTGCTCGACGAGCGCGCCATCGGGGCTGCCCGCGGGCGTGCGCAGCTGTGCGTAGCCCGGGCCGCGCGGGTCGACCCGCCAGCCGAACACGCCGGCATAGAAGTCGCCCAGCCGGGCGAGGTCGGGGCCGGCCACGTCGAAGTGGCCGATGGCGAAGGCGGTGGCGTGGCTCATTGCGGTCTCCCGGAAGGAGTACCGATTATTTCGCCTTTATACGAAACGTCAACAGCCAGGCCAGCGCGCCGGCGGCGGCGCCGGTCAGGTGGGCGAAGGGCGCCACGGCGAAGTCGAAGCCGGGCGTGGCGCGCAGCGCGGGGCCCAGCGGATGCTCCAGCATCAGCTTGACAGCCAGGCCAGCGAGGATGGCGGCGCCGACGAGGTGGTCGCGGCTGCGCCGCATGAGCAGCGTCAGCGCGGCAATGGCCACCAGCGCGTGCAGTGCACCGGACAGGCCGGCGTAGCGCAGCAGGTCGGGGCGCAGCAGCAGCGCCAGCTGCGTCAGCGGCAGCGCGATGAGGGCGGCCATCGTTTCGCGCCTTCCCAGCGCGGCGCGGTGGCCCAGCAGCGCCAGCACCACGCAGCCGGCGAGGTTGGCGGCGAGGTGCAGCGGCGTCAGGTGCACGAAGGCGGCCGTCACGGCGCGCCAGGGTTGGGTGGCGATCAGGGTGGGCTGCCAGTCCAGCGCTTCGCGGGGGAAGGGCCAGGCGATGGCTGACACCGCAGCCAATGCCGCGCAGAGCAGGAGCCAAACGCTGCTGCGGGTCATCGCCGAGAGTGGTGCCGGGATTTCGCCCCGGCGGGCGACCTACTTTCTGGGCCGCCAGAAAGTAGGCAAAGAGCTCCCCCCGACCGCACCGCCCTGCGCTCCGCTTCGGGTTCCCTGCGGTACTCAGGTCTTGAGGCCTCGCGCGGAACTCGCTTCGCTGCGCTGCGCTCAGACAGCCGCGCGAAGTCAGTCCTTGAAGTGCGCTGCGCGCACGGCCTCAAGACCTTCCGTTCCTCGGCGGTGCTAAAGGGGGCATACCGAACAGCCGGCGCCAGCCGGCTTTCGGGTTTGGCTGTTGGCTGTTGGCTGTTCGGCTGTTCCTTCACTCCCCTTTGGAGGAGCCGAGAAGCACAGAACGCCGAGGCGCGCGCGCAGCGCGCTTCGTCAACTGACTTCGCACGGCTGTCTGAGCGCAGCGTAGCGAAGCGAGTTCCGTGCGAGCCTCGGCGTTCGAGCATCGCAGGGGACCCCGTAGCGCAGCGGAGGGGCGACGGAGCAGGGGCGACTTTTTGCCTACTTTTTGGTCGCCCAAAAAGTAGGTCGCCCGCCGGGGCGAATTCCCGGCTGGGCCTGGCCATCAACCAAAAACAGCGAGCCACAACGCCTTCACGGCCGCACGATGCACCGCCAACGGCGCAGCAGCATCCGCATCCAGCGCCGTCGACTGCTCATCCAGCCGCGCCTTGTGCTGCACGCGGCGCAGCTCGCGGTAGGCCGTCGCGGCCGCCACGCCGACGCCGGCCGGCAGCAGGTCCAGCGTCTCGGCCAGCAGCAGCAGCGCGATGTTGCCCAGATCGTCCTGCAGCTGCGGATGCGCCGCCGAATTCGCCAGCACGAGGAACTGCACGGCGAACTCGGCGTCCATCATGCCGCCCTCGCTGTGCTTCACGTCGAACAGCCCGGGCCTCACCGGCCGCGCCGCGCGCACCTTCTCGCGCATGGCCTGCACCTCGCGCTTGAGCGCGTCGGCGTCGCGCGGCGCCGTCAGCACCTGGCGGCGCACGCCCTCGCAGCGCTCGGCCAGGTCGGGGTGGCCGGCGCAGAAGCGCGCCCGCGTGATGGCCTGGTGCTCCCAGGTCCACGCGGTGTTGCTGCCGCGGCCGGTCTGGTAGGCCTCGAAGTGCGCCAGCGACGTGACCAACAGCCCCGAGTTGCCGTTGGGCCGCAGCGCGGTGTCGATGTCGAACAACTCGCCGGCGGACGTGCGCAGCGTCAGCCACGTGATGAGGCGGCGCACGAAGGCGCCGTAGATGTCGCTGGCGTTCTCGTCGTCGTCGTCGAAGACGAACACCACGTCCAGGTCACCGCCGTAGCCCAGTTCCTTGCCGCCCAGCTTGCCGTACGCGATGACGGCCAGCCGCGGGTCGGGCCGGTGCGCCTTGTTGAAGCGCGCCCAGGCCCAGGCGATGGCGATCTGCAACACGGCGTCGGCCAGCAGGCTCAGGTCATCGGCCACCTGCTCGACGGTGATGCGGCCCTCGACGTCGCGCACCAGCGTGCGGAACACCTCCGCATGGTGGGCGCGCCGCAGCGTGTCCAGCAGCGCTTCCTCGTCGGCCTGGCCGCTGCGGGCCCAGCCCTGCTCGCGGTCGCGCAGGTCGGCGAGGAAGGCGTCGCGGTCGAAGCGGGCCTGCAGCAGCAGCGGGTCGGCCAGCTCGTCGATGACGCCGGGGTGCTGCATCAGGTAGCGCATGGGCCAGCGCGCCAGGCCCAGCAGCCGCAGCAGGCGCTGCTGCACGGCCGGGCGCTCCACCAGCAGCGCCAGATAGCTCTCGCGGCGCAGCAGCGGCTCCACCCAGTCGACGAAGCGCACCGCGGCGTCCAGCGAGCACTCGTCCGCCTCGACGGCCTGCGCCGCGCGGTAGAACAGCTTGGCCAGCCGCTGGCGCGACTCCTCGCGCAGCCCCTGCACGCGGGGCGTCTCGGCCAGCGCGCGCACGGCCCGGGCCAGCGCCTCGGGCAGGCGCTGCAGGAAGTCCTCGCCGTCCACGGTGGGCTTCGGCCCGCCGCAGTTGCCGCCCGTGCAGCCGCCGGACTGCTGCGGCGCGCCGTGCAGCAGCGCATCGAACTCGGTGGCCACCAGCTCGCGCACCTCGCCCAGCTGCTCGAACAGCTCACAGGTTTCCCGCGAGCAGGTGAGGCCCATGGAGGCGGCGATCCACGCCAGGTCGGCATCGGCCTGCGGCAGGCAGTGGGTCTGCTGGTCGTCCAGGAACTGGATGCGGTGCTCCACGCGGCGCAGGAAGACGTAGGCGTCGGCCAGCTTCGCGGCGGTCTCGGGCTTCATCAGCCCGCGCTCGGCCACGCGGCCCAGCGCCTTCACGGTGGAGCGGGTGCGGATCTCGGGGAACTGGCCGCCGCGCACCACCTGCAGCAGCTGCACGATGAACTCGATCTCGCGGATGCCGCCGCGCGACAGCTTCACGTCGTTGGCGCGCTCCGGCCGGCCGGCGGCGCGGGCCTTGGCCTCGCTGCGGATCTTGCCGTGCAGCTGGCGCAGGCCTTCGAAGACGCCGTAGTCCAGGTAGCGGCGGTAGACGAACGGCGTGACCAGGTCGCGCAGCGCCAGCGTGCGCGGGTCGGCCGGCGCGCCCAGGCCGGTCAGCGGCGCGACGACGCGGCTCTTCAGCCACGCGAAGCGTTCCCACTCGCGGCCCTGCACGAGGAAGTACTCCTCCAGCATGCCCAGGCTGACGACCGGCGGGCCGCTCTTGCCGTTGGGGCGCAGCGCCAGGTCGACGCGGAACACCTGGCCGTCGTCGGTCACGTCGCCGATCAGCGCGTAGAGCTTCTTGGCGACATGGGCGAAGTACTCATGGGCGCTGACCGGGCGGGGGCCGTGCGTCTCGCCGTCGTCCTCGTAGACGTAGATGAGGTCGATGTCGGACGACACGTTCAGCTCGCGCGCGCCCAGCTTGCCCATGCCGATGACCCAGAACGCGATGTCGCGGCCGTCGGCGGTGCGCGGTGCGCCGTGCACGGCGTCCAGCTCGGCGCGGGCGGCGGCCAGCGCCTTGTCCAGCGTCACCTCGGCCAGGTGCGTCATCGCCAGCGTGACGTCGGCCACGGTGGCGCCCTGCTCGATGTCCAGCACCGCCAGCCGCTCCATGACGAGGTGGCGGGCCACGCGCAGCGCGCTGGCCAAGGGCCGGTCGCGGGCCAGGTCGTCGACCAGTGCGGTGATGACGGCCCGGTCGGGCTGCCCCGCCGGCAGCCGCGCCAGCTCGGCCGCATAGCGGCGCCGGACACGCTGCACATAGCGGCTGTGCTCAGCAATAACGGGAAACGTTGCGCTCATGTCCCTGTGCTAGATTGCCTGCCGGCCGGTTTTTCTCCACGTGCCCCGAGACAACGTGTCTGACATCTTTTCGGCCGCCCTCCACCACTGCACCCGCGCCGCCGGCTGGCCACTGCGCCTGTGCTGGCGGCTGCTGCGCTGGGCGCTGCTGGTGCTGGCCCTCGTGTGGGGCCTGGGCGTGGTGGCGTGGGCGGTGTTGCACTGGGCCATTCTCCCGCAGGCCAACGAGTGGCGTCCCTGGCTGGAAAAGGAAGCCTCAAAGGCGCTGGGGGTAGAGCTGCGCATCGGCCGCATCACGGTGCAGTCCGGCGGCTGGATGCCGCGCATGGAACTGGGCGACGTGCGCGTGCTGGACGCCACCGGCCGCCCGGCGCTGACGCTGCCGCGCGTGTCGGCCGTGCTGTCGGCGCATTCGCTGGTGCTGCTGCAGCCGCGCTTCTCGCAGCTGCTGGTGGACGCACCGGAGCTCGTCATCCGCCGCGACGCGGCGGGTCGCCTCTTCATCGGCGGCCTGGGGCTGGACGAAGCCGAGCGCACCGACACCGGCACCACCGACGCCGGGCTGGACTGGCTGTTCAGCCAGCCCGAGCTGGCCATCATCGGCGGGCGCGTGCGCTGGGTGGACGAAAAGCGCGCCGACGCCCGGCCACTGGAGCTGTCGAACCTGAACTTCATCTTGCGCAACAGCCTGCGCCGCCACCAGCTGCGCCTGGACGCGACGCCGCCGGCCGACTGGGGCCAGCGCTTCTCGCTGCGCGGCAAATTCACGCAGAGCCTGCTGAAGCGCCCCGGCGAGTTCGCGCACTGGAGCGGCGAGCTGTACGCCGAGCTGCCGCGCGCCGACCTGCGGCAGCTGCGCCGCCACGTGGACCTGCCCTTCCAGCTCAGCGAGGGCGACGGCGCCGTGCGCGCCTGGGGCCAGATCAAGGACGGCGAGCCCACCGGCGCGACGCTGGACCTGGCGCTGCGCGCCGTGCGGCTGAAGCTGCTGGACTCGGCGCCCGAGCTGGACCTGGATCACATCGAAGGCCGGCTGGACCTGGCCCGCGCGAAGGACCGGCTCAGCCTGCAGGCCCATCAGCTGGGCTTCGTGAGTGGCGACGGGGTCGCCTGGCCGCGCTCCGACTGGGGCGTCAGCCTGCAGCTCGGCAAGAACGACGAGGTGCTGGGCGGCGAGGTCAACGCGCAGCGGCTGGACTTCGCGCTGATGGCGCAAATCGCGCAGCGCCTGCCGCTGGGCCCGCGCACGCACCAGCTGCTGGACGAGCTGGCGCCGCGCGGCGTGCTGACGGCGCTGACCGGCCAGTGGCAGGGGGCGCTCGACGCGCCGCGCAGCTACCGCGTCAAGGCCCAGCTGGACGGGCTGGCCATCGCCTCCAAAGCCGCCGAGCAGGAGGGTCACCTCGGCCGCCCGGGGCTGCAGGGCGCCAGCCTGGCGCTGGACGCCAGCGAGCGTGGCGGCACGGCCCGGCTGGCGGTGCACAACGGCGAGGTCGAGCTGCCCGGCCTGTTCGAAGACCCGCGCCTGCCCATCACCCGGCTGGCCACGCAGCTGAGCTGGCAGCTGCCCCAGCCCGGCGCCAGGACACCGGGCGACGTGGAGGTGAAGCTGCGCGACCTGCAGCTGCAGACGCCCGACCTCAGCGGCGAGTTCGACGTCACCTGGCGGCGCCCCGCCGGCGCCACGACGGCCGGCTTCCTGGACCTGACGGGCCGCGCGCCGCGCGCCGACGCCACGCGCGTGGCGCGCTACATCCCGCAGCGCCTGCCCGCCACGCGCAGCTACCTGAGCCGCGCGCTGCTGGGCGGCGAGGCGCGCAACGTCCACGTGCGGCTCAAGGGCGAGCTGGCGGACTTCCCGTTCGACCAGCCCAGGTCCACCGGCCAGTTCCGCGTGTCCATGCAGGCGCAGGGCGTGACGCTGGCGTACGTGCCGCCCAGCGACGTCGGCACCAACTGGCCCGTGATGGAGGGCGTGGACGCCGAGGTCGTCTTCGAGCGCGGCGGCCTGCAGATCAAGGACGGACGCACCAAGGTACTGGGCTACGAGCTGGCAGGCGTCAACGGCGGCATCAAGGACCTGCACCACGGCCGCGTGCTGCAGCTGGACGGCACCGGCCGCGGCCAGGGCGCCGACCTGCTGCACTTCGTGCGCGGCTCGCCGCTGGACGAGTGGCTGGGCCGCGCGCTGAGCACGGCGTCGGCGCAGGGGCCGGTGGGCTTGAAGCTGGGCCTGGCCATCCCGCTGGACGACACCAGCCAGACCACGCTGAAGGGCCAGCTGCAGCTGGGCGGCGTGGACCTGAAGCTGCGCCCCGAGCTGCCGGTGCTGGCCGGTGCACGCGGGCGCATCGACTTCGACCGCCGCGGCCTGCAGCTGGCCGGCATGACGGCCCGGCTGCTCGGCGGCGATGCAGGCCTGGAAGGCGGCACGCAGCGCGACGGCAGCCTGCGCTTCGCCGTGCAGGGCCAGGCCACGGCCGAGGGCCTGCGCCGTGCCGGCGAGCTGGGCGCCGTGACGCGCCTGGCCCAGGCCGCCAGCGGCCAGGCGGCCTACCGCTTCCAGCTCGCCGTCCCCAAGGACGGTCAGCCCGAGCTCAGCGTGTCGAGCAGCCTGCAGGGCATGGCGCTGGACCTGCCCGCACCGGCGCACAAGGAGGCCGACGCAGCGCTGCCGCTGCGCCTGCTGATCTCGCCGACGGGCACCGGCCGCGACGAGATCCGCCTGGAGGTGGGCGCGGCCGGCACGCCGCTGCTGCAGGCGCAGCTGCAGCGCGACGTGTCCGGTGCCAGCTCGCAGGTGCTGCGCGGCGCACTGGCCGTGCAGGACAAGCTGCCCGCGCTGCCCGCTGCCGGCGTGCTGCTGCAGGTCAACGTCGCCACGCTGGACCTGGACGCCTGGCAGCAGCGCCTGGCGGCGCTGGGCGGCGCGCCCGGCGACGGCGAGGGCGGCGACGGCGGCCTGCTGCCCAGCCAGATCGGCCTGCGCAGCCAGGCGCTGAAGGTGGGCGGCCGCCAGCTGGGCCGCGTGGCGGCCACGGTGGCGCGCGACGGCACCACCTGGCGGCTCAACGTCGACGCCGAGCAGCTGACGGGCCGCATCGAGTTGAAGGGCGTGCGCGGCAGCCAGGTGGACGCCGTGCAGGCGCGGCTGACGCGGCTGTCGCTGCCGCGCTCGGAGGCCGACACCGTCAGCGAGCTGATGGACCCCGGCAAGGCGGCCGCCACCGCCAGCCCGCTGCCGTCGCTGGACATCGAAGTCGACGACTTCGAGCTGCGCGGCAAGCGCATGGGCCGGCTGGAGGTGCTGGCGCAGGCGCCCGCCGCGGCGCGCGACTGGAAGCTGGAGAAGCTGCAGATGCGTTCGCCCGACGCGACGCTGACCGCCAGCGGCCGCTGGGGCGGCACGGGCCTGGACCCCAGCCCCGGCCACCGCCGCACCCAGCTGGACTGGCAGCTGGACATTGCCGACGCCGGCAAGCTGCTGGAACGGCTGGGCCAGGGTCAGGCCTTGCGCGGCGGCAAGGGCCAGCTGGCCGGCCAGGTGGGCTGGGACGGCTCGCCGCTGGCGCCGCACTACGCCAGCATGGCCGGCGCGTTCAACATCCAGCTGGACACCGGCACCTTCCTGAAGGCCGAGCCCGGCGTGGGCCGGCTGCTGGGCGTGCTGAGCCTGCAGTCGCTGCCGCGGCGCTTCCTGCTGGACTTCCGCGACGTGTTCGCCGAGGGCTTCACCTTCGACGGCGTGACCGGCGACGTGAAGATCGCCGCCGGCATCGCCCGCAGCGACAACATCCGGATCCGCGGCCTGCAGGCCGCCGTGCTGGTGGACGGCAGCACCGACCTGGCCGCCGAGACGCAGAAGCTGCGCGTCGTCGTTGTGCCGGAGGTGTCGGCGGGTGGCGCGTCGCTGGCCTACGCGGCCATCAACCCGGCCGTCGCCCTGGGCGCCTTCCTGGCCCAGATGATCCTGAGCCGCCCGATGGCCGCGGCCAGCACGCGCGAGTTCCACATCACCGGCACCTGGGACGACCCCAAGGTCGAGAAGGTGGACGCGCCGGCGCCCAAGGCAGCAAGCGCGCCGTAGCCCCGCGCTCAGCGCGGCGCTGCTTCCAGCGGGCGCAGCGGCAGCCGCAGCCCGGTGTAGCCGCGCAGCTGCGCCAGCGCGGCCTTGAGCCCCGGCTCGGCCAGGAACAACGCGTCGAAGCTGCCGTCGGCCGCGGCGAGGTTGAGGCCGCGCAGCAGCCGCTCGGCCAGCTGCGGCCGCTCGCGCGAGACGAAGAAGTACAGAGGCTGGCGGTACTGCAGCGCCACGCCCGGCAGCTCGGCAAAGCCCAGCTCGCGATGCCGCTCCAGCTCGAAGTCGATCTCATCGCGGGTGCGCGGAATGAAGTCGAAGCGGCCGGCCTTGAGCATGAGGAACAGCGACTCGAACTTGGTGGTCGTCTCCACCGCAAAGCCGTTGGCACGCAGGATCTGCGCGTCGCTCCAGAAGGTGCCGGCACCGGCGCTCAGCTGGCGCAGCTCCGCCAGCGAACGCAGCCCTCGCAGCCGCGGCAGGTCCACCGCGCGCACGAGCAGGAAGCGCAGCTCGTTGGTGCCCTTGAGCAGGTTGAAGCGCACCGGCAGCGCCGCCGCCTCGCGCTCCGGCGTCGTGGTGCTCCACAGCAGGTCCAGCTGCCCGTCCTGCAGCATCTGGCGCAGCCGCTCGCGCGGCACGTCCGGCGGTGCCTGCAGCAGCGTGGGCGGCGGCTCACCGTCGGCCGTGCGGGCCAGCGCCAGCCTCAACAGCTCGATGAAGAACTGCCCATGCCCGCTGTAGGCCTCGGCATGCGGCAGACGCAGCGTCAGCGGCGCACCCGCCGCGCCGGCCGGCGCCAGCGCGGCGGCCAAGGGAAGGGCCAGCAGCTGGCGCCGAAGGCGGGAGGGGCAGGACATCGCCCCCGTATTCTCGGCGGCCGCCCGCCGCGGCAGCGTGACTTCCTTCTCGCCGCGCCGGGGCCGGGCGCTAGCATCGGCCCCATGAAGATCGCCGCCCTCCAGATGGTTTCCGGCCCCGACCCGGCGGCCAACCTCCTCGCCGCCCGCCGGCTGCTCGAAGCCGCCGCCGCCCAGGGCGCCCGCCTGGCCGCGCTGCCCGAATATTTCTGCCTGATGGGCCGGCAGGACAGCGACAAGCTGGCCATCGCCGAGACGCCCGGCCACGGCCCCATCCAGGCCATGCTGGCCAGTGCCGCGCGCGAGCTGGGGCTGTGGATCATCGGCGGCACGCTGCCGCTGCGGGCCGACACGCCCGACCGCGTGCGCAACACAACGCTGGTGTTCTCGCCCGCGGGCGAGGTGGCGGCGCGCTACGACAAGATCCACCTGTTCGCCTACGACAACGGCCGCGAGAGCTACGACGAGGCCCGCGTGCTGGAGGCCGGCAGCCAGCCCACCGTCTTCGACGCCGGCGGGCTGCGCACGGGGCTGTCGGTCTGCTACGACCTGCGCTTCCCCGAGCTGTTCCGCGGCTACGCCCCCTGCGACCTGATCGCCGTGCCGGCCGCGTTCACGTACACGACCGGCGAGAAGCATTGGGAGCTGCTGCTGCGCGCCCGCGCGGTGGAGAACCAGGCTTATGTCATCGCGCCGGCCCAGGGTGGCCGCCACGAGAACGGCCGCCGCACCTGGGGCCACAGCATGGTGGTGGACCCCTGGGGCGAGGTGCTGGCCGTCGTGCCCGAGGGCGAAGGCATTGCGCTGGCCGACGTGGAGCCGGCGCGCCTGGCGCAGGTGCGCCAGCAGCTGCCCGCGCTGGCGCACCGGCGCCTGTGACGGCCGCCACCCGCTGGGGGCCCGTGCTGCTGCTGTGCGCCGGCGGCGTGCTGGCCGGCGGGCAGTTCGCCAAGGTGTCGGTCGAGTTCACGCGGCTGCAGGCGCTGTACGGCGTGGCACCGGCGCGCATGGGCCTGGCGCTGTCCACCGTCGGGCTGGTGGGGCTGCTGTTCGGCGTGCTGGCCGGCGGGCTGGCGCCGCGCATCGGCTTCCGGCGGCTGCTGCTGGCCGGGCTCGCGGGCGGCGCCGCACTGTCGGCGCTGCAGGCCCTGGTGCCACCGTTCGGCTGGTTCTGGGCCAGCCGCGTGCCGGAAGGGCTGTCCCACCTGGCCATCATGGTGGCCACGCCGGCACTGCTGCTGCACGCCAGCGCGCCGGCCCACCGCGCGGTCGTCATGGGCTTGTGGACCACCGTGGTGGGCCTGTCGTTCGCGGTGCTGGCGGGCGTGGACCGGCTGCTGCCGGCAGGCCTGGCGCCGCGCGACGCGCTGGCCGGCCACGCGCTGTTGATGGCCGCCGCGGCGGTGGCGGTGCGGCTGTGCGTGGCGGACGCCCCGGCGGCGCCCGGCGCCCGGCGCCCCGGCTTGCTGGCGCTGCACGCCCAGGCCTATGCCGACCTGCGCACCGCGCTGCCCGGGCTGGGTTTCTTCTTCTACGCCTTCCCCACCATCGCCCTCATCACCTTCGTGCCGCCCGCCAGCGGCGCCGGCGCCGGCTTCGCCACCGTGCTGCCGCTGCTGGCCACCGCGGGCACGCTGGCCGCGGGCTGGCTGGCGCGGCAGGGTTCGGCCGGCACGCGCCTGGCGCTGCGTGCCTACGCGGCGCTGGCGCTGTCCGCGCTGGCCCTGGCGCTGGCGGCGCGGCTGGCCGGACCGGTGGCGCCGCTAGCGCCGCTGGCGCTGCTGGTGCTGGCCTGCGCGGGCCTGGCCGGCGGCGCGTCGGCCACGCTGATCCCGCAGCTGCACGCCGACCCGGCCGGGCAGGCGCGCGCCTCCGGCGTGCTGGTGCAGCTGGGCAACCTCGGCTCGGTGACCGGGCCGCCGCTGTTCGCGGCGCTGGCGGTGCCGCACGGGCTGGCGGGGCTCGCCTTGCTGACGGCACTGGCGGCGCTGGGCGCGGTGGGCCTGATGGCGGCGGCGGGCCGGCGGTTGGAGCGGTCCTAGACTGCGCGCTTTGCGACCGCCCCCGCCATGTCCTCAACCCCGCCCCGCACCCTGCCCACCGCCCAGCCGCCGCGCGCCACGGCCTGGCTGATCGGCGCGCTGGTCGCGCTGGCGCTGTTCGGCAACTACTACGTCTACGACTCCATTGGCCCGGTGGCCGACCTGCTGCAGAGCCAGCGCGGCTTCAGCGACAGCCAGGTGGGGCTGCTGAACGCGATCTACAGCCTGCCCAATGTCGTGCTCATCCTCGTCGGCGGCGTGCTGGTGGACCGCTTCGGCGCGGCGCGCATGACGCTGTGGACGGCGCTGGTCTGCCTGGCCGGCGCGGCGCTGACGGCCTTCAGCCCGAACTTCTCCGGCATGGCCACGGGCCGGCTGCTGTTCGGCATCGGCGCCGAGACCTTCAGCATCGCGACGCTGGCCGCCATCGCCGACTACTTCGGCGGCCGCAGCCTGGCCTTCGCGATGGGGCTGGCGCTGGCCATCGGCCGGCTGGGCTCGTTCGGCGCCGACATGTCGCCGACGTGGTTTGCCGCCGCCTACGCGCAGGGCTGGCAGCCGCCGCTGGCCATCGCGGCGGGCGTCGCGGCCACGTCACTGCTCGCGTCGCTGGCCTACTGGTGGCTGGACCGCGGCCCGCGCCGCGCCGGCCTGCTGCCCACCGGCGCCAAGGCCGAGAAGTTCGTCTGGCGCGACCTGCTGCACTTCGGCCGCGCCTACTGGTACCTGCTGGCACTGTGCGTGCTGTGGTACTCGGTGATCCTGGCCTTCCGCAGCACCTACTCGATCAAGTACTTCCAGCATGTGCACGGGCTGGACCTGGCCGCCGCCGGCCAGATGAACAGCTACGTGTTCCTGGCCGCCGTGTTCGCGACGCCGGCCTTCGGCTGGCTGTGCGACCGCCTGCGCCGCTACGCCCCCTTCCTCGCATTCGGCGCACTGCTGCTGCCCATCGCGCTGGCGGTCATGGCCCTGGCGCCGTGGAGCCTGTGGGTGTCCACCGCGCTGATCGGCGTCAGCTTCTCGCTGGTGCCGGCGGTCATGTGGCCGCTGGCCAGCCGGCTGGTGGCGCCCAGCCGCTTCGGCACCGCCATCGGCCTGATGTGGGTGGCGCAGAACGCCGGCATCAGCGGCGCCAACCTCCTGGCCGGCTGGTTGAACGACCAGGCCGGCGCCAGCGCGGCCAACCCGGCCGGCTATGGGCCGATGATGGCGTTCTTCGGCACCGCCAGCCTGCTGGGCTTTGCCTGCGCGCTGCTGCTGTGGTTCACGGCGGGGCGCCGCCACCACGAGCAGGAGCAGGCGTCTAGGGACGCAGCGTGACGAGGTCGCGCAGCAGCAGGCCGATATTGGCCCGCAGCGTGCGCTCGTTGGCGATTCGCAGCCGCTCGGACGGCGACACGACGGCCTCGGTGAAGCCGGCTTCCTCGGCGTTGGCGATGCGGCGCTGGTACACGACCCGGCCGCTGGCGGTGTCCACCAGCGTGTAGCGCACGGCCGCACCCACGGTCACGGCCAGCGCCGGCACGGTGGGCTGCTCCAGCTCCAGCAGCTCGGCACGCAGCTCGAAGCGCGCGGGCGGCTCGGGTGATGGCGGCCGCATGCCCACCGCGTACAGCGATTCCTCCAGCGCCTGCTGCAGCGCCGTGGCGCTGACCTTGGAGCCCCACCACCGGCCGGTTTCCAGCCCGCCCTGCACGGGCGCCAGGGCAACCTGGGCCTTCAGCGCCTCGGGCACCCAGCCGCGCACCTGCAGCGCCTCGGCCGGCGTGACGGCCATGGTCAGCGGCTGGCTGGGCGTGCCGCAGCCGGCCAGCACGAGGGCCAGCAGCGCGGCAGGGGCAAGGGCAAGGCGGCACATGGGAACGCCCATGCTAGGCCCGCCGCGCGGGGCCCGTGGCGCCAATAAGCGCCGCCGCGGCCGGGCTTATCGTCGCTCAGGCGGCGGCCGGCAGCACGCGGCGCCGCACCGGGTGGCGCGGGCAGAATGGGCCGATGAGCACCCCCGTGCGCCTGGTCGGCGCCAGCATCCAGACCGAGCTGCCCGTCGTCATCGCCGAGCTGGGGCCCATCGCCGACCGCCTGCAGCTGGCGCGCGAGGCGATTGACGAGCTGCGCATCAGCCACCCGCAGTCGCCCGACTCCAACGTCAAGGCGACCTACATGAGCCCGTGGAAGAGCCACCTGCTCAATGCCAAGCTGCTGCCGCTGTGCGCCAGCGTCGTGGAGATCGCGCGCGCCGCAGCGCCGGCGGCCTGGTCGGGCGACCTCGCCGCGCTGGGGCTGGACCTGCTCGTCACGCATTGCTGGGGTGCCATCTACGAGCAGGCCGACTACACGGCCCCGCACAACCACTGGCCGGCCGACCTGAGCTGCGTCGTCTACCTGGAGGCCGAGCCGGGCTGCGCGCCGCTGGTGTTCTCCAAGACCAGCGCCTACCAGCCGCAGCCGGGCACGCTGGTGATGTTCCCGGGCATCGCGATGCACGAGGTGCCGGCGACGCCGGGGCGACGTGTGGTGGTCGCGATGAACCTGTTCAAGCAGCTGGCGACGGGTCCTGCGGCGGCAGCGGCAGGCTGAGCCGCGCACGCAGGCCCGGCCCGCCGTGGGCGTCCAGCAGCGCCAGCCGGCCACCGTGGCGGGCCGCGATGTCGGCCGCGATGGCCAGGCCCAGGCCGCTGCCGGCGCCGGTGGCCTTGTCACCGCGACGGAAGCGCTGCATGGCCGCCGGCCGGTCGGCCGGCGCGATGCCGGGGCCGTTGTCCTCCACCTCCAGCCAGGGGCCGTCGGCGTCGGTGCCGCAGCGCACGGTGATGCGCGCGCCCGCGCCGGCGTAGCTGACGGCGTTGTGGATGAGGTTCTCCAGCGCCTCGCGCAGCAGGAAGGCGTGGCCCAGCGCGGGCGCTTCGGCCAGCTCGAAGCCCAGATCCACGCCCGATGGCAGGCTGCGGTGCGCCCAGTCCTGGCCGCTCTCGGTGGCGATGTCGCGCAGGTCGATGCGCTGGCCCACGTCCACGCTGCGGTCCTCGGCACGGGCCAGCGACAGCAGCTGCTGCGCCAGCCGCGCGCTGCGCACGACGCGCAGGCGCAGCCGCTCCAGCAGCGGGTCCACGCGCTGGTCGTGCGGTTCCAGCATGGCCAGCTCGATCTCGGTCTGCAGCGAGGTCAGCGGCGTGCGCAGTTGGTGGGCCGCGTCGGCCAGGAACTCACGCTGCGCGCCGGCGGCGCGTGACAGCCGCTCGAACAGTCGGTTGAAGGCCGCCTGCAGCGGCACCAGCTCGCGCGGCAGCCGCGCCGTCAGCGGCGTGAGGCGGTGCAGGTCGCGCCGCTCCAGCTCGGCGCTGAGCACCGTCAACGGCGTCAGCCCCTGGCGCACGGCCCACCAACTGGCCAGCGCCAGCAGCACGGCCAGCGCACCGCCGTTCAGCGCGACGTAGGTCGCGATCTCGCGCTGCAGCGCGTCGCGCTTGTGCAGCGTCTCGGCCACCAGCACCTGGCAGGCGCCGTCGCCGCAGTCACGCCCCAGCTGCACCAGGCGCAGCTCGCGGTCACGCAGCCGCACATCGCCGTAGTAGGCGCTGCCCGCCGCCTGCGGCCGGGGCCGCGGCTGCAGCTCCGCCAGGCCCGCATCGCCCTGCAGCAGCTCGCCGCGCGGGCCCAGCACCAGGTAGAACACATCATCCTGGCGGTCGAAACGCAGCGCGCGGTCCATCGTGGCGCTGATGTCGACGCTGGGCGACCCGCTGCGCAGGTCGATCTGGCCCGCCAGCGTCAGCGCGGTGTCCTCCAGGCCTTCGTCCAGCCAGCTCTGCGCGCTCTGCTGCACCTGCTGGTACAGCGCCGCGCCCAGCGCCGGCAGCACCACCAGCAGCGGCAGCATCAACCAGACGAACAGCCGGCGCTGCAGGCTGGAGCGCGGCCGGTCAGGCACGGTCACCCTATTTCTTCGAGGAGGTATCCCAGGCCACGCACGGTACGCAGCTGCACGCCGCCCGGCTCGATCTTGGCGCGCAGGCGCGACAGGCAGACCTCGATGGCGTTGTCGCTGACGCCCTGGTCCCACGCATTGCTGGCCAGCGCGATGTGTTCCTTGGGCACCACCTTGCCGGCGCGCGCCATCAGGAAGCCCAGCACGTCCCACTCGCGGGCGGACAGCGCCAGCGGCTCGTCCTCGATGTAGGCGCGGCGCGCCTCCTGGTCGATGCGCAGGCGGGCCAGCTGCAGCTGGTTGCTGGTGCGGGCCTGGCTGCGGCGCACCAGCGCGCGGGCGCGGGCCACCAGCTCGGTCAGCGCGAAGGGCTTGACGAGGTAGTCGTCCGCGCCACCCTCCAGGCCGCGCACCCGGTCCTCGACGGCGTCGCGCGCGGTCAGGATCAGCACCGGCACGGCCAGGCCCTCGGCGCGCACGCGGCGCAGCGTCTCGAAGCCGTCGATGCCGGCCAGACCGATGTCCAGGATCAGCAAGTCGTAGGCGTCCTCGCGCAGCGAGCGTGGCACGGGCTCGCCACGGGCCGTGCAGTCCACCACCCAGCCCTGCGAACGCAACGCGCGGGCGGTGGTCTCGACAAGTTGTTCGTCGTCTTCAACGAGCAGGATGCGCATGGCGGCAAGTATGGCGCGAGACGCCGGCAGGCGCTGACGCCGGGCTGTCGGCCCCGGACAGCCCGCGGCAAGCCGCCTGGACATCAAGCGCCGCCGCTGCCGAACTCCTTCAACAGCTGGCGCAGCCGCTTGCGGCCGTCGCTGTTGGTGGTGCGGTACGTCTTCAGCGCCAGCGCCAGGAACTGCTGCTCGGCCGGCGTGAGGCCGGTGGGCTCGCGCTCCTCGTCGATCCAGCCGGCCGGCTTGTCGCAGTGGTGCTCGATCTGCCGCGCCAGCTTGTCGCCGATGGGCCGCGCGCCGCTCTTGGCCATGGACCACGTCGCCCCGCTGACGCCGATGCGCGCCGCCCAGGCAGCCTCCAGGCCCTTGGGCGGATCACCCGCGGTGATGCGGGCCTCGGCAAAGGTCTGGAACAACGCGAGCGCGTTGAGCCGGCGGATGGTGGCGGGGCTGGACACGATGGGTGGGAATGGCGACGAGTGTTGTGAAAACACTTCACACTCATTCTAGGTGGTCGACGGCGCTTGACCGCGGCGTGAACATTTTTCACAATGCATGGATTCGCTCAAAGCACTTGAGCGCCCACGATCAACCCCAACCGACGACCGAACCGCTTTCGCACTCCGCCATGAACCGCCCTCTCGTCACCGTCATTGAACTCACCGGCTCGCAGAGCCTGTGCGGTGACGCACGCATGGTGCCGGCGCAGGGGTGGCAGCTGACGGGCAAATTCGCCCCGGTCGCCTATGCACATGACTCCGGTCGTGAGAGCCATGACATCCATCCATCGGGTGAAGGACCCGGCTAACGCCGACCTTCCACGCTCATTCGAGGCCCGGTTTCCGAAAGGAACCGGGCCTTTGTTTTTCCGGCCGATCAACGGCCACAGCGACGGGGCTGCCCCGTTGCCGCTGCGCATGCGCATCGCCTGCTCTTTCACAACTCGCATCGATGGCAGCGCCGGCCCCACGGCCGGCACTGCGATCAACAACTGGCAGGCGCCGAGTCATGCACTCGGCTGCCCTGCCCCATCTCGGGTGTGCCCACGCACAAGCACCGGCCGGCCCGGTGTGCATGTGCGCTCGGGCGGCCGCCTGTCGCGTGCAGCGACGCATCCCCGGCTTGCGCAGGCCGGCCGCGTCGCGTGTGGACACAGCCGAGATGGATACACGAAGCCCCTTGGCGAACTCACGCTTCGAGGGGCGCAAACCGGCCGCAACGATTGGGCGGCGTCGGAACCCGTCACCGACAACCTTTTCATCCACCGTGCCCAGCCCAAGGAAAGGAGGCCGCCATGCACGACGTCTTGCAACTGGACATCACCGGCCAGCCCCAGGCCTGGATCTCGGTGGAGCACGCGGCCTGCCTGGTTGCCACCGGCGCCGTGGTCTGGTCCGCCGGCGACCGGCCGCTGGCCGTGCTGCGCGGTGGCTTCAACAGCGCCACGGGCCGCCAGTCGCGGCTGGAGGTGCCGGCCATCGTCGCGCTGCGCGGCGCGTCCCGCGTCAACCTGTTCGAGCTGACGCCGGTCTTCGGCAAGGCCAAGGTGCTCAAGCGTGACCGCTGCACGTGCGCCTACTGCGGCCTGGTGTTCGACGCCCGCGCGCTGACCATCGACCACATCGTGCCCGCCAGCCGCGGCGGTCGCCTGAGCTGGATGAACACCGTCGCGGCTTGCCGCGCGTGCAACTCGCTCAAGGCCGCCCGCACGCCGGACGAGGCCCGCATGCCGCTGCTGTTCGCGCCGTTCGTGCCGAGCCGCTTCGAGGACTTCCTCCTTAAGGGCCGGCACATCCGCGCCGACGTGCACGACTGGCTGGCCGCGCGGCTGCCGAAAGGATCCCGCCTCAGCTGAGGCGGCAACGAATCTGCCGAGGAAGGCGAAGCGCTCACAGGTCGGGGTTCCCACGCCCCGCCGGTGCGCCGGGACCGGGTCCGCCCGTCGTCCGGGCGTATGCCGCGCCCGCCGGAATCGGCTGATCAAGGAGAGACATGGTGTCCCGCAAGGGTTGGGTTCGACTCCCTACTTTCCTGCCACCTGGATAGCTCAGACGGTTAGAGCGCAACGCCCCTCGCGTTGATGTCGCGGGTTCGACTCCCGTTCCAGACCCTTGGATTTCCCATCCAGGACTTACCGGTCGCAAGACCACCCCGCCGAACGTGCGCCCCGGCCCCGGCCGGATCGCGCATCAGCGGCCCGCGCTCGCGCGCCGGGCAAGCGGGGCCCCGTATCCACGGCCAGCCGGGAGCACCTTCAGGGAGGAGGCGCTCGACGCGCACCGTGGCCTCCGGGGCCCAGGCATCCGGCGTCCGCACGGGTCGCTGTAACGGCACCCCATCCCATCAACACGCGTCACAACAAGGAGAACACCATGACGATCAAGCGTGTGACTGTGAAGAAGAACGAGCGCGGCCTGCTGCTGCGCAATGGCGATTTCGAGCGCGTGCTACAGCCCGGCACGCACTGGCTGTTCGCCGGCCTGGACACGCTGACCGTCGAGCGCTTCAACCTCGGCGCGCCGGCCTTCGTGCACCCGCTGACCGACTACCTGATGGCCAGCGAGCCGGCCGTCGTCGACGCGCACTTCCTGCGCGTCGAGCTGGGCGAGCACGAAGCCGGCCTGCGCGCCGAGAACGGCGTGCTGGTCGAGGTGCTGCCGCCGTCCACGCGGCGCCTGTACTGGCGCGGCCTGGTGGATGTGCGGGTCGACATGATCGACCTGCGCGCGTCCGCCGAGCTGCCGGCCGACGTGGCGGCGCGCCTGGCGCAGCCGCAACTGCGGCCGCGCGCGGTGACCGGCCTGGCCGGCGTGCTGCAGGTGGAGGTGCCTGAAGCCGGCGCCGGCCTGCTGCGCGTGGACGGCCAGGTCGTGCGGCTGCTCGAACCCGGCGCGCATGCGTTCTGGAAGTTCGGCCGCAACGTCGCGGTGGACCTGGTGGACCTGCGGCTGCAGGCGCTCGAAGTCACGGGCCAGGAAATCCTGACCCGCGACAAGGTCGCGCTGCGGCTCAACCTCTCGGCAACCTGGCGTTACACCGACGTGCTGCGCGCGTTCGAGCAGCTGGCCAAGCCGGCGGACCACCTCTACCGCGAGCTTCAGTTCGGGCTGCGGGCGGCGGTGGGCACGCGCACGCTGGACGAGCTGCTGGAGAACAAGTCGGTCATCGACGAGGTCGTGACCGCCCACGTGAGCCCCAAGCTCGCGGGCCTGGGCCTGCAGCTGGACGGCGTGGGTGTGAAGGACATCGTGCTGCCCGGCGAGATGAAAACCATCCTCGCCCAGGTGGTGGAGGCCGGCAAGGCGGCTGAGGCCAACGTGATCCGCCGCCGCGAGGAAACCGCGGCGACGCGTGCCCTGCTCAACACGGCCAAGGTGATGGAGGACAACCCCGTCGCGCTGCGCCTGAAGGAGCTGGAAACGCTGGAACGCGTCGCCGAGCGCATCGACAAGATCTCCGTGTTCGGAGGTCTGGACCAGGTGCTCAACGGGCTGGTGAAGCTGCGTTGAGCGCCACCCCTGCCGTCTGCGCGACGGCGGGGGCCTTCCTCAACCCCTGCGGCGCCGAACTGGGTTCGAATCGCACGCATCTGCCGGCACCTGCCGGCGAGAGCCCCTCATGAAGAAAGCCAAACGACTCACCGCCGCGCAGCAGCGCCGTCTCGGCTGGACGCCGCAGGGCGTGGGCCTCGCGCCCGAGCTGTACGCGGCGGCGCTGCGCTATCTGTTTGATCGCCCTGAGGGCCGGCAGGATGGCGCCTGGTACTGGGGCGCCGACGAAGCCGACTTCGACGCCACGCCGCTGGAATGGACGCGCATCCAGACCGTGCTGTTCGCCAACGCCGGCACCGACCTGGCCGGCTACAGCGACGAGCAGGTCGGCCACGGCCTGAACTACGTGATGAACAACAGTCTCAGCGACGTGCCGTTCGCGGCCATCGACGCCAGCGTGCCGCTGGACGAGGCCATGCGCATGATGGACGCGATGCCGACGCTGTGGCGCGACTGCATCGGCCCGCGGCTGGCGCACGTGCACCAGCCCATCGGGTCGGCCACGGGGGCGCTAGCGCATGTCTGCTACATGTGGTTCGACGTCTGGCCGACGTTCTGGAACGTCAAGCATGAACCGCGCTGGCAGGCCGCCGTGTGGCAGGTGCTGCGCGAAATGCTGGACGTGCCCTGCCGCGAGGTGCAAGTCGCCGCGCTGCACGGCATCGGCCACGAACAGCAGCGCCTGAACCGGCGCGACGAGATCGACAAGACCGTCGCCGCCTTCATCCGTTCGATCGACCGCAACGATCAGAACCTCAAGAACTACGCGCAAGCAGCCCGCCAAGGCAGGGTGCTGTGAGCCGCAACAAGGAAACACCATGGAACCCCAACACATTCGCGAAGACGTCCCCGGCGGGGTGCCGCTGAAGATGTGGACGCAAGGCGTACCGGTCGAGGACTCGGCCAGGCGCCAGCTGCAGAACGCGGCCCGCCTGCCCATCGTCTTCAAGCACATCGCCGCGATGCCGGATGTTCACTTCGGCATCGGCGCCACCGTCGGCTCCGTCATCCCCACCGTCAAGGCCATCATCCCGGCCGCCGTCGGCGTGGACATCGGCTGCGGCATGATGGCCTGCAAGACCACGCTGACGGCCGAGGACCTGCCCGACAACCTCGGCCCGCTGCGCGCGGCCATCGAGCGCGCCGTGCCGCACGGCCGCGCGCCCGGCAACCGCGACCCGGGCGCCTGGCAGAAGCCGCCCGGCTCGGTCAACACGGCCTGGGCGCAGCTGGAGCCCGAGTTCACCGAGCTGTGCCGCGACTACCCGAAGATCGCCAAGACCAACCACATCCAGCACCTGGGCACGCTGGGCTCGGGCAACCACTTCATCGAGGTCTGCCTGGATGAAGCGGGCTCCGTGTGGTTCATGCTGCACTCGGGCTCGCGCGGCGTGGGCAACTTCATCGGCACGATGTTCATCGAGCTGGCCAAGCAGGACGCGCTGCGCCACCAGGCCAACCTGCCGGACCGCGACCTCGCCTACTTCGAGGAAGGCAGCCGCTACTTCGGCGACTACGTGCGCGCGGTCGGCTGGGCGCAAAAATTTGCGGCCCTCAACCGCGAGCTGATGATGAAGCGCGTCATCGAGGCGGCCAAGACCGTCATCCACAAGAACTTCCAGAGCCACATCGAGGCGGTGAACTGCCACCACAACTATGTGCAGAAGGAAACGCACTTCGGCCAGGAGGTCTACCTGACCCGCAAGGGTGCGGTGAGCGCCAAACAGGGGCAGCTCGGCATCATCCCGGGCAGCATGGGTGCGCGCAGCTACATCGTGCGCGGCAAGGGCAACCCCGATTCGTTCGAGAGCTGCTCGCACGGCGCCGGCCGCGTGATGAGCCGCGGCGACGCCAAGCGCCACTTCACGCTGGCCGACCACCGCGCCGCCACCGAGGGCGTCGAATGCCGCAAGGACAAGGACGTGCTTGATGAGACACCGGCCGCCTACAAGGACATCGACGCCGTCATGGCCGCCCAGCGCGAGCTGGTGGACGTGGTGCACACGCTCAAGCAGGTGGTGTGCGTGAAGGGTTGATGACGCCCGTCCGTTCAGGGGCGCCCGACGAGAGTCGGGCGCCCCTTTTTTCATGCCCGGTCCGCCCCTTTTCTTGGGGACCCGCGCCCGGCCCGCCACCGCTCAGCCACTACCATTCGGCCCCTGGCCCGGCAAGCCCAACAACGACAGCAACACCCGCCGCCCGAGGTCCCCATGAAACTGCTCGCCAAATTCAACCTGGTCTACCTGCTCGTCATGAGCCTGGGCATCGCGCTGAGCGGCGTCATCGCGCGCCAGCTGCTGCAGGACAACGCCAAGCAGGAAACCATCGCCAGCGCGCAGATGCTGATGGAGAAGGCGCTGGCCGTGCGCAACTACACCAACACGCAGATCAAGCCGCTGCTGGTGGCGCAGATGACGGAGAAGTTCCTGCCCCAGACCGTGCCGAGCTACTCCGCCACCGAGGTGCTGGGCACGCTGCTGGCCAAGCACCCCGAGTTCGCCTACAAGGAGGCGACGCTGAACCCCACCAACCCGCGCGACCGTGCCACCAGCTGGGAGGCCGACATCGTGGGCCAGTTCCGCAGCGCCGCGGAGCTGAAGGAAGCCGTCGGCACGCGCGACACGCCGGCCGGCCCGTCGCTGTACATCGCCCGCCCGCTGCGCATCACCGACCCCGCCTGCCTGGCCTGCCACAGCAGCGTGGAGGCCGCGCCCGCCAGCATGGTGGCCCAGTACGGCCCGGCCAACGGCTTCGGCTGGAAGCTCAACGAGGTCATCGGCGCGCAGATCGTCTCCGTGCCGCTGGGCGTACCGCTGGAGCGCGCCGACAACGTGTTCAAGATCTTCATCACCTCGGTGGTGGGCGTGTTCGTCGTGGTCGGCGTCGTGCTGAACCTGATGATCTGGCTGCTGGTGGTGCGCCCCGTCACGCGACTGTCGGCGCTGGCCGACCGCGTCAGCCAGGGCGACCTGGACGCGCCCGAGTTCAAGGCCAGCGGCCGCGACGAGATCGCCACGCTGTCCGACTCGTTCTCCCGCATGCGTGCCTCGGTCGTGCAGGCCATGAAGTTGCTCGATGCCTGATGAACTCGCCTTGTTGAACCGGGGCAGTCGGGCCGAGCGCCGGGCTGCTCCCAAGCCGGTCGACCCGGCAAGCATCGCCGTCCCCTCGGGGGACGGGCCCGCGTACCCGCGGGACGAGGGGCTCACATGAAGCATCCCGCGCAGCTGGGCAAGTACCGCATCACCGAGGTGCTCGGTGAGGGCGCGATGGGCGTCGTCTACAAGGGCTTCGACCCCGACATCCAGCGCACCGTCGCGCTGAAGACCATCCGCACCGGGCTGGATGCCGAGGACGACAGCCCCGGCGCGCCGGCCTCGCGCTTTCGCAACGAGGCGCAGGCCGCCGGGCGGCTGGGCCACCCGGGCATCGTGGCCGTCTACGACTTCGGCCGCGACCAGCAGGTGGCCTACATCGCGATGGAGTTCGTCGAGGGCCGCTCGCTGGCGAGCTACCTGACGGCCAAGGTGCGCTTCACCGACACCGACATCGTCGGCATCATGAGCCAGCTGCTGGACGCGCTGGGCCACGCGCACGAGAAGGGCGTCTGGCACCGCGACGTGAAGCCGGCCAACATCATCCTGATGGCCAACGGCCGGCTCAAGGTGGCGGACTTCGGCATCGCCCGCATCGAGACGCAGCACCTCACGCAGACCCACTACATGGTGGGCACGCCCAGCCACATGGCGCCGGAGCAGTTCCTCGGCAAGCCCATGGACCGGCGCGTGGACATCTACGGCGCCGGCGTCGTGCTGTACCAGCTGCTGACCGGCCGCGCGCCATTCGCCGGCACGACCGAGGCGCTCATGTACAAGGTCGTCAACGACGCGCCGGAGCCGCCGTCCATCGTCGAGGGCGCGGACCGCCCCGGCTGGTTCGACGCCATCGTCGCCCGTGCGCTGGCCAAGCGCCCGACGGACCGCTTCGCGACGACCTTCGAGTTCAAGCAGGCGCTGGCCGGCGCCATCGGCCGCAGCGTCGACGACTCGGCCTGGGAGCAGACGCTGCTGATGGCGCCGCCCCGCCCGGCGCGCTCGCCGCTGACGCCCACGCTGGCACCGCCGTCGGTGGCCAGCGCGTCCAGCGGTGCGCCGCCGCCGTCGCACTGGGACAAGGCCCAGCTGACGCAGGCCGAGCAGACGCTGGCCCGACACGTGGGCCCGCTGGCCAGCGTGCTGGTGCGCCGCGCGGCGCGCGAGTGCAGCGACCTGCACGAGCTGTACGCCCGGCTGGCCGAACAGGTGGCCGACCCGCGCGCCCGCGACGCCTTCCTGGGCCAGGCCAGCCAGGTCACCGGCAGCATGGGCCGCACAGCCGGCGGCACCAGCGGCGCGCCGTCGTCGCCCGGCACGCGCAGCACGGCGGGCTCGGCCGGGTCGGCCGGCGCCACGACGCTGGGCGGGCCGCTGAACGACGCGCTGCTGGACCGCACCGTGCCGCTGCTGGCCCAGCATGTGGGGCCCATCGCCAAGGTGCTGGTCAAGCGCGCCGCCGCAGACACGGACAGCCGCGCCATGTTCTTCAACCGGCTGGCCGAGGCGGTCAGCGATCCGACGGCGCGCGAGAAGCTGCTGAAGGCGCTGGCACAGCTGCCCTGAGCGGGCCGCGCAGCGACCGGCCGCCCTGCTTCAGCACGGCGGCGACGACGCGCCCCCCGGCATCGCGCTCGAACTCCACGACGGCCCCAACCGCCGGCACCTCGATGCGATCGGTACCGGCCGCGGTCGCCGCGATTGCCGGCTGGCCGCTGCCCTGCACCATCAGCTGGCCTTCGCGCTCAAACACCTTCAGGCTGAACTGCGGCGCCAGCTCGAACTCGCCGGCCCAGTCGCGCCAGGCGGGGTTGCTGATGCTGGGCGGCGCCTCCACGAGGCCCACGCGGCGCGCCGGCGTCACGCCGCCCAGCTGGTGCCAGGTGAAGCGCGCGACGGGCTGGCCGGGCGCCGGCGGCTCGGGCCGCAGCAGCGCGGGCAGGCCCAGCGGGTAGAAGTCGCCGCGGCTGTCGCGGCGCAGCTCGAACGCCGGCTGCCCCGGTGCCTGCACCGTCAGCCGGCCGTCGGCGTCGCGGATGGTCAGCGTCATCGCGCCCAGCGTGTAGTCGCCCGCCAGCGCCTGGCGCAGCGCGGGCGGCGTGTCGACGGCCCGGCGCGGCTGCAGCGGCACCGGCAGGCCCAGCAGCGCGGCACCCAGGTCGCCCAGCCCGCCGATGTCGGTCAGCGACGTGTCGGCCAGCAGCACGACGGCGCGCCGGCTCGCGGGTTCCAGCATCACCAGCGACGAGAAGCCGCCCGTGCCGCCCTCGTGCAGCACCAGGCTGCGGCCCTGTGCCTGCTGCAGCAGCCAGTTCATGCCGAAGCCATGCGCCAGCGGCTGCTGCGTGCGCTGCAGCCGCGCCACCAGCGCCGGCGGGCCGTCGCCCAGTTGACCGCGGGCGTAGCCCACCATGTCGTCCAGCGTGGCCTTGACCATGCCGACGCCGGCCAGGTTGGTCGCGATGGTCCAGGCCGGCGCGGGCGACCCGTCAGGCAGGTGGCCGGTGGCGGGTGCGGCGCGCCCGGGCTTCGCGATGTAGGCCGTGGCCATGCCCAGCGGCTGGAACAGCTGCTCGCGCAGCGCGGCCTCCAGGTTGCCGCCCAGGCTGCGCGCCACGGCCACCGACAGCACCATCGTGCCGAAGTTGGAGTACTCGGCCTGGCTGCCGATGGCGCGGGTGAGCCGGGCCTTGCCCAGCGACGCGAGCAGGCCGGCCTCGGTCAGCCGCGCGTACGGGTCGGCCTGCGTGCCGCCCTGCAGGTCGGCCGGCAGCACCGGCAGGCCGCTGGCATGCGTGAGCAGGTCCCGCACGAGGATCTGGCGCTCGCCCTGGCGCGGCACGTCGGTGCCGGCGGGCAGGTGGCGGGCTACTGCGTCGTCCAGCGACCAGCGGCCGCTGTCCACCAGCCCGGCCACCAGCGCCGCCAACATCGTCTTGCTGACGGAGCCGATCTCGAAGGCCGCGTCCGCCGCCGGCGGGCCGTCAGCACGCGTGCCGGCGCAGCGGCGGGCGCGCCAGACCTGGCCCGGCTCGATGACGGCGGCCTGCACGCAGGCGCCGGTGCGGTCGCCGTCGAGGCGGGCGGCCAGCAGGCGGTCGACATCGGCGTCGCTGCCGGCGGCCTGCAGCAGCGGGGACAGGGCCAGCAGCGCGCCGGCCAGGGTGATGCGTCTCATGCCGTCTCCTTCGTCAGCTCATCCAGAGCATCGATCTCGCGCTGCAACTGGCGGGCCGCGCGCCGGTTGATCCACACCACGCCGGCCATCACCAGCGCCGTGATCACGAACGACCAAGGCTGCCACTGCCCGTTCTCGATCTGCCGCCCGCTCAGGAACAGTACCAGCCCCGGCACCACCGGCGCCACGTACCAGCGCCAGGCCGACCGCAGCGCGTCCCGCTGACGGGCCAGCTCGGCGCGGTGGAACTGCAGCAGGCTGGCGCCCAGCGCCTCAGGCTGCTGCCGCGCTGACGCGCGGCGCTGCAGCTGCCACAGCATGACGCCCACGCCCGCCACGTTCAGCAGCGCGCCCAGCTTGGTCAGCCAGTACGGAAAGAACCAGGCATAGCCCAGGAACACCACGACCACCAGCACGGCGGCCACGGTCTCGCGGCGGTTGCGCCGGCCCACGGTGTGCTGCAGCCGGCGGGCCTGCGCCGCCAGCGCGTCGGCCGGCAGCGGTTGCAACGCGGTTGCGGCCTGCTCGCGCCACAGCAGGCGGGCGTCTTCATCGATGCTCATCGGGGGCTCCCGGGTGCGGCGAGCTGGCGGGCCAGCAGCGCCTTGATGCGGTGGATCTTGGTGGCGACGTTGCGGGCCGACAGGCCGGTGATGTCGGCCATGCCGGCAGCGTCCAGGCCTTCCAGGTAGAGCAGCATCAGCTCGCGGTCCAGCGGCGCGAGCCGGTGCACCAGCGCCATCACGCGCTGCAGGTCCAGCCGGCGCTCGGTGTGGCCGGGGTCCAGGCGGTCGTCGGGCAAGTGCTCGATCTCGTCCAGCGCCAGCATCGGGCCCTTGCCGGCGTGCTGCTGCACATGGCGCGCGCCGACGTTGTGCGCGACGCGGTACACCCAGGTGCGCAGCGAGCAGTCGCCACGAAAGCCTTTCAGGCTCTGCCACAGCGCCAGGTGCAGCTCCTGCTGCAGCTCCTGGCGCAACGCCGGGTCGCGCTCGTAGCCGGCACAACAGCGGGCCAGCTCCGCGCCATGGGCGGCCAGGGCCTGGCGGTACAGCTGGTCCTGCGAGAGTTCAGGGGTCATGCAGCAGGTAGTGACGGCGCTGCGGGATTTCTTACAGGCGGTACGCCAACACCTTCAGGCTGCGGTCCGGCGACACATCCTCGAACACCGCCGGGTTGGCCACGCGGCCGACGGGCGTCAGCTCGGGCGCGTGCTCGGCCACCACCTCGCGCAGAAATGCCTCGCCCAGCTTCGGCGCGTTCAAACACAGCAGCGCGTGGCCGCCGGGCGCCAGCAGCGCGGGCAGGCGCCGGGCCAGCCGCGCGTAGTCCTTGGTGGCGACGAAGCTGCCTTTCTGGAAGCTGGGCGGGTCGCAGATGACGAGGTCGTACGGGCCGCCGCGCGTCAGCTTGCCCCAGGAGTTGAAGATGTCGTGGGCCAGGAACTTCGCGCCCGTCTTCACGCCGTTGAGCTCATGGTTGGTGCGGCCGGTGGCCAGCGCGCCCGACGCCATGTCCACGTTGACCACCTCGGCGGCGCCGGCCTGCAGCGCGACGACCGAGAACGCGCAGCTGTAGGCAAACAGGTTCAGCACCTTGGCGCCGGGCTTCACCTGCTCGCGCACCCAGCGCCGGCCCTCGGCCATGTCCAGGAACAGGCCGTGGTTCTGGCCGCGCAGCAGGTGCACGAGGTAGCGCGTGCCGGCCTCGGTGACGACGTGCGGCTCGGGCACCGCGCCGGCCATCAGCCGCGTCTCGGCGCCCTCGCCGCGGCATTGGTAGACCCAGTTCAGCGCGGCGCCGAAGCGCGCGGCCAGCGCAGCGCCGACGGCGGCCAGCGCCGCGTCGTCCAGCGGCTTGAAGGACGTCAACAGCAGCACCGGCGGGAACACATCCAGCGCCAGGTGCTCGCAGCCGGGGAAGCGCCCGCCGCGGCCGTGGAACAGCCGGCAGGCCTCGGTGGGCAGGGCGGGGGCGGCGGCGATGGCGTCGAGTAGGGCTTGCATGGGCGTCATTGTCCCGGCGACAGAATCGGCCCCATGAACTTCCAGCTCGTGCTCGACCAGATCAACGCCGAACTGCGCCCGCTGCTGGGCCAGCAAGGCCAGGTGGCCCGCTACATCCCGGCGCTGGCGCGGGTGTCGCCACAACAGTTCGGCATCGCGCTGCGCACGTGCGCGGGCGAGGTGGCGCAGGCCGGCGACAGCGCGGTGCCGTTCTCCATCCAGAGCGTGTCCAAGGTGTTCTCGCTGACGCTGGCCATCAAGGCGCTGGGCGAGGCGCTGTGGACGCGCATCGGCCGCGAACCCTCAGGCAGCCCGTTCAACTCGCTGGTGCAGCTGGAGACGGAGCGCGGCATCCCGCGCAACCCGTTCATCAATGCCGGCGCCATCGCGGTGGCGGACCGGCTCGTCACGCTGGGCGACGGCAAGGCCGAGCTGCTGGCACTGCTGTCGCGCCTGTGCGGCGAGCCGGTGGCCATCGACGCCGAGGTTGCGCAGTCCGAGGCCGACACGGGCTTTCGCAACACGGCGCTGGCCAATTTCATGAAGGGCTTCGGCACGCTGGACAACGACATCGCCACCGTGCTGGACGTCTACTTCAACCAGTGTGCGATTGCGATGACCTGCGAGCAGCTGGCCTGCGCCGCCGGCTACCTGTGCCGCGACGGCCGCCACCCGCTGGCCGGCACGCCGGTGCTGAGCCCCGCGCAGGCGCGGCGCGTGAACGCGCTGATGCTGACCTGCGGCACCTACGACGCGGCGGGCGAGTTCGCCTTCCGCATCGGCCTGCCCTGCAAGAGCGGCGTGGGCGGCGGCATCATCGCCGTCGTGCCGGACCACCTGACGCTGTGCGTCTGGTCCCCCGCGCTGGACGCCACCGGCAACTCGCTGCTGGGGCGCCAGGCGCTGGAGCTGTTCGTCGCGAAGACGGGGCTGTCGGTCTTTTAGCTCGCGTACTTGACGCTGCAGCCGTACGGCCGCGTCGACGCCTTCTCCACCTTGCGGCCGGCGGCCACGTCGGCCAGGGCCAGCTTCACGTAGGGCTCGGCCTTGGCGATGTCCTCGACCTTGGCGCTCGCGATGCTGTCGATGCCGCCCTTGTAGGCCAGCGTGCCGTCGCCCTTGATGACGTAGAGGTGCGGCGTGGTCTGCGCGCCGTACAGGCGGCCCAGTTCGCCCTTGGGGTCCAGCAGCGTCGCGGTGGGTGCGGCGCCGCGGTCGGCGTTGAGCTTCTTCGCGGTCGCGCCGTCGACGAAGCCCTGCTGGCCCGGCGCCGACGAGATCACCTGCAGCCACACGACGCCCTGTCCGGTGGCATCCTTCTGCTGGCCCTGCATGTTGCCGCTGCCGTAGTGCTTCTTCACGTAGGGACAGTCATGGTTGGTCCACTCCAGCACCACGGTCCTGCCCTTGTAGTCGGCCAGGTTGACGGTCTTGCCGTCGGCGGTCGTCGCCGTGAACGCGGGCGCGGGCGCCTCCACGTTGACGTTGGCGACAGCCAGCAGCGGCGCGGCCAGCACGGCGGCGATCAGGGCACGGCGAACAGGATTCATCGTCATGGCGAACTCCGGGGGGCGGGGGTGGAAGCAATGGCCTCGATGACGAGGCCGGGCGTGAGGATCTGCGGCAGCACCTGCGCCTCGGCGGCACCCGGCGCGTAGAAGAGGTACAGCGGCACGCCGGAGCGTCCGTGGGCCTTCAGCACGGCGGTGATGGCGGGGTCCTCGCGGGTCCAGTCGCCCTTGAGGTAGGCGATGCCGGCCTTGGCGAAGGCGTCCTTGACCTCCGGGCGGGACAGCGCCACGCGCTCGTTGACGAGGCAGGAGATGCACCAGGACGCCGTCATGTTGACGAACACCGGCTTGTTCTGGGCGCGCAGCTCGGCCAGGCGCTCGGCGCTGTAGGCCTCGTGGCTGGCCGCCGCAGCTGGCGTGGCCGCGTCGACCGGCTTGATCGCCGTCGACAGCCCCAGCGCCAGCACGACGCCGGCAACCGCCGCGGTGGTGCCCACGGCACTCGCACCGCTGGCGTTGCGCCACCACAGGCCGAAGGCCATGACCACCAGCCCGCCCAGCGCCAGCGCCACGCCGTCCGGCCCGGCCTGCTGCGCCAGCACCCACAGCAGCCAGACGACGGCGGCATACATCGGGAAGGCCAGCGCCTGCTTGAAGGTGTCCATCCACGCGCCCGGCCGCGGCAGCCAGCGCTGCGCCGCCGGCCAGAACGCCAGCACCAGGAACGGCAGCGCCAGCCCCAGGCCCAGTGCCAGGAACACCGCCAGCATGACCACCGCCGGCTGCGCCAGCGCGAACGCCAGCGCCGCACCCATGAACGGCGCCGTGCACGGCGTGGCCACCACCGCCGCCAGCACACCGGTGAAGAAGCTGCCCGCCAGGCCCTGCTTCGCCGCCAGCCCGGAGCCGATGCCGGTGAAGCTGCCGCCCACGTCGAACAGGCCCGACAGGTTCAGGCCCACCAGGAACAGCAGATAGGCCACCACCAGCACGAACACCGGCGAATGGAACTGGAAGCCCCAGCCCACCTGCTGGCCGCCGGCGCGCAGCGCCAGCAGCACGCCGGCCAGCGCGGCAAAGCTCAGCAGCACGCCGGCCGTGTAGGCCAGGCCCTCGGCCTTGTGGTCGCCCTGCTTCACCAGCGCCAGCGCCTTGATGGACAACACCGGGAACACGCAGGGCATCAGGTTCAGGATCAGCCCGCCCACCAGCGCCAGCGCCAGCGCGGGCAGCAGGCCGAGGTCCGACTTGGCCGCGGGCGCTGTAGTGGCCGCGGGGGCCGCCGCCGGGGCGCTCAGGTCGGCCGGGCCGGGGCCTTTGCCGGCGCCTTCGGGCATGGGCGCGGAGACCGTCCAGGCCTGCTCACCGGCCGCCGTGGTCAGCACGACGACGCCGGACAGCGGCTGGCCCGGCTTCACCGGCTCATCGCCCGCGGGCAGGTCCAGCGCCCAGCCGTCGCCTTCCGCCTTCAGCGCCTGCGGCGCGCTGTGCGCGACGGCGCCCCAGGTGTCGGCGAAGAAGTACGCCTTGGTGACGCCCGCCACCGGCCCGCTCAGCCGCACGCCCTGCGGCGCCGCCTTGAGTTGCACCGCGAACGGCGCCGGCCGCGGGATGGCGCGGCGCCATTCGTCGATCTGCGCCGCGTCCGGCCCGGCCTTGGGCTCCGCGGCCACGGGCAGGTCCAGCCCCAGGCTGACCTGTTCGGGGATGCAGACGTCCTTGCAGACCAGCCAGCGCACCTCCGCGCCAGGCTGGAAGCGGCCACCCGGCTTCGCGTCGGCCGGCACGGTCAGCTCCACCAGCAGCGCCGGGCGGCCCTCGTAGCCGTAGTTGACGAGCGGGCCAATGGCCTGCACCGACGGCGTGGGCCACTGGATGGGGCCGGCCTGCGCGCCGGTCCAGTCGATGGTGGTGGCCTGGCCCGAGTCGCCCGGGTTCAGCCAGTAGGTGTGCCAGTGCGCCTTGATGTTCTGTTCCAGCGCCACCGTGAAGCGCTGGCCCGGCGCCACGGCGGCCTGGCTGGACACGAGGCGGGCCTGCACATGCTCGGTCGCGGCCTCGGGCGGCGCGGCCCAGGCCAGCAACGGGGCGGCCAGCAGGGCCAGGGAAACGGGGCGCAGGAACGAGAGCATCCCGAAATCCTAGGTCAAACCCGTTTCACCCCGTCGTGACAGGGCCGCATGAACAAATGCATCGAATGCCGCCCACAGCGGCGCGAAGCGCTCCGCCCCACCCTCCAGCAGCGCCAGCGCATGCAGGCCGGCCTCCAGCGTCGACAGCTGGCCCGGCCGGTGCGCGCGGCGGATGGCGTAGCGGCCGGGCAGCGCCGGCAGGCTCACGCGCGGCAGCGCGGCCAGCCAGGGGTTGGCGGCCAGCAGGCGGCGGCTCTGGCGCCAGCTGCCGTCCAGCAGGATCAGCCGGCGCATGTCGGCCGCGGGCACGGAGGCGCCCTCGCCGGGGTACAGCAGCGCCGTGCCGGGGGTGGCCAGCGCGGCGTCGAACACCTCGCCGCGCAGCAGCCAGGCGCGCTGCAGCCCCAGCGTCAGCAGCAGCGCGGTGTTCTTCGCATGGCCGGCCTCGGCCGGGTGCTGCAGGATCAGCAGTTCCGTGCGGTGCGCCAGCGGCGGCACCGGCAGCGTGGCGCACAGGCAGGTGGCGGCCGGCCGCTCGCAGCGCGCGCAGGTCGGCCGGCTCAATGCGGCGGGGGCACCGTGTGCGGCCCCACCGTCGACACGGTGGAATCCTGCTCCAGCGTCGGCTCGGCATCCTTGGGGCGGCGACGCGAGCGCGTGCTGGGCAGGCTCAGCTGCTTGCGCCGGGCCAGCGCGCCGGCCACCCACACGCCGCCGAGGACGCCGAAGATGTTCAGCGCGCCGAACAGCGGCGCCGCGTTGGACGACAGCAGCATGGTCTGCAGCGGCGCCGAGTAGGCCCGTGGCTTCACCGCGAAGCTGAAGGCGCCAAAGATCAGCCACCCGGCCCAGGCCAGGCCGACGCCGGCCATCATCCACGCCACGTAGGGGCGGTGGCGGCGCCGCGCCGGGCGCAGCGTCAGATAGCCCCACACGACGGCGAGAGCGAACAGCAGCAGTGCGATGGCCACGGCCTCGCCCAGCATCACCTGCGGGCTGTTGCGCCCGCCAAACATCACGTAGAGATGGCGCGGCAGGCCAATCGCGGCGTATTGCATCGCAGCGCCCGCTCCGACGCAGAACAGCAGGGCACCGGAGGCGAAGGCGATGGAACGGCGGGCGGCTTTCATGCGCGCATTCTCGGCGCAGCCGGCGGGGAAAACCGTGCAGCACTGGGCAAAACAAAGCCCGCCGTCCGGTCGACCGGAGGGCGGGCGGTAGGGTGGCTGAAGCGCCGGCCGGGCTCAGCGCTTGCGGTCGAAGCGCATCGCGCGGGCCAGGCCGCGGCGCTCGCCGCTGTAGAAGCCGGTGTCGAAGGCCTCGTGCTTGCGGCCCTTCTCGACCGATTCCTCGGTGGTCCACGCCGCACCCATCTCGGGCACAGGCAGGCGGCGCGGGGCGTGTTCTTGGCGGGTATGGATCTTCATGGTGCTCATCGGGCCCGTTTTTCGGACCGTCTCGCGGTGGGTTGCTGCGCGATTGAGGGCACAACGCCGCCCCGCGCCGCCCGGTTGACAGGCGCCACACACTTCTTTGCATTCGTGTCGACCCGACACGAGCCGACACAATGGCCGCCTCGAATCCCCGGAGCTGACCGATGACCGTCAAGCTGAAGAAATCCCTCCCGGCCAAGGCCACCCCCGTCACCGTCGTCGACCGCGCCGCCTTCCAGGCGCTGGCGCCCACCCTGCCCACGGCCACCCGCGCCTGGCTGGCCACCGTCGGCTTCGTCGGCGCGGCCGACAGCCATGCGCTGGTGCCCGGCGCTGACGGCCGACTGGCCCAGGTGTTTGCTGGCGTCGCGCACGCCGCCCACCCGTTCGCGCTGAGCCACCTGCCGCTGGCGCTGCCCGCCGACGAGTACCGGCTGGACGAGGCTGGCCTGGCGCTGCAGCCGGAGGCCGCGGCGATGTCCTGGGAGCTGGGCGGCTACCGCTTCGACCTCTACAAGCCCGCCAAGCGTGAGCCGGCGACGCTGTGGCTCAAGCCCGGTGCCGACGCCGAACGCGGCCTGGCGCTGGCCACCGCCACCGCGGCCACGCGCGACCTCGTCAACACGCCGGCCGAGCACATGGGCCCGGCCGAGTTGTCGGCTGCCGCCCAGGCGCTGGCCAAACAGTACGGCGCCAAGTTCGGCGAGATCGTCGGCGACGCGCTGCTGAAGAAGAACTTCCCCAGCATCCACGCGGTTGGCCGTGCGAGCACGCGCTCACCTCGGCTGATCGAAGTAACCTGGGGCGACCCCAAGCACCCGACGCTGGCGCTGGTCGGCAAGGGCGTGTGCTTCGACACCGGCGGACTGAACATCAAGCCCGGCGAGGGCATGCGCCAGATGAAGAAGGACATGGGCGGCGCCGCCAACGCGCTGGCGCTGGCCGGGCTCATCATGGCCTTCAAACTGCCGGTGCGGCTGCAGCTGCTGATCCCCGCGGTGGAGAACTCGATCGCCGGCAACGCCTACCGGCCGGGCGACATCATCAAGACCCGCAAGGGCCTGCACATCGAGATCGGCAACACCGACGCCGAGGGCCGCGTCATCCTGTGCGACGCACTGGCCTACGCGGCCGAGGGCGAGCCCGACCTCGTCATCGACCTCGCCACACTGACCGGTGCCGCCCGAGTTGCGCTGGGTGCGCAGCTGCCGGCGCTGTTCGCCAAGCACATGGACACGGCGCGGGACCTCGTCGACCTGGGCCTGAAGCTGGACGACCCGCTGTGGCACATGCCGCTGTGGGCGCCGTACCACGCGGGCATCGAGAGCACGCTGGGCGACATCGTCAACACGGGCAAGAGCGCGCTGGCCGGGGCCATCAACGCGGCGCTGTTCCTGGAAGACTTCCTGCCTGCGCAGCAGGACTGGCTGCACGTGGACCTGTTCGCGTGGAACGACGCGCCCCGCCCCGGCCGCCCGGTGGGCGGCGAGGCGCAGACCATCCGCACGCTGCTCGCCTACCTGGAGCAGCGCTACGCGGCGGGCTGATTACTCGGCCTGATCCTTGGGCGGCTGCGCGTCGGCCGCCGGCTCGGCCTTGGCGGCACGGGCCGCCTGCAGCGCCTGGGCCATCTGGGACTGCACCGGCTGGTCTGCCTGCACCGGCGCCGGCTTGCGGCCGGGTTGCTGCGGGCGGCCGCCCCCTTCGCCACGCGGCGGGCGGTCACCGCGCGGCGGGCGATCGCCACGCGACGCGTCGCGCCGGCCGTCCGGACGCTGGTCCGGGCGGCGCGGGCCGCGCCCCTCGGGACGGCCGCCACCGGGGCGGCGGTCATCGCGGCGAGGTTCGCGCGGCGGGGCTGGCGGCGCCTCGGCGCGTTCCTTGCGGGCCAGGTCCAGCAGGCGCGGCAGCTCCTCGGGCGTGGTGCCCTTGAGCACGCAGAAATTGGCCTCGGTCAGCGTCGTGCGCTCGAAGTCCCAGAGCAATTGCGCGCGGTTGCGGCGCTGCTGGGCTTCCAGCTGGTGGCGCTGCTGCTCCGCCTGCTCGCGCTCCTGGCGCGCGCCCTTGCGGCGGGTCAGCTCCTCCTTGGCCGCGGCGAGGTGCTCCTCGCTGATGTCGCCGGCGGGGTTGCCGTCCAGGTCGAAGCGGGTCTTGCTCTGCGTCAGCGCGATCAGGTAGCCGGTGCTGCCGGTGTGGCGACGCAGGAAGGCGCTGAGCTGGGCCTTGCTGAACTTGCCGGGCGCGCGCTCCTGGATGTCGGCCTGCACGCGCAGCTTGACGGGCTTGGGCTTGCCCGTGAACAGCGCCGGGAACAAGGCCTTCAGTTCGGCGCTGGCGTCGGCCACCGGCTTCGCCTCGGGCGATGCGGTCACGGCAGCGGCGGCGGGCGCGACCTCGATCGGGGTGTCGGCAGCGGGCGCCACGGCGGCAGCCGCCGGTGCTTCGGACGGGGTCACGGGATCGGGAAGATCGGAATTCATCGCAAGGCCGACGCGTCGGCAGCAAACAGGCAAGGGGCGGGATTGTCGGCCATCAGGCCGCCCGGCGCGCCATCCCCCGAAAAGCGGCCGGTTACAAGCCGCCGAAGACCTTCTTCAGGATGGCGCTGCCGGTGCCCACCGGGTCGCGGCGGATCTTCTTCTCCTCCTCGCCGATGATGCGGAACAGCCCGTCCAGCGCCCGGCCCGTCACGTACTGCTGGATGTTGGCCTCATCGCCGCGCACCAGGCCGAAGCCGGACGCTTTCCTCGCGACGGCGTTGTACTTGTCGGCCAGCGCCACGCGCTCGGTGGCCCGCGTGACAATGGGGAGGAACTGCTGGCCCAGCGGCTCGCGGGTCTTGTCGGCGAAAAAGTTCGTCACGGAGTCGTCGCCGCCCTGCAGGATCTTCAGGCCGTCCTCCACGCTCATGTCCCGCACCGCCTTCAACAGCAGCGGCTTGGCCGCGGGCACGGCGGCCTCGGCGGCGCGGTTCATCGCGGTGACGAGCTCATCCAGCTTCGCCCCCTGGCCGGTGGCCTTCAGCAGCTTGGCGGCATCCTTCAGCGAGCCGGGCAGCTCGATCTTGACGAGCGGGTTGCCGAGGAAGCCGTCGGGCCGGCCCAGCAATGCGACGGCGGCATTGGCGCCGCGCTCCAGCGCGGTGCGGATGCCGGCATTGGCATCACCCTCGGACAGGTTCAGTGCCCAGGCGGGGCGCAGCAGCAGCGCGGGGGCGCAGGCGATGACGAGACGACGGCGTGACATGGCGGGCTCCGGTGCAGCGGGAACACGATCTTCCCACCTCACGGCCGGGCCCGCCTCAGGCCGCGACGCGCGGCAGGCCACGCCCGGCGTGGTCCATGCGCCGGTCGACCTGCCGTCACAGCCATGAATGACGAGGACGAAGCCCCACAGCGCGCAGGAACGATGCGCCACTTGCCCTGGGTCAACGCGGCGTCAGCACGGCTGCCTAGGATGGCGGCCGGGGCCGTGCCCTGCCGCGGCCCCGTGCAGCTGTCGATCAGCGCCGACTAGAGTTCCCCGAATGGACGACCATTTCCTGACCCCGCTGTTCATGCCCCGTTCGGTCGTGGTGTTCGCCGGCCCGCCGGATGAGCCCGAGCGCCAGACCCGCCAGGCCCGCGTGCTGCGTGCCGCGCTGGCCGCCGCGCCGGGGCCGCACCCGCCGCAGTTCCTGCATGGCGACACCACCGGCACGCTGGGCGAACTGGCGCGCTCGCGGGCCGACCTGGCCGTCATCGCGCTGCCGGCCGACGAGATCGCCGCGTCGCTGGAAGTGGCCGGGCGCATCGCCTGCCGCTCGGCGCTGATCGTCAGCGACGGCATCGCGCCCGAGCAGGCCGCGCAGCTCAAGCGCATCGCCCGCCGCGAGGGCGTGCACCTGCTGGGCCCCAACTGCCTGGGCTTCCAGCGCCCGCATCTCAACCTCAACGCCAGTGCCGCCGGGCCGCTGGCCGCCGAGGGGTCGCTGGCGCTGGTGTCGCAGTCCGGCGCGCTGACCTCGGCCATGCTGGACTGGGCGCGGCAGAACGGCGTGGGCTTCAGCCAGGTCGTGTCGCTGGGGCCGAACGCCGCGGTGGACCTGGCGCAGGTGCTGGACTTCCTCGCCGCCGACACGCGCACGCAGAGCATCGTCGTCTACCTGGAGGGCATCTCCAGCGCGCGCCGCTTCATGAGCGCGCTGCGCTCGGCCGCGCATGCCAAGCCGGTCGTCGTGCTGAAGGCCGGCCGCCGCAGCGCGGGCAACGAGGCGGCACTGACGCACAGCCGCGCCATCGTCGGCAGCGACGACGTGTTCGACGCCGCGCTGCGCCGCGCCGGCGCGGTGCGGGTGCGCAGCTTCGTCGAGCTGTTCTCGGCCGCCAAATGCCTGGCCGCGCGCTACCGCCCGGTGGGCAAGCGGCTGGCCATCATCACCAACGGCGGCGGCCCCGGCGTGCTGGCAGCCGACTGGGTCAGCGAGATCGGCCTGCAGCTGGCCAAGCTGTCGCCGGACACCGCCCGCGCGCTGGCACCGAAGCTGGCCGACCTGGCGTCGCTGGCCGACCTCATCGACCTCTCCGCCGCCGCCACGCCGGAGCACTTCCGCGCCGCGGTGGAGGCCGCTGCGCAGGACCCGGCGGTGGACGGGCTGCTGGTGGTCTACGCACCGCAGATCGGTTCCGAGGCGACGGAGACGGCCCGCGCCGTCGCTGCCGCGAAGGCCGCCACGGCGAAGCCGCTGCTGGGCTGCTGGATGGGAGACGCCTCCGTGCTGGAGGCACGTCGCGTGCTGAACGACGCGGCCATCGCCAATTTCCGCACGCCCGAGGCCGCCGTCGGCGCCTTCGGCAACATCGCGAGCTTCTACGCCAACCAGCAGCTGCTGCTGCAGACGCCGCCGCCCATGTCCAGCCTCGCGCAGCCGGACGTGGAGGCCGCGCGGCTGCTCATCGAGAGCGTGCTGGCCGAGCGCCGCCGCACGCTGACCGAGATGGAAAGCAAGGCGCTGCTGGCGGCCTTCCACATCCCGGTCACGCAAACCGTGCTGGCCCGCAGCGCCAACGAGGCCATGATGCTGGCCACGCAGATGGGTTTCCCCGTCGCGCTGAAGATCGACTCACCCGACATCGCGCACAAGAGCGACGTGCAGGGCGTGGCGCTGAACATCCAGAGCGGCGCGGCTGCGCGCGACACCTACAACGAGATGGTGGCCCGCGTGAAGCGCCTGCAGCCGCAGGCGCGCATCAACGGCGTGACGGTGCAGAAGATGGCCCGCGCCCACCGGGGCCGCGGCGGCCAGGAAGTCTGCGTGGGCCTGGTGACGGACGAGGCGCTGGGCCCCGCCATCGTCTTCGGTGCCGGCGGCACGATGATCGAGCTCATCGCTGACCGGGCGATGGAGCTGCCGCCGCTGAACCAGTTCCTGGCCCGCCGTCTGGTCGAGCGGGCGCGCGTGTCCGAGACGCTGGCCGAGGGCCGCGGCGGCGGCGCGCCGGCCGACCTGGAGGCGCTCGAGCGCGTGCTGCTGCGCGTCAGCGAGATGGTGTGCGAGTTCCCGCAGCTGCGCGAGATGGACATCAACCCGCTCATCGTCGACGAGCACGGCGCCGTGGCGGTGGACGCCCGCATCGTGCTGCAGCCCGGCCCGCAGACCGGTGTTCCGCGTGCCTTCGACTACCCGCACCTGGCCATCCTGCCCTACCCGGCGCGCTTCGAGCAGGTCTGGCCGCTGGCCGGCGGTGGCGAGGTGACGGTGCGCCCCGTGCGCCCGGACGACGCGCAGATGCTGCAGGACCTGGTGCGCGGGCTGAAGCCCGAGAGCCGCTACTTCCGCTTCGCCAGCGCCATCCAGGAACTGCCGCCTGGGCTGCTGGCGCGGCTGACGCTGATCGACTACGACCGCGAGATGGCGCTGGTGGCCGTCTACTGCGAGCGCACCGCGCGCGACGACGGCGGCTTCGACGAGCGCGAGCGCATCGTCGGCGTCAGCCGCATCATCACCAACCCCGACCAGACCAGCTGCGAGTTCAGCCTGCTGGTGGCCGACGACTTCGGCGGCAAGGGCCTGGGCTCGCGGCTGATGGAAGGCATCACCGACGCGGCCCGCGAGAAGGGCCTGAGCGACATCGAAGGCCTGGTGCTGACGAACAACGCCGACATGCTGAAGCTGATGCGCGGGCTGGGCTTCACGATCAAGCCGCACCCCGAGGAGCCGGAGTTCCGGCTGGTGACCAAAGGACTGTGAGCCCCTCGCCCGTCCCGCCGCGCTGAACGCGGGCGGGCCTGGTCGGTTCCCGGAGGGGCCGGCTGGGTAGCGGCCCGGCGCCCGGCCCGAAAGCTCAGCCGAGCCGCGCCAGCCGCTGCGTCAGCAGCGCGAAGAAGCCGTCCGCGTCCGCGTGCCGCAGCACCTGGGCGTTGGCCGGCAGGCCGGTGACGGCCCACCAGTCGATGACGGTCATGCCGCGCGTCAGCTCGCTCTGCGTCTCGATGCGCACATTGCAGTTGCGCCCGGTGAAGAGGTCGGGCTTCAGCAGCCAGGCAATGACGCAGGGGTCGTGCAGCGGGCCGCCGTCCTGGCCGTACTTTTCCTCGTCGTAGCGCTCGAAGAACTCCATCCAGGCCGCCACTACGGCGCCCACGCGGTTGGGCAGCGCGCGGATGGCGTCGATGCGATTGGCGGCGGTGAGTACCTCGTGCGTGACGTCCAGCGGCGCCATCGTGATGGGCACGCCGCTGGTGAACACCTCGTGCGCCGCCTGCGGGTCGACGTAGATGTTGAACTCGGCCGCCGGCGTCACGTTGCCGCCCTCGAAGAAGCCGCCGCCCATCAGCACGATGCGGCGGATGCGCGTGGCGATGTCGGGCGCCTGGCGCAGCGCCAGCGCGATGTTGGTCAGCGGGCCCAGCGGGCACAGCGTGACGGTGCCGGCCTCGCGCTCGCGCAGCGTCTGGACGATGAAGTCGACCGCGTGGCGGGCATCGACCGGCAGCACGGGCTCGGGCAGGTCCACGCCGTTCAGGCCGGTGTCGCCGTGCACGTGCTCGGCGGTCACCAGCGGCACGTCCAGCGGCCGGTCGGCGCCGGCGCAGACGGGCACGTCCGTGCGGCCGGCCAGCTCCAGCACCTTGCGCGCGTTCAGCGTCGTCAGCGCCAGCGGCACGTTGCCGGCCACCGTCGTCACGCCGAGCAGTTCCAGTTCGGGCGAGGCGGCGGCCAGCAGCAGCGCGACGGCGTCGTCCTGCCCGGGGTCGGTGTCGATGATGATGGGCAGGCGGTTCATGGGGTGAGGTCCGGGGGGGCGATGTCGAGGTCGATGGCGCCGAAGAGGCTGCTGCCCTCGGCGGTCTTGAGGTCCAGCAGCAGGCTGTCGCCGGCGGCGAGCGCCTGCTCCAGCGAGCCTAGCGCCGCACCGACGACCTGCCCGGCCCGCAGCGCCCGCAGCCGGGCCACGCGGGCCAGCGCGGCGCCCGGGTGGGCGTCGATGTCGCGGACGGGTTGCTTGCTGCCGTTGTGCAGCAGGTGCAGGCAGGCCTGCACGCGGCCGTTGCGCCAGGCGCTGCCGAGTTCATCGGGCGTGACCGCCAGCGGCGCGGCCTGCGTGGCAATCAGTTCGTCATCCAGGCGCCAGTCCACGACGAGGGTCAGCAGGCGCAGCGCGTCCAGCGCCGCGGCCGTGTCGCTGGCGGCACCAAGGTCGCCAGTGACGGCGGCCAGCGCCACCTCGCCGTGGGCCGGCGCGCGCAGCGGCTGGTGCGCGGCGGCGAACTGGCCGGCATCGCGGCGCACGGCACCGTCCGCGCCGACGACGGCCCAGCCGCTGGCGCGCGGCAGCGGCGCCAGGCATTTGTCGGGGTCGAACGGGAAAGCGTGGCGCAGCTTGCCGTGGTTGAGCTGCACGGCCAGGTCTTCCAGCTGCGGCGCGAGGAAGCCCCAGTCGTCGAGCACCTGCTGCAGGCGAGTGGCGATGCCGGTGGCGTAGTGAGCCTGGGTCAGGTCGCGCGAGACGACGACGAGGTGGCCGTCGCGCGAGCCGTCGGCGTAGCTGGCGAGTTTCATGGGGATCTCATGGGTGGTGGCAGCATTGTGCGATGCGCGACCGCCCTGCCCTGCCCCGCGCCGCCTGGCTCGCGCTGGCGGCCAGCCTAATCGCCCACGCGGCGCTGCTGGGCGGCGGGCGTGTGCGTGAGGACGCGGCGCGGCCGGCACGGGCCGTCAGCGTCGCGCTGCTGCCACCCACGCTGCCCGTGGCGCTGCCAGAACCCGCGCCGCCTGCCCTGCCCCTGCCCACGGCGCGCTCGACGCGGCCGAGCGAACAGCCCCCGGCGCCCGCCGTCGATGCCCCTGCGACGGCGCCGGACACGCCGCTGCTGCGCCTGGCCGGCCCGGCAGCCTGGCGCTACCGGCTGCGCCAGGGCGGGCAGGACGGCGAAGCGCTGCTGGACTGGCAGCCCCAGCCCGACGGCCGCTACAGCCTGCGCCTGACACGGCGCATCGGCGAGCGCGCGCTGCCGGCGCTGGAGAGCCTGGGCCGCACCGGCAGCGCCGGCCTGGCGCCCGAGCGCTTCGCGCTGCAACGCGGCGGCCAAGACCGCCAGGCCGTCAACTTCGACGCGGAGGACCGGCGCATCAGCTTCTCCGCCAGCCCGGTGCAGCACGAGCTGCCCGAGGGCACGCAGGACCGGCTGTCCTGGTGGCTGCAGCTAGCCGCGCTGGTGCAGGCCGCGCCGACGCCCGGCGGCCGCTGGCGCGTCTGGGTGGCGGGGCTGCGCGGCGAGCTGCGCGAGTGGACCTTCGAGGCGGTGGACGCCGAGCCAGCCGACGCCGGCACGCTGCATCTGCGCCGGCTGCCGCTGGGGCCGCACGACCCCGGCGTTGAACTCTGGCTGGACCCGGCACGCGGCCACTGGCCCGTGCGGCTGCGCCAGGGCGACCCCGAAACCAGGGGTTACGAAATCACCTTGACCGACGTGAACTCCTGACGGTTCCTACACGTTGTCGGCCCGGGGGATGACGCGAACAGAGCCCCCTTCTGCCAGTATCTGAACCGAGCGGGGCTTGAAACGCCGGGCCCCACCCGCAGCTGAAGCCACGAGGAGAACTCCATGCACATGCTCTACAACTCCGACAGCTTCATCGTCGTCCAGTTCGAGGTGCCGCTCGCCGAGGCCGACACGGGACCGCAACTGAACCGCGGCGGATTCGAGATCGTCGACAAGTTCGCCCGCAAGGAAATCTTCATCGAGGGCGCGCTCGCCGAGTCGTTCTCGCAGGGCGTGCAGGCGCTGATCGAAGACGGCCAGCCCTCCGAGGACGAACTCGACGCCTTCATCGAGCAATACGCCGTGATGGGCCAGCAGCCCGTCGTGATGCACTGAACGTTTAGGGACACGGCCACGCATTGATTCGCCAAGAACCCTGATACAAGATGGGCCAACGCCGGCCGCTGCAGGCCGCGCAAGGAGCCCATCGATGGTGAAGCGAACCGCCGCAGAGACTGCCCCCCGGGCCGCCGCTGCCCGCGTACTGCCTTCGCCCGGCCTGGACAGCGCCCCGGTGCTGGACCGCATGTGTTCGCAGTTCGTGCTGACGCTGACCGTCAAGCACGCCAACCGCTTCAATCTGCGGCGCGACTTCAACGGCCTGCTGTCCTTCACCGGTCGCCACCTCGTCTGGCCGGCCCGCGTGCTGCAGCGACTGCGCGGCTACCTGGCCCAGCGCTGCGCGGGCAACGAGCTGTGGCGCGGGCATGACGGTCTCTCCGACGAGGCCTTTCTTGACCGCTTCGGCCAGTGGAGCGGCCCGTTCTCCGAAGGCACGCTGTTCTTCTACCTGGACGAGTACGCCAAGGACGCTCCCAAGGACATGATGGCCTTGCTGGCCACCACCTGCGAGCACCTGGACCGGCAGCTCAAGCGCGAGTCCACGCTGGTGGAGAAGAACATCGACGCGTTGGGCCAGCTGTTGCAGCTGAACCCGGCCGAGCGCGCCATCCTGCTGTACGGCACGCTGGCCCGCTACCAGCGCGAGCTGCGCGGCGCGCTCGTCGAGTTCAAGGTCAACACGGCACAGGAGGCCTTTGCGGCCATCGCCGCCGTGGCCGGCGTGGACGAGCGCGAGGTGGCCGAAGCCCTGCGCGCCGGCTCGCGGCTGGAACGCATCGGCATGGTGGAGAACCTGATCTCCGAACACAACATCACCGACCTGGCCGACCTGATGAAGGTCAGCGACCAGTTGCCGCCGGTGCTGATGCGCGAGTACCAGGGCCCGCACGACCTGATGGCCGTGTTCACGCGGCCGGCCGCCCCCAGCACGCTGGCCCCCAGCGACTTCCATTTCGTCGTCGAGGACCTCGACTTGCTGAAGGGCCTGCTGCGCCAGGCCGTCGCGACGCACGCCACCGGCGTCAACGTGCTGCTTTACGGCCCGCCGGGCACCGGCAAGACGGAGCTGGCCAAGGTGGCCGCCGCGGCCGCCGGGCTGGACCTGTACGAGGTGGAGTACGCCGACCGTGACGGCAATTCGCTGTCCGGACGCGACCGCTACCGTTCGCTGCAGATCAGCCAGGTGTTCCTGAAGGCCAGCGCCAACGTGGCACTGCTGTTCGACGAGGTGGAGGACGTGTTCCCGCCGCTGTCCAGCGACACCGCATCGCTGCTGAACCGGCTGGACGCCAGCGCCGAGGGCGGCGTGGGCAACTCGGTCAGCGGCAAGGCCTGGGTGAACCAGATCCTGGAAACCAACCCGGTGCCGGTCATCTGGGTGACCAACCGCATCGAGCAGATCGACCCGGCGTTCCGGCGCCGCTTCCAGTACCACCTGGAGCTGAAGTCGCCGCCGCCCGGCGCGCGCCGCGGCCTGGTGGCCAAGGCGCTGGGCGAGGTGGCTGTCAGCGAGGACTTCGTCGCCCGGCTGGCCGAGCGGCCGGGCCTGACGCCGGCGCAGATCCGCACCGCGGTGCGCTTTGCACAACTGGCGGGTTCCGCGGGCGACGCTGAAAAGCTCATCGAACGCCAGCTGCAGAACGCCGACAAGGCCCTGGGCCGCGACGACGGCGCCAGCGTCACCCGCCCGTGCGTCACGCAGTACACGCTGGACCTGCTGAACTGCGAGAGCCGCTTCGAGATCCCGCGCATCGTCGAGGCGCTGCGCCGGAAGGGCCGCGGCCAGCTGTGCTTCTACGGGCCGCCGGGCACCGGCAAGACCGCGCTGGCCGAGCACATCGCACAGGCGCTGGGGCGGCCGCTGATGGTCAGGCGCGCCAGCGACATCGCCAGCAAGTTCGTCGGCGAGACCGAGCAGAACATGGCCCGCATGTTCGACATGGCGCAGCTCGAGGGCGCCGTGCTGCTGCTGGACGAAGCCGACAGCTTCCTGCGCAGCCGCAAGCACGCGGAGCGCAACTACGAGGTGTCCGAGGTCAACGAGATGCTGGCCGGCATGGAGCGCTTCAACGGGCTGTTCATCTGCACCACCAACCTGTTCGACGACCTGGACGAGGCCGCGCTGCGGCGCTTCGCGTTCAAGATCTGCTTCAAGGCGCTGAGGCCCGAGCAGCGGCTGGCCATGTTCGAGCGCGAGGCGGGCGCGGCGCCCACCGACGAGCAACGCTCACGCCTGGTGGCGATGGACTGCCTCGCTCATGGCGACTTCGCGGCGGTGCGGCATCAGGTCGAGATCCTCGGCGAGGCCTTCACGCCGGACGAGTTCCTGGCGCAGCTCGAGGCGGAGCACCGGGCGAAGCCAGAGGTGCGGGAGCGGCGGGGGATGGGGTTCAGAGCGGCTTGAAGTAATAGGTCGTCGAACAGAGAGGCCCATCCGGCATCAAAGCGTAGTTCGGGATGTCTCCCGCTTTCTGCCAGCCCAGCCTTTCGTACACCCGCGACGCATCGCTGCCCGTGACGGTGTCCAGCACCAGTGTCGTCTTGCCCAGCTCGCACGCCTTGGCCTCCAGCGCCTTCAGCAGCCGCTCGGCAATGCCCTGCCGGCGCGCGCGGCGGTGCACCAGCATCTTGGACACATCGGCGCGGTGCGGCTGGTTGTCGGGCATGTCAGTCACGAGCGACACCGTGCCGCAGATCCGGCCGGTCTCGTCTTCGGCGACGAACAGGTGGCGCTCACCCGCCGCGACGCCGTCGGCCACGCGGCGCCAGAAGGCCTCGGGGCGGCCTTCGGCCAGCGGCAGCATGAAGCCCACCGACGCGCCGCCCTCCACGCAGTCGCGCAGCACGTCGGCCAGTTCGCCCACGCGGGCCAGCGCCTCGGCGCCATCGAGTTCACGGAAGTTCATGGCCGGGCTCCGGTCAATGCGACGAGGTAGCGGGCCGGCCGGGTGCCGGGGTTGAAAAAGTGGATGGGCGCGTTCAGCTGCACCGCCAGGCAGTCGCCGGCAGCCAGCTGCCACTGCGTGTCGCCGTGGGTGATCTCCATCGCGCCGTCGATCATCCAGACGAGCTGGTGGATGTCACGGTCGCGCTCGGCGGTCTCGAAGGAGACGCGCTGACCGGGCGGGAAGACGACGTCCACCAGTTGCAACGGCGACGCGCCCGGCGGCGACACATTGCGGCGCACATAGCCCGAGGCCGGGTCGCGCCACACCGGCTGGTCGGCCACGCGGGCCAGCGGCGACGGCGCGGCCGGCGCCTCGCTGGCCTCGAACAGCGAGGCGACGCTGACGCCCAGCGCCGACGACAGCTTGTCCAGCACGACGGCCGTGGGGCTGCTCTGGCCGCGCTCGATCAGCGAGATGTTGGAACGGCTGACGCCGCTCTTGTGGGCGAGCGCGTCCAGCGACAGGCCGGCGGCGGCGCGCAGGTCGTGCAGGCGGCGGCCGATGCGTTGAGAGATGTCCATGCATCCAGCATACTGGAATTTTCCATCCATCAAAATGGAATTGCACGTTCCACGGCGCGGCGCCAGGCGGGGTCGGGCCAGCGCCGGCCCAGGCGCCAGGCGGCGTGCGTGAGCTTGATGACGTGCGCGTCGTCCTGTTCGCAGGCGGCGGCGATGAGCGCCGGCCAGGGGCGGCAGGGTGGGTGGTCCAGCGCGAGGGCCGGCATGGCGCCGCTGGCGAGCAGGCCGGCTGCAGCAGCGACGCTGAAGCCGCGCGGCAGCTCGGGCGTAGGCCACCAGGGCTGCAGCACGCTCATCGCGTGGCTGGCCGTCAGCAGGTGCAGCAAGGTGAAGTTGCCGGTGGCCGCGTAGGTGCGGGCGGCCAGCAGCGCGAGATCGCGCAGTGTGTCGGGCCCGTGCTGCAGCCGCCCGGCGATGGCCGCGAAGCCGGGCGTGTCGCCCCAGGCCCGCATGCGGTCGGCAATGAAGCTGCCGGCCGGGTAGGCGGGGCGAGGCAGTGACGCCAGCGCCTGCAGCCAGTCGGCCAGCGTCAGCGGCGCTTCGTCGGCGGTGGGCAGCGGCATGAAGTGCGATGCCCAGTGCGCCAGCCCCGCGGCCAGCTCGCCGTCGTGCCCCGCCAGCACCGCGTGGCCCGTGCGGATCAGGCCGTGGAAGGCGATCGCACCGGCGCCCGGCAGCAGCAGCGCCAACGCCTCACGCAGCGCGGCGGGCGAGCCGAGCGTGGCGATGCGGCCGGCAAAGTGCGCGCGCCAGGCGGCGTCGCTGTCCGGCCGGCCGAGGTCACGTGCGGCGTCGATACGCGCCGGCCGCGCAGGCGCCCGCGGTTCGAGATGCACCTCCTCCGCCTCGGTCACGGCCTGCAGCCGCCCGGACGAGGCACCCAGCTCCAGCAGCGCCTGCTGGGCCATCGGCAGGTGGTTGCTCATGCGGCCGCGGTAGGTGGCCGACCACGCCTGACCGGCATCGAGCAGGTGGTGCAGCTGGGCCAGCGTGGCGGGCGTTTCACGCGTGGGCGGGACGGTCTTCATCAGCATGGGCGACTCCATTCGTGGGAACATGGCCGCCATGCTCGAAGTTGAAGTTGACTTGAAGTCAAGCGATCCGTCGCCGAACACGCCACTGACCATCGGCCAACTGGCCCGGCGCGCGGGTGTCGCGACGAGTGCGTTGCGCTTCTACGAAGCCGAGGGGTTGCTGGCCGGCACGCGCAGCGCGGGCGGCCACCGCCAGTACCCGCGCCATGCGCTGCGCCGCGTCGCCTTCATCCGCGCGGCGCAGACGGTAGGGCTGAGCTTGCCGCAGATCAAGGCGGCACTGGCCACGCTGCCCGACAGTCGGACACCGACCAAGGCCGACTGGGCGCGCCTGTCCGCCAGCTGGGCGCCGCTGCTGGATGCCCGCATCGCCGCACTGCAGGCGCTGCGCCAGAAGCTCACCGGCTGCATCGGCTGCGGCTGCCTGTCGCTGAAGGTCTGTGCGCTCTACAACCCGCTCGATGTCAAAGGCGACGAAGGCCCGGGTGCGCGCAGCCTCGGCATGGACAGCACCTCGCCCCCCTCAAGTGCAGGCATCCCGAACGAACTGACACCAAACGCTCACTAAGATGCGCGTCCGACCGGCCTGACCGAGGCTCGGCGTTCAGGGAGAAATCATGATCAAGACGATTCGGCACGCGGCCGTCGCCGCGTGCACGGCCGCTGCTTTGCTGGCGTTGAGCGCCTGCGGCGGTGGAAGTGCCGGGGGCAGCTCGCCCACCACCAATCCGGTCGCAGCGGAACCGCCGACAGCAGTCATCCGCGCGACGGCCCTCGCAGCCACCACAACGAGCAATGCCACGGTGCAGGCGCCGGTGGGCAGCACCCTCACGCTCGATGGCACGGGCAGCACGTCCGTGTCAGGCGGCATCACCAGCTACCTGTGGACGGTGACCAACAAGCCCGCCGGCAGTACGGCCACCTTGCAGAACGCCACGACCGCGACGGCTACTTTTGCACCGGATGTGGCGGGCAACTACCAGTTCACGCTGCAGGTAGGCGCCAACGGCACCACGGCCAGCACGATGCTGCCGGTGACCGTCACCGCCGCGGTACCTGTCGTGAACGTGGATGCATCCGTGAGCTTCGCTGGGCCCACGCTGACCCGCCCCACCCAGTCCGTATCCGTCGGGGCCGTCATCGCGTTGGACGGCGCGGGCAGCACCGACGCCAACGGTGGCCCGGTGACGCTGGCGTTCTCGCTGTTGTCGGCTCCCGCGGGCAACACCGCAGCACTGGCCGTCACCGGCACGACGGCCCGGCTGACGCCTGACGCCGTCGGCGCCTACCAGGTGCGTGTGCGGGCGACCTCGCCGTCTGGTCTCTATGCCGATGCGGTGCACACCTTCGATGCGGCCAAGCTGGCGCCGGCACTCGCCGTGTCGACCAGCGTTTCGACGGTGGTCGCCAACAGCAACCTCAGCGCCGCGGTAGGCAACATCGTGTCGCTGGACGGCGGTGGCTACTGGTCCTCCAACAGCGATGGCACGTGGGCGGTCGCCGGCAAACCCACCAACAGCGCACTGACGCAGCTGACCAGCACGTCCGCTTGGGCCGTGAGCTTCGTCCCCGACGTGCCGGGCACGTACTCGCTGCAGTACACGGTCGTGGACCGCAGCAGCGGCGCGTCGGCCATCCACCGTGTCGCCGTCAACGTCGAGCGCGGCCCGATCGCCATCGTGTCAGCCAGCGCAGCGCCCGTGGCCCAGGCTGGCGGCCCCAGCTATGTCGCCGCCACCGGCAGCGCCGTCACACTGCGCGGCACGGGCAGCCAGGACCCGGCAGGCGGCGCACTGACCTACAACTGGGTACTGGACACGCTGCCGGCAGGCAGTACGGCCAGCTTGAGCGGCGCCAACACGGCCACGCCCAGCTTCACGCCAGACAAGGACGGCCGCTATACGGCCACGCTGACGGTCACCAACCCGGCAGGCCTGCGCGCGGTGCAGTCCGTCAGCGTTGACGTCGGCAGTTACGCGCCAGTGGTCGTGCTCGACCGCAGCCAGGCCATGGTGCTGCAGGGCGGCAGCATCACGGCGTCGGCAGCCAGCAGCTACAGCAAGAACAACGTTGGCGCGCTGACCTACCGCTGGGCGCTGGACACGCGTCCGACGGGCTCCAACGCCAGCATTTCGGCGCCGAATGGCCCCGCGCTGAGCTTCACGCCCGACGTCCCCGGCAGCTACTACGCATCGGTCACCGTGACGGACGGCCAGGTCAGCGCCGTCTCGGGCGTCAGCATCACCGTGCTGAGCGCTACCGCGGGAACCGTGCCGCTGGCCTACAAGCCGCTGTTGATGCGCTTCAGCAAGTCGCAGAACAAGCTGGTGGTCGTTTCCACCAACCCCAATCAGTTGCATCTGGTCGATCCGTCGGCAGGCACCGATGTCGCCATCGCGCTGCCCACCACGGTGAAGGCCATGTCGCTGTCGGCCGATGGCCGGCTGGCCGGCCTGCTGCATGAGGGCAGCGTCAGCCTGGTGGACGTCGTCACCGGTTCGCTGCTCGCCACGACGGGCACGTCAGGCTCACAGGGCGAGGTGTTCACAGCCAACTCGGGCATCGTGTTCGTGGCGGGCTCGTCGAACTCCTGGCCGTACACCAACGTCGTCGCCATCAACGGACGCACTGGTGTAACGCTGGGAACCACCAGCCTCTACAACACCGCCACCAGCCCGCGGGGCGTGATGTCGGAATCGCTGGGCCGCCTTCTGATCGGCGACTTCTCGTCGCTGTCCTGGACGGGCGTCAATGTCACCACCGGCAGTTTCACGGGCATGAATGGCCAAGCGTCGTCCAACTATTCGGCGTCCAGCCCGATGTGGCTTTCGGGTGACGAGTCGCTGCTGTTCACCAGCGGCGGCAGCTACTTCAGGGTCTCAGATCTGCAGTACCTGGGCACGCTGGGCACCGCTGCCCTGTCGGTCAGCCACAGCGCCACCGATGTGGAGGCCGTCGCGGTGACCACCAACGGCACCAACACCTCGCAGTACGCCGAGGTGCTCAAGCGGTTCACCGGCTCGTTGCTGTTCCCCGCAGGTGACATCCGACTGCCGGTGATCAACGGCGCCCAGTCGTACGGGCTCGCGGTGTTCCACGCCAGCGACGACCGCCGCGTCGCCGTGGTGCAGACGGGCAGCAACGAGATCCAGGCCAGCGGCGTCCAGTACTTCCTGATCGTCCGTTGACCCGCAAGTCCGGCTCCTCACGGGGCCGGACTTGAACCGGGCTGAACGTGCCGCGAAGGCCGCCCACGCGACTGCTTGACCCTTGTGCGACGCGCGCATATCACTTCCAGGCGAAAATCCCGGGGTTAACCCCGCCAAGATCACCGCCCCATGAGTGCCTTCCACGAAGAGACCGTCCTGACCGTCCATCACTGGACCGACCGCCTGTTCAGCTTCACGACGACGCGCGACCAGGCGCTGCGCTTCTCCAACGGCCACTTCACGATGATCGGCCTCAAGGGCGACAACGGGAAGCCGCTGCTGCGCGCGTACTCCATCGTCAGCGCCAACTACGAAGAGAACCTGGAGTTCCTCAGCATCAAGGTGCCCGACGGCCCGCTGACGTCCAAGCTGCAGCACATCAAGCCGGGCGACAAGATCATCGTCGGCCGCAAGCCCACGGGCACGCTGCTGATCGACTACCTGCTGCCGGGCAAGAACCTGTACCTGCTGGGCAGCGGCACGGGCCTGGCGCCGTTCATCAGCATCGTGCGCGACCCCGAGACCTACGAGCGCTTCGAGAAGGTCGTCATCGTGCACGGCGTGCGCGAGGTGGCCGAGCTGGCCTACCACGACCACCTGACCGTGGACCTGCCCAAGCACGAGTTCCTGGGCGAGTACGCCAGCGAGCAGCTGCTGTACTACCCCACCGTCACGCGCGAGCCCTACAAGAACATGGGCCGCATCACCGACCTGATCCAGACCGGCAAGCTGCAGGCCGACCTGGGCCTGCCGCCGCTGGACCCCGAGAACGACCGCATCATGCTGTGCGGCAGCCCCGCGCTCCTGAAGGACATGCAGGAGATGCTGGAGATCCGCGGCTTCAAGGAAGGCAGCACGACGACGCCGGGCGACTACGTCATCGAGCGCGCATTCGTCGAGAAGTGACACGGCTGCCGCGAACGCGGCGGCCTGGCAAGCGCGTCCCGCATGAGGGACGCTCAGGCGGCGCCTCAGGTGATTCCTGACGTCGCCTGACTTTTGGCTGTGCCCCGGGAGGCGGCACACTCCGCACCTGTCGACATGGCAGGAGGCGAGAAAAGCCAGATGAACAACCCCAAGCGCATCGCCGGCACGCTGGTCGTGCTGGCTGTGTTCGGCAGCGCGCTGTTCTGGGCGCTGCGCAGCAACCAGCAGACCCAGGCGCTCGAGCACGAGCAGACCGTCATCGCGCAGACCGCGCCGCTGAAGGGCCTGATCGCCGTGGACGTGGAGCCGTTCTTCAAGGACGAGCGCGTCGCCCGGCTGCTGGCCGGCCAGCGCCTGCCGGTGCAGGCGGTGCGCGTGGGCAGCCGCGACATGGCGGGCAAGCTGGCCGAGGCGCCGGACTTCTTCCTGGCCAGCGGCGTCGTCGCCGCCAACATGATCCTGGACGCCGCGCGCAAGGCCAACAAGCCGGCCACGCAGAGCTCGCCCTTCCACACGCCGCTGGTCGTGGCCTCCTGGGAGCCTGTCGCCAAGATCCTCGTCGCCAACCAGATGGCCCGGCCCATCGCGCCCAAGGTCTACGGCCTGGACATGGAGAAGCTCACCGAGGCGATGCTGGCCAAGAAGCGCTGGCGCGACCTGAAGGACAGCGGCGAGTACGCCGTGTCGCGCAGCGTGCTGGTGTCGACGACGGACATCCGCCGCAGCAACTCGGCGGCCATGTACCTGGCGCTGACGTCGCAGGCGCTGAACGGCGAGGTCGTCAGCGACCGCGCGCAGGGCCAGGCGCTGGCGCTGAAGCTGGCGGAGCTGTTCAAGCGCCAGGGCTTCCAGGAGAACTACGTCAACGGCGCGTTCGACGACTACCTCGCCATCGGCATGGGCAAGACGCCGCTGGCCTTCATCTACGAAAACCAGATGCTGGCGCAGGCGCAAAAGGCCGGCGGCGGGCTGCGGCCCGAGATGGTGCTGCTGTACCCGCAGCCCACCATCGTCAACAAGCTGGTCGTCGTGGCGATGACCGAGCGCGGCAAGAAGCTGGCCGAGCTGCTGGCAACCGACAAGGCGCTGCAGGCCATCGCGCTGGAGCAGGGCTTCCGCACCGGCGACCCGGCCGCCTTCGCCGCCACCGCCAAGCAGGCCGGCCTGGCCGTGGACACGCAGCTGCGCCAGGTGGTGGACCCGCCGGGGTTCGACCTGATGTTCGACATGATCGACACCGTCAGCCGGGAGATGAACCAATGATGCGACGCCTCGCCCTTGCTCTCGCCCTGCTGGCCGCCGCGGCACTGACCGCCTGCGGCAAGCGCGACGACCCCGCCCCCGTGCAGACCGCGCCTGCCGCTCCAAAGACGACGCTGCAGGTGCTGGCCACCAGCGACCTGAAGGACATCGAGCCGCTGGCCGCGCAGATCGAGGCCGCCACCGGCGTGGCCGTGAAGTTCCGCTTCGGCGGCACGATGGAGAGCACGCAGGAGGTGCTGAGCGGCTCGACCGCCGACGCCGCCTGGTTCGCCAATGCCAAGTACCTGCTCAGCGACGCCGCCGGCCAGGGCCGCGTGAAGCTGCAGGAAAAGATCATGCTGTCGCCCATCGCCGTGGGCGTCAGCGAGAGCGATGCGGCGCGCTTCGGCTGGAACAAGCCCGACGCCAAGCTCACCTGGGCCGACATCACCAAGGCCGCCAAGCGCGGCGAGCTGCGCTACGCGCTCAGCAACCCGGCGACGAGCAACCAGGGCTTCATGGCGCTGCTGGGCGTCGTCGCCGCGGCGGGCGGCAAGGGCGAGGCGCTGACGGCCGCCGACGTGGACCGCCAGGCCATTGCCGACTTCCTGACCGGCTACAAGATCGTGGGCGACAACTCCACCTATCTCGCCGAGCAGTTCGCCAGGCAGCAGGGCACGCGCGCCAACGCCTTCATCAACTACGAGAGCTGGCTGCTGACGCTGAACGCCAGCGGCAAGCTGCGCGAGAAGCTGCACCTGATCTACCCGTTCGAGGGCGTGTCCACGGCGGACTACCCGTTCATGCTGTTGAACGACGCCAAGCGCGCCGACTACCTCAAGGTCGTCGAGTACCTGAAGGGCGACGCCGCCCAGCTGTGGCTGGCCCGCCAGACGCTGCGCCGGCCGATGAAGGCCGAGCTGGCGGCCCAGGTGGCCGACCTGCTGCCCGCGCGCGGCGTGCAGGTGGAGCTGCCGTTCTCGCCCGACCGGCAACTGGCCGACGGCCTCATCGACGCCTACCTGAACGAGTTCCGCAAGCCCATCGCGAGCACCTTCGTGCTGGACACCAGCGGCAGCATGCAGGGCCAGCGGCGCGAGCAGCTGGTGGAGGCCATCCACTACCTGGCCGGCGCCGACGTGTCGCTGACCGGCCGCGTCGCCAAGCTGACCAACCGCGAGAAGCTGTGGTTCCTGCCGTTCAGCGACCGGCCGCGCGAGCCGGTGCTGTTCGAGATCCCGGCCGGCACGCGCGTCGCCAAGGGCGTGGCGCCGCAGGCCGACACCGACGCCAAGAAGGCCGAGCTGCAACGCGTGCGCGACGCCGCCGACGCGCTGCGCATGAACGGCGGCACGGCGCTGTACGACTCGGTGCTGGCCGCGCTCAACCACATGCTGGAGCAGCGCAAGCTCCACCCGGACTACCAGTACTCGGTGGTCGCCTTCACCGACGGCAAGAACACGGTGGGCCGCAACCTGGAGGCCTTCAAACAGGCCTACGAACAGCTGCCGGAGGACGTGCGCGGCATCCCCGTCTTCATGGTGCTGTACGGCGATGCGGCCGAGGGCGACCTGAAGCAACTCGTGGGCATCACCGGCGGCCGCGTGTTCGATGCGCGCAAGACTCCGCTGTATGCGGTGTTCAAGGACATCCGGTCTTACCAATGAGCGCCTTGTTTCGATGGCTCAACGCACCGGCCAACTGGTGCGGCCTGCTCGCCGCCACCGGCGTGCTGGTGCTGAAGGCGCTGGGCCTGCTCGGCGGCCTGGGCCTCGGCGTGGCCGCGCTGGGCTACGCGGGCGGCCTCGTCGTCGGCGCGCTGTGGTGGGGCTGGCCCAGCTTCAAGGAAGCCGAGTGGGAGGCGCTGCAGTTCAAGGACGAGGGCGACGCCCGCGAGGCGATGGGCCGGGCGCTGTCCGGCGTGCGCCGGCTCACCGAGCACAACCCCGGCAACCGCATCCCCGGGCCGCTGGCCACGCGCATCCAGCACCTGTGCGCCAAGCTCGAAGGCCTGCTGGACCAGTGGGAGCGCAGCCAGGGCCAGCTGCCGCTGCAGGAGAGCTTCCACGCGCGCCACATCGCCATCAGCTACCTGCCCGACGCGCTGAACACCTACCTCAGCATCCCGCCGCAGTTCGCGACCAAGAAACTGCTCAGCAACGGCATGACAGCGCAGGCCACCTTCGAGGGCGTGCTGGCCGAGCTGGAGGCCAAGGTCGAGCAGCTGGGCGACGACCTGGCCGGGCAGGACGCCCAGGCCTTCCTGCGCCACAGCGAATTCCTCAAACAGAAGTTCGGAGCCAAGCAACCATGAGCGACACCACGACGACGACCAAGCCCGCCTTCACGCTGACGCCGCCCGAGGTCATCACGCCCGTCGAGCCGCCGCAGGCCGTCGAGGCCGTGCCGCTGAAGCCCGAACTCGCCACGCAGGTGGACGAGCAGGTGCGCCGCTTCATCGACGCGCTGGAGAAGGAAGACCTGCACAGCGAGCCGTTCAAGCAGAAGCTCGACAGCGCCTTCCAGCTCGGCCGCCAGGAGATCAGCCTCGCCGCCAGCCTGATGCAGGGCAGCCTGATGCAGCGCAACTTCGTCGGCGCGACGGACACGCCGGCCTACCAGGCCATCAACGCCATCCGCGCGCAGCTCGACGAGCTGAACCCCGGCAAGGACGGCGACCTGCTGCAGCCGCGCAAGCTGCTGGGGCTGATCCCGTTCGGCAACAAGCTGGAGGCCTACTTCCGCAAGTTCGAGAGCGCCGCCAGCCAGCTGCAGACCAGCATGACGCAGCTCTACGCGGCCAAGGACGGCATCCAGAAGGACGTCATCGACATCGAGGCCACGCGCACCAAGCTGTGGGACGCGATGCAGTCCCTCGCGGCGGCCGCGCGCTTCGCCCGCACGCTGGACACGCGGCTGGCCGAGCGCGTGGAGCAGCTCAAGCCCACCGACCCTCTCAAGGCCAAGGCGCTGGAGCAGGAGGTGCTGTTCTACGCGCGCCAGAACCTCGCCGACATCCAGACCCAGCAGGCCGTCTGCGTGAATGGCTACCTGGCGCTGGACGTGCTGAAGAAGACCGGCCGCGAAATGATGATCGGCTGCGACCGCGTCGCCACCACCGGCATGAGCGCGCTGGCCGTGGCGCAGACGGTGGCGCGCGCGACGGGCAACCAGATCGAGGTCATGAAGATGCTGCAAGGCGTCAACGCGACCATAGCCAACCTCATCAACCAGACCGGCCAGGCGCTGAACCAGCACGTCGACCAGACGGCCGAGTTCGCGTCCAACCCGATGCTGGGCATCGAGCAGATCCAGTCCATGTTCGACCAGACCTTCCAGGCCATGGACGCGATGGACAACTTCCGCTCGAAGGCGATTGCGACGATGGGCGCCAACAACAAGCTCATCGAGGCGCAGCTGCAGCGCGCGGATAGTTATGTGGACCGGACGCGGCAGCAGCAGGCCAGGGCGGCGGTGGCGAGTGGGGGTGTGGCGGGGCCGGTGAGGCTGTGAAACAGCTCGACCGCCAAGGCGCTCGAGATCGTCGCGGCTGGTCGATGGCAGTCACCGCGCTCGTGCCGCTTTCTGCACGGATTTAATGGTACGGAAATCCTTCGCCGCCGCGACAAACCCGTTGCCCGACAACGGGTTAAACCGACTAACCTCGACCGAGTTAAACAGCGCCTTGCCGAGTCATGCGGCAAGCACGGATGCATAAACCAATAGTTCGGCTTCATGAACAACATCAGCCTGAAGGCGCTCTTAGTCCTGACACTCGCTGGGTGTACTGTTGCAAGCCACGCTTGCTCGTGCGTTGGAGCGCGCGCTTTCACCGGGCGGAGCGATTGGGCGCAGGAAGCCTTCACCTCCGCTACCTACATCGCACACGTTCAAGTGGTTTCAGTTCTACCAGGCAAGCGAGCCCGTATTCGCGTCCTTGAGCGATTCAAAAGTAGCGAGCAACTGCAAATCTTGCAAGCGCTCGACGCGGAAAGCTCAATGTGCGGAACGGGCTTCACGTCGGGCGAAGAGTTCGTTGCGTGGGTCGAGCGCGACACGGTGAACCTTTGCGGCAAGCTTTTTCCCGAGGAGCCGCTTCTCAAGGCGCTGCGGCGGCTCGCAGCCGCGACAAAGAGCGCTGCGGAAAGCCATAAGTGAAGCCGAACCTGCCAATGGAGCGGACCTCCTTCGGCGTCCGCTCATCTTCACGTTGAATCGCTACGAAGCAGCAGGCGCGCGCATCCGTCGGGCGAGAACAAGACGGGCCGGTCAAGCCTTGACCAGTTGTACCTGCGTCTCCCGCGCATACCGCCGCGCAATCGACGCGCAGACCATCAGCTGCAGCTGATGGAACACCATCAACGGCAGCACCAGCAGCCCCACCGCCTGGCCGGCGAACAGGATCTGCGCCATGGGCACGCCACTGGCCAGCGTCTTCTTCGAGCCGCAGAAGACGATGGCGATCTCGTCCTCGCGGGAGAAGCCCAACACCCGGCTCAGCCACGTCAGCAGCGGCATGACGATGGCCAGCAGCAGCGCGCAGATGCCCAGCAGCGCCGCCAGCGTGGCCGGCGGCAGGTGCTGGTAGAGGCCTTGCACCGTGGCCGCGCTGAAGGCGCCGTAGACGACCAGCAGGATGGTGCTCTGGTCGCTGACGCGCACCCAGGCCTTGTGCGCGGCGACCCACGGGCCCGTCCAGCGCTGCAGCGCCTGGCCGGCGACAAACGGCAGCAGCAGCGTCGTGACGATGCCCTCGAACGTGTGCCACGACAGCTGCGCCGCGCCCGAGCCGGCCTGCGCGCCGACCCAGTGGCCGAGTGCCGCCATCAGCAGCGGCGTCAACGCCATGCCGAGGATGTTGGACGTGGACGCGCTGCACATCGCCGCGGCGACGTTGCCGCGCGCCAGCGACGTGAAGGCGATGGACGACTGCACGGTGGACGGCAGCGCGCAGATGAACAGCACGCCGAGGTACAGCGTCGGCCCCACCAGCGGCTCCAGCCACGGCCGCAGCGCCAGGCCCAGCAGCGGGAACAGCACGAAGGTGGCCGCGAACACAAGGGCATGCAGCCGCCAGTGCAGCAGCCCTTCCCACACGGCGCGGCGCGACAGCTTGCTGCCCTGCAGGAAGAACAGCAGCGCGACGGCCGCCTGCGTCAGCGCGTCCAGCACCGCGACGCCGCGGCCGTGCACCGGCAGCAGCGTGGCCAGCACGACCACGGCGATAAGCAGCAGGACGAGGTTGTCGGGGAGCCAGCGGGGACGTTGCATGGCCGGCATTGGAACCGAGGCGGCGCCGCGGGCACGCCGCGCGCCGCGGCGACGCGCCCTACATGCCCTTGAACAGGTGCGTGTAGCTGCGGCTGACTTCGAGCTTCTCGGTCAGCCCCTTCACGCCCACCAGCTGGCGGCCGCGGAAGTCGCGCGTGATGCCGTCGATGGCGCGGGCGTTGACCAGCGTGGAGCGGTGGATCTGCCAGAACAGCTGCGGGTCCAGCTCGTCCACCAGCTCCTTGATGGGCTTGCGGATCAGCGCCTCGACCTTGGCGGTCTGCACACGGGTGTACTTCTCGTCGCTGATGAAGAACAGCACGTCCTCCACGGGGATCATCTGGATGGCCTGGCCCACCGTGGCCTGGATCCACTGCAGGTACTGCGGCTTCGCGGCGGCCGGGCTCATGCCGGCAGACAGCTTGTGCAGCAGCTGCTGCAGCGGCATGGGGGCGCTGTCGCTGAAGTCGGCGCTCGGCGCCTCGCGCTGGGCCAGGCGCTTCTTGATGCGCGCCACGGTCAGCTGCAGGCGGTCGCGCTCGGCGGGCTTGAGCACATAGTCGGCCACGCCCTGCTCGAAGGCCTCCACCGCGTACTGGTCGTAGGCGGTGATGAAGACAATCTCGGGCACTTCCCAGTCGTCGTCCTGCGGCAGGTCACCGGGCAGCTGCGCGATCTGCCGCGCGGCCTCCACGCCGGTGAGGCCGGGCATGCGGATGTCCAGGAACACGAGGTCGGGCTTGTGTTGCTTCACCAGCTCGACGGCCTCCAGGCCGTTCTTGCCCTCGGCCACGATGTCCAGCTCGGGCCAGACCTCGGTGAGCCGGGCGCGCAGCTGCTCGCGCATCAGTCGTTCGTCGTCGGCCAGAACGGCGCGGATGGGTGTGTTGCTCATGGCCGGCGATGCTACTGGTTCAGACAGGTTCGATGCGCGTTGCGGCGGCCGCGGCGTTGGCGCGGCTGCGGTTGCGCAGCACGACGAACAGCAGCAGGCCCAGCAGGATCAGCGGCGAGCCCAGCACGGCACCGGCGCCCAGCAGCGCGGCAAGGATGACCGCCACGACGCCGCCGACGATGAGCAGCGGCAGCGCCACGCCCAGCAGCAGCACCAGCGGCACGACGAACAGGCACACGATGCCGGCGATGAACAGGCCCAGCGACGCGCCCAGCCAGTCGCCCAGGCCGTTGCCGAGGAAGAACTCGCCGTCGTCCAGCACGATGTGCATGTCGGGGCCGTGGTGGTTGAGCAGCGCGAAGCCGCCAATCATGGCCAGCAGGACCATCAGCGCGCTGCCGATGAACAGGATCTTGAACAAGGTCTTCATGCTGCGACTCCTTCGTCGTTGCGGCTGCGGTAAGGCACGGTGATGGTGACCACGGTGCCCGAGGGTTGGTTCTCGGTGACGGTGACGCTGGCCTTGCTGCCGTGCAGCAGTTGCAGCCGTTCGCGGATGTTGGCCAGGCCCACGCCGGTGCCGCTGGTGGCGGCGCGGCCGAAGCCCAGGCCCGTGTCGGCGACCGTGACGGCCAGCTTGCCGTGCAGGATCTCGGCCTTGACCTTCAGCAGGCCGCCCTCGGCCTTGGGCTCCAGGCCGTGCTTGATGGCGTTCTCGACGAGGCCCTGGATCATCATGGGCGGGAACTCGGCGGACATCAGGCCCTCGGGCACGTCGATCTCGGTCTGCAGGCGCTCTTCCATGCGCATCTTCAGGATCTCGAGGTAGGGCCGGATGACGGCCAGCTCGCGGCCCAGGTCGCGCACGGCGCCGCTGGCGTTGGCCTCGCGCATGGTGGGCATGGAGGCCCGCAGCAGCGCGATGAGGTTCTTCTGCATCTTGCTGGCGGTGGGCGGGTCGACCTCGATGAGGTGGTCGATGCTGGCCAGCGTGTTGAACAGGAAGTGCGGCTCCACCTGCGCCTGCATGGCGGCCATGCGGGCCTCGACGACCTGGCGCTTCAGCGCCTCGGCCTCGGCGTTCTCGGTGGCCTGCGCGGCCTTGACCTCGGCCTGGATGCGGCCCTTGTACATGGCCTTGATGACGGCGGAGGCCAGGATCCACAGGATGGCGAAGTCCACCAGCGAGTCGCCCAGGCGCACGACGGTCACGCGCTTGCGGCCCTGTGCGTCCTTGGCCTCCTGGATGGCCTCCTTCAGTGCGGCCTGGGCCTCGGCGGCGGCCTCCTGCGCCTCCTTGACCTCCTGCGCCTGCTCGCGCAGCTGGCCCAGCTGCTCCTTGGCCTGCTCGACGGCGGCGCGGATGTCCTCGGGGCGGGCGCTCTTGGGGAAGTCCAGCGAGATGGACGGCGCCGATGCGGCCGCCTCGGCCGGCGGGGCGATGGGCTCGCCGCTGGCGTCGCGCGCCTCGCTGGCGGCCGACGCCGCCGGGCGCACCGGCTGCAGGCGCACGCCGCGCTCGTCGATCTTGATCTCGTACTTGAGGCCGGTGTCGACGGGCTGGTTGCGGCCCAGGTCCTTCTCGGCGGCCCGGCGGGCGCGCTCGGCGGCCTTCTTCGCGTCGACATCGGCCTTGGCCTGGCGGCGCTGGGCGGCGCCGTAGTCGGGGTCCTCGAACTCCTGGCTGAAGCGCCACGTGAACGGCGGCAGGTTCTTCAGCACGTTGACGCCGATCAGCAGCGCCAGCGACAGCAGTACGAAGCGCTTCCAGCTGATGCCCACCAGCCAGCCGGCGTAGAGGTGGAAGTAGCGCACCACGCTGGCGGAAAAGCGCTGCCAGCGCTCAAGCCAGAGCTTCTGCTGGGGGCTGGGGGTGAAGGAGGGAGTCATGGCCGGGCGGGCCTGTTGGCCCTACGAGGATCAGTGCGAGAGGGTCTGCGCGGGCGCAGGGCTAGGCGCCGCGCCGAAGCCCGGGCTGGTTGCCCGGGCAAGGCGCGCAACGACGCCATGCACCCGCGCAGCCCCTCTCCCGGAGGGTTGTCACTCAAAAGCCCGCGCGCGGCGTTGCAAAGCCTCGCTGGAGATGACCCCAGCTTCGACTTCGCGCCTTGCTCGCGGGCTTTTGAGTGGCAACGCATCTGATCCTCGTAGGGCCAGCAGGCCCGATGTCGTTGGCGCCACTGTACGCAGGGGCTCCGGGAGGCGTGGTGCCCGAGCGACACGCCGGCCAGCACGGATGACGAACTGCATGGGTGCGCGACAGGCCGTCTGGCCCCGCGTGACCGGCCCGTGAAGCCACCGTGAATCCGTCACGCGCAGGCAGCAAAAAGCCCGCCGGAGGGCGGGCTTCTTGGGAGGGGCCGGCAGCGATTACTGCTTGATCGCCTCGACCTGGATCAGCAGGCGCACGCTGTCCGGGATGCCCGGCAGGCCGTAGGACATGCCCCACTGGCTGCGCTGGATGGTGGTCTCGAAGTCGCCGCCGCAGACCTCGCGCTTCAGGCGCGGGTTCTCGTAGCAGCCGAAGCTGCTGGCCGTCAGCGTGACGGGGTTGGTCTTGCCCAGCAGCGTCAGCGTGCCGGCCACGCTCGCCACCTTGTCGCCGTTGAACGTGAACTGCTCGCCGACGAACTTGGCCGTGGGGAACTGCTCGACGGCGAAGAAGTCCTTGCTCTTCAGGTGGCCGTCGAACGGGCCGATGCCGGTGGAGACGGAGGCCATGTCCAGGGTCAGCTCGACCTTGCCGGTCTTGGCCGCCTTGTCCAGCGTGACGGTGCCTTCCTTCTTGTCCCAGCGGCCGCGGTTGCTGCTGACGCCGAAGTGCTTGGCCTCGAAGAACACCTGGGTGTGCGTCGGGTCGATGGCGTAGGTGGCGCTCTGGGCCTGGGCGGCGCCGGCGGCGGCCAGCAGGGCGGTGATCAGCAGGGCGTGTTTCATCGGGAAGGTCTCCGGGGGGTGGGGAAGAACGGGAAGGATGGAACGGCTCACAGGCCGGCGAAGGACAACTTGAACTTGACGACGACGTCGTTGGCGACGACCGAGGTGTCGGCCCATTCGCCGTCACCGATCTTGAAGTCCAGGCGCTTGATGGGCACGGACCCTTGCGCCACGCCGCCCGCCAGCGTGATGGGCACGACGACGTCGCGCACGGCACCCTTGATGGTCAGCTTGCCGGCCACGTCGTACTTGCCCGGGCCGGTGGCCTTGATGCCGGTGGACACGAACGTGGCCTTGCCGTTGCGCTTGGTGTCGAACCAGGGCACCTTGGCCAGCTCGGCGTCGAAGCTGGCGTCGCCCAGCGACACGCTGCCCAGGTCCACCGTGAAGGCGATCTTGCCGGCCTCGGGCTTCTTGGGGTCGAAGTCCAGCTGGGCGTCGAACTTCTTGAACTTGCCGTCGCTGGCAACGCCCATCTGCTTGAACGTGAAGCTGAGGTCGCTCTTGTCGGCCTGCAGCGTGGCGGCCTGCGCCGGCACGAGGGCGGCGGCCAGCAGCAGTGCGGAGAGAAGCTTGGTCATGAGGTGATCCTGTTCAGGGGCGGCGCAGCGACATGCGGGCCAGCAGCCCGTCGCGGTCGACGAAATGGTGTTTGAGGGCGCCGCCGAGATGGGCCAGCACCAGCGCGGCCAGGCCCCAGGCCAGTGCGGCGTGCACTTCTTCCAGCAGCTCGCCCAGGTCGTGGTCCTTGGGCACGAAGTCGGGCAGCGGCAGCACGCCAAACCAGACGATGGGGAAGCCCTTGGCCGAGCTCATGGCCCAGCCGGTCAGCGGCACGGCGAAGAAGGCGGCGTACAGCAGCCAGTGCACGGCATGCGCGGCGCGGGCCTGCCAGGCGGGCATGGGCGGGTCGGCCGGCGGGCGGTGGCTGAGACGCCACAGCAGCCGCAGCGCGGCCAGCGCGAGGATGGTGACGCCAGCCCACTTGTGCCAGTTGTAGAGCTTGACTCGCGTCAGCGAGAACGGCAGGTCGCTCATGTAGACGCCCACGCCGAAGGCGCCGACGATGGCCAGGGCCATCAGCCAGTGCAGCACGATGGCGACAGGGGTGTAGCGGTTGGCTGGGGTCATCATGGGTTCGCAGTGTGTTCCTCGCCAGGGGGGCAGCGGTTCATCGGCCTTGTCGCCAATGTTCAGCGATTTTGAACGCGCCCGCCGGCGCAGGGCTACCCCTTGAGGCTAGGGCCGCCTGGCACTGACAAGGAAGACGCCGCCCAGCACCAGCACCGTGCCGATGACGATCCATGCGCTCATCGGCTCGCCGAGGATGAAGACGCCCATCAGGATGGTGCTCATCGGCCCCACCATGCCCACCTGCGATGACAGCGGCGCACCGATACGGGCGATGGCCAGCATGACCATCAGCACCGGGGCCACCGTGCAGGCCGTCGCGTTCAGCAGCGAGAGCCACATCACCGGCTCGGGCACGGCGAAGGCGGCAACCGGCCGCAGCAGCGCGAACTGGGCGATGCACAGCACGCAGGCCACGCTGCTGGCCAGCCCGGCCAGCCGCAGGGACCCCAGGCGCTGCACGACCTTGCCGGACAGGGCCAAGTAGATGGCGTAGCTCACGGCGCTGGCAAACACCAGCGCCGCCCCCACGGCCGTGCCACGCCCCTCGAAGCTCAGCTCGTGCGCGAACACCGCCACGACCCCTGCGTAGCTGACGGCCAGCGCCACGACCTGCCGCACCTGCAGCCGGTGCTTGAACCACAACACCGAGATCAGCAGCACCAGCGTCGGGTTGAGGTAGAGGATGAGCCGCTCCAGGCTGGCGGAGATGTAGGCCAGGCCGGCGAAGTCCAGGTAGCTGGCGAGGTAGTAGCCGGTGAAACCCAGCGCGGCGATGTCGCGCCAGTCCTGGCGCGTCAGCGCCGGCTTGCCCCGGCCGGCCCACCAGGCCATCGCGAGGAAGAACGGCAGCGCCAGCAGCATGCGCCACATCAGCAATGTCACCGCGTCCACGCCGTGCCGGTACGCCAGCTTGACGATGATGGCCTTGCCGGAGAAGCCGATGGCGCCCAGCACGGCGAGCAGCAGGCCGACCATCAACTGGCGCGGCGCGGGTGAGGGGCGATCAGACATGGGCCCATGCTGCCAGCGGCACAAGGCCGCCGGCTTCCCGCCTGGATGAGGCGCGCTTCGCGCTCAGAGCCTCGCGATCAACGCGTCCCACTTGGCCTTGGCGGCATGCTCGTGGCGCGCCTTCACATGGCCGTAGCCGCGGATCTCCTCCGGCACGCGCGCCAGCTCCACGGCGGTGGGCAGCGACTCGGGGCTCAAACCGGCCAGCGCCTTGTCGATGCCGGCGCGGTAGTCGGCGATCCAGCGGCGCTCCATCTTGCGCTCCTCGGTGTGGCCGAAGACGTCGAAGGCGGTGCCGCGCAGGCCCTTCATCTTGGCCAGCAGCGCGAACGCCGGGCGCACCCAGCCGCCGAACGGGCGCTTCACCAGCTCGCCCTTGGCGTTGGTCTTGGCCAGCAGCGGCGGCGCGAGGTGGTGCACCAGCTTGTAGTCGCCCTCGAACATGCCGGCCACCTTGGCCGTGAACGCCGCGTCGGTGTGCAGGCGCGCCACCTCGTACTCGTCCTTGTAGGCCATCAGCTTGAACAGGTAGCGGGCCACGGCCTCGGTCAGCGTGGTCTTGGCGCCCAGCTTGGCTTCGGCGGCGCGCACCTTGTCGACGAAGGCCTTGTACTCGGCCGCGTAGGCGGCGTTCTGGTAGCCGGTCAGGAAGTCCACGCGCTTGGCAACCATCTCGTCCAGGCTCTGGCGCTTGACGAGCTGGATGACGGCCTGCGCCGCATACAGCGCCTGCACGGCCTTCAGGTCGTGCGCGCAGCGGCGGCCCCATTCGAAGGCGGCCTTGTTGTTGTCGACCTGCACGCCGTTCAACTCGATGGCGCGCATCAGCGCGTCATAGCTCAGCGGAATGCGGCCGCGCTGCCACGCAAAGCCCAGCATCAGCGGGTTGGTGTAGAGCGAGTCGCCCAGCAGCTTGACGGCCACCTCCTCGGCGTCGAACGAGCCGAAGTGGTCCATGCCCACGGCCTTGGCCACGGCCTGCTCGCAGGCGGCGCCGGGGAAGCTCCAGTTGGCGTCGTTCACGAGCGTCGCCGTCGGCGAGCCATGCGTGTTCAGCGCGACGAAGGTGCGGCCCTCACGCATGACGGCCAGCGTCGCCTTGTTGGCCGCCACGATGGCGTCGCACGCGATGACCAGGCGCGCCTCGGCGGTGCCGACCTTGGTGCAGTGGATGGCCTCGGGCGTGTTGGCGATCTGGATGTGGCTCCAGGTCGCGCCGCCCTTCTGGGCCAGGCCGGCGGCGTCCTGCGTGATGACGCCCTTGCCTTCCAGGTGCGCGGCCATGCCCAGCAACTGGCCGATGGTGATGACGCCCGTGCCGCCCACGCCGGCCACGACGATGCCCCAGGCTTCCTCCGCGTTCGGGATGACCGGCAGCGGCAGCACGCCCAGCGCGGTGTCGAACGGGCTCTTGCGGCCTTCCTTCTTGGGCTTCTTCAGCTCGCCGCCCTCGACGGTGACGAAGCTGGGGCAGAAGCCCTTCACGCAGGAGTAGTCCTTGTTGCAGGTGTTCTGGTTGATCTGGCGCTTGCGGCCGAAGTCGGTCTCCAGCGGCTCGATGGACAGGCAGTTGGACTGCACCGAGCAGTCACCGCAGCCCTCGCAGACCAGCTCGTTGATGACGACGCGCTTGGCCGGGTCCACCATCTTGCCGCGCTTGCGGCGGCGGCGCTTCTCGGTGGCGCAGGTCTGGTCGTAGATGATGGCCGTGACGCCCTCGATCTCGCGGAACTGGCGCTGGATGTCATCCAGCTCGTCGCGGTGGTGCACGGTCACACCGGGCGCCAGCGCGACGCCTTCGTACTTGGCCGGGTCGTCGGTGACGATGACCAGCTTCTTCACGCCCTCCGAGATCACGCTGTTCATGATCTGGATGACCGTGTGGCCCTCGGGGCGCTCGCCCACGGTCTGGCCGCCGGTCATCGCGACGGCGTCGTTGTAGAGGATCTTGTAGGTGATGTTCACCCCCGCGGCGATGCTCTGGCGGATGGCCAGGCTGCCGCTGTGGAAGTAGGTGCCGTCACCGAGGTTGCTGAAGATGTGCTTTTCGTTCGTGAACGGCGCCTGGCCCACCCAGGGCACGCCCTCGCCGCCCATCTGCGTGAAGGTGGCCGTGTTGCGGCCGGGCATCCAGGTCACCATGTAATGGCAGCCGATGCCGCCCACGGCGCGCGAGCCCTCGGGCACGCGGGTGCTGGTGTTGTGCGGGCAGCCGGAGCAGAACCACGGCGTGCGGTCGGCGCCGCCGGCGGTCTTTTCCTCGGCCTTCAGCGACGCTTCCTTGGCGTCGATGACGGCCATGCGCGCGTCCAGGCGGGCGACGATGTCGCTGTCCACGCCCAGCTTCTTCAGCCGCTTGGTGATGGCGCGGGCAATGAGGGCCGGCGTCAGGTCGGCCTGCGGGCGCAGCAGCCAGTGGTCGCTGGGGTTGGGCACGCTCCACTCGCCGCCTTCGCCGTCGCCGGCGTCGAACTTGCCGAGCACGTTGGGCCGCACGTCCGAGCGCCAGTTGTAGAGCTCTTCCTTGACCTGGTACTCGATGATCTGGCGCTTCTCCTCGACGACGAGGATCTCCTGCAGGCCCTTGGCGAACTCGCGCGCCACCTGGGCTTCCAGCGGCCACACCACGTTGACCTTGTGCAGCCGGATTCCGATGCGCCGGCAGGTGTCGTCGTCCAGGCCCAGGTCGTGCAGCGCCTGGCGGGTGTCGTTGTAGGCCTTGCCGCTGGTGATGATGCCGAAGCGGTCGTTCGGGCCTTCGATGACGTTGTAGTTCAGGCGGTTGGCGCGGATGTAGGCCAGCGCGGCATACCACTTGAAGTTCATCATCCGCGCTTCCTGCTCCAGCGGCGGGTCGGGCCAGCGGATGTGCAGGCCACCCGGCGGCACGACGAAGTCCTCGGGCAGGATGATGTTGACGCGGTCGGGGTCCACGCTGACCGAGGCCGACGACTCGACGATCTCCTGGATGGTCTTCATGCCCGCCCACAGGCCGGAGAAGCGGCTCATCGCGAACGCATGCAGGCCCATGTCCAGGATGTCCTGCACGCTGCTCGGGAAGAACGTCGGGAAGCCGACCGCCTTGAAGACGTGGTCGCTCTGGTGGGCGGCCGTGGAGCTCTTGGCAATGTGGTCGTCACCCGCGATGGCGATGACGCCGCCATGCTTGCTGGTGCCGGCCATGTTGGCGTGCTTGAACACGTCGATGCAGCGGTCCACGCCCGGGCCCTTGCCGTACCAGAGGCCGAACACGCCGTCGAACTTGGCCTTTTCGGGGAAGAGGTCCAGCTGCTGCGTGCCCCACACGGCGGTGGCGCCGAGTTCCTCGTTCACGCCCGGCTGGAACACGATGTTCTGCTTGGCCAGGTGCTTCTTGGCCTGCCACAGCGCCTGGTCATACGTGCCCAGAGGCGAGCCGCGGTAGCCGCTGATGAAGCCGGCGGTGTTCAGGCCGGCCATCGCGTCGCGCGTGCGCTGCAGCATGGGCAGGCGCACCAGCGCCTGCACGCCGCTCATGAAGGCGCGGCCTGAATCGAGCGCGTATTTGTCATCGAGGGTGACGGTCTGCAGCGCGCGCAGGATGTGTTCGGGCAGCGGGGCGTTCATCGGGTGGGGCTCCTGAGTGGCGACCCGTTCGGCGGACCCTTGTGAGGCGGCCGCGCGGGTCTTTGGCCAGTATGGCCGGACCGGTCAGTGTAGGGAAAGGGGGGCGCCGGTTGCTTTCCAATTTGCGCCCGGCAGCGCCTTCTCTAGCAACATCCTTGCTCAGTCTGAGAAAATTCGTCTAATTCATATCGCAAACACGCCGACAAGGGCAAACCATGAGTTCCGACGCGCTCGACCGGTACCACATCGCCATCCTGGCCGAGCTGCAGCGCGACGCCCGCCAGTCCAACGCCGAGCTCGCCCAGCGCGTGGGCCTGTCGGCGGCGCCCACGTGGCGGCGCGTGAAGTGGCTGGAGGAGCAGGGCTACATCACCGGCTACCGCGCCGAGCTGGACCGCCGCAAGATCGGCCTGGGCGTGCTGGCCTTCGTGCGCGTGGACACCGAGCGCAGCGCGGCCACGGCCACCAAGGCGCTGGAAGACGAGATCCGCCGCCTGCCCGAGGTCATCGCCTGCCACTACATCTCGGGCGCCGGCACCTTCGAGCTGCAGGTCATGGCGACCGACCTGGACGCCTTCTCGCGCTTCTCCATCAACACGCTGCTGAAGCTGCCCAACGTGAAGGACATCCACACCAGCTTCTCGCTGGGCGAGGTCAAGGCCGGCGGCGCGCTGCCGCTGGCGCACCTGGCGGACTGAAGTCAGCCTCGGGGGCTGGCGCACGCATAGACTGGGGCGCTCCGGTGTCCACACCGATGCCACCGCTGTAAAGGCTTCCCATGATCCCGAGCGACACCCCCAAGATGCAGATGCCCAGCCTGCTCAGCAAGCTGGGCAAGATGACGTCCATCCGCGACACCGCGATGCTGGAGCAGAGCCTGCTGAAGACGCTTTGCCCCATGCTGGGCGTGCTGGATTCGTCGCTGTACCGCATCGACGACCTGACCTCCGCCATGCGCGTGCTGCACCACCACCACTCCCGCGTCGTCGAGTCCGACGGCATGGCGCGCCTCGTGGAGCGCAACGAGGAGGTGTTCAACGACGCCAACATCGAGCCCGAAGTCCGTGCGCTGCTGGACAACGTGCGGCTGCTGGGCAAGCCCTGCACGCGCAAGCGCACCCAGGCGCAGGACCTGCTCGTCGCCTACCCGCTGTTTGGCGGCCGCGAGATCTGCGGCTACTTCGTGTTCACCCGCGATCGCGAGGTCACGCTGACCGAGGACGCCATCATCAAGGGCGTGCTGGAGGTCTACGCCAACTACTACGACCTGCTGGACGTCAGCCAGCGCGACCGGCTGACCGGGCTGCTCAACCGCCAGGCGCTGGAGAACAGCTTCGACCGCATCTGGAGCATCCTGTCGCGCAGCGAGCAGCCCAGCGGGGCGCCGGACGGACGGCGTGTCCACGCGCCGTCGTCGCACTGGATCGCCGTCGTCGACGTGGACCACTTCAAGAAGGTCAACGACACCTACGGCCACGTCGTCGGCGACGAGGTGCTGCTGCTGATCTCGCGGCTGATGATGTCGGCGCTGCGCGCGTCGGACCTGCTGTTCCGCTACGGCGGCGAGGAGTTCGTGCTGCTGTTCTCGGCCAAGGACTCGCAGGACGCGATGGCCATCCTGGAGCGCCTGCGGCTGACCGTGGAGCAGCACGTTTTTCCGCAGGTGGGCCGCACCACCATCAGCATCGGGCTCAGCCACGCCGACCCCAACGACCTGCCGCAGGAAGTGCTGGCCTGGGCCGACCGTGCGCTCTACCAGGCCAAGGAGACCGGCCGCAACCGTGTCTGCGACTACCAGGCGCTGGTGAGCCAGGGCGAGGTGGACGCGCCCAGCTACGGCGGTTCCGAGCTGTTCTGACGCGCGGGCGCGGCCCGCCGCGTGAACAAGCACCTGCCGCGCGCGCCGCGCAGGCAGCCCCCGCCCCGCACGCCGCGTTAGGCTAGGGGCATGGCGATGTCGCACCTCCGACGGCTGGGCACACTCTGGCTGGGCACCGACGCCAACCAGCGGTTGCGGCTTCGCCAGACCTCGCTGGCGATGCTGCTCATGGTGGTCAGCGTGTCGGTGCTGCACTTCGCGGTGGAACTGGCCGGCGGCCGGGCCGACGCCCTGCTGTGGGTCTGGTCGGTGTTCTCGCTGGGGGGCATGGTGGCGTTCTACACGGCCATCCGCAGCGGCTGGTCACTGCGCCTGGACGACCCGTCGATGACGCGCGAGCAGATCGCCTTCGCCCTCACCTCCGCGGCACTGGGCTATGCACAGGCCGGGCCGCTGCGCGGCGCCTGCTTCCCGGTGCTCAACCTGATCCTGATGTTCGGCATGTTCCAGCTGCGCGCCAGCCACGCCTACGGGCTGTGCATGTTCGCGCTGGCGCTGTTCGGTGGCGTCATGACGACGATGGCAGTGCGTCAGCCCGCGGCGTACCCGCCGGCGGTGGAGATGGGCCACTTCCTGATGCTGGCCTTCATGCTGCCGGCCGTGGCCGTGCTGACGGCCCGGCTGAGCCGCATCCGGCGCCGCCTGTCGCACCAGCGCGCCGAACTGGCGCGCGCGCTGACGCAGCTGCAGGCCATCGCCACGCGCGATGAACTCACCGGCCTGCCCAACCGCCGCCAGATGCAGGCACTGATGGACCAGGAGCAGCTGCGCTCCGAACGCCACGGCCACGACTTCTGCATCGCCATCATCGACTTCGACCACTTCAAGCACGTCAACGACACCCACGGCCACGCCGCCGGCGACACCGTGCTGCGCGCGTTCGCGCAGGCCGGCCAGGCCGCGCTGCGGGCCAGCGACGTGCTGGCGCGCTGGGGCGGCGAGGAGTTCCTCGTGCTGCTGCCCGAGACGCCGCTGCCACTCGCGGGCGCCGGCATGGAGCGGCTGCGCCAGCAGGTGGCCGCGCTGCGCATCGACATCGGCGCGCCGCAGCCCGTCTCCATCACGGTGTCCATCGGCGTGACCGGCCACCGGCCCGGCGAGCCGCTGGCCGAGGCGCTGGAGCGCGCCGACCGGCTGCTGTACCAGGCCAAGTCCGACGGCCGCGACCGCGTCTGCTCCGATGCATGAGCCGCCCGTCCGGGCCACGTCTTGGACGAGCGGCCCGGGGTGACGGCGACGCACGCGGCTGCGCGCGGCTTGCACATCGCCACCGTGGGCCGGCTTGCGGGCTGCCCGGTGCACGGCCCGCACAATGGCGGGCTACATGACCTCGTCCGCCCTGCTACCCCTGCGCCACCTGCTGCTCGCCATCGCCGTCGTGGCCATCTGGGGCAGCAACTTCGTCGTCATCAAGTACGCGCTGGCCGTCATGCCGCCGATGACGCTGGCGGTGCTGCGCTTCGCGATTGCGTTCATGCCGGCCTGCTTCTTCCTGCCGCGTCCGGCGGTGGCCTGGCGCAACCTGGCCGGCTACGGGCTGTTCGTCGGCATGGGCCAGTTCGGGCTGCTGTACCTGGCCATGCGCAGCGAGATCTCGCCGGGCCTGGCCTCGCTGGTCATCCAGACGCAGGTGTTCTTCACGCTGCTGCTGGCCGTGCGGCTGAGCGGCGAGCGCGTGCAGGCGACCACCTGGCTGGGCCTGGCACTGGCCGTGGCGGGCATCGCCGTCATCGTCGCGCACACCGACGGCAGCACCACGCCGCTGGGCCTGGGGCTGGTGCTGGCCGCCGCCCTCTCATGGGCCTGCGGCAACCTCGTCGGCAAGCGCGCCGGCAGCGTCAACATGCTGGCCTACGTCGTCTGGAGCAGCGCGTTCGCGGTGCCACCGCTGCTGGTGCTGGCGCTGCTGGTGGACGGCCCCGACCGCATCACCACCGCGCTCACGACGGCCGACGCCGGCACCTGGGCCGCCGTGCTGTGGCAGAGCTTCGCGAACACGCTGTTCGGCTACGGCTGCTGGGCCTGGCTGCTGGCCCGCCACCCGGCCGCGCGCATCGTGCCGATGGCGCTGCTGGTGCCCGTGTTCGGCATGGGCGCCGCCGCCATGCTGCTGGGCGAGCCGCTGCCCGGCTGGAAGCTGCTGGCCGCAACGCTGGTCATGGCCGGTCTGGCCATCAATCTGTTCGGGCCGCGGCTTTTGGCGACACGGACCCGGCCAGCGCAGGGCTAAGCTTGCGGGCATGAAACGCCGCGCCCTGCTCCCGCTGATGTTGCTGCCCACGCTGGCAGGCGCCGCGCCGCCGGACGTGCAGCTGCTCGTCGAGCTGCGCTGGGTGGATGCCAACCTGCCCCCGTCGGCCCAGGCCGGCGTGCGCGACGGCGCCACCGTCATCGGCACCGCGGGCACCGTGTCGCCGCGCGGCCCGGGCGTCGTCACGTCCAGCGCGCCGGCGGTGTCGCTGCCGACGCAGCGCCTGCTGGTGCAGAACGGCCAGCGTGCGGATGTGCGGCTGACGACCCGCGAGCCGCTGCAATGGGTGGACGCCGTCGTCGAGCTCGACGGCAACCGCGCCACGCGCCGCATCCACGCCAGCCCGCAGCCGCAGGAGCGCAGCGTCACGCACAGCTTCATGGTGACGCCGACCTGGGCGGGCGGCACGGCGCCAGTGCGCGTGGTGTTCGACGTGCAGGATGGTGACCAGTCCTTCCGCTCCACGCTGGACCTGACGATGGAGCGCTGGCACACCGCCGCACGCCTTGGCGGCACGGCGGCGGCGGCGCCGCGCGGCACCGTCAGCAGCCGCGACGCCGCGGGCCAGCCCGAACGCGAGCTGCAGCTGAGGGTGTCGATTCAGCTCTGAGCGGCGGCCAGCGCGGCGTTGACCTGCGGGTACGGCGCCGCGCCGTCGAACAGCTCGTCGCAGGCACCAGCGCCCAGGAACCCGGCCGCCGCCCGCTGCGCCCGGCCCCAGGCCGCCTCGGCGATGGCGCTGCCGGCGCTGACGCGGCGCACGCCCAGGCGCTGCAGCTCGCGCAGGCCCGGCATCGCGGGCCGCGCCATCACGTTCAGCGGCAGCGGCTGGCCGGCCGCCAGTGCGGCGATGTCCTCCGCCGCCGTCACGCCAGCCGCGAACAGCCCGTCGGCGCCGGCCGCCGCGTAGTCGCGGGCGCGCAGCAGCGTCTCCTCCACCGCGCGGCCCGGCGCCAGGTTCCTCAGCCAGACGTCGCAGCGCGCGTTGATGAACAGGTCCACACCGGCGCGGGCCGCTGCCGCCTTGATGGCATCGACCTTGCGGCACAGCAGCGCTGGCGCGCCGGCACCATCCTCCAGATTGATGCCCACGGCACCGGCGTCGGCCAGGCGCATGACGTTGTCGGCCACGGTGGCCGGGTCGTCGCTGTAGCCGGCCTCGCTGTCGGCCGACAGCGGCACGCGCGCGACGCGGGCGATGCGGCGCAGTGCGGCCGCGTGCTCCTCGATGGGCAGCTGGTTGCCGTCGGCATAGCCCAGCGCCCAGGCCAGCCCGGCGCTGGTGGTGGCGATGGCAGGCACGCCCAGCGCCTGCACGAGCACGGCGCTGCCGGCATCCCAGACGTTGGCAATCTTCAGAAGTTCGGGGCCCTGGTGCAGCTGGCGGAAATTCATGGCGGTCTCGGTGCAGACGTTGCAAAGCCGCCATGCTGCCTGGACTTGCTGCCAGCCCATGGCAGCGGCGTTACGCGAAGTTGGGGATGACTGCCCGCAGCAGGCTGCCTAGAGTGCCGCGCCACAACCCCTTTGGAGGATGGGCATGCTGGACACCCTGCTTGGCGGCCCGCCGCCCGCGCGCAACCGCTCGGTGGAGGCACTGAGCTGGCTGGCCGCCGGCACGCTGGTGGTGGGGCTGGTGCTGTCGGCGCTGGCGCAGGCGCTGCGGCTGCCGGCCGGCTTCGGCGTGGAGGCCTGGCTGGGCTGGCAGCATGCCGACACGCTGGAGGCCGCCGCCTGCTTCTGGGGCAAAGGGCTGTCGCGCCTGCCGGCCGCGGCCGCCTACCTGCTCATCGACACCGCCGTCTTCATGCCGCTGTACGGGCTGACGCTGCTGTGGGCGCTGCGCCAGGTGCGCGACACGCTGGAGGCCCGGCCCCGCGTGGTGCGCTGGGTCTACCGCATCGGCGCGCTCAGCGTGCTGCTGCTGTGGGTGGCCGACTTCATCGAGAACACCGGCGGCCTGGCGAGGCTGGGCGTGGCCAGCGCCTGGGGGCTGGTGCCGCTGGCGCTGGCCGCGCCGGGCTTCTGGCTGCTGCGGCGCTGGGCCGCCGCGCCGCAGCGGCGCACGGGCCTCCACGCGCTGGTCTGGCTGGCGCTCTCGACGGCACTGATGGCGGCGGCTGCGCTGGCGCTGGCCGGCACGGCGCCCACCGCGGCGCAGCTGGCGTGGATTGCCGACAGCCATTGGTTCAGCGGCTGGGCCCACGCCGCCAAGGGCGGCCTGCTGGGGGCCGCGCTGGGGCTGCTGCTGGGCCTGTGGCTGTGCTGGTGGTTCGGGCTGGACCTGGACTCCCGCCCGTCGCCGGGCCCGGTCGCCCGCACGCGCATCGAGGTGCGCTCGGCCTGCCGGCAGGTGGCGCTGGGCGTCATCGGGCGCAGCCGCTACGTGCTGGCCGTGCTGGGGCTGTTCGCCGCCTTCACGCTGGTGCTGGACCAGTGCCGCGACGTGCTGCTGGCGCTGGCCCTGCCCGGCCCCGGCACGTCGGGCGCCTGGTGGTGGCTCGCGGTGCTGGCCAGCGCGCTGGGCCTGGCGCTGCTGTCGCACGCCTGCTGGCTGTGGGCGCGGCTGGTGGGCCGCATCAAGCGCAGCGGCTACGAGGTCTCGGGCCTGGCCGGCGTGGCGACCTGGGCCGGCGAATGGGCGCGCACCTGGGCGCGGCTGCTGATGCTCGCGCCGCTGCTGATGGCCGGCCAGCTGGTCGCCACCGTGGCGGGCGATGCCGTCATCGCCGCCAGCACCAGCGGCAAGCCGGGCGACTTGAACGACGCGCTGCTGCGGCTGGGCGCATTCACGCTCGTCATCGTCGCCCTGGCCTGGTGGCAGATGCGGCTGCGCCAGCTGGGTGCGCTGCTCCGGCCGTCCGACTACTACAACAACGTGCGCGCCGTGCGCCCGCTGCTGCAGGACCCGGCCTATGTGCAGCCCGACCTGGGCGTGGCCGCCACCGCCCACGTGCCCCCGCCGCTGCGCGGCGCCGGCGACGTCATCCACCTGCTGGGCCGGCCGGTCTGGCAGCCGCTCATCGCGCTGGCGCTGCTGGCGGGCGTGCGCGCGGTCATGCTGCTGATGCCCGACGTGACCGGCACCGCACCGCCGGCGCTGGCCGTGCTGGCACTGTCGCTGGTGTGGTGGCTGGGGCCGCTGGGGCTGATCGCGATGTCGGAGCAGCGCGCCGTGTTCCCCTGGGCGCTGGTGCTGCTGGGCGTCGTGGGCATCGTGGGGCTGTGGTCGGACAACCACACGCTGCCGGCGCTGGTCATCGACAACCCCGACTGTGTCGACGCCGCGCTGGCCGACCTGCGCCGCGTCGCGCTGGGCGGCCTGCTGCTGCTGGCGCTGGTGGTCGCCGCCGTCTGGCTGCTGCTGACGCAGCGCTCCGAGGTGCTGCTGGGCTGGCTGGGCCAGCCCGGCGCATCCGCGGACAGCCATCGCCGCGCCGACCGCTGGCGCGTCGGTCTGGGGCTGCTGGCCGCGGGCGTGCTGTGCGCCGGCCTGGCCGGGATGGACCGCTGGGCCCGCAACGTGACGCCGGCCCGCGAGACGGCGGCCGCGCCGCCGCCGCCAGCGCCGCCCGCGGCCGCCGGGCCGCTGCTGCTGGTGGCCAGCGAAGGCGGCGGCGTGCGCGCGGCCTACTGGACGGCCCGCGTGCTGGCCGGCCTGCAGGACGCCGACACCGGCCAGACCTGGATGCCACGCATCGCCGCGCTGAGCGGTGTGTCCGGCGGCTCCATGGGCTTTGCCGTGTGGCGCGCCTGCGCGCGCGGCGACCGCCGCGCCGGCACGATGACCGACTGCGTGCGCAACGGCTTTGCCAACGTCGACGCGCTGTCGCCGCTGCTGGCCGGCCTGCTGTTCGAGGACGTGCTGATGCGCGTGCTGCCCACCGACCGGCTGTGCGACGCCGACACCGGCTGCGGCCTGCGCAGCCGCGCACTGGCCTTCGAGCGTGAGTGGATGCGCGCCTTCCCGCGGCTGGCCGGCCCGCTGGGTATGACACTCCCGGGCGAGCCCGATCTGCTGCTGAACAGCACCGTCGTCGAAAGCGGCAACCGCGCGTTGATGGGCACGCGCCGCTTCGCGCCCGCCGAGCTGCCCGGCGCCGAAGACCTGCTGAGCTCGGGCCGCGTGCCCGCATCGGCGCCGGCGCCATCGGGCGCTTCGGCCCCGCCACGGGAGATGCCCGCGCTCGTCACCGCCGCCCACACGTCGGCGCGCTTCCCGCTGACCAACCCGCTGGCCTCGCTGCCGCGGCCCGCGTCCAGCGCCATCGCCGCGGCGCATCTCGTCGATGGCGGCTACCACGACAACAGCGGCACGGCCACGCTGTCCGACTGGCTGACGCGGCTGCGCAAGAGCCCCGGCGCCGACCGGGACCGCCCCGTGCAGCTGGTGCTCATCCGCAACGGCCAGGTGCGCGCCAGCTGCACGCCGCAGGCGCTGGCCGGCAACGACGGCGAACCGCCGCCGGACTGCCTGGACAGCGGCTCCGACGCGCGCGAGCTCATCCCCTTCCGCGACGTGCAGCGGCTGCGGCTGTATGCCGACCTGTTCGGCCCCGCGCTGACCGCGCTGAACAACCTCGGCACCGGCGCCCACGCCCGCGAGCCCGTGGCCGCGCTGACGGCCCGCGTGCTGCCCGCCGGCACCGAGCCGCCGCCCGACCTGGGCTGCACGCGCGACGCGCCCGTGTGCCTGCTGGACCAGATGCAGGACGCCGCGCTCGTGCCGCTGGGCTGGACGCTGTCGCCCGCCGCGCGCGCCGCGCTGGACGCCCGCGCCACGCAGCTGGTGCAGCAGGTGCACGCTGCGGCGAAGTGAGCGATACCAGGCAGGCGGCCGAACTGCCAAGTTCTTCGCACTGAGCGACGCGGACTGCGTGTAACGTGACTGCTTTTGAACAGCAGCCACGCCCGATGAGACTCGCCTTGATCGCCCACGACGGCAAGAAGGACGCCATGATCGCCCTCGCCGCCGAATTCCTGCCGCTGCTGCGCGGCTGCTCGCTGCTGGCCACCGGCACCACCGGCGCCCGGCTGGCCGAGGCCCACGGCCTGACGGTGGAGCGCATGCTCAGCGGCCCGTGGGGCGGCGACCTGCAGATTGGCGCGCGGCTGGCGGTGGGCGAGCTGGACGGCGTCGTCTTCCTGCGCGACCCCATGACGCCCCAGCCGCACGAACCCGACATCAACGCGCTGGTGCGCGCCTGCGACGTGCACGACGTGCCCTGCGCCACCAACGTGGCCACCGCGCGGCTGCTGCTGCAGCGCTGGAGCCAGGCGTGACGCCACGCGGCCGGAGCGCCCGCCAGTGACCCTGGGTGCACGGCCGCCGACCCGCCTGACGCGGCGGCTGCGCATCCGCACGCGGCTGGGCCTGGCCTTCGGCCTGCTGCTGCTGTTGCTGATGGGGCTGGCGGCGCTGTCGGTGGTGCGCCTGGCCGGGCTGTCCGACGCGCTGAACCAGATCGTCGACGAGCAGGCCGCCATCCGCGACGCCGTCAACGAGATCAACCGCAACGCCGAGGCCGCCGCGCGCAAGCTGCTGGTGCTGATGAGCCCGGACGACGAACTGCGCCTGGCCGCCTACCCCGAGATCACCGCCGCCAACGCGCGGCTGGACGACGCCATGCAGCGCCTGGCGCTGATGCTGCCGCCGGGGCCGCGCAGCGAGCGGCTGGCCGAGGTGCGCCAGAGCCTGGCCGAGTACCGCGCGGCCTACGTCGCCGTGCGCGACCGCATCGAGGTCGACGACTTCCTGGCTGCCCGCGCCCAGCTGGGCGGCGACACCGAGGCGGCGCTGTCGCTGTTCGTCGGCGCCATCTTCCAGCTGGCCGCCAGCGAGGAGCGCACCGGCACGGCCAAGGCCCGCGAGCTGCGCGAGCAGATCGACCGCGACCGCACCGGCGTGCTGGCGCTGTGCGTCGGCGCGCTGCTGGCCGGCGCGCTGCTGGCCGTCAGTGTCACGCGCTCCATCGTGCGGCCGCTCAAGCGCGCCGAGGACGGCGCCGAACTCATCGCGCAGGGCCAGTACGGCCACCGCATCGAGGTGGATTCCGCCGACGAGCTGGGCCACATGGCCACGGCGATGAACACCATGGCCATCGCCGTCGGCGAGCGCGAGGCCGAGCTGCGCCGGCTGGCCGACGTGGACCTGCTGACCGGCCTGCCGCAGCGCGCCCGCTTCATCGCCGACGGCGACCGGCTGCTGGCCGACCTGAAGGACCGCCAGCAGCTGGCCGCGCTGATCTGCCTGGACGTGGACCGGCTCAAGGCCGTCAACGGCGTGCTGGGCTTCGACGCCGGCGATGCGCTGCTGCGCGGCGCGGCCACCAAGCTGGCGTCGCTGTTCGACGACGGCGCCGCCGCCTATGGCCGCCTGGCCGGCGGCACCTTCGCGGCGCTGGCGCCGGTGGCGCGGCTGGAGCACGGCGCCGCACTCGCCGCGCAGCTGCGCGAGGAGGTGGAGCACAAGCTGTCGTGGCAGGGGCAGTCGCTGGACCTGTCCGTGTCGCTGGGCGTGGCCCACTGGCCCGAACACGCCGACGACACCGAGACGCTGCTGCGCCGCGCCGAGCAGGCCATGTTCGAGGCCAAACGGCTGCGCCAGCCGGTGTCCGTCTACAACCCCAGCGCCGAGGCTGCGCGGGCGCTGCACCTGAGCCTGCTGTCCGACCTGCACACCGCCATCCAGCAAGACCAGCTGCGCCAGTACCTGCAGCCCAAGCGCGACCTGGCCAGTGGCCGCATCGTCGGCGCCGAGGCGCTGGTGCGCTGGCAGCACCCGCAGCGCGGCTGGCTGCCACCGGGCGACTTCATCCCGTTCGCCGAGCGCAGCGGCCGCATCCGCCAGATCACCGACTGGATGCTGGCGCGCGCCGTGCGCACGCTGGCCGAGCGCGAAGCGGCCGGCCTGGCGCCGCTGTACATCGCCGTCAACATCTCCACGCTGGACATCCAGGACCAGACGCTGCCCGCGCGCCTGGCCGCACTGCTGGCCGAGTACCGCGTGGACCCCAGCCAGCTGCAGCTGGAGGTGACCGAGACCGGCCTGATGGCCAGCGGCACCGACCCCATCGCCGTGCTGCACGCGCTGAAGAGCTGGGGCGTGCGGCTGGCCATCGACGACTTCGGCACCGGGCAATCCTCGCTGGCCTACCTGCAGCACCTGCCGGTGGACGAGCTGAAGATCGACCGCAGCTTCGTGCAGGACGTGCACACCGACCCGCGCCGCGAGGCGCTGCTGAAATCCATCGTCGGCGTGGGCCAGGGCCTGGGCCTGACGGTGACGGCCGAGGGCGTGGAGAACGCCGCCGAGCTGGCCGTCATCACGCGCTGCGGCTGCGACCTGATCCAGGGCTATCTGCTGGCCAAACCCATGGACCTGCCCGCGCTGGAAGACTGGCTGCGCACAACAGGCTAAAATCCGCGCCTTTCGTTGTTTTGCCCCTGCTGTGGGCTAGTTTCACCGGAGCCATTCATGGGCAACAAGATCGTCACCGAAGCGGACCGCAAGGCCACCCCCCGTCCCGCCGCCCCCAAGGGCGTGACCTACACCGCCGGCCGCGGCCAGCTGCGCAGCCTGGAGCGCGGCGCGCACACCCGCTCGAAGAAGAACCCGGGCAAGCGCCCGCATTCGGGCTGATCCTTCGGGCCGCGCGCCTGGAGATCCCCCACACACAGGCCCTGCGGGGCCTGTTTGTTTTTGTTGTCGGCTAACTCCTGACCCAAACTTCATGATCCGCATCACCGAACTCCGCCTGCCGCTCAACCATGCCGAGGACGCGCTGCGCCCGGCCGTGCTGGCCCGCCTGAAGCTGGCCGACGCCGAGCTGGCCGCCGTCCACGTCTTCCGCCGCGGCTACGACGCGCGCAAGCGCAGCGACATCCAGCTCGTCTACACGCTGGACTGCACGCTGAGCCCGGGCGTCGACGAGGCCGCCGTGCTGGCCCGCTTCGCCGGCGACCACCACATCCGCCCCACGCCGGACACCGGCTACCACTTCCTCGCGCAGGTCGGCGAGTACACCGGCCCGCGGCCGCTGGTCATCGGCTTCGGGCCCTGCGGGCTGTTCGCGGCGCTGATCCTGGCACAGATGGGCCTGCGCCCCATCGTGCTGGAGCGCGGCAAGTCGGTGCGCGAGCGCACGCAGGACACCTGGGGCCTGTGGCGCGAGCAGAAGCTGCACCCCGAGAGCAACGTGCAGTTCGGCGAGGGCGGCGCCGGCACCTTCTCCGACGGCAAGCTCTGGAGCCAGATCAGCGACCCGCGCCACCTCAGCCGCAAGGTGCTGACCGAGTTCGTCAAGGCCGGCGCGCCGGAGGAGATCCTCTACGTCAGCAAGCCGCACATCGGCACCTTCCGCCTCGTCAGCATGATCATCAAGATGCGGGCCGAGATCGAGGCGCTGGGCGGCGAGATCCGCTTCCAGCAGAAGGTGACCGACCTGCAGATCGAGAACGGCGCCGTGCGCGGCGTCACGCTCGAATCCGGCGAGCAGATCGCCGCCACCCACGTCGTCATCGCGCTGGGCCACAGCGCGCGCGACACCTTCCAGATGCTGCATGCGCGCGGCGTGCACATGGAGGCCAAGCCGTTCTCCATCGGCTACCGCATCGAGCATCCGCAGTCGCTGATTGACGCGGCGCGCTTCGGGCCCAGCGCCGGCCATCCCATCCTCGGCGCGGCCGACTACAAGCTGGTGCACCACGCCAAGAACGGCCGCGCCGTCTATAGCTTCTGCATGTGCCCGGGCGGCACCGTCGTGGCCGCGACGAGCGAGGAACACCGCGTCGTCACCAACGGCATGAGCCAGTACTCGCGCAACGAGCGCAACGCGAATGCCGGCATCGTCGTGGGCCTGACGCCCGAGGACTACCGCCAGGACGGCAAGCGCGACGGCAGCCCGGTGAACCCTCTCGACGGCATGGCCTTCCAGCGCCTCTGGGAAAGCCGCGCCTACGAACTGGGCGGCGGCGGCTACCTGGCGCCGGGCTCGCTGGTGGGCGACTTCATCAAGCGCCAGGTCAGCAAGGACTTCGGCGACGTGCTGCCCAGCTACAAGCCCGGCGTGACGCTGACCAACCTGCAGGCCAAGGGCAACGGCTCGCTGCCGACCTACTGCCTGGAAGCCATCCGCGAGGCCCTGCCCGCCTTCGCGCGCCAGATCCGCGGCTTCGACCGGCCGGACGCGGTGCTGACCGGCGTGGAGACGCGCACGTCATCCCCGCTGCGCATCAACCGCGGGCGGGACTACCAGAGCCTCAACGTGCGCGGGCTGTTCCCGGCCGGTGAAGGCGCGGGCTATGCGGGCGGGATCATGTCGGCCGGTGTCGATGGCATCGAGGTGGCCGAGGCGCTGGCGGCGGATTTGTTGGGGCTGCCGGACGCGCCGGTGCTGCAGGGCAAGGGGGCGAAGGCGGGTGGGCAGGTCTAGGCGGCGGTGCCGCCGCCGCCATCAACCACCATCCCTTCCAAAGCGAACCATTCGTTGCGCGCCACACCCTCGCGCGCGAACTCAACCGTGCCGCTGACCGCGACCCTGTAGTGCGGGCCTTCCTGACTGAGCGTTAGTTTTTCGATCTGGTACCAGTTATGGGCACCTCCGAGGTAGATCGACGCCTCGAATTCAGGTGTGCCGCCCATAGCAATTTCGACACCGTCCAGAGCAGATGGATTGGCCAAGCCCAGGTTGATCCACTCAACAACTAGCCCCGTCCTCTCTGGCTGCTCGATGTAATCAAGCCCGGAGTCGAACGGTTCGAACGGAACGTGAATACGGTGAAAGAGCGTGCGGCTTAACCCGACGTGCTCGTTCTCGAACCAATAGTGTTCGATGGTGCCCGGCAAGGGGCGCGCCTTCGCTTGCAGGTCGATGACTTCAATGGGGTCATTCATCTACCGTTGCACCCGAAAGATCCCGCCCTTCCTGTACGCCGCCTGCTCATGGAACAGGTCGAACAGGAACTGCTCCAGTTCGTCGTCCACAACGAACTCCGGGATGACGAACCCGGCTGGCGCGCGCTTGCCATCGTTGCCGACTGCCAGTACCGACCACGTCGCGCCGCGGCGCTCGATGTCGAACAGGCGGCCGAAGACGTTGAAGCGTTGGGTGGGCATCGCGAGCCATCCTCCAAGCGAGTGAAGCGTTCGCCCGAGTCTAGGCGCACGCCCCGTCAGCGCTCCTGCGCCGCCAGATACGCCAGCAGGTCCGCCACCTTCTGCTCGTTGATGCCGACGCCCCAGTAGCGCATCTTGTTGCCAGGCACCGTGCCGCCGGGGTCGCGCAGAAAGGCGGTCAGCGTGGCTTCGTTCCACACCAGGCCGGAGGCCTTCATGCCGGGCGAATAGGCGAAGCCTGGCAGGCTGCCGGCCTTGCGGCCCGCCAGCGCGTTCAGGTGCGGGCCGAAGCCGTGACGGGCCGACGGGCCCACGGCGTGGCAGTTGGCGCAGGACGCGAACAGCCTCCGGCCGGCCACCGGATCGCCCGCGGCGCCGGCCAGCAGCGGCGCGAGCAGCAGCAACGCCACGGCCAGCGCCTTCATGGTGCGTCGCCCTCGGTCGGAGGCAGCAGGTCGATCAGCTCCTTCGCGAACGCGAGCGCCTCCTCGGGCAGCTCGAAGTGCATTTCGTTGTTGAGCTCGACGACGTCGCCGTCCGGCCCCTTGTGCACGACGGACCAGCCGCCCGCGCCGCCATCGACAGCCAGCACGCCGAACTGGCCCGGCGCCAGGTCGCGGGCGCTGCCGCCGGTGATGACGATGTCGCGTCCGAGGTGGGAGTGGTAGCGTTTCATCGAATCCATTTTCAAGGAGACCCGCATGAAGGCAGTCTGGAACGGCATCACCCTGGCCGAGAGTGACGACACGGTCGTCGTCGAAGGCAACCACTACTTCCCGGCCGCGTCGCTGAACACCCAGTACACGACGTTCAGCAACCACGTGAGCCGCTGCGCCTGGAAGGGCGAGGCCAAGTACCTGAGCCTGCTGGTCAACGGCGAGATGAACCCGGACGCGGTCTGGTACTACCCCGACCCGCTGCCCGCCGCGGCCGAGATCAAGGGCCGCTACGCGTTCTGGAAGGGCGTCAAGGTGTCGGAGTAGTCAGGGCCTCATGCCCTCCGGCAGCAGCGCCCACAGCCGCAGCGGCTGCTTGGTGCGGCCGGCCTGCAGCGCGGCGTCGTCGCCCCAGCCCCAGAACAGGTCGGCCCGCACGGCGCCCTGGATGGCGCCGCCGGTGTCCTGCGCCATCACGAGGCGGCGCATGGGCGTGGTGGACAGCGGCTCGGTGCTGTCCAGCCACAGCGGCGTGCCCAGGACGATGAAGGCCTTGTCGACGGCCACCGACCGGCCCGGCGTCAGCGGCACGCCTTGCGCACCGCGAGGGCCCTGGGCCGCGTCGGCCAGCGCCTCCTCGCGGAAGTAGACGACGCGCGGGTTCACCGCCAGCGCGTCGCGCACCTTGGCCGGGTTGCTGCGGGCCCAGTCGCTCAGGCCCTTCCAGCTCGCATCGCGCACCTCGCCGCGCGCCAGCAGCGCCTTGGCGACGGACTCGAACGGCTGGTCGTTGTGCCCCGCAAACGCGACGCGGCTGATGCGCTCGGCGCCGCCGGCGTCGCGCGTGACGAGGCGGCCCGAGCCCTGGATCTGCAGCTGCAGCAGCGCGAACGGGTCGTCCAGCCAGGCCAGCGCCAGCGCGGTAAAGCGCGGGTGGGTGTCGATGTCGCGGCGCGGCAGCCGGCGCAGCGCGGCGTCGGCCGGCAGCGCGTGCAGCGGCCACTGGAAGGCGCCCTGGCGCGTGCGGCTGGCGGCCAACTGCGGCTCGAAGTAGCCGGTCAGCAGGCCGGTGTCGCCGCCCTCGCCTGCCAGCCGCCACGGGCGCAGGTGCTTCATCAGCAGCAGCGTCGCCTCGAAGCCGTCGGCCGGCGACTGCAGCGCGGCGCGGGCACAGAACTCGGCCCAGCCCGGCGCGGGGCGCTGGCAGCCGGCCAGCAGAGCGGGCCAGGCGGCGGGCAGGTCGTCGCTGCCCCAGCCGGGCAGCTCCTGCCAGTCGGCAACCACCCAGCGCGCGGCCGACGGAGCGGCCGGCACCGCCGCCGGCGGGCCCGGCCGCGGCGCGACCGGTGCGGGCGGCTGCGTGGAGCAGGCAGCCAGGCTTCCTAGAATCGCCGCCAGCCCACCACGCGCCCACCACGCCATGCTGCTCCTCGCCCTCGAAGCCCTCGGCGCGCTGCTGATCTTCGTCTTCATCATCTGGTGGACCATGTTCGCCGGCCGCAACAAGGGCGAGCGTCGCGACGACCACTGACCGCGGGCCGAGCGCCGGGCCGCTCCCAAGCCGGCCCGCTCAGGCGATGTGCTGGCGGCTCGAAGCCGCCAGCATCGCCGCTCCCCCGGGGGGCCGGCCAAGGTACTCCTTGGACGGGGGGCCTCACTTCGGAGGAACCAGGAAGCTGAGCGGCTCACGGCGCAGCCGCTGCCGGATGGCAGCGTAGACGCGCCTGCGGTCCGACAGCCGCACGCCGCGCGAGCGCAGCGCCACCTTGAACGCGCACAGGAAGCTGACGCCGACGTTGAGCACGCCGATGCCGGCGATGCACAGCACGCACGACCAGAACGCCCACGTCTGCAGCACGCCCACGCCCAGCGCGCCCACGGCGGCAGCCAGCTGGCCGGTGGCCAGCGTCACGTGCCGCACCTCGATGCCCAGCCCGACAAACCCCAGCAGCGCCGGCACCAGGCCCAGCATCAGGCCCAGGCTGGTGTTGGCGGCCAGGCCCGAGATGTTGGCCCGCCACCAGCGCGACCAGCGCTGCGCCCGCGTGCCGCCCAGCAGCGCGACGATGCGCGGGTTCCACGCGATGGCGCTGTCCAGCCGGTGGAAGACGAACCAGTTCTCCACCCAGCCGGCGATGAGGCTGGACGCGAACAGCAGCGTGCCCGTGAACGCGGCGAACAGCAGCGACGGGCCGAGCAGGCTCAGCGAGTGCAGCACGTAGTGCGCCTCGCGCTCGCCCACCAGCGGCGCGCCGAACGCCAGCCAGCACAGCCCTTGCACGGCCAGCACCACCGGGGCGGCCAGCGCCAGGTTGCCGAGGATGCCGGCCACCTGCGAGCGCGTCAGGTGCGTGACCTCGTCGACAAAGCCCTGCAGGCCGTCGTCGCGGTCGATGTGGAGCAGCTTGTCGGCCATGGCCGGCGCGGTCATGGCCGGCTGCTTGGTGGCCACCGTCCAGTGCAGCAGGTGGATGACGACGAAGCTCAGCGCGTAGTTCACACCGGCCCAGAAGCCGCCCCAGAACGCGGTGAACCCCAGCATCGCGATGAGGAACTTGAGGAAGGTGGTGCCGGCAATGACGGCGCCGCCGCCCGCCGCGCGGGCCAGCATGTCGCGGTACTCGGCGCGGTTGCGGGTGATGTAGTGCTCGCCCGTCTCGGCGCTGCGCTCGGCCACCTTGCGCGCCAGCAGCGAGTAGTGGCGCGCGAACAGCGTGCGCAGGCTGCGCCGCTCGTGCACCACGCGCACCAGGCCCGCCACCAGCCGCAGCAGCTCGCGCTGCGGCTGCGCGGACAGCAGGCAGGCCAGCAGCGCCTCGATGCGGTCCAGCCGCGCGGTGAGCTGCTCCACCGAGAACATCAGATCCACCGACACGCCGTGCGCCTCCAGGTGCTCGGGCACCGTCAGCGTGGCGCTGCGGCAGCGGTCCAGCAGCGCGCGCAGCAGTTGCAGCGCTGGGGCGAGCGCAGTACCCGCCTCGCCCTCGCCGGGCTGCACCAGACCACGCTCCACGGCCTCCCAGGCCGCGGGCAGCTGGTGGAAGGGCTTGTCCTGCAGCAGCTGCCCGTCCATGCGCACACGCAGCGGACCGGCCAGCCCCGCGGCGTGAACGCTGCTGACGAGCACCGTGACGGCGGCCTGCATCTCCACGCGCCAGCCCTCGTCGGGCGCTGCGGCGAACAGCAGGCTCAGCCGGGCCAGCAGCTCGTCGTCGATGGCGGCGATCCAGTCCTCGTCGCCCTCGTCGCCGAACAGCAGCTCGAACAGCTCGGCCAGGTCGCGCGTGTCGGTGGTGGCGGGCAGCACGCGGCGGCGCAGCCGCCCCAGGAACTCGTGCCACAGCGCCATGCGCGGCGCGAAGCCCACCTCGGCGAACAGACTGACGGCATCCACATCGTTCCAGACGCCGGCAATGACCGCCGCGAACTTGTGCGCATGCTCGGCGTGGCGCTCCAGCACGTTGAGCAGGTGCTTGAGCCGCACGAGGGGCAGCGGCGTGCCGGGCGCCATCGCGTCGCGCGGCGCATGGCGCAGCCACTCCAGCAGCCGCACCAGCCACAGGTTGCGCTCGGCGAGCGCTGCCTGCGGGTCCGCGGCGTTCAGCAGCGCGGTGAGGTCCCAGCTCAATGCAGGCTCGCCGAGTCCGCCAACAGGAACTCGGCCACGTCGGCGTGGAAGATCTCGCAGGCGTCCGTCACGCACAGAAAGCGGCCGCGCATGGTGCCCTGCGGCGTGGAGATCTGCGCCCAGGAGCTGTACTGGAAGCTCTGGCCCGGCGCCAGCACCGGCTGGTGACCCACGACGGCCAGGCCGTCGACGACCTGCACCTGGCCGCGGGCATCGGTGATCTCCCAGTGCCGACCGATCAGCTGGGCCAGCACGTCGCCGGTGTTCTCGATGGTGATGGTGTAGCTGTAGGCGTACAGGCCCTGCTCAAGGTGGGTCTGCTCGGGCAGCGCCTGCACCGTGACGCTGCAACTGAATCGGGGGTTGGCCATCGGGTGATTGTGCCGGCCGGGCGCTATGCTCAGCCCATGTCGATCAGGATGCGTGATCCTAAGTGCTGCACCGGCTCTGGCTGCTGATCGCGCTGCTGGGCCCGTGCGCCCAAGCGCAGGAGCTGACGTTGCGCACGGCACAGCAGAGCGGCTCGGTGGTGAAGTACGACCCCGACAACAAGCTGCGGCCGGGGCTGTGCCTGGAGATCCTGCGCGCCGTGGAGCGCGTCGACCCCGGCCTGCACTTCACGGGGCTGGAGCAGCGCGTGCCGCTCAAGCGCGTGGAACGGCTGCTGGCGGAGAGCCGCGTCGACGCCTTCTTCTGCCTGCTCAAGTCGCCCGAACGCGAGCGGCAGTGGCGCTACGCGCCGGTGCCGCTGTACACCATCCGTCACGTCGTCGTGCAGCGCGCCGGCGACTCGCGCGACATCGACACGCTGGAACAGCTGTCGCAGGCCAGCCGCAGCAAGCGGGTGCTGGTCATGCGCGGCACGGCCATGGCGCGCCACCTCGTGAACGCCAGCGTCGCCATCGCCGAGGTGGCCTCGGAGCGCGAGGCGCTGCAGATGCTGACGATGGGCCGGGCCGACATCATCTACGGCCAGGACATCAACCTGCAGCGCCACATCGCCGACCACCACATGAATGACAAGCTGCGGTTGGGCCGCACGGTGTTCCAGGAGGAGCCGCAGTACCTGGCGCTGCGCCCCGACCTGCCGGCCACGCACGAGGAGCGCCTGACACTGGCGCTGCGCCGGCTGGAACGCGACGGCGTGCTGCGCCAGCTGACCGAGAAATACCGATGAGCCCCAAGCCCCTGTACCTGCCTCCCGATGGCCGGCCGCGCTGCGCCTGGTGCGCCGCCGCGCCCGGCGATGACGCCTATCTGCGCTACCACGACGAGGAATGGGGTCGCCCCGTGGCGGACGACTTCCGGCTGTTCGAGAAGCTGTGCCTGGAAGGCTTCCAGAGCGGCCTCTCATGGCGGACCATCCTGAACAAGCGCGACGCCTTCCGTGCGGCGTTCGCCGGCTTCGACTTCCACGCGGTGGCGAAGTTCGGCGAAGCGGACGTGCAACGCCTGCTGGCCGATGCCGGCATCGTGCGCCACCGCGGCAAGATCGAGGCGGCCATCCACAACGCCGCGCGCTGCGTGGAACTGGTGACGACGGAAGGTTCGCTGGCCGCCTACCTGTGGCGCTTCGAGCCGCCGCAGAACTCGGTGGCGCACAACCTGGCGACGTCGGCGCCGTCCGAGGCGCTGTCGAAAGACTTGAAGAAGCGCGGCTGGAAGTTCGTCGGCCCGACGACCATGCATGCGCTGATGCAGGCCATGGGCCTCATCAACGACCACCAGCCCGGCTGCCATCACTGGGCCGAGGCGCAAGCGGCGCGCGAGGCCTTCATCCGGCCGCGTTGACTTCGGGCCGAGCGCCGGGCCGCTCCCAAGCCGTCCCCTCGGGGGACCGGCCAGCCGCGCCCGCGTTCAGCGAGGCGCGGCTGGACGAGGGGCCTCACTTCGGCAGCACGACCGTGTCGATGACGTGGATGACGCCGTTGTCCGCGGCGATGTCGGTGGCCGTGACCTTGGCGTTGTCCACCGTCACGCCGCCCATGGTGCCGATGGTCAGCTCGCTGCCCTGCACCGTCTTGACCTTGCCGGCCTTGACGTCCTTGGCCATGACCTTGCCCGGCACGACGTGGTAGGTCAGCACCGCGGTGAGCTTGGCCTTGTCCTTCAGCAGCGCGTCGAGGTCGGCCTTGGGGATCTTGGCGAAGGCGGTGTCGGTGGGCGCGAACACCGTGAACGGGCCGGTGCCCTTCAAGGTGTCGACCAGGCCGGCCGCCTGCAGGGCGGTGGCCAGCGTTTTGAAGTTGCCAGCGGCAACGGCGGTGTCGACGATGTCCTTGGCCTGGGCGGCCGCCGACAGCAGGGACAGGGCACAGATGGCGAGATAGCGCTTCATCGAAAACTCCTAGGAAATGCCGGGGGGGCGGGGAGGAACAGGCCCGGGACGGGCCGGGGTGGAAACACTCAGGGGCGCGGCAGGATCACCGTGTCGATCACATGGATGACGCCGTTGCGGGCCAGCACGTCGGTGGCGGTGATGGCGGCTTTGCGGGCGCGCTGGTCGGTGATGGCGAGGCTCGCGTCGACCGTGAAGGTCTGGCCCTGCACGGTCGTGATGGCGCTGCCCACCGGCACGTCGGCCTTCAGCACGCGGGCCGGCAGCACGTGGTAGGTCAGCACCTGGGTCAGCAGCGCCTTGTCGGCCAGCAGCTGGGCCTTGGTGACGCCCAGCTCGGTCAGCAGCTTGGCGAAGGCGGCGTTGGTGGGCGCGAACACGGTGAACGGGCCGGTGCCGTTGAGCGTGTCCACCAGGCCGGCGGCGACGACGGCTTCCACGAGGATGCTGAAGTCCGGTGTGGCCTGTGCGGTGGCGACGATGGTCTTGTCGGCCGGCAGCAGCACGCGGTCGACGACGTGGATGACGCCGTTGCGCGTCTGCAGGTCCGTCGCGGTGATGCGGGCGGTGCGGTTGCGGCCGTCGGTGATGACGAGGTCGCTGCCGCGCGAGTCCACCTTGAAGATGCCACCCGCCAGCGGCGTGATGGGCTTGCCCAGCGGCACACCGGCCTTGAGCACCTGGCTGGGCAGCACGTGGTACTGCAGCACCTGCATCAGCAGCGCCTTGTCGGCCAACAGCTGGGCCTTGGTGACGCCCAGCTCGGCCAGCAGCGCGGCGAAAGCGTCGTTGGTGGGCGCGAACACCGTGAACGGGCCGGGGCCGGACAGCGTGTCCGCCAGGCCGGCCGCCTGTACGGCCTCCACCAGCGTGCTGAAGCGGGCATCGGCCTGGGCCGTCTCGACGATGTTGGGTTCGGGGTCGCCGCCACCGCAGGCGGTCAGGCCGCTGAACATCAGCGCCAGGCCGAGACGCTTCAACCAGTTCGTTCCGAGCATGGAGATCTCCTTGAGACGTGTTGGGATGAGCGGGGCCACGACGCCCCACGCGGGGCGCCGCAACAACCAGGGAAGGAATGGGCTCAGCGTCCGGAGGGACGCCTTGAACGGCAAGCGCGTGAGTGGCAGGACGACATGGTTGCACCATTCAAGACTGGGCGGTGCAGAATTTGAACTATTCAGTTCCCAAAGTCAACACATCAGTCCATTTTCGTAATTGAAAGTTTTGTAAGCGACTGGAAAGTTCATCCGGGAACCGCCCCGACTAGAATCGTCGGCATGGCCAGACCCAGCTTCAAGGAACAAGTGCTCCAGGCCCGTGAGGAGGCCATCGTCGCGTCGGTGAACCGGCTGCTGGCCGAGAAGGGTTTCGACGCGATGACGGTGGACGAGGTCGTTGCCGACGTGGGCATCGGCAAGGCCAGCCTCTACAAGCACTTCACATCCAAGGAGGAACTGGCCGCCGCCGCGATGGTGCGCGTGCTGGACCGGGCGCTGGACGAGGTGGCCCGGCTGCGCAGCATGGACCTGGACGCCGTGGGCCGGCTGAAGGCACTGGCGCGCTGGACCTACGAGCAGCAGATCGCCGGCCAGATGCCCGCGCTGCCCTCGCAAAGCTCCTCGCTGCGCGGCGCGCTGATGGGCGACAAGGGCTACATGGACCGGTTGATGCAGCTGTCCGACGAGCTGGGCGGCTGGATCACCGAGGCCCAGGCCGCCGGCCGGCTGGACGCCACCGTGCCGCCCGAGCTGGTGCTGTATCTGCTGTACGCCCGCGCCTGCGACCCCGTGCTGGGCGTGATGCGCGCCAGCGGCAGCCACAGCGACGCGCAGGTGGTCACCTGGCTGGTGGAGCACTGCTTCCGCGGCCTTGGCGCTTAGCGGCAAGCGGCAGGGTCCCGGCACGGCGCCTCCCTAGAATGGCGGCCATGCCTGCCGCACGCTCCCACCTGATCGCCCCCAGCCTGTTGTCCGCCGACTTTGCCCGCCTGGGCGACGAGGTGAAGGCCGTGCTAGCTGCCGGCGCCGACTGGATCCACTTCGACGTGATGGACAACCATTACGTGCCCAACCTGACCTTCGGGCCGATGATCTGCGAGGCGCTGCGCAAGCACGCGGTCAAGCCCGACGGCACGCCCGCCGTGCTGGACGTGCACCTGATGGTGCAGCCCGTCGACAGCCTGGCCCAGGCCTTCTGCCGCGCCGGTGCCGATGTGGTGACCTTCCACCCCGATGCCAGCACGCACGTGGACCGCACGCTGCAGCTCATCCGCGGCGAGGGCAAGCAGGCCGGGCTGGTGTTCAACCCCGCCACGCCGCTGGACGTGCTGGAGTGGGTCATCGACAAGGTGGACGTCATCATGCTGATGAGCGTGAACCCGGGCTTCGGCGGCCAGAGCTTCATCCCGTCGTCGCTGGCCAAGCTGCGGCGCGTGCGCGAGATCATCGATGCCAGTGGCCGCGACATCCGGCTGGAGATCGACGGCGGCGTGAAGGTGGACAACATCCGCGAGATCGCCGACGCGGGCGCCGACACCTTCGTCGCCGGCTCGGCCATCTTCGGCAAGCCGGACTACAAGTCGGTGATCGACGCCATGCGCGCCGAACTCGCCAAGGCGTAAGCACCATGGCCGCCGTCCTGCTCGTCTGCACCGCCAACATCTGCCGCTCGCCGATGGCCGAGGCCATCTTCAAGGCGAAGCTGGGCGATGTGTTCAAGACCATCGAGTCGGCCGGCATGCACGCCGACCCACGTGGCGGCCCGGTGGACGCGCGCGCAGCCGCCGCGCTGAGCCGCCACAACTACAGCCTGGAGCGCCGCTGGCGCTCGCGCCGCGCCGAGCCGGACGCGCTGGGCAAGTACGACCTCGTGCTGGCCATGGAGGCCGAGCATGTCGAGGCGCTGCGCAAGAAGGCCGCGCCGGAGCTGCAGGCCCGCATCCGGCTGCTGACCGACTTCCTGCCCGACATGGCCGGCCAGGAAATCCCCGACCCCTACTTCGGCCCCGCCGCCGGCTTTGACGCCGTCATCGGCATGCTGGAGCGCGCGGCCCAGCGGCTGTTGACGGAGAGCCGCGAGGGGCGGCTCAAGCTGGGCTGATCTTCAGACCTTGCTGGTGGCCTCGGCCACCTCGCGCATGTCCGGCCCGGTGCCGCTGAAGCGGTCCAGTGCCAGATAGATGACGGGCGTGATGTAGAGCGTCACCGCCTGCGACAGGATCAGCCCGCCCACCACGGCCAGGCCCAGCGGCTGGCGCAGCTCGGCGCCGGCGCCCAGGCCGAGGGCAATGGGCAGCGCGCCCATCAGCGCGGCCAGCGTCGTCATCATGATGGGCCGGAAGCGCAGGATGCAGGCCTGGCGGATGGCCTCGGCCGGTGCCAGACCCTGGCTGCGCTGCACGTCCAGCGCGAAGTCGATCATCATGATCGCGTTCTTCTTGACGATGCCGATCAGCATGACGATGCCGATGGTGGCGATGATCGTCAGCTCCATGCCAAACAGCTGCAGCGTGATGAGCGCCCCCACCGCCGCGGACGGCAGGCCGGCCAGGATGGTCAGCGGGTGGATGTAGCTCTCATAGAGCACGCCCAGCAGCACGTAGATGACGGCCACGGCCAGGCCGATCAGCAGCAGCTGACCGCTCTGCGAGTCCTGGAACACCGCGGCGTCGCCGCCATAGCTCGTGATGATGCTGGGCGGCAGCTGGATCTCCTGCGTGAAGGCGGCGATCTGCTTGGTCGCGTCGCCCAGTGGCACGTTCGGCGCGAGGTTGAAGCTGATCGTGATGGCCTGCAGCTGGCCCTGATGGTTGACGGCCGTCGGGCCCAGCGTGCGCTGCACGGTGGCGAAGGCCGTCAGCGGCACCTGGGCATTGTTGTTGCCGCGCAGGTAGATCTTGTCGAACGCGGTCTCGCTGCTGCGGTCGTCGTCACCCGCCTCCATGATGACCTGGTAGGTGTTGCTCTCGGCGTAGATGCTGGACACCTGGCGCTCGCCGAAGGCGCCATACAGCGCCGTGCGCAGCTCGCCCATGTCCACCCCCAGCAGCGACGCGCGCTCGCGGTCGATCACGAGGCTGGCCTGCAGGCCGCGCATCTGCGAGTCGCTGGTGATGTCGCGGAAGCGCTCATCGGTGCGCAGCTTCTCCTGCAGCCGGGTGGCCCAGGTGTTGAGCTCGCCGGCGGACACCGACTGCAGCGTGTACTGGTAGCGGCTCTTGCTCTGACGGCCGCCCAGCTGCAGGTTCTGCACCGGGCTCAGATAGACCTGGATGCCCGGCACCGCGCGCAGCTTCTTGCGCAGACCCTCGACGACTTCCTTCATCGCCTGGCGCTCGCCGCGTGGCTTCAGGTTGATGAACATGCGGCCGGTGTTGGTGCCACCGCCGCCCCCGCCGCCGCCCACCGCGGAGCTCAGCGCGGCGACGTTGGGATCGTTGCGCACGATCTCCGCGACGCGGTCCTGCAGCACCGTCATCGCGGCGAAGGAGGTGTCCTCGGGCGCCTCGGTACTGGCGCGCAGCTGGCCGATGTCCTCCTCCGGGAAGAAGCCCTTGGGAATGACCGCGTAGAACCACGCCGTGGCGACGAAGCTCAGCAGCGCGACGCCCAGCACCCAGTGGCGATGGCGCAGGGCCAGGTCCAGCGTGCGGGTGTACGCGTCCAGCGTGGCCGTGAAGCCTCGCTCGAAGAGACGCCCCAGCGGACCGTCCTCGTGATGCTCACCGGCCTTCAGCAGGCGGCTGCACAGCATGGGCACCAGCGTCAGCGACACGACGGCCGACACCAGGATGGACAGCCCCACGACGACCGCGAACTCGTGGAACAGCAGGCCGATGACGCCCGGCATGAAGAAGATGGGGATGAGCACCGCCACCAGCGAGATCGAGATGGACAGGATGGTGAACGCCATCTCGCGCGCACCGCGCACCGCGGCGTCGAAGGGCTTCATGCCGTCCTCCACGTGGCGGACGATGTTCTCCAGCATGACGATGGCGTCGTCCACCACCAGACCCACGGCCAGTGTGATGCCCAGCAGCGAGATGTTGTCGAGAGAGTAGCCCAGCGCGTACAGCAGCGTGAGCGCGCCGATCAGCGAGATGGGCAGCGACGCGGTGGGGATGAGCGTGGCCACCGCGCGGCGCAGGAAGATGAAGATGACCAGCACCACCAGGCCCACCGTCAGCGCCAGCGTGAAGTACACATCGTGCAGCGACTCGCGGATGGACAGCGAGCGGTCATTCAGCGTGCGCATCTGCACCGAGGCCGGCATCTGCGCCGCGTAGCGCGGCAGCAGCGCCTTGACCTTGTCCACCACCTGCACGGTGTTGGCGTCGGGCTGGCGCTGGATGGCCAGCACGATGGAGCGTTCGCCGTTGTAGGTGGAGTAGGTCTTGCTGGTCTCGACGCTGTCCTGCACCTCGGCCACGTCGCGCAGGAAGACCGGCGCGCCGTTGCGCGAGGCGACGACGACGCGGCCGAACTCCGCCGCATTGCGCAGTTGCTTGTTGGCCTGGATGGTCAGCGTCTGGCGCGAGCCGTCCAGCACGCCCACCGGCGTGTTGGCATTGGCCGCGCGCACGGCGTTCTGCAGCTCGTCCAGCGTGATGTTGCGCTGGTTCAGCAGCTCGGTGCGCACCTTGATGCGCACCGCATAGCGCTTCTGGCCGTAGATGGACACCTGCGCCACGCCGTCGATGGTGGACAGGCCCGGCGACAGCAGATTCTCGGCGTAGTCGTTCAGCTCGGTCAGGTCGATGGACGGCGAAGTCAGCGCCACCATCAGCACCGGCGCGTCGGCCGGGTTGACCTTGCGGTAATTGGGCGGCGAGGTCATCTCCGTCGGCAGCGCGCGCAAGCTGCGGAACAGCGCCGCCTGCACGTCCACCGCGGCGGCATCGATGTTGCGCGACGGGTCGAACTCCAGCGTCAGCGACGTGTTGCCCAGCGTGTTGGTCGACGAGATGGTCTGCAGGCCCGGGATGGTGGAGAACTGCTTCTCCAGCGGCAGCGCGACGGACGACGCCATCGTCTCGGGCGACGCGCCCGGCAACGACGCACCGGCGTTGATGATGGGCGTGTTGTACGACGGCAGCGCGGCGACCGGAATCTTGCTCCACGCCGCCAGGCCGGCGATGACCAGCGACAGGTTCAGCAGCACGGTCATGACCGGCCGCCGGATGAAGGCCTCGGTGATTCTCATAGCCCCTCGCTCGATGAGTACATCGATCGGCCTTGCAGGCCGCGCAGCAGACGGCGCTGCTGCTCTTCGGCAGGCACGGCAAGTCCACAGGACTTGTCGTGTCCGGCCTCAGCCCCCGAGGGGATAACGGCCCGGCTTGGGGCGGCCCTGCGCTCGGTCCGCCTCATTTGCTGGCGCCCGAAGCCGGCTTGGAGGCGGCTGCCGCCGGCGCCTGGATACGCAGCGGCGTGCCCGGCCGCAGGTTCTGCTTGCCGTCCAGCACCACCTGCGCCGTCGCGTCCAGCCCGTCGACGACGGCCTGCTCGCCCAGCCCCGAGCGCAGCTGCACCGTGACGAGCCGCGCCGTGTTGTCCGGCCCCACCACGTACACCGAACGGTCGTTGCCGCGCATGATGATGGCCGCCTGCGGCACCACGGTGGCGCCCTTCAGCGTGCGCAGCGTGACGCGCACGCGCAGGTACTGCCCCGGCCACAGCGCCTGGGCCTTGTTGTCGAACTCGGCCTTGACCTTGATCGTGCCGGTCGTCGCGTCGACGAGGTTGTCCACCGCCGTCACGCGGCCCTTGATGGCTGGCGTGCCCTTGGGCGTGCCAGCGGGCGGCACGGCCTCCACGTCCAGCTCGCCGGCGCGCGTGGCAGCCAGCAGCGACGCCAGCTGCGTCTCGGGCAGCGTGAAGGTGATGCCGATCGGGTCCAGCTGCGCGATGTTGACCAGCGCCGCTGACGTCGCGTTGGCCTGCACCAGGCTGCCGGGGTAGACGTTGACGATGCCGGCGCGGCCGCTGATGGGCGCGCGCAACTCGTTGTAGCCGGCCGTCACCTGCGCGGCCTGCACCGCCGCCTCGTCGCTGCGCACCAGCGCCTGGCCGACATCGAAGTTGGCCTGCGCGGTGTCCACGGCGCTCGCGGCGATGAAGTTCTGCGCGCGCAGCTCCCTGGCGCGATTGAGCTGACGCTCCAGGTCGGCCAGGCTGGCACGGTCACGCGCGAGCTGGGCGCGAGCCTTCTCCAGCGCGGCGCGGTCGGCGCGGTCGTCGAAGCGGAACAGCAACTGGCCCTTGCTGACGGCCTGGCCATCCTTGACGAACACCTGGGCCACGGTCGATGTCGTCTGCGCGCGCAGGTCCACGCTCTGCAGCGCAGTGACGGTGCCGCTGGCTTCCACCGTGATGGGCACGTCGGCCTGCCGGACCTGCACCACCGTGACGTTCTGCGGCGGCAGTGCGCTGGCGGCACCGGCAGGTGCCGGCGCGCCGGGCGCGGGCGTCCCCGCGGCGTCGCCCTTGCGCCCGCAGCCGGACAGGAGCACCAGCACGAGGCCGCACAGGATCAGGGGAGAGGTCGCGCGCATGCAAGCCTGTCGAAAGGTAAAGGGGATTGACTGTAATGACAGCCCAGCCTACCCGCGCTGTTTTGCTCGCTGATTGCTGGCCGGTTCCGGCCGCGCTTTTTTGCGCTCAGTGGCCCAGTGCGCGCGCCAGCCGCGCCCCGACGGCCGCGTTGTGCTTGACCAGCGCGATGTTGGTGGCGAGGCTGCGCCCGCCCGTCAGCGCCTTGATGCGCGCCAGCAGGAACGGCGTGATGGCCTTGCCCTGGACACCCTGCTGCGCCGCCTCGGCCAGCGCCTGCGTGGTGATCGCGTCGATCTCCTCGCGCGGCATGGCCTGCGCCGCCGGCACCGGGTTGCTCACCACCACACCGCCCGACAGCCCCAGCGCCCATTTGGCGCGGATGAAGCGGGCCTGCTCGTCGGCAGAGTCCATGCGGAAGTCGGCCTTGAGCCCGCTGTCCGGCGTGAAGAACGCGGCGAAGTTGTCCTGCCCGACGGACAGCACCGGCACGCCATGCGTCTCCAGGTACTCCAGCGTCAGGCCCAGGTCCAGGATGGACTTGGCGCCGGCGCAGACCACCGCCACGGGCGTGCGCGCCAGCTCCTGCAGGTCGGCCGAGATGTCGAAACTCTCGGCGCCGCCGCGGTGCACGCCGCCGATGCCGCCGGTCACGAACACCTCGATGCCGGCCAGGTGCGCACAGATCATCGTCGCGGCCACGGTGGTGGCGCCCAGCCGCCCGGTGGCGATGGCGTACGGCAGGTCGCGGCGGCTGAGCTTCATCGCGTCCGGCGCCTGGGCCAGTTGCCGCAGCTCGTCGTCCGTCAGGCCCACGCGGATGCGCCCGCCGATGACGGCGATGGTTGCCGGCACGGCGCCCTCGGCGCGGATGACGTTCTCCACCTCGCGCGCCGTCTCCAGGTTCTGGGGCCAGGGCATGCCGTGGGCAATGATGGTCGATTCGAGCGCCACGACGGGGCGCCCCTGGGCGCGGGCGGCGGCCACTTCGGGTGAGAGCTGGATCAGGTCGTTCATTTATCGATCGGTCAGGAAACCGGGGGTCAGTTCGGGATGCACGCTGTCCTCGGTCTGCAGCGTCAACGCAGCGAGGTCCAGGCCCAGGCGGGCGGCGGTGTCAAAGTCATTCGGGTCGCGCAGCAGCCCGGCGCAGACGCCGGCCGACAGCGCATCGCCCGCGCCGGTCACGTCGACGACGCGCACCTGCGGCGCGGCCCAGCGGCGCGGCTCGCGGCCCGGCTGGCTCAGCATCAGGCCGGCGCCACCGTGCGACACCAGCACGCAGCCCACGCCACGCGCATGCAGCCGCGCCAGCGCCTCGCCGGGCTCGCCCGCCACGGTGGACAGCTCGCCCGCGTTCAGGATCAGCAGGTGCAGGCCCCGCAGGTCGTCGGGCAGGCGGTCCATCTTGGCCTCGGACACCGCCACGCCGATGAGCGGGATGCCGCTGGCGCGCGCCTCGCCCAGCAACAGGGGCCAGGCGTCGGTGGGCAGGTTGCCATCGGCGACGACCAACGCCGCGCCGGCACGCAAGGCCTGGCTGGCCGCCAGCGCCCACGGGTTGAGTCGCTCCACCAGCGGCATGGCCGCCAGGCCCAGGTGCAGCTCGCCGTCCGGCGCCAGCACGGCGGTATAGCTGTCGCTGACATGGCGGCGCAGCTTCAGCACGGCCTGCGTGTCGATGCCCACGCGCGCGGCCTGCTCCATCAGCATGCGGCCGCCAGCGTCGTCGCCCACGGCCGCGATGAGCGAGACGGGCAGGCCCAGCCGCGCCAGGTTCTCGGCCACGTTGCGCACGACGCCGCCGGGCGTCTCGTGCGCCTCGCAGGGGTTGGACGAGCCGCCCAGCGCCTGCGCCAGCAGCCGCAGCTTGCGGTCGATGTTGAGGCCGCCGATGCAGACGATGGGGGCGGCAAAGGAATTCATCGCGTGATTCTAGGAAGCCACTGCGCCATGGCCTCCGCCAAGGCCTGCACCACTTGCGCGTCATTGCGCCCGCTGCGCACGCGCACGTGGAAGGCGTGGTCGGCGTCGTCCTCGACATGCAGCGTGGCGATGTCGCCCAGTTCATCGACAACGCTGCGCAGCAGGCCCGGCTCGGCCAGCTCGTCGCGCGTGCCCTGCAGGAACAGCATCGGCAGCTGCACGTCGGCCAGGTGCGCTGCGCGGGCAACGCCCGGCTTGCCGGCCGGGTGCAGCGGGAAGCCGACGAACACGAGGCCCCGCACGCCCGGCAGCGCCTCGGCGGCCTGGGCCTGCGAGGTCATGCGGCCGCCGAACGACTTGCCGCCGGCGAACAGCGGTGGACCGGGCAGGCGCTCGCGCGCCGCGGCCACGGCGGCACGCACGGCCGCCTGGGCGACGGCCGGCGAGTCGGGCCGCTTCGAGCCGCGCTCCATGAACGGGAACTGGTAGCGCAGCGTCGCGATGGACCGGTCGAACAAGGCCTGCGACAGCGCAGCCATGAAGGGATGCGCCATCCCGGCGCCCGCGCCGTGCGCGAACACATAGGTGGCGAGAGGCTGTGGCGGCTGCAGCCACAGCGCGGACACGGTGGTCGCGTCATCGACGGTCAGCGTGAGGTTCATGCCGGCAGCTTAGGGCCGGCCCGCACCCCGGGAGCATGCAGCGTTGTATTGACCGGCCCTGGCTACGCTAGAGTCGGCCCCGGCGCGGCGCCACGCCGCCCACGTCGCTCGGACGGTTCCGGGCGCTTACGTACACAGCCATGACCTCTTCGTCTTCCGCCTCCGGCGGCAAGCGCCGCTTCGCGCGCATCGACCGCCTCCCGCCCTACGTCTTCAACATCACGGCCGAGCTCAAGCTGGCCGCCCGCCGACGCGGGGAAGACATCATCGACATGAGCATGGGCAACCCCGACGGGGCCACGCCGCCGCACATCGTCGCCAAGCTCGCCGAGGTCGCCCAGCGGCCCGACACCCACGGCTACTCGGCCAGCAAGGGCATCCCGCGGCTGCGCCGCGCGATCTCGCACTGGTACCAGCGCCGCTACGGCGTGGACATCAACCCCGACACCGAGGCCATCGTCACCATCGGCTCCAAGGAGGGCCTGGCCCACCTGATGCTCGCCACGCTGGACCGCGGCGACACCGTGCTGGTGCCCGACCCGAGCTACCCCATCCACATCTACGGCGCGGTGATTGCCGGCGCCGACATCCGCGCCATCCCCGTCAGCAGCGAGGTGGACTTCTTCGCCGAGCTGGAGAAGACCATCCGCGGCAGCTACCCCAAGCCCAAGATGATGGTGTTCGGCTTCCCGTCCAACCCGACGGCGCAGTGCGTGGAGCTGGGCTTCTTCGAGCGCGTCGTGGCGCTGGCCAGGAAGCACGACATCCTCGTGGTGCACGACCTCGCCTATGCCGACATCGTGTTCGACGGCTACGTGGCGCCGTCCATCATGCAGGTGCCCGGCGCCAAGGACGTGGCGGTGGAGTTCTTCACCCTCAGCAAGAGCTACAACATGGCCGGCTGGCGCGTGGGCTTCATGGTCGGCAACCCCGACCTCGTGGCCGCGCTGGCCCGCATCAAGAGCTATCACGACTACGGCACCTTCACGCCGCTGCAGGTGGCCGCCATTGCCGCGCTGGAGGGCGACCAGCAGTGCGTGAAGGACATCGCCGCGAGCTACCAACGCCGCCGCGACGTGCTCTACAAGGGCCTCACCGAAGCCGGCTGGGCGGTGGACTGCCCCAAGGCCAGCATGTACATCTGGGCCCGCATCCCCGAGCCCTACCGCGAGCTGGGCTCGCTGGAGTTCGCGCGTCAGCTGCTGGAGAAGGCCAAGGTCTGCGTGTCGCCCGGCATCGGCTTCGGCGACCACGGCGACGGCCATGTGCGCTTCGCCCTCATCGAGAACGAGTCGCGCATCCGCCAGGCGGTGCGGGGCATCAAGGCGATGTTCAAGGCAGACGGGGTGCTCAAGGCATGACACCGCAAGCCCTCATCCTCGATCTCGACGGCACGCTGGTCGACACGCTGGGCGATTTCGTCGCCGTGCTGGCGCTGACGCTCGACGACCTCGGGCTGCCCGCCGTGGACCGCGACTTTGTCGAGCGCACCATCGGCCGCGGCGGCGAGAACCTGGTGAAGAAGACGCTGGCCCACGTCGGCGCCAAGCCGGGCCTGTTCGACCATGCGTGGTCGCTCTACCAGCAGCACTACGCGACCGTGAATGGCGCCCATGCCGCCGTGTATGCCGGCGTCGTCGACGGGCTCAACGCCCTGCGCGCCATCGGCCTGCCGCTGGCTGTGCTGACCAACAAGCCCGCCGCACCGGCGCGCGAACTGCTGAAGCGCAAAGGCCTGGACGGGTTCTTCACCCACGTCTTCGGCGGCGACAGCTTCGAGCGCAAGAAGCCCGACCCGCTGCCGCTGCTCAAGACCTGCGAGGCGCTGGGCACGCTGCCGTCAGCGACGTGGATGATCGGCGACTCGCGCAACGACGCGGAGGCCGCCCGCGGCGCGGGCTGCCCGGTGGTGCTGGTGACGTACGGCTACAACCACGGCGAGGACATCCGCGCCGTGCCGGCGCTGGCGCACCTGGACCGGCTGGACGAGCTCCGGCTCAGCGGCGCGACGAGCGCTTGACGCCGAGCAGCGCGTCCTTGAGCGAGTCGTCGGCGGGCTTGTCGCCCAGCCAGATGCGCAGCAGGGCCGTGAAGAACTCCGGCTCCTTGATCGGTTCGGGCATCACATTCTTGCCGTTGAGTGACAAGGTGGCGCCCACGCCCGGCAGGTAATCCACCGAGAAGCTGTCGCCCGAGTTGAGCTGCTTGCGGCTCGCGAAGACCTCGCTGAGCTTGAGCACGCCGTTGATGCACTTGGCGAACTCCTCGCGCGGTGCATTGGCCTCCATGCCCTTGGTGAACAGCTTGCCGAGCTCGTTGCCGTCGATGTCGCGCAGCATCTGGATGTGGATGCGCTTGGGGCCGGGTGCGCTCAGCACCTCCTGCGTGGTGTTGGCCTTGTGCGTCAGGTACAGCCCTGCGGTGTAGACCTTGACAACGAACTTGTAGCGGATGCCGGCGCCGTTGAGCTGCAGCTTCTGGCCCGCCAGGTCCACTGCCGTCTCGTACTTGACGTTGGCCACCTCGACCGTGTCGCCCCAGGCGCCCCCTCCTCCCAGACTGCCGGCGGCCAGCAGGGCCGCCGCGATGAATGCGCGCATGTCTCGCTCCATTGTTCTGCCGCGATGGCGGCGTCTCCGTGAGCCGAAGTATGGCCCGACGCCACAAAGACCCCGCTGATACACTGCCGCCCACCATGTTCATCACGCGCAAGCACATCACGGGGTCGAGCGACCGGGGAGCCTGGCCCTGGCGTCCCTGGGCCACCGCTGTCTGATGCCGCTTGGCGCGCCCTGACGCGCTCTTCATCGCGTTGCCCGTCCTCCCCCGGGCTGCACGCCAAGCCCTGAAACTGTCTTTTCAAGGTTTGACGTCGTGATCACCGAAATCGAATTCCAGAGCCTGGCCGCCGAGGGCTACAACCGCATCCCGCTCATCAGCGAGGCCTTTGCGGACCTCGAAACCCCGCTGTCCCTCTACCTCAAGCTGTGCTCGGGCGCAGGCCATGCGCGCAACAGCTTCCTGCTGGAAAGCGTCGTCGGCGGTGAGCGCTTCGGGCGCTACTCCTTCATCGGCCTGCCCGCGCGCACGCTGATCCGCGCCACCGGCAACCACTGCGAGGTGCTGACCGACGGCGCCATCGTCGAGACGCACGAGGGCAACCCGCTGGACTTCATCGCGGCCTACCAGGACCGCATCAAGCCCAGGATCCCTGCCGGCCTGCCGCGCTTCTGCGGCGGCCTGGCCGGCTACTTCGGCTACGAGGCCGTGCGCGCCATCGAGAAGAAGCTGGACCGCGAACACAAGGGCGAAGGCCTGGGCACGCCGGACATCGTGCTGCTGCTGTCGGAAGAGATCGCCGTCATCGACAACCTGTCGGGCCGGCTGTACCTCATCGTCTGGGCCGACCCGCGCCAGCCCGAGGCCTACTTCCGCGCCAAGAAGCGGCTGGCGGCGCTGCGCGACAAGCTGACCTACTCCGTCAGCGTGCCGCGCGTGCAGCGCAGCGAGTCGCACGCGCCGGTGCGCAGTTTTGCCAAGGCCGACTACCTGGCCGCCGTGCAAAAGGCCAAGGACTACATCGCCGCCGGCGACCTGATGCAGGTGCAGGTGGGCCAGCGCATCGCCAAGCCGTACAAGGCCGAACCCATCGCGCTGTACCGCGCGCTGCGGGCGCTGAACCCCAGCCCCTACATGTACTTCTACGACCTGGGCGACTTCCAGATCGTCGGCGCCAGCCCCGAGATCCTCGTGCGCGAGGAGCACGCCAGCGACGGCTCGCGCAAGGTCACCATTCGGCCGCTGGCCGGCACCCGCCCGCGCGGCGCGACGCCCGAGCGCGACCTGGAACTCGAAGCCGAGTTGCAGGCCGACCCCAAGGAGCGCGCCGAGCACCTGATGCTGATCGACCTGGCACGCAACGACATCGGCCGCATCGCCCGCACCGGCAGCGTCAAGGTCACGCAGGCCTTCGTCGTCGAGCGCTACTCGCACGTGATGCACATCGTGTCCAACGTTGAGGGCGTGTTGCGCCCCGAGGTGGGCCAGCTGGATGTGCTGAAGGCCACCTTCCCCGCCGGCACGCTGACCGGGGCTCCGAAGGTGCGCGCGATGGAGCTGATCGACGAGCTGGAGCCCGTGCAGCGCGGCATCTACGGCGGCGCCTGCGGCTACCTGAGCTTTGCCGGCGACATGGACCTGGCGATCGCGATCCGTACCGGCATCATCAAGAACGGCATGCTGTACGTGCAGGCGGCAGCGGGTGTCGTCGCCGACTCGGTGCCCGAGCTGGAATGGCAGGAAACAGAGGCCAAAGCACGAGCGCTCTTGCGCGCCGCCGAACTCGTCGAGGAGGGCTTCTAAATGCTGCTGATGATCGACAACTACGACAGCTTCACGTTCAACATCGTCCAGTACTTCGGTGAACTGGGCGCCGACGTGAAGGTCGTGCGCAACGACGAGATCACCGTCGCCGAGATGGCCGCGCTGAACCCCGACCACATCGTGTTCTCGCCCGGCCCCTGCACGCCGACCGAGGCGGGCGTGTGCGTGGAGGCCATCCAGCATTTCATCGGCAAGAAGCCACTGCTGGGCGTGTGCCTGGGTCACCAGGCCATGGGCCAGGCGCTGGGCGGCAAGATCATCCGCGCGCAGCGCCAGATGCACGGCAAGGCCAGCACGATCACGACCGACCAGCGCGGCGTCTACACGGGCCTGCCCAAGGACTTCAGCGTCATCCGCTACCACTCGCTGGTCATCGAGGAAGCGACCTGCCCGGCGGTGCTGGAGATCACGTCGCGCAGCGACGACGGCGAGATCATGGGCGTGCGGCATCGTGAGCTGGCGGGAACGCAAACGCCGATGGAAGGCGTGCAGTTCCACCCCGAGTCCATCCTCAGCGAGCATGGGCACGCGATGCTGCGCAACTTCCTGGAGCTGAAGCCGTGACTGACTACGCCCCGTCTTCTGGCGGTGGCGGCCCGGCCACTGTCGACCTGCGCAGCGACACCGTCACCAAGCCGACGGCAGCGATGCGCGAAGCGATCGCCGCTGCGCAGGTGGGTGACGACGTCTTCGGCGACGACCCCACCGTCAATGCGCTGCAGGAACGCGTCGCCGCGCTGCTGGGCAAGGAAGCCGCCCTCTTCATGGCCAGCGGCACGCAGAGCAACCTCTGCGCGCTGCTGGCCCATTGCGGCCGTGGCGACGAATACATCGTCGGCCAGCTGGCCCACACCTACCGTTACGAAGGCGGCGGCGCGGCGGTGCTGGGCAGCATCCAGCCCCAGCCCATCCCCAACCAGCCCGACGGCACGCTGAAGCTGGAGGACATCGCCGCGGCCATCAAGCCCGACGACGCGCACTTCGCGCGCACCCGGCTGCTGGCACTGGAGAACACCTGGAACGGCAACGTGCTGCCCGCCACCTACGTGGCCGACGCCTGCGAGCTGGCCCGCTCGCGCGGCCTGGCCACGCACCTGGACGGCGCGCGGCTGTTCAACGCCGTGGTCGCCTCGGGCCGCACGCCGGCAGAGCTGGCGCGCCACTTCGACTCCGTCTCGATCTGCTTCAGCAAGGGCCTGGGCGCGCCCATCGGCTCCATGCTGGTGGGCTCGCGCGAACTGATCCAGCGCGCCCACCGCGTGCGCAAGATGGTGGGCGGCGGCCTGCGCCAGGTGGGCCTGCTGGCCGCCGCGGCGGACCACGCGCTGACCCACCACGTCGACCGCCTCGCCGACGACCACGCGCTGGCCAAGCGGCTGGCGCAGGGGCTGGCGGCACTGCCCGGTGTCACCGTCACGCCACCGCAGACGAATATCGTCTTCGCGCAGGTCAGCGACGGCCGCGGCCCCGCGCTGCTGGAACACCTGAAGTCGCGCGGCGTGCTGGCCACGGGCCTCATCGGCCTGCGCTTCGTGACCCACCTCGACGTCGATGCCGCCGGCATCGACCACGCCATTGCGGCTGCCGCCGAGTTTTTGAAGGCCTGACCATGCCGATCACCGACAACGAAGCCCTGACCCGCGTCATCGAGCACCGCGAGATCTTCCACGACGAGATGCTGACGCTGATGCGCCGCATCATGGCCGGCGAGATGTCGCCCGTCATCGCCGCGGCCCTCATTACCGGCCTGCGCGTGAAGAAGGAAACCATCGGCGAGATCACCGCCGCCGCGCAGGTCATGCGCGAGCTCTCCAACAAGGTGCCGCTGGGCCCGCAGCCGCACCTCGTCGACGTCGTCGGCACCGGCGGCGACGGTGCGCACAGCTTCAACATCTCCACCTGCGCCATGTTCGTCGCCGCAGCCGCCGGCGCGCAGGTGGCCAAGCACGGCAACCGCAGCGTGAGCAGCAAGACCGGCAGCGCCGACGTGCTGGAGGCGCTGGGCGCCAACATCCAGCTGACGCCGCGTCAGGTGGCCGCGTCGGTCGCCGAGTGCGACATCGGCTTCATGTTCGCGCCCAACCACCACCCCGCGATGAAGAACATCGCGCCGGTGCGCCGCGAACTGGGCGTGCGCACCATCTTCAACATCCTGGGTCCGCTGACCAACCCGGCCGGCGCGCCCAACATCCTGATGGGCGTGTTCCACCCCGACCTCGTCGGCATCCAGGTGCGCGTGCTGCAGCGCCTGGGCGCGGAGCATGCGCTGGTCGTCTACGGCAAGGACGGCATGGACGAGATCTCGCTGGGCGCGACGACGCTGGTGGGCGAGCTGAAGGACGGCGCCGTGCGCGAGTACGAGGTGCATCCCGAGGACTTCGGCTTCCAGATGGCCAGCAACCGCAGCCTGAAGGTGGAAGGCCCCGAGCAGTCGCGCGAGATGCTGCTGGGCGTGCTGGACGGCCAGGCCGGCCCGGCGCGCGACATCGTGCTGCTGAACGCCGGCGCGACGCTGTACGCGGCCAACGTGGCCTCGACCATCGCCGACGGCATCGCCCGCGCCCGCCAGGCGCTGGACAGCGGCGCCGCGCGCGCCAAGCTGGACAGCTTCGTCAAGGTGACGCAGAACCTGGGGGCGAACTGATGGCCGACATCCTGAAGAAGATCGTCGAGGTCAAGTGGGAGGAAATCGCGGCGGCCAAGGCGAAGCGCTCGCTGGCGTCGCAGCGTGAGGAGGCCGAGGGCCGCAAGGGCGAGCAGCGCGGCTTCGAGCGCGCACTGCGCGCCAAGGTCGCGGCAGGCCAGGCCGGCGTCATCGCCGAGATCAAGAAGGCCAGCCCCAGCAAGGGCGTCATCCGCGCAGACTTCCAGCCCGCCGCCATCGCCGAGAGCTACGCCCGCCACGGCGCGGCCTGCCTGTCCGTGCTGACGGACGAGCGTTTCTTCCAGGGCGCGGTGGCCTACCTGCAGGCCGCGCGCGCGGCCTGCGAGCTGCCCGTCATCCGCAAGGACTTCATCGTCGACGAGTACCAGGTCATGGAAGCCGGCACGATGGGCGCGGACTGCATCCTGCTCATCGCCGCCTGCCTGGCCGACTCGCAGATGGCCGACCTCGAAGCCGCCGCCCACGCCATCGGCCTGGACGTGCTGGTGGAGGTGCACGACGGCGACGAGCTGGACCGCGCGCTGGCGCTCAAGACGCCACTGCTGGGCATCAACAACCGCAACCTGCGCACCTTCGACGTGACGCTGGACACCACGCTGGGCCTGCTGCCGCGCGTGCCCGCCGACCGGCTGCTGGTGACCGAGAGCGGCATCCTCGGCGCGGCGGACGTGCAGCGCATGCGCGACGCCAACGTGCACGCCTTCCTGGTGGGCGAGGCCTTCATGCGCGCGCCGGACCCCGGCGTCGCGCTGGCAAACTTGTTCGGATGAACTTCCCGCTGACCCTGCCGGACACCGACTGGCGCCCCGTCGTCGACGCCTGGGCCGCCAGCCCCGCCGGCCAGAAGCTGCTGGCCTACCTGGCCGAGCGCCATGCGGCAGGCGCCACCATCTACCCGCCCGAGCCGCTGCGCGCGCTGACGCTGACGCCGCTGTCGCAGACGCGCGTCGTCATCCTCGGCCAGGACCCGTACCACGGCCCCGGCCAGGCCGAAGGCCTGTCCTTCAGCGTGCCAGAAGGCGTGCCCTTCCCGCCCAGCCTGCGCAACATCTTCAAGGAGATCCAGCGCGACCTCGGCAAGCCGTTCCCCCCCACCGGCAGCCTGGTGCGCTGGGCCGAGGGCGGCACACTGCTGCTGAACGCGGTGCTGACGGTGGAAGATGGCCAGGCCGCCAGCCATGCCAACCGCGGCTGGGAACAGCTGACCGACGCGCTCATCAAGACGGCGGCCGAAGACCCGGCGCCCAAGGTCTTCATGCTGTGGGGCAGCTACGCGCAGGCCAAGGCGCCGCTGATCGAGGCGGCGCGCCAGGATCACCTGGTGCTGAAGGCCAACCACCCGTCGCCGCTGTCCGCGCTGAAGCCGCCGCGGCCCTTCATCGGCTGCGGGCATTTCTCGACGGCCAAGGCCTGGCTGGAAGCGCGCGGGCGGGGCGCGCCGAAAAAGGCCTGACCGGCTTTCAAGGCGCGGATTGTTCCGCCCGCAGCAACTCGCCGTTCTATTCCACCGGCTTTTTCCCGCGGGCCGCAATTCATACAGTGACCACCATCGGCACACACCCCACTCAAGAGGTGGCCGACAGGAGAGTCACCATGCACACCACCCGCTCCCTTTTCACGCTGATCACCGCCGCGACGGCCGTCACGGCGTTGGCGGCGGGCATGTTGCTCGCGATCAGCGCGCCGGCGCCCAGCGCCGAGGACTTCGGCCATGCAACGCAGGTCGCCAGCAGCGACGGCGAGGCCTGACGGCCTTCAGGCCGTCGTGCAGCGCAGCTTCAGCCCGCCCATCGCTTCGCGGCCGATCAGCTCCACCACCCAGTCCACGAACACCCGCAGCTTGCTGCTGAGGTGGCGGTTGGGTGGGTAGACGACGTAGACCGGCACCGGCTCGGCGTCCCAGTCCTCCAGCACCCGCACCAGCTCGCCACGCTTGAGCAGCGGCCCGGCCATGAAGCAGGTCAGCTGCACCACGCCCAGGTGGGCCAGGCCGGCGTTCAGGTAGGCATTCGCGTCGTTGACCGCCAGGATGTGGTTGCCGGCCACCTCCACCTCCTCGTCGCCGCGCCGGAAGGTGTCGGCCATGACCTTGCCCGTGCGCGCCGAGAAGTAGCCCACCATGCGATGAGGCGGCTGCGTCAGCTCCAGCGGATGCGCCGGCGTGCCGTGGCGGCGCAGGTACTCGGGCGTCGCACAGGTGATGAATCGGAACTCGCCGATGCGCCGCGCCACCAGGCTCTGGTCGGTCAGCTCGCCGCCACGGATCACGCAGTCGATGTTGTCGCTGATGAGGTCCACCGTGCGGTCGCTGACGCCCAGCTCGATCTGGATGTCGGGGTACTTGGCGTAGAAGTCCGGCAGGTGCGGAATGATCATCTCGCGCCCCACCACGCCGGGGACGTCGATGCGGATACGGCCGCGCGGCGTCATGCGCGCCTGGTTCATGCTGCCTTCCAGCTCCTCCAGGTCCGACAGCAGGCGCATCGCGCGCTCGTAATACGCGGCGCCATCGGGCGTGACCGTCACGCGCCGCGTCGTGCGGTTCAGCAGCTTGGTGCGCAGGTGCGTCTCCAGCGTCTGGATCAGCCGCGTGACGGTGGCCTTGGGCAGGTCCAGCGAGTCGGCGGCCTTGGTGAAGGTGCCGGCCTCGACGACACGGACATAGGCTTGCATCGCGGTAAGACGGTCCATAAACGGCTTCGCTGTTGAGTGCCGGGCAGTTTGCTGCCCAAATCAGTGCAAATTGTTCCATGTGAAGGAAAAGTGAGTCACGGCCAAGGCCGTTTATCTATGGGACGCCGATCTCTATCTTTCGGCCCATGGACAACAGACTCGCCACACCCACTTCGCTGCGCCTGGGCCCTGCGCCCGGCTGGGCGGCGGCCGTGCACGCGGCTCGCCGGCCCCTGGCCGGTGGCGGGCGTGCGCTGCTGCTGTGGCTGCACGGCGGCGGCTTCACCGGCGGCGCCCCGGCGGACACGCCGCAGCGCGCCGAGCTGCTCGCCAGCGCGGGCGCAGATGTCGTCACGCTGGACTACCCCGTCGCGCAACCCTTCCCGACTGCGCTGGCCGCCGCCTTCGAGGCGCTGCAGGCCGTGGCCGCCCGGCCCGGCCAGCTGACCGGCACGCCGCACACGGCGCTGTTCGTGGGCGGCGAGGAAGCCGGCGGCAACCTGGCCGCCGCGCTGGCGATGATGGCGCGCGACCAGCAGGCGCCGCAGATCGCCGGCCAGTTGCTCGTGACGCCCATGCTGGACCCGGCGCTGGGCAGCGCCTCCATGCGCGACGGCGAATGCGGCGGCTGCGAGTGCCAGTACGCCAAGGGCTGGCAGGTCTATCTCGGCGACAGCACGCGCGCCGACCACCCTTATGCCGCGCCGCTGAACGCCACACGGCTGGGAGGCCTGGCGCCAGCCCTGGTGCTGGGCGTGCAGGGCCATCCGCTGAACGACGAGGCGCGCCGCTATGCCGCCGCGCTGCGCGCCCACGGCGGCTGCGCCAGCGACCTGACGCTGGCCTCGCTGAACGCCTGTGACGCGCTGACCCCCATCCACGAGTTCCTCGGCCAGGCCACGCGCCGGGCCCTGTCCACGAATCCTGCTTGACCCCTCGGAGAGAAATAGAAATGCAGTCCACCCCCACCCCTCTCAACCGTCGCGTCGGCCTGATCGCCGGCGCCGCCGCCGTCGTCGCGCTGGGCGCCATCGGCTTCGCGCAGTTCGGCGCGGGCGCCGCGCAGGCCGATGCCGCCCCCACGGCGCCGCCGGCCACGCCGGTGTCGGTCGCCAAAGTCGTGAGCCAGGACGTGGCCGCCTGGAACGAGTTCTCCGGCCGGCTGGAGGCCGTGGAGCGGGTGGACGTGCGCGCCCGCGTGTCTGGCGCCGTGCAGGCGGTGCACTTCCGCGAGGGCAGCCTGGTGAAGGCCGGCGACCTGCTCGTCACCATCGACCCCGCGCCCTACCAGGCCGAGGTGGCCCGCATGGAGGCGCAAGTCGCCGCCGCGCAGGCTCGCGTGACCTACTCGCAGAGCGAGGCGCAGCGCGCCAAGGCCCTGTGGGACGACCGCGCCGTGGCCAAGCGCGAGTTCGACGAGAAGGACAACGCCGCCCGCGAGGCCGCCGCCAACCTGCGCGCCGCCCAGGCCGCGCTGCAAACGGCCCAGCTGTCGCTGAGCTACACCCAGGTGCGCGCCCCGGTGGCCGGCCGGGTCGGCAAGATCGAGGTGACGACGGGCAACCTCGTCGCCGCCGGTGCCGGCGCGCCGGTGCTGACGACGCTGGTGTCCGTCAGCCCCATCTACGCGAGCTTCGACGCGGACGAGAAGATCGTCACCGGCGCCTTGGCCGCCTTGCCGGGTGACCGCCGCGGGCTGGAGAAGATTCCGGTGGAGATGGCCAGCGGCAGTGACTCGCTCACCGGCCGCCTGCAGCTGGTGGACAACCAGGTGGACGCCAAGAGCGGCACGCTGCGCGTGCGCGCGGTGTTCGACAACAAGGACGGCCGGCTGATTCCGGGCCAGTTCGCCAAGCTGCGCATGGGCCAGGCCAAGAACGAACCCGCGCTGCTGGTGAACGAGCGCGCCGTGGGCACCGACCAGGACAAGCGTTATGTCATCGTTGTCGGCACCGGCAACCAGGCCGAGTGGCGCCCGGTGACGCTGGGCGCGAGCGTGAACGGCCTGCGCGTGGTGACCAGCGGCTTGAAGGGCGGCGAGCGCATCGTCGTCGGCGGCGTTCAGCGGGTCAGACCCGGCTCGGTGCTCGCCCCGAAGGACGTGGCCATGGATGCCAAGCCCGAACTGGCCGCGCAGCAGGCCGCCGCCAAGACCTCCTGATCCAAGAAGCCTATACCCCACCCGCGAGCGCTGTCTGCGGGCCGGCAAAACCGGCCTGCGGGGGGCGTGCTGTCGCCTGAAACCGCAGCGCTCGCGCCAGGAGCCCTCATGAATCTCTCCAAATTCTTCATCGACCGCCCGATCTTTGCGGGCGTGCTGTCGCTGCTGATCTTCATCGGCGGCCTGCTGTCGATCCGCGCACTGCCGATCTCGGAATACCCCGACGTCGTGCCGCCCTCGGTCGTCGTGCGCGCCCAGTACCCGGGCGCCAACCCCAAGGTCATCGCCGAGACGGTGGCCACACCGCTGGAAGAAGCCATCAACGGCGTCGAGGACATGCTCTACATGAGCAGCCAGGCGACGACGGACGGCCTGATGACGCTGACCGTCAGCTTCAAGCTCGGCACCGACCCCGACAAGGCCCAGCAGCTGGTGCAGAACCGCGTCAGCCAGGCCGAGGCGCGGCTGCCCGAGGAGGTCAAGCGCCTGGGCGTGACCACGGTCAAGAGCAGCCCCGACCTGACCATGGTCGTGCACCTGACCTCGCCCAACGACCGCTACGACATGACCTACCTGCGCAACTACGCGCTGCTCAACGTGAAGGACCGCCTGGCGCGCATCCCGGGCGTGGGCCAGGTGCTGATGTTCGGTTCGGGCGACTACGCCATGCGCGTGTGGCTGGACCCGCAGAAGGTGGCCGAGCATGGCCTGTCAGCCAGCGACGTGGTGGCCGCCATCCGCGGCCAGAACGTGCAGGCCGCGGCCGGCGTGGTCGGTGCGTCGCCGGGCCTGGCGGGCGTGGACCTGCAACTGTCGGTCAACGCGCAAGGCCGGCTGCAGTCGGCCGAGGAGTTCGGCGACATCATCGTGAAGACCGGCTCGAACGGTGCTGTCACGCGCCTGCGTGACCTGGGCCGTGTGGAGCTGGGCGCCAGCGAATACGCGCTGCGCTCGCTGCTGGACAACAAGCAGGCTGTGGCCGTGCCCATCTTCCAGGCCCCGGGCGGCAATGCGCTGGACATCTCCACCAACGTGCGCGCGGCGATGGAAGACCTGAAGACGGCCATGCCCGAAGGCGTGGACTACACCATCGTCTACGACCCCACGCAGTTCGTGCGCGCGTCCATCGAGTCCGTCATCCACACGCTGCTGGAAGCCGTGGCGCTGGTGGTGCTGGTGGTCATCCTGTTCCTGCAGACCTGGCGCGCGTCCATCATCCCGCTGCTGGCCGTGCCGGTGTCCATCATCGGCACGTTCGCGGTGATGCACGGCTTCGGCTTCTCGATCAACGCGCTCAGCCTCTTCGGCCTGGTGCTGGCCATCGGCATCGTGGTGGACGACGCCATCGTGGTGGTGGAGAACGTAGAGCGCAACATCGCCAATGGCCTGAGCCCGCGGGATGCGACCTACCAGGCCATGCGCGAGGTGTCGGGCCCCATCATCGCCATCGCGCTGACGCTGATCTCGGTGTTCGTGCCGCTGGCCTTCATCACCGGCCTCACGGGCCAGTTCTACAAGCAGTTCGCGCTGACCATCGCGATCTCGACGGTGATCTCGGCGATCAACTCGCTGACGCTGTCGCCGGCCCTGGCCGCGATGCTGCTGAAGGACCACCACGCGCCGAAGGACGCGCTGACCCGCGCCATGGACCGCGTGCTGGGCGGCTTCTTCACGCGCTTCAACCGCCTGTTCACGCGCAGCTCCGAGAAGTACGGCGGCGGCGTGAAGGCGCTGATGTCGCGCAAGACCGTGATGATGGTCATCTACCTGGCCTTCGTGGCGGCCACGGTGGGCCTGTTCAAGGCCGTGCCCGGCGGCTTCGTGCCGGGGCAGGACAAGCAGTACCTGATCGGTTTCGCCCAGCTGCCGGACGGCGCCACGCTGGACCGCACCGAGGACGTCATCCGCCGCATGACCGACATCACGCTCAAGACCCCGGGCGTGGAGCACGCGGTGGCCTTCCCCGGCCTGTCCATCAACGGCTTCACCAACAGCTCCAGCTCGGGCATCGTGTTCGCCACGCTCAAGCCCTTTGAAGACCGCAAGACGGCGGACCTGTCCGCCGGCGCCATCGCGGGCAAGCTGAACGCGCAGTACGGCGCCATCGAAGACGCCTTCATCGTCATGTTCCCGCCGCCGCCCGTGCAGGGCCTGGGCACCACCGGGGGCTTCAAGCTGCAGCTGCAAGACCGCGGCGGCCTGGGCTACGAGGCGCTGGACGGCGCGCTCAAGGCCTTCATGGCCAAGGCCTACCAAACGCCGGAACTCGCCGGCCTGTTCTCCAGCTACCAGGTCAACGTGCCGCAGCTGTTCGCCGACCTCGACCGCACCCGCGCCCGCCAGCTGGGCGTGGCCGTGACGGACGTGTTCGACACGATGCAGATCTACCTCGGCAGCCTGTACGTGAACGACTTCAACAAGTTCGGCCGCACCTACTCGGTCCGCGTGCAGGCGGATGCCGCCTACCGCGCCCGTGCCGAGGACATCGGCGCGCTGAAGGTGCGCTCGGCCTCGGGCGAGATGGTGCCGCTGTCCGCGCTGATGAAGGTGCAGCCCAGCTTCGGCCCCGAACGCGCCATGCGCTACAACGGCTTCCTGTCGGCGGACATCAACGGCGGCGCCGCCCCCGGCTTCTCGTCGGGCCAGGCCCAGGCCGCCGTGGAGCGCATTGCCGCCGAGACGCTGCCCCCGGGCATCGGCTACGAGTGGACCGACCTGACCTACCAGGAAAAGATCGCCGGCAACTCCGCCGTGTGGGTGTTCCCGCTGGCCATCCTGCTGGTGTTCCTGGTGCTGGCCGCGCAGTACGAGAGCCTGACGCTGCCCATCGCCATCCTGCTCATCGTGCCCATGGGCCTGCTGGCCGCGATGACCGGCGTGTGGCTCAGCCACGGTGACAACAACGTCTTCACGCAGATCGGCCTCATCGTGCTGGTGGGCCTGTCCGCCAAGAACGCCATCCTGATCGTCGAGTTCGCCCGCGAGCTGGAGTTCGCCGGCCGCACCCCGCTGCAGGCGGCGCTCGAAGCCGCACGGCTGCGGCTGCGGCCCATCCTGATGACGTCGATGGCCTTCGTCATGGGCGTGCTGCCGCTGGTGCTCAGCACCGGCGCCGGCGCCGAGATGCGCAAGGCCATGGGCGTGGCGGTGTTCGCCGGAATGATCGGCGTGACCTTCTTCGGTCTGTTCCTGACGCCGCTGTTCTACGTCATCGTGCGCCGCCTGACGGGCAACGCGCCGCTGCGCCACCACGGTGGGCAGGTGGCGGCACCGGCGGCTTCCGAATCCCCCGCGCAGCCCGTCATCGACGCCCTGCCGCAACGAGGCAAGTGATCATCATGAAATTGAACCTGACCCCACTTTTCGCAGCGCTGCTGCTGGCCGGCTGCGCGTCGGTCGGCAGCGTGGACCCGGCCCAGCTGCCGAACGCGCCCGCCGCCTACAAGACCGCCGGCGCCGCCACCGCACCGGCGCTGACCGCCAGCTGGTGGCAGCCGTTTGCCGACCCCGTGCTGGACGACCTCGTCGGCCGCGCGATGGCGGCCAACACCAGCGTGCAGCTGGCCGCCAACCGGCTCGCGCAGGCCCGGGCCGCGCTGGGCTCGGCGCAGGCGTCACGGCTGCCGCAGCTGGGCGCCTCCGCCGGCGCCGGCCGCAACACGCCCACGCCGGGCGCTCAAGGCGCCACGCAGTACAGCGCCGGCCTCAACCTGGCCTACGAGCTGGACCTGGGCGGCCGCCTGCTGCACGAGCGCAACGCCGCCGCGCTGGATGTTCAAGCCCGCGAGCAACTGCTGGCCGACGCCCGCCTGCTGGTGCAGGCCAACGTGGCCCGCGGCTACCTCGCCCTGCGGGCGCTGGATGCCGAGCGCGACATCGTGCAGAACACCGTGGCGGCCTATGCCGAAACGCTGGCCCTGACCGAGAAGCGCGCCCGCGCCGGCGATGTGGCCGACCTGGACCTGGCCCGCGTGCGCGCCGAGCTGGCCGCCAACGAAGCCGAGTCCCTGTCGCTGGACCGCCGCCGCGTCGAGCTGGAGACGGCGCTGGCCGTGCTGCTGGGCGAGCCGGCGTCCAGCTTCCGCCTCGCGCCGACGACCTGGGCCACCGCGCTGCCCGCCGTGCCGGCCGGCCTGCCCTCCGAGCTGCTGCAGCGCCGCCCGGACCTGGCCGCCGCACGCAGCCAACTGCAGGCGGCGCAGGCCCGCGTCGGCGTGGCCCAGGCCGCCTGGTGGCCCAGCCTGACGCTGACGGCCCAGGGCGGCGGCGTGTCCAGCGAGTTGTCGGACCTGCTGAAGAGCGGAGCCAGCACCTGGGGCGTGGGCCTGCTGGCCGCGCTGCCGATCTTCGACGGCGGCCGCCGCGAGGCCGGCGTCAACGCCGCCAAGGCGCAGCTGGACGGCTCGGCCATCGCCTTCCGCGAGCAGTTCCTGCTGGCGCTGAAGGACGTGGAAGACCAGTTGGGCGCGATCACGCTGCTGCAGGCGCAGGGCGAGGCCAGCGCCCGCGCCGTCAGTGCGGCCGGCCAGGCGCTGAAGCTGTCCGACGCGCGCTACCGCAACGGCCTGGTCAGCCAGCTGGAGCTGCTGGACGCGCGCCGCAGCGAACTCGCCAACCGGCGGGCCGCGCTGCAGGTGCGCTCGGCGCAGTACCAGGCCACGGTCGGGTTGATCCGCGCGCTGGGCGGCGGCTGGAGTGCCGCGCCGGTCAAGCTGGCCGGCGTTTGAGCACCGCGATGTTCACCGTCGCGCGCACTTCGAAGCCCAGGCTTTTGTAGAGCGAGATGGCGGCGGCGTTCGTCACCCAGGCGTGCAGAAAAGGCTGCTCGCCGCGCCGCTGCAGGTCGGCCGTCACCGCGGCCGACAGCCGGCGCGCCAGGCCCTGACCACGGAAGTCCGGGTGTGTGCAGACGCCGCTGACTTCCACATGTCCGGGGAAGCGCATGCGCTCCCCCGCCATCGCCGCGAGCCGGCCTTCAATGCGCACACCGATGAAGCGCCCCATCGTGTGCGTCCGGGCCAGGAACGGGCCGGGCTCGGTCAGCGTCGCCAGCGCCAGCATGTCGGCGGCGTCCGCATCGCCCAGCACCCGCAGGCCGTCGTCCTCCAGCGGCAGCAATCGCCTCGCCACCATCTGCACCCCCAATGCCTCCTTCACCGCTTCGAGGCCGGGCGGCACGACGATCGAGGGTACCTGTGCGAGAAAGACGGCATCCTCTCCCGGCTGCACCAGCTCGGCGAGCGCGCGCAGGCTCGCCGCACTTTCGTCGGGCGTCGCTGCAAACCGGTTGATGTCGGCCCTGAAGCGCCGTGCGCGCTCATCGCCATAACCCCACTGCGGCTGATGCTGCAGGCTGGCCCAGACAGGACGATCCAGCGCGCTCATGACGGCACCCGATCCATCAGCGGCGCCTCAGCCAACGCCTCTTCCAGCGCCGCCAGCTGGGTCAGGAGATCGCCCTCCAACCGTTCGCATGCCTGGGCGACGGCGGCCTCGATGTCCGGCCAGGCATCGCGCTGCGAACGCTGAACGAGACCACGCCCCTTGCGACTCAGCGCGATGCGGCGCACGCGGCGGTCCTCCTCCGACGTCTCCGACGCGATGAGCCCGTCCTCCTCCAGCCCGCGCAGCGAACGCGTGATGACAGGTTGGCTGACGCCGACGGCCTGGCTCAGCTCACCCACGCTCAGCGGCCCCAGCCGGTCCAGCGCGGCCAGCAGCGGGAAGTAGGCCGCCGGCTGCGCGAAGCCACGCGCCGCCAGCACGGCCTGCGTCTGCGCCTGCAGCGTCTCGCCGATGCGCTTGAGCCGCGTGCCCAGGCTCAGATGGCCCAACTCCTTGACCACATCCTCAATCACGACGGCTCCCGCTGGACCAACATGCATATCATGCTATGCATTTGGCGAGCGCACGTCAACGTGACTCAGGCTCCCAACAGCGCCCTGGCCCGCAGCAGCAGACGGCGGCGGTCATCGATGCCGTTGAGGCCGCCGTTGACACGCTTGGTCAACGACGTCAGGTCGTCGACATCGGCAAGGTTGTTCAGGTTCTTCTTGGCCCAGAACCAGCCAGCCACATCCACGCAGAGCTCCGGGTCGGTCTCGACCAGCTCCGGCGTGGCCAGCAGCTCCGCCTCGCGGCCGATGGCGCGGCCGTACTCGCCGTAGTTGGCGCGGCCGGTCAGCTGGATGAGGCCGCGGCCCTTGAACTTGCGGCCGTCTCCCGGCTGCAGGTTGCCCAGGTCGACGCGGCCCTGGTAGGCCTCGCCGTTGGCGATCTCGGCGCGAAAGCGAAACTCGCCGGACTCGTGCCCCACCTGAGCCAGGAAGTGCGCCTGGCGCAGCGGCGTGTCGATGTGCCGGTTGGCCATGACCTGCCGCAGGCGCGGCGCGAAGTCGGCGACGTCCTCGTCCTTCGCACGCAGGTAGAGCAGACTCAACCACGGCGGCTCCAGCGCCTCGGGCAGGGATTCGCAAAGGCTCAGCAGCGTGGCGCCGTTGGCGTCCACGCGGCCGTCGGGCTCACCCTGGCCCAGCGCACTGCGCTGGAAGGCCATGATGGCGTCCAGCGTCTTCTGGCCGAACGCGCCATCGGCCTTCAGCGGCTCGGGCAACTGCACGCGGCCCGCGCTGCTGCAGAGGTTGAGCAGCTGCTGCACGCTCTCGACGTCATCGCGTGCGTTGCTGCACCGCGCGCCGACGGAACCCGTCGTCAGGCCGCGGCCCCGCGTGCCTGCCACCGCCGGCATCGCGGCGGCCGAAGGCGCGGGCACCGCAGCGGCGGCGGGCGCCTCGCGACGCTCGAAATGCGGCGTGTCCTTGAAGGTGGTCCAGTTGCCGCCCCAGCGATTGGCGGCGTCCAGCCCCTCCCAGAACTGGCCGATGGGGCGCAGCGTCTCCACGTCGGAGATCAGCAGCGGCCGGCCGTCGGGCGCGTCGCGGAAGAAGTTCAGGTCGATGGCCAGGCGCTTGAGGTGCTGGCTGGCCATCGTCGTGCTGCGGCCATTGCGCACGTGCAGCGCCTGCTGCTCCGGTGTGCGGTACAGCTCGCCGGCCGACGCCGAGAAGCCCAGCTCGCCGGCCTTCTTCACCAGCTCGCAGACATGCAGCAGGAAAACGGATTGCTCGCGCACGAGATCGCTCATGGCCGGCCTCCGCGTTCACCGTCCTGTTCCTGCATGGCGACGCTCTGCGCGCGGATCGCCTCGCCCAGCTGGCCGATCTTCTCGTCCTTGGCCTTGCTGCCGGCACTCGAGCCGAAGAAGTACTGGATGATGGCCGACAGCGTCACCCCCAGCAGGAAGCCCAGCACCGTGTCGATGACGCGGGCGCGCGGGTCGTCGGGCTTGTAGGCCGGTCCGAAGGCGGCGAAGAAGATGAAGATGAACGTCAGCAGCGTCAGCACGCTGGCGTAGATGTAGATGAAGCGCCGCACCCAGGGGTCGGTGCTGCCGATGGCGGCCTCCTGCATGTGCCGCGCGCTGGCGCGGTCGGCGGCTGCAATGCGTTCGTACTCAAGCTGGTTGGCGTCGCTCTTCTGGCGGTACTCCAGCAGCTTGCCCTGGTACTCGAACTCGAACTGCTTGAGCTGGGCCCATTGCGTCTCGGTGAGCTTGTTGTCCGCGACATCGTTGATGTCGATGCCGGTCTTCTGCTGGATCAGGTCGGCGATCTCGGCCGTGCCCTTGTTGACCGCGCCGCGGAACACGCCGCTGAGCAGGTCCAGCCCTTTTTGCGCGAGCTGCGGCGCGATCGCCGACAGCGCCGCCGCGATCAGTGGAATGGGCATCTGCTGCTCCCGGTCTGCTGCGACCGGGTCAGCTTAGGCGGGCGGCCCGGGCCGCCTCATCCCTTGTCCTGTGGACGTCTATCGAACTAGGGAAGCGTCTTGCAATTGGGCTTGCAAACGACCTCGTTGCGGCCTAACAGCCGGATGGACTGCAGGCTGGCCGGCGACCGGTGCTTGCCGCACTTGAAGCAGGAGCGGGTGTGGCCGCTGCCGAGAAAGGGCGAACCGCCCACTTTCGACTGGTAGCGCAGGCCATCTTGGCGGACCGCGGTCACGGTGTCTTTGCTCATCTTCGTGCAGGTCAGGACGAAGCAAGCATTGATCCACACGAATGATGACAACGCCACCTCGCTAGCCCGCGGTTGGCCACCAAACCGCGGGCTTCCCCCACCCTCCAAGCGCGGGGTCGGGTGCCTGGGACAATGCACCACTGCTTACAACAACCCATGGCCAAGCTATTTTTTAGATATGCCGCGATGAACGCCGGCAAGTCCACCGCCCTGCTGCAGGTCGCGCACAACTATGAGGAGCGCGGCCACCGGGTGCGCATCTTCACGGCCCGGCTGGACAACCGCTACGGGCACGGCGTCGTCACGTCGCGCCTGGGGCCGCAGCGCGAGGTCGAGCAGTTCGATGACACGACGGACTTCATCGCGCTGATGGATGACGCGCCGGGCATCGCCTGCATCCTCATCGACGAGGCGCAGTTCCTGTCCAAGCGCCAGGTGCAGCAGCTGCACGAGATGGCGCACCTGCGCAACCTGCCGGCCATCTGCTACGGCCTGCGCACCGACTTCCAGGGCGAGCTCTTCCCCGGCTCCGCAACGCTGCTGGCGCTGGCCGACGAGATGGACGAGATGAAGACCATTTGCGACTGCGGCCGCAAGGCGACGATGAACATGCGCGTGGACGCCGGCAACCGCAAGGTCACCGAAGGCGCGCAGGTGGAGATCGGCGGCAACGCGCGCTATCGGTCGGTCTGCGGGCGCTGCTTCCGGCAGGGTTAGGGATGGGAGCCCCTCGGCCGAGGGGACGACGACGCGTGCGGCATCGAACCGCACGCGCATCGCCGAGGCAGCCCGGCTCGGGGGCGGCCCAGGGCTCGGCCCGCAATCAGCGCAGTCCGAGCGCGTCGCGCACCGCCGCAGCGGCTTCGTCGCCCTTGGCCTTCTGCACGCGCTCCACGAGTTGCAGCGCCAGCGCCTGCAGCTCACCCAGGCTGCCGCAGCGCTCCACTTCGAGCGCGAAGGCATAGCCCTTGAACGGCCCGAGCAGCTTGGTGGCCTGACCGCTCATGTAGGTGTAGAGCGCGGCGCGGTCCAGCAGTGGCGAACCGCCGACCGGCGCCGGCGCCGGCGCCGCAGTGGCGACGGTTGCAGCCACGGGCGCGGGCGCAACGACGGGCGCAGGCTGCGCCCCTGCGGGCATCGCCGGGCCGGCCTGGGGCACGACGAGGCCCTGCTGACGCAGCGTTTCGAGGTCGGCCTCGGTGGCGCCGGCCACGAGGCGCAGCCAGTCGCCGGCGGGCTTGGTGGCGTCCAGCACCAGCAGCAGGTTGCGCGCCGCGCGTGACAGCGGCAGGGCCCGCGCGCGAATCTCGGCGCGCCCGGCATCGGTTTTGGAATGCAGCTGATCGAGCACGGTGGAATGCCTCGCCCGCGGCGGGATCGCCGCCGGCGGGTCTCGTCACAAAAGATAGGCGATCAGGTCTTGTCCCGCAGTTCGCGGCGCAGGATCTTGCCAACGGGGGTCTTGGGCAGCTCGGTGCGGAACTCGACGATCTTGGGTCGTTTGTAGCCGGTCAGGTTGAGTTCGCAATACGACCGCACGTCGGCCTCGGTGATATTCGGGTCTTTCTTCACGATGACCACCTTCACCGCCTCGCCGGCCTTGGCATCGGGCACGCCGACAGCGGCGCACTCCAGCACACCGGGCATCTGCGTGAGGACGTCCTCCACCTCGTTCGGATACACATTGAAACCGCTGACGAGGATCATGTCCTTCTTGCGGTCGACGATCTTGAAATAACCGCGTTCATCGACGGTACCGATGTCGCCGGTGCGGAAGAAGTTGTCGGCCGTCATGACCTTGGCCGTCTCGTCGGGGCGCTGCCAGTAGCCGGCCATGACCTGCGGGCCGCGGATGGCGATCTCGCCCGGCTGGCCCATGGGCACCTCGTTGCCATCGTCGTCCAGCAGCTTGAGCTCGGTCAGCGGCATCGGCAGGCCGATGGTGCCGGTGTAGGCGGTGCTGTCGGTCGGGTTGCAGGTGGCCGTGGGCGAGGTCTCCGACAGGCCGTAGCCCTCCACGATGGGGCAGCCGGTCTTCTCCAGCCACAGCTTGGCGGTGGCCTGCTGCACGGCCATGCCGCCGCCGACCGAGATGACCAGCTTGCTCCAGTCCACGGTATTGAAGTCCGCGTGGTTGGCCATGGCCATGAACAGCGTGTTGACGGCCGGGAAGCTGTGGAAGCCGTGCTGCGACAGCTCCTTGAACATGGCCGGCAGGTCACGCGGGTTCGGGATCAGCACGTTGGCGCCGCCCATGTGCATGGACAGCATCATGTTCGTGTTGAAACCGAAGATGTGATACAGCGGCAGCGCGCAGACGGTGACGACCTGCTGGCCGGCCGGGATCTTCTTCAGCGCGGGCTGGTACCAGGCCTCGGACTGCAGGATGTTGGCCACCAGGTTGCGGTGCTTGAGCACGGCGCCCTTGGACACGCCGGTGGTGCCGCCGGTGTACTGCAACACGGCGATGTCGTCCGGGCCCAGCTTGGGCGCCTTGTAGGTGAGGCCACGGCCCTTGGCCAGCGCGTCGTTGAACTTGACGGCGCCCGGCAGCTCGAAGGCCGGCACCATCTTCTTCACCTTGCGCACGACGTAGTTGACGATGCTGCCCTTGAGCAGTCCCAGCATGTCGCCCATGGCGGCCAGCACGACGTGCTTGGTGGGCACGTTCTTGATGACCTGCTGCAGCACCGAGGCGAAGTTCTCGATGATGACGATGGCCTTGGCGCCGGAGTCCTTGAGCTGGTGCTCCAGCTCGCGCGGCGTGTACAGCGGGTTCACGTTGACGACCACATAACCCGCCCTCAGCACGGCGGCCACGGCCACCGGGTACTGGAACAGGTTGGGCATCATGAGGGCGACGCGGTCGCCCTTTTCCAGGCCCAGGCTCTGCAGGTAGGCGGCGAAGGCGCGCGAGGCTTCATCGACCTGAGCAAAGCTGAGGCTCTTGCCCATCATCAGGTAGGCGGGCTTGGCGGCGTTCTTCTTGAACGACGTGTCGAGCAGATCGACCAGGCTCGGATAGAGCGCGATATTGACGTCGCGCGGCACCTCGGCCGGGTAATGCTTCAGCCAGATCGGCTCCATGCCTTGTCTCCTTGTTGGTTGCGCCGATTCTGACCGATAGCTGACAGCGCTCCGGTCAGGGGATTCGATAGGCGCTTGCCGGGGAGGCCTGGACCGCTCAGTAAGTCACCCGCACGAGACCCGCCGTACCGACACCGACGAACGACACCAGCGCCAGCAGGAAGCCCAGCGTCGCGACAACACGCAACGCGGATCGGTCCTCGCGCCCCACCAACGCCAGCCCCAGGCCCAGCATCGGCACGACGCTGAGCAGGTAGCGGCCCTGCGGTTGGTAGTCGCCCGTCCAGCTGAAAAGCGCTGACGCCACGAAGACACTGGCCACGCCGACCAGCACAGCCATGCGCACGCTGGTCATCACGGGCGCTGGCCGCGCCTGCCAGAGCGCCAGCACCAGCACCGCCAGCAACGCGGCCTGCAGCGCATGAACCAACGGCGCGGGTGACTCGATGTCCAGGTACCCGTACGACCCGAACGCCGTGCGCATCGACTGCTGGAGCCAGCCCCGCTCCTTCAACTCGATCAGGCCCTTGCCCTGGCTGCGCATGCGATACCGGCTGTTCGCTCCGCCTTCGGCGAGCGCGCTGGGACGCATCGACTTGTCCGCGTACTTCTCCTGCACGGCCAGCGCTGTCGCTGCCCGCTCCGCGGCCCAGGGTGCCGGGTTGTTGGCCAGCTCATCGGCCATCTTCACGCCGATCACGCCGCACAACCCCAGCGCCAACCCGCCGGCCATCCAGCGACGCGCCATCCAGCCCTCGCGCGCCCGCCATTGACGAAGGATCCACGTGCACAGCAGCCCAAGCACGGCCAGCAGGCAAGCCGCCGCCGGCGCCAGGCGCACGGGCGGCAGCGTGCCGTCCAGCGCGAGTGGCAGTGTCACGACCAGTCCGGCGGAGGCCACACAGAACCACCGCCAGCCGCTCGCCCCGAGACCGGGCCGGCAGGTCGACATCCAAAGCATTGCGAGGAGGACCGTACAAGGCCAATAGTTCTGCTTGGACAGCAGCAACATGCCCACGAGCCCACCGAAAGCCAGCACACGCGCGGCTGACGGCGCGTCGTGCGGCGTGGCTCTCGTCCAATGCGCCAACGCGAGCACGCACAGCATGGCGCTCAGGGCGTACGGCAGTGCATCGCCGTTGAAGTAGGCGAACAGATACCAGGCCTGCGGCATCAGCAGCAGCGGCAGCGTGAACATCACACCGTAGCGCAGCCGCGCCGCGGCGGCGAACACCCAGACCAGCAGCAGCACGTTGAACAGCCGCAGGCCGAGCACGTCGTCCTGCAGCAGCGGCCATGCAGCGACGGCAAACTTTGCCGCGATCACATAGACCGGGTCTGTGGCGCTCAGGTACGAGACGCCGTAGATGCTGGACCGGTAGGCCGGCTCCAGTTCCACCGCGCCGATGGCGGGTTTGATCCAGCGCTCGAAGTGATAGTGAGCCGTCGTGACGTGCAGCCCCTCATCGGGGCTGAGGGACACGTCCGTTCGGACCAGCCAGGCCATCGTGACGACGGCCAGGATGGCGACCGCGCCCCACCCTTTCATGAACGACGCCGGGCCATCGGCCTCTTGATCGCGCCGCGGCAACACCAATGCGGCCACCCACACCAGCAAGGGCACCAGCATCAGTTGCAGCGCACCAGCGCCGGCCACGCCCGTGTCACGCCCCTCCCCGGCGAGCGTGAGCGGCGAGGCCAGATCAACGCCCTGCGCCCGATCCGGCCGCGAATCCAGGCGCAGAAACGCCTCGCCCCCCAACGTCCGCTTCTCACCCAGCAGCTGCTGCTGCGGCACACCGTAGCGGCTGATCAGCACAGCGGCGATGCGGCCTTCTGCCTTGTCGGAACGCAAGCTCAGTTCACCCAACCGGCACCCCGGCAACGGCAACCTCACTCGCTGGTAACGCGCCTGAATCGACTCGCGATGCCTGAATACCGACGCACCCTCGCCCTGGCAGCGCGCCTCCAACCTCAAGGAACCGTTGCTGGGGCTGTCAATCCAGACTTCCAGGCGATGCGGATTGATGCGCTGATGCACGAACACCAGCAACAGGCCTACCAGCAGCGCAGCGGCCAGACCGCCGGCTGCGCGACGCAGGGCGCTCATCGAAACGTTGCCAGCGCAGCTTCGATGACGCTTTCCTGCTCAGCCTCCACGCCCAGCCACAGCGGCAGGCGCACCAGGCGTTCCGACTGCCGGTCCGTGACATCCATCGATCCCGAGACGCGCGCGAAACGTTGCCCGGCGGGCGACGAGTGCAGCGGCACGTAATGGAAAACAGCGCCGATCTGCCGGGCCTTGAGCGCCGCGATGAAACGCGTGCGCTGCTCCAGGTCTTCCATCAGCAGGTAATACATGTGGGCGTTGTGCGCGCAGTCCGCCGGAATGATGGGGCGACGGACATGCCCGGCCGCCTCCAGCGGCGCGAACGCATCGTGATACCGCTGCCAGATGGCCATGCGCTCGGCATTGATGCGCTCGCTCTCCTGCAGCTGCGCCCACAGGAACGCCGCGACCAGTTCGGACGGCAGGAAGGAAGAGCCGATGTCGACCCAGGTGTACTTGTCGACCTGGCCGCGGAAGAAGCGCGAGCGATTGGTGCCCTTCTCGCGAATGATCTCGGCCCGCTCGGTCAGGGCCGGGTCCTGAACCAGCAGCGCGCCGCCTTCGCCCGAGATGACGTTCTTTGTCTCGTGAAAGGAGAACGCCCCCAGCGCGCCCAATGTGCCCAGCGGCCTGCCCTTGTAGAACGCGCCATACCCCTGTGCGGCATCCTCGATGACCATGAGGCCGTGCCGCCGGGCGATGTCCAGCAGCGCATCCATCTCGCAGGCGACGCCTGCGTAGTGAACCGGCACGATGGCCTTCGTGCGGGACGTGATCGCCGCTTCGACGAGGCGCTCGTCCAGATTCAGTGTGTCGGGCCGGATGTCCACGAACACCGGTGTCGCCCCACGCAGCACGAAGGCGTTGGCCGTCGAGACGAAGGTGTAGGACGGCATGATGACCTCGTCCCCGGGGCCGATGTCGGCAAGGATCGCGGCCATCTCCAGGGCTGCCGTGCACGAGTGCGTCAGCAGCGCCTTGGCAGCGCCCGTCACCTCCTCCAGCTTGGCGTGGCAGAGCTTGGAGAACTTGCCGTCGCCCGCCAGCCAGCCGTGATGGTGCGCCTCCGAGATGTAGAACAGCTCACGACCGGTCATGTGGGGCTTGTTGAACGGGATGCTCATGGCGAAAAGGAGTTGGCTGGAGATGTTTCGGGCACGGCACGAGCCAGCCCATCGTTCAGCGGTACCGCGAAGGTCGCCGCACAGTGTCGCTCCTAACGCAACACACCGCCCCACGGCGCCCCGCCCATTCAGGCGGTGACGCCGATTGCACCTTCATGGAGGACAGGGGGCGTCCACCGCGCTCCCCTATCATCTTTCGCCTTCCATGGTCTCTCGCTGGCGACTGTGACGGCCCTGATCGCTCCGACTCGCACACCTCCTCCTGCCCATGCACGCCCCCCAAGACGCGCCCATCGAGGGTCCCCGCATCAGCATCGTCTCGACGATGTACCGCTCACGGCCATTCCTCGAGGAATTTCTTGATCAGAGCCTCGCCGCACTCGCCGAGATCGAGTGCCGTCATTTCGAGATCGTGCTCGTCAACGACGGCTCACCCGACGATTCGCTCGAATGGGCCGTGGCCAAACGCGCTGAACTGCCCGAGCTGGTGGTGGTGGACCTGTCCCGCAATTTCGGACACCACGCGGCCATGCAGGCCGGCCTGTCGCTGGCGCGGGGCGAACTGGTCTTCCTGATCGACTGCGATCTGGAGGTGTCGCCGATGGTGCTCGTGGACATGCATGCCAAGCTGCTGCAAACCAAGAGCGACATGGTCTACGGCTACCAGGAAGCCCGCAAGGGCGGCTGGGTGGAGCGACGCGCGGGCGGCATGTTCTACCGCGTGTTCAATTCGATGAGCGACGTGCGCATCCCGGAGAACATGACCACGGAGCGCCTGATGACGCGCCGCTTTGTCCAGGCCTCCCTGGAACTCGGCGACAAGAACCTGTTCATCGGCGGCATGCTGGCCTGGACCGGCTATCAGCAGATCGGCATCCCCATCCCCAAGGGGCAGCGCGAAGGCGCCAGCAGCTACACCTTCATGCGCCGCTTGCGGCTCATGGTGGATGCCATCAGCGCGTTCTCGGCGCAGCCGCTGACGCTGCTGTTCAACGCGGGCGTCAGCATCACGGGCTTGAGCGTGCTGTACATCGCCTACCTCGTGGCACGCAAGATCCTGTTCGATGACACGCTGACCGGCTTCACCTCACTGATGGCATTGGTCACGCTGAGCCTGGGCATGACGACCATGGGCCTCGGCGTCATCGGCATCTACCTGGGCAAGGTCTACAAGCAGGTGCAGAACCGTCCGACGTTCATCGTCAGAGACGTGCATCGCGCGCCCTGACCGGCCCCCTCGCGCTCCATGAAACTGCTGATCTACGGCGCTGGCGATTTCTCGACCACCGTGGCCGCGCTGGTGCGCCAGTGCGGTCATCAGGTCGCTGGCCTCATCGACGACACCGGGCGCAACGCGTCGGCCCTGGGCAGCTTCGAACAGGTCCGCGCCAGCCATCCGCCGACCGAACACGGCGTGGCGCTCGCAATCGGCTACAACAACCTTGCCGCCCGCTGGGCGGCCTGGGAGCGCGTGCAGCAGGCCGGCTACGCGTGCCCCGCACTGGTCCACCCGCGCGCCTACGTGGCCGACGAGGCCACCGTGGGCCCGGGCTGCTTCGTCATGGCCGGCGCTCACGTGGATGTTCATGCCAACGTGGGAGCAGCCTGCGTGCTCTGGCCCCTGGCCTGCGTCAATCACGACACCCATGTCGGCGCCAACAGCTTCATTTCTCCCAGCGCCACCCTGTGCGGCTTCGTACGGCTGGGCGCCCACAGCTTCGTGGGCGCCGGCGCCGTTGTGGTCGATCATGTCGACCTGCCTCCCAGCAGCTTTGTCAAAGCCGCATCCCTCGTCAAGCGAACCCCCACGGCATGAAGAACGTCGTCGTCCTGCAATCGAACTACATCCCCTGGAAGGGCTACTTCGACCTCATTCACGACGCCGATCTGTTCATCTTCTACGACGACGTCCAGTACACGAAGAACGACTGGCGCAACCGCAACAAGATCCAGACGCCCCAGGGCCCGCGCTGGCTCACCATCCCGACCGGCATCAACACCGACCGGCGCATCTGCGATGTCGAGCTGGCCGATCACCGCTGGCAGTCCTCGCACTGGGAGAGCATTCGCCAGACCTACCGCAACAGCCCCTACTTCAAGCTGTACAGGCCCTTCTTCGAAGACATCTACCGAGGCCGCGAATGGACCAGCCTGTCGGAGCTCAACCAGCAACTGATCCAGCGCATCTCCCAAGAACTGCTGGGCATGCAGACGCGCTTCGATGACTCGCGCAACTACGCCAGTGGGGGCGCCAAGCAGGAGCGGCTGCTGAACCTGCTGACCGCGGCCGGCACCGAGCACTACATCTCCGGGCCGGCGGCGCGCGCCTACATCGACGAAGAGGCCTTCGCGAAAGCGAACATCCGGCTGACCTGGAAGGACTACAGCAACTACCCCGTCTACCCGCAGGGGTCGGCGCCTTTCGAACACGGCGTCAGCATCATCGACCTGCTGTTCAACACAGGCCCTCAGGCCGCCTGGCACATCTGGGGCTGGCGCGATGGCGGGCAACCGTGAGCGACCGGCGCACGCTGGTTCAGCTGCTTCGGTACGGCATCGTCGGCGTCGCCTCGAACGCCCTCGGGTTCGTCTGGTACCTCGGCCTGACCGAGCTGCTGCACCTGGGCCCGAAAACCGCGATGAGCCTGCTGTACGTCATCGGCGTGCTGCAAACCTTCGTGTTCAACCGCAAGTGGACGTTCTCGCATGACGGCGCCGCACACACGGCGCTGCTCCGCTACGCATGCGCCTATGGGCTGGGTTACCTGGTCAACCTCGCGGCCTTGTACGTCTGCGTCGACCTGCTGAACTACCCCCACCTTGCGGTGCAGGGCACGATGATCATCGTGCTCGCGGGCCTGCTGTTCCTGCTGCAGAAGTACTGGGTCTTCCGGGTCAGGCCGGCAGTCTGACGCGTTGCGCGCGCCGCGGGGCGGCTCATTCCACCGCCTTCAGCATGTCCTCCACGACCTTCTTCGCGTCGCCGAACACCATCATGGTCTTGTCCATGTAGAACAGCTCGTTGTCCAGGCCCGCATAGCCCGCGGCCATGGAGCGCTTGTTGACGATGACGGTCTTGGCCTTGTGGGCTTCGAGGATGGGCATGCCGTAGATGGGGCTGCCCTTCACGTGCGCCGCCGGGTTCACGACGTCGTTGGCGCCCAGGATGATGGCCACGTCGGCCTGCGCGAACTCGGCGTTGATGTCTTCCATCTCGAAGACCTGGTCGTACGGTACCTCGGCCTCTGCCAGCAGCACGTTCATGTGGCCCGGCATGCGGCCGGCCACCGGGTGGATGGCGTACTTCACCGTCACGCCCTTCTCGGTCAGCTTGGCCGCCAGCTCCTTCACCGCGTGCTGGGCGCGCGCCACGGCCAGGCCGTAGCCGGGCACGATGATGACCGTCTCGGCGTTGCCCATCACGAAGGCGGCGTCGTCGGCGCTGCCGCTCTTCACGTTGCGCTGCTGCGCGGCGCCTGCAGTGGCCGCGCCGGCCTCGCCACCGAAGCCGCCCAGGATCACGTTGAAGAACGAGCGGTTCATCGCCTTGCACATGATGTAGCTCAGGATGGCACCCGAGCTGCCCACCAGCGAGCCGGAGATGATCAGCATCGGGTTGTTCAGCGAGAAGCCGATGCCCGCCGCCGCCCAGCCGGAGTAGCTGTTCAACATGCTCACCACCACCGGCATGTCGGCGCCGCCGATGGGGATGATGAGTGTCACGCCCAGCACCAGGCCCAGCACCACGACGATCCAGAACGCATGCGCGTAGCCGTGAAGGCAGAACACCGCACAGCCCCACAACGCCAGCAGACCCAGCAGCAGGTTCAGCCAGTGCTGGCCCTTGAACACCACCGGCGCGCCCTGGAACAGGCGGAACTTGCTGCCGCCGGAGAGCTTGCCCCAGGCGATGACGGAGCCGGTGAAGGTGATGGCGCCGATGAAGGCGCCCAGCGCCAGCTCCAGCCGGTTGCCCATGGGGATGGGCGCGAGCGCACGGGCGGCGGATCCATCCTCGGCCGCGATGCCGGCCAGCGCGGCGTCCAGCGGCGGCGTGATGCCGAAGGCGGCCGGCTCGTAGACCGCGGCCACCGCAATCGCCACGGCCGCCAGGCCGATCATGCTGTGGAAGAAGGCCACCAGCTCGGGCATCTTGGTCATCTCGACCGTCTTGGCCTTCCACGCGCCGAAGCCGCCGCCAACGACCAGGCCCAGCAGCACCCAGCCCAGCCCCGTCGCCGAGCCGGCCAGCTTCACGATGAGGGCGGCCGTCGTGAACGCGGCGATGGCCATGCCCACCATGCCGAACACATTGCCGCGGATGGACGTCGTCGGATGCGACAGCCCTTTCAGCGACTGGATGAAGCAGACGCTGGCGATCAGATACAGCAGCGTGACCAGGTTCATGCTCATCACGCACCCTCCTTTTTGGCCACCGCCTTCTTTTCCTTCTTCTTGAACATCTCCAGCATCCGCCGCGTGACGAGGAAGCCGCCGAAGATGTTGACTGCCGCCAGCGCGACGGCGATGACGCCCATCGTCTTGGCAAACGGCGTCTCGGTCAGCGCCGCGGCCAGCATCGCGCCGACGATGACGATGGCCGAGATGGCGTTGGTGACCGCCATCAGCGGCGTGTGCAGCGCGGGCGTCACCGTCCAGACGACGTGGTAGCCCACGTAGATGGCCAGCACGAAGATGATGAGATTGATGATGGTGTGGTCGACCATTTCCATGGTGTCAGCTCCTCGTGACCTGGCCGTCTTGCGTGACGCGGCAGGCCGCGACGATGTCGTCCTCCAGCGGCACGGTGAACGTGCCCTCCTTCGTGATGACGAGCTTCAGAAAGTCCAGCACGTTGCGCGCGTACAGCGCCGACGCATCGGCCGCGACGAGCGCCGGCAGGTTGGTCTCGCCGACGATGACGACGCCGTGCTTCACGACGGTCTTGCCCGCCTCGGTCAGCGGGCAGTTGCCACCGGCCGGGGCGGCGATGTCGACGATGACCGAGCCCGGCTTCATCGCCTTGACCATGTCCTCGGTCACGAGCACCGGCGCCGCACGACCGGGGATCAGCGCCGTGGTGATGACCACGTCGGCCTGCGCGACGCGCTTGGCCACCTCCACCTTCTGCCGCTCCAGCCAGCTAGCCGGCATGGGCCGGGCATAACCGCCCACACCCTCGGCAGCTTCCTTCTCCTCGGCCGTCTCGTAGGGCACGTCGATGAACTTGCCGCCCAGCGACTCGACCTGCTCCTTCACCGACGGCCGCACGTCGCTGGCCTCGATGACGGCGCCCAGCCGCTTGGCTGTCGCAATGGCCTGCAGGCCCGCCACGCCCACGCCCAGGATGACGACGCGCGCCGCCTTCACGGTGCCGGCCGCCGTCATCAGCATCGGGAAGAAGCGCTGGTACTTGTCGGCCGCGATCATGACGGCCTTGTAGCCGGCGATGTTGGCCTGGCTGGACAGGACGTCCATGCTCTGCGCGCGCGTCGTGCGCGGCGCGGCTTCGAGCGCGAAGCTCGTCAGCCCCGCCGCGGCCAGCGCCACGAGGCCGTCGCGGTCGAAGGGGTTCAGCATGCCGACGAGCGCCGTGCCCGGCTTCATCAGCGCGAGTTCTTCGGCGCCCGGCGCGCGCACCTTCAGCACCAGCTCGGCGCCCAGCGCCGCGGCCTGGTCGACGATCTCGCAGCCCACCGCCTCGTAGGCCGCATCGGTGACGCTGGCGGCCACGCCGGCGCCGCTTTCAATGCGCAGCACATGGCCGGCGGCCTTCAGCTTCTTCGCCGTCTCGGGCGTGACGGCCACGCGGGTCTCTCCGGCCGCGCGTTCGCGCGGGACGCCGATCTGCATGGAGGCTCCTGTCGGGGACTGGGGTGCGGGGCAGCTTACACAATGCCCGGGTCCGCCCGGAGCGGGAATTCGCGAGGAAGTTTCATGGTTGCCACAGAGAGATTTCGTCCCAGCGTCACGGTTGCGGCGGTCATCGAGCACGGCGGGCGCTACCTGCTCGTCGAGGAAGAGACGCCCGAAGGGCTGATGCTGAACAACCCCGCAGGCCATCTGGAGCTGGGCGAAAGCCCGATCGAGGCCGTCGTGCGCGAGGCGCTGGAGGAGACCGCGCGGGCGTTCACGCCGCGGCATTTCCTCGGCGTCTACCTGGCCCGCTTCGTGCGCCCGGCGCGATTAGAGGATGTGACCTATGTACGGCTGGCGTTCAGCGGTGATGTGGGCGAGGAAATCGCCGGCCGCACGCTGGACGAGGGCATCCACCGCACGCTGTGGCTGACCGAGGCCGAGCTGGCCGCCTGCGCCGCGCGCCACCGCAGCCCGCTGGTGCTGCAGTGCGTGCAGGACCATGCCGCCGGGCGGCGGCTGCCGCTGGAGGCGGTGTTCAGCCACGCATCGCTCGCCGCGCCGTCGGTCAAGGGCTGACTTTTGCTGCGTCCAGGCGCCCCAGCAGGTTGTCCACCGAACGGTCCCAGGAGGTGGCAGCGACCAGCCGATCGCGAAGCCGGCGCGTGCGTGCAAAAGCGGCCGCCTTGGCGTCTTCATCGAGCAGCATGCCGTTGATCTTGTCCGCCCACTGCCCAACAAGAGCCTCTTCATCGTCGCCATCTACCGGCAAAACGAAGTGCTTCATCAGCTCGGGAGCATGTCTGCGCAAGAAGTCGGCCATGCCGCTGGCTTCGCTGACGAGAACGGGTACCCCCAGGGCCAGGGCTTCCAGCGCCACGAGGCCAAAGCCTTCGCGCTTGGACGGCATCAGCATCAAGGCGCAGCGGCGCAGGTCTGCCTGCACGGCTTCGGCATCGCCGTACTCCCTCACACGCACGGCCACGCCCGGGCAGGCTGCCTGCAATGTGTTCCGCGCGCTGGTCCCCTGACCGGCCGGCGCCCCGCGGACCACCAGCTCGGGCTCCTTCACCTCGCCCCGTTGCCGCACCGCACCGACCGCTCGCGCTGCCAGCTCCAGCCCTTTGATCTCAGCATCCTCCACGCGCCCGAGCAGCAGGCAGTGGTTGAGCGCTGGCGGCTCCAAGGTGCCCTCCGTCACCAGGGCGGGTTCGAACTCCATCACCCGCTCCTGCGCCGCCTGGGCGCGCAGCAAATCGGCAAATTCCCGCTGCAGGCGCGGCCCGACCGCGGCGACGACGTCTGCCGTCCCGGCCAGTGCCGCCTCGATGCGCTCACGCGCATCCGCTTCCTGCGCGGCGTTCGGTTTGCCCTTGAACCACTCCAGCTCACCGGGTGCCACATGCACGAACTGCACCCGGCGCGCGCCCGGAGAGTGGTCGGCCACCTGCGCCTTGGCATAGCTGCCGGTCACACGGCCGTGCCCCACCACCACGTTGGGCTGCCAGCCAGCGGGCAGGTTCAGCCGACGCCCCAGGCCTGAATACTTGGCAGCGCCGACCTCGTCGGGGGCTGCCATCAGCGTGACCGCACCGCCCCGCGCATCGCTCATGTCCGCCTCGTCCAGCTCACTACAGACGCAGACAACCTGCGTATCCGCCCGCGCCGCCAGCGCCCTGCACAGCAGCCGGTTGAACGTGGACAAGCCGCCATGCCTTGAAGCCCATTCGGTGGCCAGCACCAACACGCGCCACTTCACGGGTTCGGCCGCCGCCTGGGCCGGTGCGTCAGCCTTGATCTCGGGCGCCAGCGGGCCGGGCCGCAACGCTGCAAAAGGCGCCGGCTCCTCGCCAGGCTCCTCGGGCCGCTGCGAGGGGTGCCGGCGCGAATCCGCCCCCTCCTTCGCTGCGCCCAGCAGCCAGACCCGCTCGGCCTTGGCCCCCAGCGTCACGCTGCGCTCGATGGCGTCCGCCACCTGTGCCACCAGCGCCGCCGGGTCGCGCCCGGTGGCCATCAGATCCACCACGCCGGGCACGGGCTCGCCCACGCCATGCGACGGCTGGATGTCCAGCTTGAGCACCGCGCCCGTGCCCGTGTCGAAGAAGCAGGCGCCCCACCGCCAGTACACCGCATCCGCTTTCGTGTGCTCGCCCAGGGCGCTCAGCACCGCCCGGGCAATGCCGTCGTGCAGAAAGCGGTAGCGCAGCTGCAGATGCGCCTGCGGTTCGGCACCGCGCCACACGGCCGCGATCTGTGGCTCACGGGCGCTACGCTCGGGCAGCCAGTCCAGCGCCAGATAGTCACCGCTCGGCAGCTTGAAGCACATCCGGCAGGTCTGCATCATCTCCAGGAACAAGCGTCGGTCTGCCTCGCTGTGCTGGGCGGTCTCCCAGCCAGCCAGACTGGCCAGCAGGTCGGCATCGAAGACGCCGCCACGGCTGCGCAGCTTGGGGATCACCTTCTCGCGGTGCAGCAGGCTGTAGACGCCTTCCAGCGCCCAGGCCTGGTCCAGCACCACGGCACCGCCAAAGGCCTGGGGCTGCCAGAACACCTCGCCGGCCTGGTGCAGATAGCCCAGCAAAGTGCCGGGGCCGCCCACGGTCTGCTGGGCGCACAACGCGTCGTAGTCCGCGCGCTGCAGCACCCGCTCACCCGCCTCACGCCGCGCCCGCAAGGCCTCGGCCACGGCCAGCCAGCTCCGCGGCAGCACCACCTCGCCATAGCGCTCCAACAGCAGCTTGGCCGCGCCGCGCAAGGCCGGCAGCAAGGCGTCCAGCCCATCCTCGTTGCGGGCGCTGCAATGCAGGGGCTGCAGGCGCAGCGTGAAGCGTTCCGGGTCAGCGATGGCAGGCGACACGGCGGCGGACTCGGTATCGCACTGCGACTGCACCACCAGCACCGGCGCCTTGCCCCCGGTGGCCGTGGCGACATAGTCCAGCCAGTAGCCCAACCGGTGGCGAGGCAGGCGCAGTGCCGGGCTGGCGGGGTCGAAGCCCGATTCGCTCTCGGGCGTCCACACCGCCAGGTAGACGGCGCGATCGTCCAGGAACAGGCTGTGCGTGCCCAGGTACACGTCCTGCCCGCCGAAGTCCCACAACATGGCGTCAATGGTGCTCGACAGCGCAAAGCGCCGGATCTGCACGCCGTGGGTGCTGGGCACACCCGGATCAAAAGGCTCACCCGCCAGGCGCCGCGCAATCTGTGTCTTGCCGACACAGCCATTGCCCAGCACAAACACCTTAGCCATGCGTTGCTCGATGGCGCCGGCTGCGGACAGGTCATGCGCCCAGGCCTCCAGCCGGGTCAGGCAGCTGTCCCAAGGCTCCGAAGCTTGCAACTCGCGGGGCACGGCGGGCAGCCGGTTGGTTGATAGGCCGTGCAAACGAGGAAAGCCACTGAGCAGCAACTCAAGCGGCGACTGAAGGCGAGCGCTGCCGTCAATCGCCAACTCTCGCAATTGGGGCAGCGCCGCCAACGCGCTGATGTCTACCACCTGCTCGCACCCACCCAGCAGCAGACTGTTCAACTGGCTCAGGCCCGACAGCGGCCCCAGATCGCGCAGCTCCCCGCACCCGCTCAGGTTGAGGCTCTGCAACTGGCTCAGGCCCGACAGCGGCCCCAGACCGCGCAGCTCCCCGCACCCGCCCAAGTAGAGGCTCTGCAACTGGCTCAGGCCCGACAGCGGCCCCAGATCGCGCAGCTCCCCGCACCCGACCAGGTTGAGACTCTGCAACTGGCTCAGGCCCGACAGCGGCCCCAGATCGCGCAGCTCCCCGCACCCGACCAGGTTGAGACTCTGCAACTGGCTCAGGCCCGACAGCGGCCCCAGATCACGCAGCTCCCCGCACCAGCTCAGGTCCAGACTCTGCAACTGGCTCAGGCCCGACAGCAGCCCCAGATCGCGCAGCTCCCCGCACCGGCTCAGGTCCAGACTCTGCAACTGGTTCAGGCCCGACAACGGCCCCAGATCGCGCAGTTCCCCGCACCCGCTCAAGTCCAGGCTCTGCAACTGGCTCAGGCCCGACAGCGGCCCCAGATCGCGCAGTTCCCCGCACCGGCTCAAGTCCAGGCTCTGCAACTGGCTCAGGTCCGACAGCGGCCCCAGATCGCGCAGTTCCCCGCACCCGCTCAAGTCCAGGCTCTGCAACTGGCTCAGACCCGACAGCGCCCCCAGATCGCGCAGTTCCCCGCACCCGCTCAAGTCCAGGCTCTGCAACTGGCTCAGGCCCGACAGCGGCCCCAGATCACGCAGATCCCCGCACCGGTTCAGGTCCAGACTCTGCAACTGGCTCAGGCCCGACAGCGGCCCCAGATCGCGCAGCTCCCCGCACCAGCTCAGGTTGAGACTCTGCAACTGGCTCAGGCCCAACAGCCGCCCCAGATCTCGCTGCTCCCTGCACCCACTCAAGTCCAGGCCCTGCAACTGGCTCAGACCCGACAGCGCCTCCAGATCGCGCAGCTCCCCGCACCAGCTCAGGTTGAGGCTCTGCAACTGGCTCAGGCTCGACAGCGGCCACAGATCGCGCAGCTCCCTGCACCAGCTCAGGTTGAGGCTCTGCAACTGGCTCAGGCTCGACAGCGGCCACAGATCGCGCAGTTCCCCGCACCCGATCAAGTCCAGGCTCTGCAACTGGCTCAGGCCCGACAGCGGCCCCAGATCGCACAGCTCCCCGCACTGGCTCAGGTCCAGACTCTGCAACTGGCTCAGGCCCGACAGCGGCCCCAGATCGCGCAGTTCCCCGCACCCGCTCAAGTCCAGGCTCTGCAACTGGCTCAGGCCCGACAGCGGCCCCAGATCGCGCAGTTCCCCGCACCCGCTCAAGTCCAGGCTCTGCAACTGGCTCAGACCCGACAGCGCCTCCAGATCGCGCAACTCCCCGCACCAGCTCAGGTTGAGGCTCTGCAACTGGCTCAGGCCCGACAGCGGCCCCAGATCGCGCAGCTCCCCGCACTCGCTCAGCTTCAGATCCCGCAGCAACAGCAGCCTTGCCAACGCGTCAACGCTTTCTAGCGCCCAGCAGCCAGACAAGTCCAACGACGTCAGCGCCGGCGCGAGTTTCGCCAGCCCCTCCGGCAAGCGCCTCAAACGCAGGCCCGCCAGCGACAGCTGACTGGCACCTTGTGCCAGCGCTTCGTCTATCAAACGCCGCGCTTCTGCCACAGCGGCCTGGTTCTCCCTCATCGCGCCCCCTGCCTATTGGTCTGCGCGGCATTCTGCCGCCGTTCAAACAGGCCGCCAGCGCCCCATCAGGCAACGCGCCGAGAATCCCGGCCATGACAGCACCCGACTTCATCGAGGTCTACGACGGCGCGCTGAGCGCCGACGCCTGCCGTGCGCTGATCGAGCGCTTCCACGCCAGCCCGCATGTGCAGCGCGGCGCCACCGGCAGCGGCGTGGACGTGGCGCTGAAGGACAGCTGGGACATCGCCATCAGCCGCCACCCCGAGTGGGCCGACGCCTGCGCGCAGCTCAACGACGCCGTCATCCAGGGCTTCAAGCAGTACCTGCGCCGCTACGCGCACCTGGCGCTGGCGCCGCTGAAGCTGCAGATGAACCGCCCCGACGGCAGCACGGCGCTGCTGGACGCCGACACCGTCGCCACGCTGCCGGACGACGCGCTGATGGGCCTGATCGCCAAGGTCTTCCGCCCCGGCGCCATCAACCTGCAGCGCTATGTCGCCGGCCAGGGCGGCTACCCCTACTGGCACTGCGAGCAATACCCCAAGCTGGACCAGGGCGAGGCGCTGCACCGCGCGGTGCTGTGGACGATCTACCTGAACGACGACTTCGCCGGCGGCGAGACCGAGTTCCTGTACCAGGGCCGCAAGATCGCGCCGCGCACCGGCAGCCTGCTGATTGCGCCGGGCGGCTTCACGCACACGCACCGCGGCAACCGGCCGACGGGTGGCGACAAGGTCATCGCGACCTCCTGGGTGCTGTACCAGCGCGCGGAAAGCCTGTTCGCGCCGGGCTGATGGGCCCGTTTGGGACAATCACCGGCATGAGTTCCGACAAAAAACATCGAGTCGTCGTCGGCCTGTCCGGCGGCGTGGACTCGGCCGTGACCGCCCACCTGCTGAAAGCCCAGGGCCACGAGGTCATCGGCATCTTCATGAAGAACTGGGAAGACGATGACGACGACGAGTACTGCTCGACGCGGCAGGACTTCCTGGACGCCGCCTCGGTGGCCGACGTGCTGGGCATCGAGATCGAGCACGTCAACTTCGCGGCCGAGTACAAGGACCGCGTGTTCGAGAGCTTCCTGCGCGAGTACCAGGCCGGCCGCACGCCCAACCCCGACGTGCTGTGCAACGCCGAGATCAAGTTCAAGGCCTTCCTCGACCACGCGATGCGGCTGGGCGCCGAGAAGATCGCCACCGGTCACTACGCCCGCGTGCGCGAGGTCGACGGCGAGTTCCAGCTGCTGAAGGGATTGGATCCGCTGAAGGACCAGAGCTACTTCCTGCACCGGCTGTCGCAGGCGCAGATGAGCAAGGCCATGTTCCCGGTGGGCCACCTGGAGAAGACCGAGGTGCGCCGCATCGCCGCCGAGATCGGCCTGCCGAACGCGAAGAAGAAGGACTCCACCGGCATCTGCTTCATCGGCGAGCGGCCGTTCCGCGAGTTCCTGAACAAGTACCTGTCGCACCAGCCCGGCCCCATCAAGGACGAGCGCGGTCGCAAGCTCGGCGAGCACGTGGGCCTCTCCTTCTACACGCTGGGCCAGCGCCAGGGCCTGGGCATCGGCGGCGTGAAGGACAAGAAGGCCGCCCGCGGCGGTGGCGAGCACGAGCCCTGGTTCGTCGCCGCCAAGGACATCCCCACCAACACGCTGATCGCCGTGCAGGGCCACGACCACCCGCTGCTGCAAAGCCCGGCGCTGCTGGCCGACGACCTGAGCTGGATCGCCGGCCGCGCCCCCGCCGCCGGCCTGGCTGCCGCCAAGACGCGCTACCGCCAGGCGGATGCGCCGTGCAGCGTGGGCTACGACGACGCCGGCCGGCTGCTGCTGCGCTTCCCCGAGCCGCAGTGGGCCGTCACGCCGGGGCAGAGCGCGGTGGTCTACGACGGCGACGTGTGCCTGGGCGGCGGCGTCATCTCGCAAGCGCTGGCCGCATGAGGCCCGCGCGCCGGGCCGCCCCCAAACCGGGCCTCGTCCCCTCGGGGGCTGAGGCCGGACACGGTAAGCCCGGTGGGCTTGCCGTGCCTGACGAAGAACGGCGGCTCCCGCCGCCGTGCGGCCTGCAAGGCCGTGCGGCGTACCCGCCGCGCGAGGGGCTCCGGTGACCCGTTTCGACCGGCTGCTGGCCCGCCTGGCCGAGCCCGGCACCGTGCTGCGGCTGGCGGCGCTGGTGGTCTGTGCGATGGAGCTGGTCAGCGCCGGTGCCGCGCTGCTGGGCGCGCGCACCGAGCCGTATGACGGGCTGGTGGCCCGCGTCTGGCGTGCGGCCGGCGGCGGCGCCGACGACCGCGGCCTGCTGCTGCTGTGCGTGGGCCTGCTGCTGGCCTTCGTCGCGCTGATGTGGCGGCTGGCGAGCCAGGGCGGCAGCGTCGTCGCCGTGAACCGCCGCCTGGCATGGCTGCTGCTGGTGGACCTGCTGGCCTTCGGCGTCACGCCGGGCCTGCCCTTCCTCGTCACCGCGCTGGCCGCCGTGCTGCTGCCGGCGCGGCTGGCGCTGGGTTTCGGCTTCGCGCAGGTGCTGCTGAACACCGCCATCTACGCCGCGCCGCAGGCCACCGCGTGGCTGGACCAGTTCGGCCTGCTGTCCTCCATGCTGGCGCTGCACGGCCTGGCCTTCGGCCTCGGCCGCATGGCCGCCGCCGAGGCCGAGAAGCGCCGCTGGCTGCAGGCCGTGCTGGCCGAGCAGCTGTCCGGCGAGCACCTGCTGGCCGAGCAGATGCGCTACAGCGAGCGCATGCAGATCGCCCGCGAGCTGCACGACCTGATGGGCCACCACCTGACCGCGCTGAACCTGCAGCTGCAGCTGGGCGGCGCGCTGCTGGCCCGCAGCGACACCGGCGGCGCCGGCCAGGCGCTGGCGCGTGCCGAGGGCGTGGCCGCACAGCTGCTGGCCGACGTGCGCGAGTCCGTGTCGCAGCAACGCAGCTCGCAGCGCATCGACCTGTCCGCCGCGTTGCAGGCGCTGGCCGAGGGCATCGCCAGCACACGCATCGAGCTGGCGCTGGACGACGCCGCCCGCGACCTCGGCCCGCGCACCGCGCACGCGCTGCTGCGCTGCGTGCAGGAGGGCGTGACCAACAGCGTGCGCCATGCCGGCGCGCGGCGCGTGCAGGTGGAGCTGCGCGGCGATGGAGATGAAGTCGCCGTCAGCATCGACGATGATGGGCGCGGCGCGCCGGCCTGGCAGCCGGGCCGTGCCGAGCGCTTTGGCAACGGCCTGTCGGGCATGACGGAACGCATGGCCGAACTGGGGGGGCAGATGCGTGTCACGCGCACCAGCCCGGGGTTTCGAATCGAGCTGAGATGTCCGCGATGGATGTGATCAAGATCCTGCTGGTGGAAGACCAGCAACTGGTGCGCGAAGGCCTCAAGGGCCTGCTGGCGCTGCATGACGACCTGCAGGTCGTCGGCGAAGCCAGCGACGGCGCCGAGGCGCTGGAATGGCTGGCCGCCGCGGCGGCCGAAGTCATGCCCGACGTCATCCTGTCCGACATGCGCATGCCGCGGCTGGACGGGCTGGGCCTGATCCGCGCGCTGGCCGCGCGGGCGCTGCGCGTGCCGGTGCTGCTGCTGACGACCTTCGACGACACCGCCGCGTTCGACGAAGCCGTGCGCGCCGGCGCCAAGGGCTTTCTGCTGAAGGCCATCAGCCCCGACACGCTGCACCAGGCGCTGCGCGACGTGCACGCCGGCGGCACGGCGCTGCGGCCGTCGCTGACCACCCGCATGGAGGCCAAGGGCGGCGAACGCGCCTTCACCGCCGCCGACCAGCCCGACCCGCTTTCACCGAAGGAGCTGCAGGTGCTGCGCCTGGTGGCCAGCGGCCGCAGCAACACCGAGATCGCCAGCCTGCTGGGCAACAGCGAAGGCGTCATCAAGAACCACTGCTCGGCCATCTTCTCCAAGATGGGCGTGCGCGACCGCACGCAGGCGGTGCTGCGCGCCATCGATCTCGGCTGGATTTAGCGCGGGCCGAGCGCCGGGCCGCCCCAAGCCGGCCCGCCTTGGGCGACGCGCTTGCCGGTCGATCCGGCAAGCGTCGCCGTCCCCTCGGGGGCTGAGGCCGGACACAAGACGCCCGGTGGGCGTCTTGTGTCTGCCGAAGCGCTGCGGCGCAAGCCGCAGCGCGGTCACGACTGGGCGAGCCCGCGTTCAGCGCGGCTCGACCGGGCGAGGGGCCGCAGATGCTGCGGGGCCTGCGGGGGCCGCGAGCTGCAGCACCCAGTAGCGCTGCAGCCGCCCCGGGCCGGCCACGCAGGCCAGGCCGAACTCCTCGAAGTCGGCCGCCATCAGGTTCTCGCAATGCACGGGGCTGGCCAGCCACTGGGCCAATGCCTCGTCCAGCGTCTCCGGTCCGCCGGCCAGGTTCTCGCCGGACACCCGCATCACATAGCCCACCTCGCGCAGCCGCGTGCGCAGCGTGGCCCCTTGGGCGCCGACATGGTCCAGCCGGTCCAGCGCCGCCAGTTCCACGGCATAGCGTCGCGCCGACTCTCCCAGCGCCGCCTGCCAGCGCAGCGGCTGGGCGGCCGGCCAGGGTCGGGCACCACAGGTCCGGGCCTGCGCACGCAACGCCTGCAACGAACGCTGCGCCAAGTCGACGTCGAGCACGCAACCGTCCAGCGCGCACACCGGGGTCGCGACGAACAGGCTGAGCAGCAAGGCACTCCGGACACGCATGGACGCATCCTAGTTGTTGCCAAGCGGCGAGCCCCGGCCCAGCATTGAGGCCATGAAGCGCCATCACCTCCTCGCCGCCGCCCTCGCCTGCACCGCCCTTGCCGCCTGCGCGCAGACGCCCCCCGAACCCGAGTCCGCCCGGCTGGCGCGCGAGCTGCGCACGCTGATCGGCCCCGCGGCCTGCAGCAGCGATGCGCAGTGCCGCACGGTGGCCGTGGGCGCCAAGGCCTGCGGTGGGCCGGCGGGCTACTGGGCCTGGTCCACCCAGGGCACGGATGCCGACGCCGTGGCCGCGCTGGCCAGGCGTCAGGCGGACGCGCACAAGCGCGAGGTGGAGGCCAGCGGCATGCGCTCCAACTGCGCGATGGTCAGCGATCCGGGCGCAGCCTGCGTGGCCGCACGCTGCCAGCTGCAGACGCCCGCATCAGCCCGCTAGCCGCACAAGAAGAAAAGGCCGCACGCCCGTTCCGGCATGCGGCCTCGGCGGAGGCGGGTGGCCCGCCTCGCGTGGTGTTGACGCTCAGTCCTGGCGAGCGCGCAGCTTGCTGCGCACGGTGTCGCCCGCCTCGGTGATCGTCGGCACGCTGGGCTCCACGCGAACCACCGTGGTCGCCTGCGGGGTGCCCGTGTTGTCCAGCCACTGTGCGGCGCCGACATAGCGCTTGCCCGCCGTCAGGCCCGACCAGCTCAGGCCCACGGTGGCGCTGCCGCCCGCATAGACCTGGCTGGGCGTCAGCACGTTCAGCGTGCCGGCGGCATCGCCCACGCCGACGATCCAGCTCGACAGCGCGTGCGTCATCTGCGGCCGGCCGTCCCAGGCATGCACGCAGACGCGGTAGTTGCCGGCCGCCGGGGTGGTGAGCTGCACCGCCTCGTTGGTGCCGCCCGCGCCGGAGTAGCGCTCCAGGCCGTCCGGCCCCAGCACGACGAGGTCGTTGTCGTCGATCGGGCTGCTGGTATCGGCCTGGCGCAGCGCGAAGCGCGCCACCATGGTGTTGGCCGGCACCGTGAAGTTGTAGACCTTGAAGTCCGGCGCATCGTCACCGGCCTTGCAGGCCTCGATCATGCCCACGTCATCCAGGCCGCGGTCCGGCACCAGCGTCGCCGCGGGCGACATGGTCACGTCCTTCACGCCCTTGCGCGCCGACATGCGACCGGCAAAGCCGGTCTTGACGGTCAGCGTGCGCGAACCCGACGGCGTGATGGCGCTCACGGCCGCCGGCGCGCTGATGGGCACGCCGCGGCGCGCCTGCACGGGGCTGCGCACGACATGCGTGCCGCCGTTCTCGGTCCACACCAGATCGCCGAAGTACCAGGTGTTCACGCCCGCGCCGGCACCCGGCGTCAGCTTGACCGTGAAGCTCTTGGTCTCGCCGGGGTTCAGCGTCAGCGTCGACGGCGTGACCACCGTCGTGAAGTTGGGCACGCTGGCTGCGGCCGTGTAGGTGGCCGCGGCCGCGCCGACGTTGGTGACGCGGCGCGTCACCGTCACGCCGGTGCTGAAGATGCCGCCGGCGGTGATGGACGGCAGGTTGAGGTTGTAGGTCTCGTCCAGCGTGCCGTAGGTGGTGCAGTCACTGGCCGGCACGGCCGCGCGGTTGACCTTGCACTGGTAGCGAACCCAGTCGGCCTTGCCGGCGTCGTACACCAGGCCGGGGTCGATGGCCTTCTGCGGCGCCACGTGGCCGGCGCCCTGGGCCCACGGCAGCAGGCCGTTCTGCGCGCCGGCCAGGCCGTCGTTCAGCGTGGAGAAGCCGGTGGTCATCAGCGCAGACTTGATGGCCGCGGGCGACCACGTCGGCTTGGCCTGGCGCAGCAGCAGGGCCAGGCCCGCCACGTGCGGGCTGGACATGGAGGTGCCGGAGATCGTCGTCCACGCCGGTGGCGGCACCAGCGTGTTGGCGGCCACCTGGTCGCGCTCGGCCTGCGTGAGGCCGGGCGTGCCCTGGGCAATGATGTCCACGCCCGGCGCGGTCAGGTCGGGCTTGAGGATGTTGGCGTCGCCGCCGTTGGGGCCGCGCGACGAGAAGCCGGCCATGATGGGCGCAGCCGTCGTGCCGACGTAGAACTGGCTCAGGCCCGCCGTGCCGGCACCGCCGACCGCGTAGGACTTGATGAGGGCGCCGTCGGCGGCCGTCACGTGCACCGTGGGCACGGAGTGCGGCTCGGCGACCAGGCCGCCCCCGTTGTCCACCATCACCATGCCGATGCCGCCCGCATTGGCGACGGCCAGGCTCTTGTCGACGCGGGCGTTGTTGCCGCGCGTGCAGATGACCACCTTGCCGGACACCTTCGCGGCGTCCAGCACCACCTGGCCGACGCCCGCCGCGGCCGCGGCATCGCTGAAGCACAGGCTGGCGTTGCCGCCGCCCACGCCGGCGTCTTCGGCGCGGATCAGCGCCGTGCCGGCGACGACCGGGGACTGCGCCATCGACGCGCCGGTGTACTTGGCGGCGTTCCCCAGCGTCACGTCGCCGCGGAAGGCACGGTCATGCGTGGACGCGGCCACGGTACTGATCCACGGGCTGATGTGGGCCACGGCCTGGCCGGGGCCGTCATTGCCGGCCGAGGCCGCGACGAACACGTTGGCCAGCGCGGCGCGGTAGAAGGCCTGCTCGACGGGGTCGTTGACGCTGGTCTGCGAACCGCTGATCGAGAAGTTGATGACGTTGACGCCATCCTTCACCGCCTGGTCGATGGCCGAGACCGAGTCGGACGTGTAGCAGGTGTTCTGGCTGCCGGTGCCGTCGGTGGCGGCGGCGTTCACGAAGGTCCAGCAGACCTTGTAGCTGGCAACGCGGGCGCGCGGCGCCATGCCGCTGGCCACACCCAGCTGCATGCCGTTGACGATGGCCGTCGCGCCGTCGTTGCCGGCGGCCGTCGACGCGGTGTGGTCACCATGGCTGCCATGGCCGGTGGGGCCGGCTACCGAGTCACGGCCGGAGTCGGGGAAGTCGGTCCAGTGCAGCGTGCGGCCCGAGACCTTGAAGGTCGCGTTGAAGTGCTTGATGCCGACCAGCTTGTTGTTGCAATGGTCCAGCCGGATGCCGGGGCCGGGCACGCAGCCGCCCGTGAAGGACGCGGGCGCCGGGCCGTAGGCCAGCGAGTGGGCGGGGTTGTTGCTGGGCACGCCGTTGGCATCGACGCGGTCGAAGAACGCGGGGTTCTCCGGCCACACGCCGCCGTCGATGACGCCGATGACGAGGTTCTCGCCCTTGATGGCGCTGCCGTTGACGGATTGCGACCACAGGCCGCCGGCGGCGCTCAGGCCCAGGAACTTGGTCGTCGTGATGGTGTCGAGCTGGCGCGGCTCGTCTTCGAACACATCCACCACGGCAGCGCTGTTGCGCAGCGTCAGCGCCTCGGCCTCGGTCAGGTGCGCCGAGAAGCCGTTGAAGACGGTGTTGTAGGTGGCCAGCACGCGGCTGCGGTCGATCAGCGACAGCACTTCGTCCTGGCGCTGGCTCAGGTAGCCCAGGTAGGCCTGCACGCGCGTGGAGCCGGCCTGGAAGGCCTCGCCCGGCGCGGGCTGCGTGGCGGCGTAGCCGGACACGGTGCCCTGGTAGGAGGCGGCGGGTTCGTCCTTGAGCTGGACGATGTAGGTCTTGCGGCTCTGAGCCAGCGAGCTCGTGGCCACGCCGGACAGCAGCACCAGCGCCGCCAGTGCGGCGGGCTTGAGGGTCATCTTCATCGAAGGTCCTTTCGAGGCAGAGGAGGCGGATCAGACCGGGCGGCGGCGGCGGGCACCCACTGCGGCCAGGCCGGCAAGGCCCACCAGCGCCAGGCTGGCCGGCTCGGGCACATGCTCGATGACGATGTCGTCGATGGCGAACTGGCCGCGGTCGCTGGAGAAGGCCTGGCAACCGGTGCCACTGCCGCTCAGGCAGGGCAGCGCATAGGCCAGCACGTAGTCGAATTCCGTGTTCGAGAAGGCGCCGGTCGTCGTGTAGGTGCCGAAGTTGAGGTTGCCCAGCGCGTCAGGGCCGCTGAGCACCGCCAGGAAATCGGTGCCGACGCCGTTGAGCACGCCGGTCAGGCGCAGCGCGGCGGGAACGGCGAAGGTCGGGTCGCCGTTGCCGATGAACGACGCCTTGAAGCTCTTCACCGAGAAGCGGTAGCCGTCCAGACTCTCGATGGCCAGCACGCCGTCGTTGTAGATGTTGAGGAAGTTGCTGGCGTTGTTGACCGGGCAGGCGATGCCGGCGCACGAGCCCGAGCCCGCGCCGGCAATCAGCTCACCCACCAGGTCGCCGACCTGGCGCAGCGGAGAGAAGGAGAACGGCGTGACGAGGACGTCGTGGTTGCTGATGCCGGGTTGCAGGAACTGGTCGCCGTGCGTGAGGTAGGGCAGCTGCTGTGCAAAGGTCGGGTCGACGGGCGACTCGAAGTCGATGACGGCGCGCATCACGCCGGCCTGGGCGCCCACGGACAGGGTCAGCGCCGAGATGGCGAGCGCCACCGAGCTCAAAAGCTTCTTCATCCAAATACCCTCTTTCCTTGCTGAGTTGATCGTGCAGTGCGGGAGCACGCCGGCGGGTGGGCCGGCGCGCAGCCCGCCAAAGGGTTGGCAACAGGCGGGCTCCCCGGGGCAGGCAGGCCTGCGGGGGTGCCGATTCTGGTGAAGGAAACGCGGCGCCTATATCCCCAGTTCTACGCCCCGGATTCAGGGGATGGGGAATGCCCCAAGTTGCCTGCGCGACGCCTCTGCGCGTAGCGCGATCCGTGTCAGCGCGACGCTGCGGAGCCCGCTGCAGACGCCGCGCTCGCCGGCCCGGCGGCTTCGAGGGCGCGCGCCGCGAACAGCAGATCGCGAGCCTGCTTCACGCTGCTGCCGTCGGCCGCGATCTCGCGCAGCAGTGCCTGCTCGGAGCGGCTGCGCACGGCGCTGAACGCCCCGGGCTGCCCAGGCTCGGGCACCAGCTCCCAGTCGGGCTGGCCGGTGAAGGGGTCGGCATAGAGCCGGCGCAGGTGGTGGCGCGGCTTGAAGCCGCGCTCGTCGGACAGCAGGTCTTCCAGCCGCCTGGGGTACTGCGGTGGCGGGTTGGGCGTGGCGCGGGCGTAGGCGGCGATGGCGCGGGCAATCTCGCCACCGCGGAAGGCCAGCTCGCGCTCCTTCTCGCGCTGCGCGGCCGTCTGCCAGGCCTGGCCCAGCGCGGCTAGGCCGGCGGCCGTCAGCGCGACGAGGAACAGGACCGCGAGATAGCTGTAGCCATGCTGGCGGGCCCCCGCGGGGGGCAGCAGGCGTACCCGCCGACGTGGGGGCACCATCACCTACCAGTCCGCATACAGCCTGCCGTCGGCCGAGCGCCCCGCGGCGCCGCTGCGCACGTCCCACACGCGGCCGCTGGCCTGCATGTCGGTGGGCGGCGGCAATTCCACCCAGCTGTCGCGGCTGCCGGTCAGCGGGTCCTCGGGCACCTCGCGCAGGTAGCGCGCCTCGGCCAGCTCCTGCAGCGATTCCGGGTAGCGGCCCTTGTCGGCGGCGAACTGGTCCACCGCGTCGCGCATGACGGTCAGCGACTGCAGCAGCGCCGTCTCCTTGCTCTTCTGCAGCGAGTTGAAGTAACGCGGCGCGGCGATGGACGCGAGCAGCGCCACGATGGCCATCACGACGATGAGCTCGATGAGCGTGAAGCCGCGCGGGCGGGCAGTGCGCATCGCGTCACCAGTCCTTCAGCTTCGTGCCGTCGAGCGCGCTGCGCCCGGAGCGCGAGAACACGTCGAACACGTCGCGGCCCGCGCGCGGTTCGTCGGGCGCGCTGTCGTAGGCGCGCAGGCCCCAGGTGTCGGCGGCGGTCTGATCGGCCGGCGCGAACGGGTCGCGCGGCAGCCGGCGCAGGAAGTAGATCTTGCGGCCGCCCGGCGACTTGGCGTCCGGCACGCCGTCCACCAGCGCCTGCAGGCTGGGCGGATAGCCGCTGTCCTCGGGGCTCTGCGTGATGCTGCCGGCCTCGACGGCGCGCTTGTAGGTGTCGATGGCCTCGCGCAGCGTGCGCAGCGCCTGGCGCAGCTCATGCTCGCGGCTGCGCTGCACCGACAGCTCCAGCAGCGGCCGCCCCGCGGACGCGAGCACGCCCAGCATGGCCAGCACGACCAGCATCTCGATGAGCGTGAAGCCCCTCCCCTTGCCGCGGGACGAGCGCCGGGCCGCTCCCAAGCCGGCCCGCCATGGCGACGCGTGCCGGTCAATCCGGCAAGCGTCGTCGTCCCCCCGGGGGACCGACCAGGTTCGCTCGCGTTCAGCGACGCGAAGCTGGGCGAGGGGCATGTTCATCTCGCTGCCTCGACGGTGAACATGCCGCTGCCGTCGATGCGCACCGGCGCCGACTCGCCGTTCAGCCCGCTGGCCGACAGCCCGCCCAGGCCGATGTTGAGCACCTGCCCCGCGGCCTGCGGCAGCACGCGCAGCGCGATGACGCGCTCGCCACGCGGCGGCAACTCGAACGCGGTGCGCCCTGCCGCGGCATTGGGGGCCGGCTGCGCGGGCGCGAGCTTGGTGGCGTCGAACTCCAGCTCGCCCTTGAGCTGCAGGCCGCTGTCGTTCTTCAGCGCGACCGACACGACACCGCCGGCGGCCACCTGCGGCGTCACGTCCAGCTTCAGCACGGCCTCGGTGGGTGCGGCCGGCGTGGCCGCAGCAGCCGGCGCCGCCGCGGCGCCGCCGCTGCTGGGGCCCACGCCCACGCGCGCCTCGCGGCGCAGCAGGCTGGAGAAGGCGCCGGGGCTGGCGTCGGTGCCGCTGGCCAGGCGCGTCAGCGACGCGTCCGGCACGGCCAGGTTGCGCACCACGCGCGGCGTGATGAGCAGCACCACCTCGGTCTTGTTGCGCGTGTCGGTCTGCGTGCCGAACAGCCGGCCCAGCAGCGGGATGCGCGACAGGCCCGGCACGCCGGCCGCGCTCTTGCGGTCCTCGTCGTTGATGAGGCCGGCCAGCACCTGCGTCTCGCCATCGGCCAGGCGCAGCGTGGTGGCGGTGTTGCGGGTGCCGATCTCGTAGGCCGTCGTGCCGCCGGGGCCGGTGACCTGGCGGATCAGGTTGCTGACCTCCAGGCCCACCTTGATGACGACGTCGTTGTCCAGCTGCACGGTGGGCTCCACGTCCAGCTTGAGGCCGATGTCCAGGTAGCTGACCGACGCGGCCACCGACGTGGAGCCGGTGAAGTTGGTCGTCGTCGTGAAGACGGGCAGCTTCTGGCCGATGTGGACCTTGGCCTTGTCGCGGTTGCGCACGCGGATCTTGGGGTTGGCCAGAATGTTGTTGTTGCCCGCCGTGCCGCGCAGCGTCGCGACGATGGCCGGGTTGGCGACGCTGCCGCGGAACTGGTTGCGCTCGCCGAGCAGCACCTGGCCGCTCACGTTGGGCAGGCCGAACTGCACGGTGTCGGGCCAGTCCAGGCCCAGCGCGTCCACCTGGTCGGTGGCCAGCTCCATGACCTCCACCTCCAGCATCACCTCGGGCTCGGGCAGGTCCACCGACGCGATGAGCTTCTCGACGAAGCGCAGCACCTCGGGCGTGTCGCGCACGATGAGCAGGTTCAGCCGCTCGTCGATGTGGATGTCGCGCACCTTGGCGATGGTGCGCACCATGGCCTGCACCTGCTTCACGTCGGCGTTGGTCAGGTACAGCGTGCGGGTGATGAGCTCCTGGTGCTCGCGCTGCTTGGCCGCGGTGTTGGGGAAGATCAGCACCGAGCTGTCGTTCAGCAGCTTGCGGTCCAGCTGCTGCGTGCCCAGCACGACGCGCATCGCCTCGTCCAGCGTCACGCCGCGCAGGAACACGGTCACGCGCGCGTCGGCGCGCACGTCCTTGTCGAACACGAAGTTGACGCCGCTGCTGCGCGCCAGCGCCTCGAAGACCTGGCGCAGCGGCGCGTCGCGGAACTCCAGCGTCACCGGCTTCTGGAAGCCCGGGCCCAGCTCGCCCACGGCCGTCTCCAGCGGCCGGGCCTGCGCCACCTGGCTGGCCAGCAAGCGCGCCCCGGGGTGCTGCGGCGCCTCGGCCAGAATCTCGCGGGCCACCGCGTCGGCGCGCTCGATGCGGCCGTCCTTCAGCGCGGCGCGGCCCGTGGCCAGCAGCTTCTCGTGGCGGCGGCCGCGCTCGATGTCCACCGTCAGCGCGGCCAGGCGCGGGTGGCGGGCGTCGGCCAGCGCCAGCTGGCTGAGCAGCGCCTGGGCTTCATCCCAGCGGCCAGCGCCGCGCAGCGCCTCGATCTGCAGGATGAGCCGCGCCGTGGCCTGCTCGCGGGCGCGCACCTGGGCGGCGCGCAGCTGCGGGTCGGTGGGGTCCTTGGCGAGGGCATCGTCCAGCACGCGCAGCGCGGCGGGCCACTGGTTGGTACGGCCCAGGTCTTCGGCCTGGCGCAGCGCCGGGTTGGCGCAGGCCGTCAGCAGCGCGGCGGTAACGAGGACAAGCAGGAGCTGCTTCATGGCACAGCCTTGAAAACGATGTTCTGGGGGAGCTTGGCGGGCAGCCACGTCAGGCCGACACCGCTGGGCGACACCTGCTCGACGCGCCACTGGCCGTCGATGACGTCGCCACGCCTGACGCTGAGCGCCTTGGTGGGGCCGGCCAGCAGCGCGACCTCGACCGCCTGGGCGCCCTCGCCTTCCACGACGCGGCCGATCATCTGGTACGGCATGGGCGGCGCCATCGGCGGCGGCGGGGGCGCGGGTGGAGCCGGCGGCGCTGCGGGCGGTGGAGGCGGGGGCGGTGGTGGCTGCCAGGCGGCGAGCTGGGCGGGGCTGGCCTCGGCCCAGGGCTGGCGGGCGACGGCTGTCGCGGCGGGCCGGGCCGCATCGGGCTGGCCGGGCGCCGACGCGGCGGTCCTGCGGGCCGGCAGCGCGGCGGCCACGGCGGGCGCGGCCGCATCGTCCTCGGGCCGCGTCGCGACCCAGGCCGTCGCGGCCAGCGTCGCCACCAGCGCGCCGCCCAGCGTCAGGTGACGGCGGTTCATGGCGCCCTCCCGTGCAGCGACCACTGCAGCTCGGCGTCCACGTCAGCGCTCAGCGGGCTGACGCGGCGCAGCTTGATCGCGTCCAGGCTCAGCGCCGGGTCATGCTCCAGCGCAGCGCCGATGAAGCGGCGCAGCTGCGCGTAGCTGCCGGTGAGCGGCATGGTCACGCGCAGCCGCTCCAGGCCCTCGGCGGTGGCCAGCCGGTGCTCGGTGCGGGCGCCGTTGAGTTCGAGGCGGATGCCGAGCTCCAGCAGGTCGGCCAGCCGCTGCTGGCGCTCGCTGGCGGCGGGCAGCGCGGCCTGCCATTGCTGCACGCTGACAGGCACGGCCGTGGCCACCGCGGGCCGCGCCTTGGCGCGCAGCGCGTGCGCCTCGGCCTGCAGCGCGGCGGCCTGGGCGTCCCAGCGCTGGCCCAGCACGATGGCGACGACGGCCAGCAACAGCGCGGCGACCCCGGCGATGCCGGGCCAGCCGAGGGCCTTGACGAGGCGGTGGTTCACGAGCCGCCCCCCGTCGCCACGCGGGCGTTGATCTCGAAGCGCTGGCCCGTCAGCCCCGTCTCGGCGGCCGAGAAGCGCGACAGCACGACCTGGCGCCAGCCGGGCGTCGTGCCCAGCTGCTCGGCCAGTTGCAGCGCCAGCAGCTTGTCGGGCGTCAGCCCTTCCAGCCGCAGCTCGCCGCGGCCGGCGCTGGCGTCCAGGCCCAGCCAGGCGATGGTCTTGGCGTCGGCGCCCGCGGTCTCCACGCGCGTCAGCAGCGGCTCCCACGGCATGGCCAGCAGCGCACGGGCTTCGAGCGCCGAGCGGTTGTCCGCCGGCTCGGCGCGGCGCGCGGCGGGCTTGGGCGCGGCCGCCGGGCGCAGCGCGGCGACGCGGTCGCGCGCGGCCTGGGCGACGTCCAGCGCGCGGTGGCTCTCGACGGCGCTCCACGCCGCCGTGGCCAGCACCAGCGCACCCGTGGCCGCCAGCGGCCAGGCCAGCGGCGAACGGCCGGAGCGCGGCAGGAAGTCGGGCTGCGGCGTGGCCGGGCCGGGCTGCGGCGCCAGCGCGTCGGCCGGCGTGCCGACGGCCAGCGGCGCGTCAGTACCCAGGTCAGCCAGCGTGTTCACGCGGCGCGACTGCAGCGCCGTCACACGGCCCCGGTCCAGCTGGATGACGACGGCCACCGACCCCTCGTGCCAGACGGCACGGCCCGAACCGGCGCGCGTGGCGGCCGGCAGCGACGCCAGCCACGCGGCCCAGGCCGGGCGCACGGCAGCGACGCGAACGCCCGCGGCCTCGGCCTGCGCACGCAGCGCGGCCAGGTCCAGCCCGTGCAGCGCCGACGCCCCCACCGCCTCGCCCAGCTGCCACGGCGCGACGGCAAAGCGCTGCGCGGCGGCGCCGAAGTAATGCGCGAACTGCTGCTGCGCGTAGGCCTGCACGGCGTCCAGGTCGGCCAGCGGCAGGCCGGGCTCGGCCACCAGCTCGTGCAGCGCGCGCGCCGACACGATCAGCTCGACGGCCGTGCCGGGCATGTCGCGGCACCAGGCCGCGAACTCGTCGCCGCCGGGCGTGACGAACACGCGCCGCGGCTTGGCCAGGCGCGCGCTGAGCTGCTGGCGCAGGCGCTCACTCATCGAGCGTGACACGTTCCAGCTCCTCGAAAGTCGTCTCGCCGCGGCACACGGCGGCCAGCGCCATGTCGCGCAGCGACCTCATGCCGCGCGCCTTCGCGGCGGCCTTGATCTCGGACATCGGCGCGCGCGCCGCGATCAGGTCGCGCAGGCCGTCGTCCAGCTTCAACAGCTCCGCCACCGCGCGCCGGCCCTTGTAGCCGGTGCCGCGGCAGTGGCCGCAGCCCTCGCCCTTCAAAAAGTTGCCGTTGATGACACCGTGGCGAGTGAGCGTTGCCGCATCGGGCGCGACGGGCTTCGCGCAGTGCTTGCACGTCAGCCGCACCAGCCGCTGCGCGAGCACCGCGTTCAGCGCGGACACGACGTTGTAGAGGTCCAGCCCCATGTGCATGAAGCGGCCGATGACGTCGAACGCGTTGTTCGCATGCACCGTGCTGAAGACGAGATGCCCCGTCAGCGCGGCCTGCACGGCAATCTGCGCGGTCTCGGCATCGCGGATCTCACCGACCATGACGCGGTCCGGGTCGTGGCGCAGGATGGAGCGCAGGCCGCGCGAGAAGGTCAGGCCCTTCTTCTCGTTGACGGGGATCTGCACGACGCCGCTGAGCTGGTACTCGACCGGGTCTTCGATCGTGATGATCTTGTCGGCGCCGGTGTGGATCTCGGCCAGCGTGGCGTACAGCGTCGTCGTCTTGCCGGAGCCGGTCGGGCCGGTCACCAACAGCATGCCGTGCGGCTGGCGCGCCTGGTGGCGGATGGCGGCGCGCTCGTCGTCGCCAAAGCCCAACGCATCCAGCGTCAGCGTGCCGGCACGCGCGATGGCCGCGCGGTCCAGGATGCGGATGACCGCGTCCTCGCCGAACACGCTGGGCATCACGCTGAGGCGGAAGTCGATCTCGCGGCCCTGCACGCGCAGCTTGAAGCGGCCATCCTGCGGCAGCCGGCGCTCACCGATGTCCAACTCGGCCATGACCTTGAGGCGCGACACCAGTTGCTCGGCCACCTGCGGGCTCTCGACCTGGCGCACGACGGCCATGACGCCGTCGACGCGGAAGCGGATCGCCGCGCCGCGGGCGGTGCATTCGATGTGGATGTCGGAGGCCGTGTCCTGCAGCGCGTCGTAGATCGTCGCGTTCAGCAGCCGCACGACGGGGCTGGCCTGCTCGCTGAGCGCGAGGGCCGACAGCTCCTCGGTGTGATCCTCGATGGTCGTCAGCGCTTCTTCGACGTCTGAGAGCGCGCGGAAGTCCGCCTCGCCGGCGCCGAGGAAGTGGGTCACCGCGTCGCTCGACGCGCGCTGCCAGCCGACGGGCGCATTCAGCCGCGCCTCGACGCTCTGCAGCAGCATCGCGTCCTCGTCGCGCTCGGCGAGCAGCACGCGGCGGTCGTTGGCGCCGACGGCCAACACGGCGCGCCAGCGCTGGGCCTGCGCCTGCGGCCATTGCTCGAAGTCGAGATGCCAGGGGCCTTGCTCGGCGGGGAGCCAGTCGTGGAGGGACGTCGTCATGTCTGTGGCCCTGTTGGTTGGCGCCACGTGTGGTGCCGGGAGTTCGCCCCGGCGGGCGACCTACTTTCTTGTGTCGACAAGAAAGTAGGCAAAGAAACGCCCCCCGACCGCACCGCCCTCGCTTCGCTCGGGTGCCCGAGCAACGCAAGTCCCGAAGCCCCACGCCGAACTCGCGCCGCTACGCTCTGCTCGGACAGTCGTCGTGAGTCAGTCCTTGAGGCGCGCTGCGCGCGCGGGCTTCGGGACTTGCGTTCCTCGGCGGTGCTCAAGGGGGGAAGAGAAATACCTCGCGGCGAACGGCTCACGGGCTTGGCTGTTGGCTGTTGGGGCGGGCTGTTCGGGGCCTCCCCTTCAAAACCGCCTGTGATGCTTGAATCCCAAGGCGCGTGCGCAGCACGCTTCAAGCACTGACTCGCGACGACTGTCCGAGCAGAGCGTAGCGACGCGAGTTCGGCGCGGCCTTGGGATTCAAGCAGCGCAGGGAACCCCGCAGGGGCGGTTTTGCAGGGGCGCTTTCTTTGCCTACTTTCTTGTGCGCACAAGAAAGTAGGTCGCCCGCGGGGGCGAACTCCCCGCACGGCAGTGGGCGCCAAACCAAAGCAACGAACCGCGCAAGCCCTCACTGCACCTGCTCCACCAACTGAAAGATCGGCAGGTACATCAGCACGATGATCCCGCCGATCAGCACGCCCATGATCAGCATCAGCGCCGGGTTCACCAGGCGCGACAACAGGTCGGTCAGCCGCGCAGCCTCTTCGTCGTGAAAGGCCGCGGCGCGCTCCAGCATGGCGGCCACTTCGCCGCTGCGCTCGCCGACGCGCAGCATGCGGCGCGCCACCGGCGTGGCCAGGTCCTGCGCGTCGAACGCGGCGGACAGGCGCTCGCCGCGCTCGATCTGCGCCGCCGCCGCCTGCACCGCGGCACGCCACGGCGCCGCCACCACGTCGACAACGATCTTCAGCGCCGCCAGCGCCGGCACGCCCGACGCCAGCAGCATGGCCAGCGAGCGGTACAGCCGCGCCAGCGCCAGCACGCGCAGCCGCGGGCCCAGGCCCGGCAGCGTCCACAGCGCGGCCTGCGCACGCTGGCGCACGGCCGGCTGGCGCAGCAGCGAAAACACCGCAAAGCCCACCGCCGCGATGCCGCCCAGCACCAGGCCCGGATGCGCGCCCGCCGTCTGCCCGAATTCGATCAGCACGCGCGACGCCCACGGCAGATCGGCGCTGGTCTGCTCCAGGATGCCGGCGAAACGCGGCAGCACGTACAGCAGCAGGAACAGGATGACCGCGCCGCCCACGCCCAGCAGCATCAGCGGGTAGACCAGCGCCGCCACGAGCCGCGAGCGCAGCGCGTCCACCCAGGCCAGGTAACGCGCATGCTGGGCCAGCGCGGTGGACAGCTGGCCGGTCTTCTCGTTGGCCGCGACGATGGCGCAGATCAGCTCGTCAAACGCCTGCGGCTGCTGGCGCAGCGCGACGGACAGCGGCTGGCCCTGCTCGATCTGGGCGATGACGCCGTCCAGCGCCGCGCGCACGCCGGGCTGGCCTTCCTTCTCACGCAGCGTCTGCAGCGCCTCCAGCAGCGCGATGCCGGCGTCCAGCAGCACGGCCAGCTCCTGGCTGAACAGCTGCAGCGGGAAGCGGGCATGGCGGCGCCACGGCTTGGCGCGCTCGGTCGAGGCGATCTCGCGCGCTTCCAGCACATGCTGCGGCGCGACGCCCAGCACCGCGGCGACGGCGGCCCGGTCGGGCGCCTCCACACGCTCGGCGCTGACGGCACCAGCGCGCAGCACACGCGTCTGAAAAACAGGCATCACCAGCTGGTGAGGTCGGCGTCCTCACCCTCGCCGCCGGGGCGGCCGTCCTTGCCCAGGCTCAGCAGGTCGTACTCGCCATGCTCGCCCGGGGCGCGGTACTGGTAGTCGTTGCCCCAGGGGTCCTTGGGCACGGCCTTGGCCAGATACGGCCCCTGCCACTTGGGCTCGTCCGCCGGCTTCGTCACCAGCACGGCCAGGCCCTGCTCGGTGCTGGGGTAACGGCCCACGTCGAGCCGGTACTGGTCCAGCGACTTCTGCAGCGCATCGATCTGCACGCGCGCCGCCTTGACCTCGCTCTTGCCGATCTGGCCGAAGAACTTCGGGCCCACGTAGCCGGCCAGCAGGCCGATGATGACCATGACGACCAACAGTTCGAGCAGCGTGAAGCCGCGGGCACGGGCGCAAGGGGAACGGAGCATGACGGTGTGGGACTGCGGGGGACAGCGACTGTTCGTCGCCCGGCCGCGTCAGGCAATCAGGATTTGACCGACCCGCATTCTGAGGGCTGGCCGTGACGGTTCACGGCGACTGGGCCAGCGTGCAGGCGTTGGCGGCGTTGTCCGGGCAAGGGCCCTGCCAGCGGATCTGCACCGCCGCCGCCGGCGGCAGCGGCGAGCGGCCGTCCAGCACCTGCCCGCGCTGGCCGGTGAAAGTGGCCAGCGTCGTCCATGCCGTGCTGCCGTTGAGCCGGTATTGCAGCGCGTAGCGGCTGCCGGGGCGCAGGGCGCGCGTCTTGATCTGGTACTCGCCCGCCACGATGGCGAAGCTGGGCGCGTCGCGGAAGGGCTGAGCCAGCGGCTCGCCGACGAACAGGCCCTGCCCCGGCCACTGCACGGCCTTCCAGTAGGCCTCGATGGCGGTCCCGCCGCGCCAGTAGTGGTCGATCAGCACCGACGCGCGCGAGAACTTCTGGGGGTGGTTGCAGGGCTCCTCCACCGTGCCGTAGCTGGCCGTCGCGCCGGCCGCCAGCCAGTTGGTGATGGGCATCTGGCCATTGCCGCTGGGCAGCACGCCCCCGACGGACGTCAGCGTGTCGGCCAGCGCGCCGGGGCGGAACTGCAGCGTCGACAGGTTGGCCACGCTGGCGAGCCCGGTCAGGTAGAACAGCACGTCGGCCTTGCCCGACAGCGAGTTGGCACTGGCCGCACCGGCGCTGTTGTCCACGTAGTTCAGCTTCAGCGCGCCGCCCCAGGCGGCCGGCAGTGGCTGGAAGTCGCTCCAGCGCACGCTGCGGTCGGCGTCCGTCGTGCGCACCAGCCAGCCCTCGCCGGCCGGCAGCGTCGCGTCGGCGGCCACGCCGCGGGCGATGAGGGCCTGGGCCGCGGCCAGCGTGCTGGTGCCCAGCAGCATGGACGGCCGCACCTGCAGGTCAGCCACGGGCCGGCGCGACTCGCTGTCGTACAGCGGTGACGCCGCCGTCGTGGCGCAGGCATCGGTGGTCGGCGCGCTATTGCAATAGCGGGTGTCATAGCCCAGAGCCATGGCGCTCGTGATGCCCATGCTGCAGGCGCCCGACACGCGGCTGGGCGCGGCCCAGGCCAGCAGCGTGGCCTGCACGGACGCAGGCAGCCGCGCGTCGATGTCTGATTTAAGCAACGCGAAATCCGCCGCCGAGATGGAGGGGGTGGCGGTGTTGACCTTCACCTTGATGAGGTTGGCGGCCGGCACGCCGCGGGCCGCCAGATAGGCCGCGCCCATGGCCTCGCTGACCGCATCGCCCTCGGCCACGACGACCGCCAGATCGGCCGGAGACAGCCCCGCCGCGGGCAGCGTCAACAGCAGCGTCTGCCCTATGCCGGAGCCCCCGGTTTCGCCCCCGCCGGGGCTGCCGCCGGCGGCCCCGCCACCGCCGCCGCCGCAGGCGGTCAACAGGCTCACGGCAAGAGGCAGCAACGGGTGAAACGGGCAGCGCATGCACGCATTTTCCCGCGGTTCATTACCCTTGATTTGCACAACAATGGTGCGAAAATGCCCGTTCGCGCGCCGCGAACCCGGGCTTACCCCAGTTTCATGCACCGAGGCGGGGCAATACATTTTCGTCACTCGACGCGGTTCGGGGCTCTAAGTCCAGGGCCGCCGGGCGGGTTGTGAGGAGACAAGACAGCAAGATTGCTTCGACACCCCGAAGACAATCCCACCGGCCACCAAGGCACCCCTTGGTGGCCGTTTTATTTTGTCTGCCCCTCGCCCGGTCTTGCGCCGCTGGACGCGGGCAAGCCCGGTCGGTCCCCCGAGGGGACGGCGATGCTCGCGGGGCGTGCCCCGCTCGCACATCGCCAGACGGGCCGGCTTGGGAGCGGCCCGGCGCTCGGCCCGCCCGGGGCACTACGGCCGCGGTCGTTGATGGAATTCATGGACATGCTCGATCTGCTCGTCGTCGCCCTCGCCTCGCTGCTGGCGGGTTTCATTGATGCGGTGGCCGGCGGCGGCGGCTTGATCCTGACGCCAGCGCTGTTCAGCACCTTCCCGAACGCGGCGCCGGCGACGCTGATGGGGTCCAACAAGGGCGCGGCGATCTGGGGCACGGCGTGGGCGACGGCGCAGTATGTGAAGCGGGTGTCGCTGCCGTGGAAGCGGCTGCTGCCGGCCGCGGTGCTGGCGGGCGCGGGCAGCTTCACCGGCGCCTGGGTGCTGACGCTGGTCAACCCGGACGGGCTGCGCAAGGCGCTGCCGCTGGTGCTGCTGGCGGTGTTCCTCTACACGCTGGCGAAGAAAGACCTGGGGCGCGAGCACAAGCCGCGCTTCGCCGGCCGCGCGGAGGCCGCCGTGGCCGGCGCCATTGCGCTGGCCGTGGGTTTCTACGACGGCTTCTTCGGGCCCGGCACGGGCAGCTTCTTCGTCTTCCTGTTCGTGCGCGTGCTGGGTTACGACTTCCTGCACGCGTCGGCCACGGCCAAGCTGATGAACCTGCTGACGAACGCGTTCGCGATCTCGCTGTTCGTCAGCAAGGGCCATATCTGGTGGCACGTGGCCGCGGTCATGGCCGTCACCAACGTCATCGGCAGTCTGGCCGGCACGCGGCTGGCGCTGAAGCATGGCGCGGGTTTTGTACGGGGCGTTTTCGTCACGGTCGTGGGCGCGCTCATCCTCAAAACAGCCTGGGACGCGTTCTTCCGCTGATCTACGATCAGGCATTCCCCGGCCCCCTGAAAACACCATGCCTGTCGATCCCCAACTGCGCAACCTGGACATCGAGATCCCGACCCAGCCGGAGGTCCTGGTCAAGCTCTCGCTGCTGATGGCGGCCGAGGACATCGACCTGCAGGCCATGTCCGCGCTGGTGGAGACCGACATGGCCCTGGCGGCGGCCGTCATGAAGGCGGTCAACTCGTCGCTGTACGGCCTGCGCGGCCGCGTGCAGACGGTGCACCAGGCGCTGACGTATCTCGGCATGCGCGAGGTGGCGGCGATCACGTTCGAGATGGGCCTGCGCGCCGCCTTCCCGGCCGCGGCGGAGCTGGAATCCGTGTGGGCGCGCGCGTCGCAGCGCGGCCTGCTGATGGGCCGCATGGGCCAGATGCTGGGCGTGGACCCGTGGGCCGCGCACTCGGCAGGCCTGTTCGAGGAATGCGGCAAGGCGGTGCTGTACCGCCACGCACCGACGCACTACCCCGCCATGCTGCGTGCGGCCACGCGCGACGCCGAGCTGGTGGAGCTGGAGAAGACGGCCTTCGGCGTCAGCCACGACGCTTTGGGCGCCGCGCTGTGCGAGAGCTGGGGCCTCGCGCCCGCGGCCGTCGCGAGCGTGCGCCACCACGTCGAGATCCAGTCCACGCTGACCATGCCCGAGAGCCTGGCCCGCCGCAGCGTCGCCGCGATCTCGACCGTGGCGTGGGCACTGCTGAACCACCAGGACCAGCTGGACGACATCGCCAGCCAGATCGCGCCGCAGGCACAGCTGGACGAGACGCTGGTGCTGCGCGCCGCGCGGCGCGTCAACGAGCAGTTGCTGGCTGCACAGGAACATGGCCGCTGACCTGCGCCGCTGAACGCAGGCACATCGACACGGAGGCTCAGGCCTCCGTTTTGTTTTCAGGCCGCCAAACTCAATCTGTCCCGGCCCGCGTGCTTCGCGATGTAGAGCGCCTCGTCGGCCGCCTGCATCAGCGCCTGTGCGCTGAGGTAGGGGTGGGCCGGGCTGGCGGCGGCGAGGCCCACGCTCAGCGTCAGGTGGCCCTCGCCTTGGGGCAGGCGCAGCGCGCGCAGGTCGTCGCGCAGCTGCTCCAGCACGCCCTGCGCCTCGGCCATGCCGACGCCGGGCAGCAGCGCGACGAACTCCTCGCCGCCCAGACGCGCGACGACGTCGGTGTCGCGCTTGAAGCGCTCGTTCAGCAGGCCGGCCACGCTCTGCAGCGCCGCGTCGCCGACGGCAGTGCCGTGGTGATGGTTGAACGCCTTGAACTCGTCCAGGTCCAGCACCGCCAGCGCCAGCAGGCCCCGCTGTCGCTGGGCGCGCTTGAATTCGCGGCGCAGCGCCTCGTCGAAGGCGCGCTGGTTGGCCAGGCCGGTCAGCGCATCGGTACGGGCCAGGCTGGCCAGCTCACGCTGGTTGGCCTCCAGCGCCAGCTGGGCCTGCTCCAGCAGCAGGCGCTGCTGCGTCAGCTCGCGGCGCAGTTCGCGGGCATGCTGGTCCTGCTGCCACAGCGAGCCGCGGGCGCGGCGCATCGCATGGCCGATGCGGTCCAGCTCGGCGGCCAAGCCGGGCGCCGGCGTGGCATCCTCCGGCGTCAGCGGCACGGGGGCGGACTCCATCGCCTCGCAGCCCGCCGCCAGCCGGCGCAGCGGCCGCAGCATCAGCATCTCGATGAGCAGCAGCTGGGCCGCGCTGAGCAGCAGCACCAGCCAGGCGGTGCGCGCCATGCCTTCGGCCGGCACGACAAAGCCGCCCAGGCTCCATTCGAAGACAGCCACGATGGCGCAGGTCAGCAGCGGCACCCCCAGGCCCAGCCGCAATCGCAGCGAGCCCAGCCGGCGCGGCATGGCGTCTTCGTGCAGGGAAGGTGCGGCGGAATCGGTGCTCATCGGGAATGACTGCTGCGAGACAAATTGTCACGGCCGTATCGGCCGCTGTGCGCGGTGGCGGGCTCGGGGTTTGTCAGGGGGTGGGCCCACCCCGGCGACGCGCCTAGAGTGCGCGACATGAAGTGCAGCAGTGCCTGGATGCTGGCGGCGTTGGCCGCTCCCGCGGCGGCAGACCCGGGCTACTACGTCGTCACGCCGTACGACCAGGCCGGCCGCTTCGGCGCCGAGCTGCGCTACTGGACAGTGAAGCCGCCCGGCGAGCCCGCGCAGCTGTGGCCGGAGCTGGGCCTCAGCTGGGGCCTGAGCACGCGCTGGACGACGCGGGTGCTGGCGAGCTGGATAGGCTATGGCGCGTCGGACCAGGTGCTGTCGAGCTGGAACTGGCAGAACGTCGTGCTGGTGACGCAGGGCGAGAAGCCGTACGACCTGGCCGTCCATGCGCAGCTGATCCGCAACGTGGGCAAGAGCCACGCGCTGGAGCTGGGGCCGGCCTGGCAGACCGACCTTGGGCTGCTCAAGCTCAATGCCAACGTGTTCTGGGAGTACGACAGCCGCCGGCACGACACACGGCTGAAGCTGCAGTGGCGCGGCGTCTACCGCGTGGCGCCAGGCTGGCGGCTGGGCCTGCAGGGTTTCAGCGAAGTGGGGCAATGGAACGACTGGGCGCCGCGCCGGCGCCAGTCCCACCGCGCCGGGCCGGCGCTGCTGGCCACGCTGTGGGACGACCGCCGTGATACCGTGACGCTGAACACGGCCTTCCTGTGGGGCAAGACCTACGGCAGCCGCGGCGACATGTTCACGATGCAGCTGCAGTGGCTGAAGTGAGCCCCTCGCCCAGTCCCGCCCGCTGAACGCGGCGGGCCTTGTCGGTCCCCCGAGGGGACGGCGATGCTCGTGGCATCGAGCCACAAGCACATCGCCCTACGCGGGCCGGCTTGGGGCGGCCCGGCGCTCGGCCCGCATTCCCACCGTCAGGCAGCCTCGCCCCCGGTGTCCGCAATGGTGCGGTTGCGCCCGGCCCGCTTGGCCTCGTAGAGCGCGCGGTCCGCGGCGTTCAGCAGGTCGGCGAAGCTGGTGGCCTCGGCCGGCAGCATGGCCAGGCCAGCGGACAGCGTGGCGCTGAGCGTGCCGCCCTCGGGCGTCACGAACGGCGCGTCCTGCACCATCAGCCGGATGCGCTCGGCCACCTCGCGGGCGCCGGCCAGGTCGGTGCGTGGCAGCAGCACGACGAACTCCTCGCCGCCGTAGCGCGCGGCCAGGTCGCCAGTGCGCAGCGAGCGCTGGATCAGCCCGCCCACCTGGCGCAGCACCTCGTCGCCCGCCGGGTGACCGTGGCCGTCGTTGATGGCCTTGAAGTGGTCGATGTCCAGGAACAGGCAGGCCAGCGGGTAGCGGTGGCGCACGGCCTGGCTGAACTCGATGAGGCTGCGATGGTCGAAGTAGCGGCGGTTGTGCACGCCGGTCAGGCCATCGGTCATGCCGGCGCGGCGCAGCCGCTCGCGGTTGAGCATGCTCTCGATGGCGATGGCGGCGATGGCGGCCAGCCGGTCCAGGAACTTGGTGCCCGAGGCGGCGTCGTAGCGCTCGGCATCGCGCGCGCCGAAGTGCAGGCTGCCGATCAGCAGGCCTTGGCGGATCAGCGGCAGCAGGGCCGCCGAGCGCACCGGCGTGCCGGCACCGAAGGCGGTGGCCAGCAGCGCCTCACCATGGCCAGGGCCGATGAGGCGCGTGGTGCGCGCGGCGCCGAAGATGTCCTTCAGCGGCCCGTGGCCCTCCAGCAGCTGCGGCGCCCTGGCCATGGGCAGGCTGGGCAGCGCGCGGCGCAGTTCGCCGTCGGGGTCCAGCAGCCAAAGCTCGGCGGCGTCCAGGCCGAAGTCGGCGCGGCAGTCCACCAGCAGCAGGTTGACCAGCTCCTCCATGGAGCCCACCGCCATCAGGCGGCGCTCCAGCGCGTCGAAGCGGTCCAGCTTGCGCTCGTTGGCCTTGGCGGCATCGAGCAGCGTCTGCAGCTGGCGACGCAGTTCCTGGACTTGGGCTTGGGGGTCGGCGGTCATCGGAACAGCATTGTCGCGGCGCCACGTGAAAAGTACCGTCGCTGACCCGTCACCGGGTCCGTGAACGCGATCTCGCGCGCCACCAGCTGCAGCGGTGCGTCAAAGCGCGGCGGGTTCTCGTGCAGCTGCAGCACCGGGTAGATGCGGTCACCGACGATGGGCAGGCCCAGCGCATTCATCTGCACGCGCAGCTGGTGGCGCTGGCCGGTGTGCGGGCGCAGCTCGTAGCGGGCCAGGCCGTCGGCCAGCCGTTCGACCAGGTCGATGCGCGTCTCGGCGTTGGGCTCGCCGGGCACGACCTGCATCTGCATGAAGTCGTCGCCGTCGGGCTCGGCCAGCCGGTGGCGCACGACGCGCGGCCAGGGCCCCTCGCCGGCCGGCGCGACGGCCTCGTAGACCTTGTCGACCGTGCGCTCGCGGAACAGCCGGTGGTAGGCGTCGCGGTCCTGCGGCCGCACGGCGAAGACGACCAGCCCGGCGGTCTCGCGGTCCAGCCGGTGGATGGGGATGAGGTCGGCCAGGCCGGTCGCGTGGCGCAGCCGCGCCATCAGCGTCTGCCGGGCATACAGGCCGCTGGGCGTGACGGGCAGGAAGTGCGGCTTGTCGGCCACCAGCAGGTGCTCGTCCTGGAAGACGACGCGGGCCTCGAACGGCACGACGGGCTCGTCGGCCAGGTAGCGCCAGTAGTAGACGCGGCGGTTGGGCTGGTAGGCCGCGGCGACGGGCTGGCCGCCGTCGTCGACGACATCGCCGCGCGCCAGGCGCTCGGCCCAGTCGTCGACGCGCGGCAGGCGCTCGGCGAGGAAGGCGGCCGTCGTCGCCCACGGCCCGGGCGGGCAGAACACGGCGCTGGCGGCGACGCCGTCGCGCAGCGGCAGCGCGGGCTTGGCAGGGCGGGCCACGGCGGCGGCGCCTATTCGATGCGCGGCCCGCCGCGGGCGCGCTCGTCCATGTAGGCGTTCAGCCGCCTCATGTCCTGCGGCATCACGCGGTCGCCGCGCCAGTCGTGCACCCAGGCCTCGCGGTCGGGCTCGCGGGCCAGCGCGCGCACGGCCGCGTCGATGGCCTCGATGTGGCGGCGGCCCTCCGGCGTGCGGCTGCAGGACACGGTGGCCAGCAGCGTGCTGCGGCCCTCGGTCACCGGCAGCGCGACGAGAGCGCCGGGGTCGCCGATGCGTTTGAGGTGGTCCTGCATGACGGCCGGGTAGTCCAGCGTGTAGTCCATGCGCCCGGCGCGCAGCATGTCCAGCAGCTGGCTGCTGAGCTGGGCGCCCACCGCCAGGCGCGGCACCGCATGGCGGCCCAGCAGCGGGTCGATCTGCGGGCCGAAGGCGCGGTCACGCGCCAGCAACAGCCGCAGCTCGGGGCGCTGCAGCAGGTCGGCCAGCACGACGCGGCCGTCTGCCGGCGCGCCCTGCATGACGCGGGCCAGCGCATCGCGGCGCACGATGACGTGGATCTCGCGCGACACCAGCGGCGGGTACAGGTGCGAGAAGTACAGCCAGTCCAGCCGCTCGGGCGTGCGCACGTGCAGCGTGGAGCACAGCGTCTGCCCGCTGCGCGACAGCGCCTCGTAGCGCGCCGTGCTGGCCTCGACGAACTCATGCCGGAAGCCGGCCATGCGCGGCAGCAGCACGCGCATGAAGCCGTCCACCTCGCCCCGCCCCAGCTCGGCCACGCTGCGCGGCGCGTGGCCGTCCTGGAAGTGGAAATGCGGCGGCATGTCCTGCGCCACCCAGCGGACGGTGTCGGCGTGCGCGAGCGAGGCCATGACGCCGACGCAAAGAAGGAGCCCAAATCGCATGTTCAGCGTCGCGTTCAAGCGGGCCGAGCGCCGGGCCGCTCCCAAGCCGGCCCGCCAGGGCGATGTGCTTGCGGCTCAATGCCGCAAGCATCACCGCCCCCTCGGGGGGCCGACCGGGCCCGCCCGCGTGCAGCGCGGCGGGACTGGGCGAGGGGCGTCACGTTCTAGTCGCCTTCCACCCACTCGATGCGCGCGCCGAGCTCGCAGATGTGCTCGACGAAATTGGGGTGGGCACGCCGGATGGGCGTCGCGTTGCGGATGACGCTCTTGCCGGGCACGCTGGCGGCCACCATCAGCAGCGCGATGGCGACGCGGATGATGTAGGGGCTCTCCACCTCGGCCGGGGAGAGCGGCTTGCCGCCGAAGGTGATCATGCGGTGCGGGTCGCTGAGGAACGCGTGCGCGCCGAACTTGGCGAGCTCGCTGGTCCAGCCCATCGCGCCGTCGTAGATCTTGTTCCAGAACATCACGCTGCCCTCGGCCTTGACGCCCAGGGCCACGAAGATGGGCAGCAGGTCCACCGGCACATAGGGCCAGGGCGCGGCTTCCACCTTCTGCAGGATGTTGCGCGTGAAGGGTTCCTTGACCTTCAGCGGGCCGTCCACGACGCAGCGGCTCCAGCCGTCCTCGTGGACGATCTGCACGCCGAACTTCGCGAAGGTGCGGTCCAGCAGCGGGAACATCTCCGGCGCGCCGTTCTTGACCTGCACGTTGCCGCCCGTGATGGCGCCCAACGCGAGGAAGGTGACGATCTCGTGGAAGTCCTCAGTGAAGGTGTAGTCGGCGCCGCCCAGGGCAGAGACGCCGGTGATCTTCAGCTTGGACGTGCCGTGGCCCTCGATCTTGGCGCCCAGCAGCGACATGAAGTTGCAGAACTCCTGCACGTGCGGCTCGCTGGCGGCGTTGGTCAGCGTGGACGTGCCCTCGGCCAGCGCCGCGCACAGCACGAAGTTCTCGGTCGTCGTGACCGAGGCGTAGTCGGTCCAGTGGTCGTTGGCCTTGAGCGGGCGGTCCACGCGCAGCACCAGGCCGTCGGGCAGGCGCTCGACATCGGCGCCGAAGCGCTGGAACACCTCCACGTGGGGGTCGATCTCGCGGGCGCCCAGCGTGCAGCCCTTGACGTCGTCCTCGATGCGCGCAGCGCCGAAGCGGGCCATCAGGCCGGGCACCAGCATGATGGAGGAGCGCATCTCCTCCGGCAGGCGGTCGATGGCCGCGTCGAAATGCGTGTCCTTGTGATGGACGTCGAGGATGCCGGTCTTGAAGTCCAGCTCCACGTGCGAACCCAGCTTGCGGAAGACCTCGACGATCTTCTTCACGTCGGTGATCTCGGGCACGCCGCGCAGGCGCACGGGCTGCCGGGTCAGCAGCGTCGCGCACAGGATGGGCAGGACGGCGTTCTTGTTGGCCGAGGGAATGATGCGGCCCGAGAGGGGCGTGCCGCCGTGGACGATCAGGTGGGACATCGATGGAGGAAGGTCGGGGCGCGCAAGCGGCGCGCGGAGCGGATTGTCGGGGTTTGCGGCCGGCCGCACGCGACGCGGGGGCGGAAGGTTTGCTCCGCGCCGGGGGAATCAATCCTCCGCGGCGGGGTCCAGCCGCCGGGCGCGGTTCAGCCGCCAGGCGTCGGCCGGGTCGGTGAACACCTGCTCGGCCGTCGTGCCCGTCTCGCGGCCGGCGGCATCGATGGCGATGCGCTTGTCGAACACGTAGCACTCGCCTTCCCAGTCCCGCGCGGCGTCGGGAAACGCTTCGAGGAAGTTCAGGATGCCGCCGTCCAGCTGCGCCACCTGCAGGCCCTGGGCCTGCATCCACGCCGCCGTCTTCTCGCAGCGGATGCCGCCGGTGCAGTACATGGCCACCGTCTTGCCCTGCCACTCGTCGCGGTGCGCCTGGACGTAGGCCGGGAAGTCGCGGAAGTGGGCCACGCCGGGGTCGATGGCGCCGCGGAAGCGCCCCAGCTTGAACTCGAACGTGTTGCGGTTGTCGAGAACCACCGTGTCGGGGTCGTCCAGCAGCTCGCGCCAGCGCTGCGGGCTGACATGGGTGTCGGTGGCCGCGCCGCCACTGACACCGCCTGTCACCCCGGGAATGCCGAAGGCGACGATCTCGCGCTTGACCGACACCTTCAGCAGGCTGAACGGCGGGCGCTCGCAGGCGTTGTGCTTGAAGTGCAGGCCGGCGAAACCGGGCTGCTGCAGCAGCGCGGCCTCGAAGCGCGCCAGCACGTCGGCCGGGCCGGCGACGGCGGCGCTCAGGCCCTCGGTGGCGACCAGCACGACGCCACCCAAGCCCGACGCGGCCTCGCGCAGCCAGGCGGCAAAGGCAGCCGGGTCGGCAATCGGTGTGAAACGGTAAAAGGAGCTGTGAACCAGGGACATCGCCCCGCATTGTCCGCGCTGACCCTAGGCCTGCCGACCGAGGGGCGCTCCTAGAATCCGCGACCCTCCACGGCCCCGATGCCATGTCTGATCGACTCAAAGTCCTGCCGCAGTACCTGATGCCCAAGCTGGCCATGACCCGCCTGGCCGGGCACTACGCGTCCAAGCCGCTGGGAGGCATCACCACCGCCACCATCCGCCGCTTCGTCGCGCGCTACGGCGTCAACATGGCCGAGGCGGCGCAGCCGGACATCACGGCCTACGCCACGTTCAACGACTTCTTCACCCGCGCGTTGAAGCCCGGCGCGCGGCCGCTGGCGCAGGCGCCGCTGATCTGCCCGGTCGACGGCGCAATCAGCCAGGTGGGCCGCATCCAGGGCGACCAGGTCTACCAGGCCAAGGGCCAGGCGTTCTCGACGACGGCGCTGGTGGGCGGTGACGCCGAGCTGGCCGCGCGCTTCCAGGACGGGCTGTTCGCCAACCTCTACCTCAGCCCCAAGGACTACCACCGCATCCACATGCCGGCCGCCGGCCGCCTCGTGCGCATGGTGCATGTGCCGGGCGAGCTGTTCTCGGTGAACCCGACGACGGCCCGCGGCGTGCCGGGGCTGTTCGCACGCAACGAGCGCCTGGTGTGCGTGTTCGATGACGACGTCCTGGGCCGCTGGGTGCTGGTGCTGGTGGGCGCCACCATCGTGGGCAGCATGGCCACGGTCTGGCACGGCCAGATCAAGCGCGGCGGCACCGTGAAGGCCTGGGACTACGCGCCCGGCCAGGTCACGCTGGCGCAGGGCGACGAGATGGGCCGCTTCCTGCTGGGCTCCACGGTCGTCATGCTGTTCGAGAAGAGCGGCCTGCAGTTCAACCCGGCGTGGCAGCCCGGCGGCGCGATCCGCATGGGCGATTGGATGGCACGCTAGGCGCCGGCCGCAGGCTCGCCGGCGCGCGCCAGCAGCGCGCCGGCGGCGTCCGGCAGCAGCGGGCGGGACAGCAGCCAGCCCTGCAGGTGCGTGCAGCCCAGCCGCTCCACCTCGGCGGCCTGCGCCTCGGTTTCCACGCCCTCGGCGACGATGGTCAGGCCCAGCGCCTCGGCAACGACGCAGGCCGCGCGCACCACGGCGCCGGCCGACGGCTCGGGCAGCGGGTCGATCATGCTGCGGTCCAGCTTCAGCGTCGTGATGGGCAGGCGGCGCAGCAGCGTCAGCGAACTCTGGCCAGTGCCGAAGTCGTCGAACGCCACGCCCAGGCCGGCCTGGCGCAGCCGCTCCAGCTGCGGCAGCACGCGCTCCATGTGCGTCATCGCGGCGGTCTCGGTGATCTCCACCTCCACCAGCCGCGGGTCCACGCCATGCGCCTGCACCAGCGCCAGCACCCAGTCGGCGAAGCGCACATCCTCGAACTGCAGCGGCGACACGTTGATGGCCACCGGCAGCGCCACCCGGCCCTGTTGCTGCCAGCTGCGCTGCTGCTGCACGGCCTGGCGCAGGATCAGCGTGCCCAGCGCGACGATCTGGCCGGTGCGCTCGGCAGCCGGGATGAAGTCGGCCGGGCTGACGCGCCCGCGGCCCGGGCGCTGCCAGCGCACCAGCGCCTCGAAGCCGGCCAGGCGGCGCGAACCAGCAGCGTACTTGGGCTGGTAGTCCAGCTGGAATTCGCCCTGCTCGATGGCCGCGGCCAGCGCCTGCTCGATCTCCAGCAGGCCGCCGGCGCCGGCCGCCATGCCGGGGCGGAAGACCACCGCTGCCGCGCCGGCCTGCTGCTTGGCCTGGTGCATGGCGACGTCGGCCGCGCTCAGCAGCGCGGCGCCGCCCTGGCCATGCGCGGGATAGCGCGCGATGCCCACCGACAGGTGCACGTACAGCGCGCGGTGCCCCACCGCAAAGGGCGCATTCATCAGCGCCAGCAGCCGCTGGCCGGCCAGCCGGGCCGCAGCGTCGTCATCGACGTCGGGCTGCAGCAGCAGGAACTGGTCTTCGCCCAGCCGCGCCAGCATCACGTCGGCCGGGTAGGCCGCGCGCAGCCGCGCGGCGATGGCCTGCAGCAGCGCGTCGCCGGTCTCGTGGCCCAGGCTTTCGTTGACGAGCTGAAAGCGGTCCAGGTCGGCCGACAGCAGCGCGAAGCCGGCGCTGCCGGGTGCCGTCAGCTCGGCCAGCTGGGCCAGCGCCGCGTGGCGGTTGGGCAGGTCGGTGAGTTCGTCGTGCAGCGCCTGGCGGCGCAGCGCCTCGGTGGCGCGCTGGCGTTCGGTGTCGTCCAGCATCAGCACCAGCAGCGCGGGCGCGCCGTCCCACTCGAAGTAGCTGGAGGTGCCGCGCACGTAGACGGGCGTGCCGTCCGCGCGCAGCCGCTCGCCTTCCCAGGCAATCTGGCCGCCGCGCTGGCGCAGCAGCTGCGCGGCCCGCTCGCGGGCGCCATCGCGGTCACGCGGCGCGATGACGCTCTCGATGGCCGTCTCGCCCTCCAGGCGGTCCAGGCCGAACATCTGCAACGCGGCCGGATTCGCGTACACGGCGTGGCCGTCCTGCACGACGACCAGCCCCTGCATGGATTGCTCGTAAAGCTGCCGCAGCCGTGAATTGACCCGCAGCGTGGCCTGGTGGGCGCGCCGCACGGACAGCAGGATCAGCGCCATGGCCAGCGCCACGTGCACATAGGTGCCGAGGATGTGGGTGAGGATGGAGCGGGCCAGCGGGTCCAGCACGGGGCCGCTGAGGTGCACCAGCCCCGACGCGATGAAGCAGGCGGCGACGAAGCGCTCTGAGCGCGCGCCGCCGCGCCACAGCCAGGACGCGGCGAGCCAGGCGCCGCCGGTCAGCACCAGGGCGGCGACGACGACGGCGTAGCGCTGGTCCAGCAGTGCCAGCGCCAGGATGACGCCCAGCAGCGCGCCGAACAGCGGCGCGTTGCGCGCCCAGCGCCAGGGCCGGCCGCTGTAGCGTGCGGCGCCGGCGAGTTCCAGCGACAGCGACGCGATGATGCAGGCCGTGGCGGCCGTGGCCTGCGCCTGGTAGCGCAGCGCGTTGAGATCGGGCGGCGCCAGCGCCACGCCCAGCGTGAGGCCCAGCGCCAGCGTCACGTGGCTCCAGCCCCAGTCACTGATGTGCGGATGACCCGGCTCCAGCCGTGCCAGCACCAGCAGCGCCACACCCAGCATGGCGATCAGGCTGGTGCTGATCAGCAGGAACCCCGTCATCGGGCCATCCTAGCGACGGCATGCCTGCCAGCGCCAGGGGGTGAAAGTTCCCGGTCAGGGGTGCGTCGATGCGCCGCCCGGCGTGGCGGCTGCCGCGGCTGTGGGCATCACCAGGTGAAGGTGACGACGCCGCTGGCGGGCAGTTCGTACGCAAAGCGCCGGCCGGGCGCCTGCACCGTGAAGCGGCGCGATCCGGCCGCGGCGTTGCTGACGATGAGCACGGTGCCGCCGTCGGGGTTGGTGAAGGCGACGTGGTCCAGCCCCTGGGCGCCGCCCTCGGAATCGACACGGCGCGCATCGCGGCGCACGAAGCGGCTGGCGTGGCCGAAGGCGTAGTACTCGATGTTGCGCGTGACGCTGCCGTCCTTGGGGTCGATGGTGACGACGCCGCGGCAGTCCTTGCAGCCGCCCAGGTGCGGGCCGTGCTTGGGGTCCAGCGCCAGGTTCCACATCAGCACGCCGCGCGCGCCGTGGCGCGTGCTGCCGATGATGAGGTTGCGCATCATCCACGGCAGCGTCTCGGCCCACTGCGGCTTCCATTCGCCGCCGGAGCATTCGGTGAACCAGACGTCCAGCTCGGGGAACTGCCGCGCCACCTGCGACTGCGCCGACACGTCGCCCGCGTAGCAGTGCCAGGCCACGCCGGACACGTACTTGCGCGCCGTCGCGTCGGACAGCATGGACAGCGGGCTCCAGGGCTCGTCCCAGTTGTGATCCCACTCCAGGATCTGCGTCTTCATGCCCCGGGCCTGCAGCAGCGGGCCCAGGTGCTTGCCGACGACCTCGGCGCGGGTGCGCGGCGTCATGCGCATGCCGGGGTAGTCGCCGGGCTCGAAGTGCGGCTCGTTCTGCAGCGTCAGCGCGAAGATCGGGATGCCTTCGGCCTTCATGTCGTCGACGTAGCGCACCATGTACCTGGCGAAGCTGCCGTAGTGCTCGGGCTTGAGCTGGCCCTGCACGAGGCTGTCGGTCGTCTTCATCCAGCCCGGCGCGCTCCAGGGCGAGGCCATGACCTGCAGCTGCGGGTTCAGCGCCAGCGCCTGCTTCGTGGCGGGGATGACGTCCTCGCGCTCGCGGGCGAGCGAGAAGTGCTTCAACTCCGGGTCGGTCTGGCCCGGGGGCATGTCGTCCAGGCTGTAGTGGTGGCGCGAGAAGTCGGAGGCGCCGATGGTCAGCCGGGTCAGGTCGAAGCCCAGGCCGCTGCCTTCGCGCGTGAACAGCTCCTCCATCAGCGCGTCGCGCTGCGCGGGGCTCATGCCGTTGCGCATCAGCCAGGCCGAGGCCTCGGTGATGGCCGCACCGAAGCCGGCCATGCGCTGGTACTGGCGCTGGGGGTCGATGCGGATGACGGCATCGGCCTTCGCCGGCGCCGTGACGGCGCTGGGCGACAGCAGGTGCTGCTGGTCACCGGTGGTCAGAAAGGCCCGCACAGGTGCAGCGTTAGCACCGACGGCGCAGGCGGCCACCGCCGCCAGGAGGAGTTGTTTCATGGCTCAGTTCAGTCGGAGTTCGCTGGTCGCGTCGAACACGCTCAGCAGGGATTCGTCGATGTCGAAGGCCAGCGTTTCGCCCGCAGTGATGCGCCGGCCGTCATGCACGACGGCCGAGAAGCCCTGGTCGCCGGACTTCATCCAGACGACCTGGTGGTTGCCCATGGGCTCGACCAGTTCCACGGTGGCGCGCCAGCGGCCGTCGGCCTGCAGGCGCACATGCTCTGGGCGGACGCCCAGCACCAGCTGCTGACCGGCCTTGGCGCGGCCGGCGGCCAGCTGCAGCGACAGCGCGCCGTTCACCGTGACGCCATCCGCCGCGACCGTGACGGGCACGAGGTTGATGGCCGGCGCGCCCAGGAAGCCGGCGACGAACAGGTTGGCGGGCGTCTCGTAGACCTCGGCGGGCGTGCCGATCTGCTGGATGACGCCGCTCTTCATGACGACGATGCGCGAGGCCAGCGTCATGGCCTCGACCTGGTCGTGCGTGACGTAGATCATCGTGCTGCCCAGGGTCTGGTGCAGCAGCTTGAGCTCGCGGCGCAGCTCGGCGCGCAGCTTGGCGTCGAGGTTGGACAGCGGCTCGTCGAACAGGAACACGCCGGCCTCGCGCACCAGCGCCCGGCCGATGGCCACGCGCTGGCGCTGGCCGCCGGACAGCTGGGCGGGCTTGCGGTTCAGCAGCGGCGTGAGCTGCAGCATGTTGGCGGCCTTCTCGACGCGGCGCGCGATCTCGTCCTTGGGCACGCCGGCCACGCGCGGGCCGAAGCTCATGTTGCGCTCGACGGTCATCGTCGGGTACAGCGCATAGCTCTGGAACACCATGCCGATGCCGCGCTCGCTGGGCTCGGCGTCGGTCATGTCCTGCCCGCCGATGTGGATGCTGCCGCCGGACACGTCGATGAGGCCGGCGATGCTGTGCAGCAGCGTGGACTTGCCACAGCCCGACGGTCCCAGCAGCACGAGGAACTCGCCTTCATGGACCTGCAAGTCCAGGCCCTTGATGACTTCGTTGGCGCCGAACTTGATGCTCAGGCCCTGGATGTTCACACCACTCACTTGACCGCTCCCGCAGCAATGCCACGGACGAACCAGCGGCCAGAAATCAGATAGACCAACAAAGGCACCGCCGACGTGAGGATGGTCGCGGCCATGTTGAGGTTGTAGAGGCGCTCGCCCGTCGTCGTGTTGATGACGTTGTTGAGCTGCACGGTCATCGGCAGGTTCTCGCGGCCGGCGAAGGTCAGGCCGAGGATGTAGTCGTTCCACACGCCGGTGATCTGCATGATGGCCGCGACGATGAGCATGGGCGTGGACATCGGCAGCACCAGCTGGAAGAAGATGCGCCAGAAGCCGCCGCCGTCCACGCGCGCCGCCTTGAACAGCTCGCCCGGCAGGCCCGCGTAGTAGTTGCGGAACAGCAGCGTCATGATGGGCATCGCAAACACCAGGTGCACGACGACGATGCCGGGCAGGCTGCTGTAGATGCCGATGGCGGCCTCCAGCTTGACGAGCGGGTAGATCATCACCTGGATGGGGATGAAGGCCCCCAGCATCAGCACGCCGAACAGCCACTGGCTGCCCTTGGGCTTCCACCAGGAGAGCGCGTAGCCGTTGATGGCGCCCAGCAGGATGGGCAGCACGACGGACGGCACGGCAATCGTCACGGAGTTCCAGAACCCGCCGCGCACGCCCTCGCAGCTGACGCCGGTGCAGGCCTCGCTCCACGCGGCGCGCCAGGCGTCGAAGGTGATGCTGGACGGCAGCGCGAAGATCTGGCCGAGGCGGATCTCTTCCATCGTCTTGAACGAGGTCGTGAGCATCACGTACAGCGGCAGCAGGAAGAAGGCCGCGGCGAACAGCAGGAAGGCGTAGACGCCGACCCGGGCCCACAGGGCGGTCGATTTGCGCTTGCTCATCAGTGGCCTCCCTGCGCTTGCTTGCGGCTGCGGGCATAGGCCAGCGGCGCGACGAGAGCCAGCACCGTCAGCAGCAGCATGACGGCGCCCGCCGACGCCAGCGCCAGGTTGGCGCGGCCGAAGAGGTGGTCCATGATGAACTTGGCGGGCACGTCGCTCGCCGTGCCGGGGCCGCCCTGGGTCATCGCGACGACGGTGTCGAACACCTTGACGACGCCGGTGGCCAGCAGCGTGAAGACGGTCGCGAGCGTCGGGCCCATCATGGGCAGCACGACGGAGAGGTAGACACGCCAGGTCGGGATGCCGTCCAGCCGCGCGGCCTTCCAGATCTCTTCGTCGATGCCGCGCAGGCCGGCCAGCATCAGCGCCATCACGAGGCCGGCGCCCTGCCAGGTGCCGGCGATGACGACGGTGTAGATCACCATGTCCTGGTCGACGATCCAGTCGAACGTGAAGTTCGTCCAGCCCATCTGCTGCATCGCGTTCTGCAGGCCGCTGTCGGGGTTGAGCACCCACTGCCAGACCAGGCCGGTGGCGACGAAGGACATCGCATACGGGTACAGGAAGGCCGTGCGCAGCACGCCCTCGCCGCGCACCTTCTGGTCGATGAACACGGCCAGCAGGAAGCCCAGCAGCATGGCCGCCAGGATGTAGAGCACGCCGTAGATGGCGAGGTTGTGAATGGCGAGCTGCCAGCGCTCGTTGTCCAGCAGGCGCTCGAACTGCTGCAGGCCGACGAAGTCGTCCTTGGGGAAGGTGCGCGAGCTGGACATGGACGTGCGCAGCGTCCACAGCACGGTGCCGACATAGCCGACACCCACGATGAGGGCCAGGGGCAGCAGCGCGCCCCAGGCCGCGAGGGAGCGAATCTTCATGACGATCGTTGCCAGATGGAGTGTTTCGGGCCGAGCGCAGGGCCGCTCCCAAGCCGGCCCGTTGGGCGATGTGCTTGCGGCTCGACGCCGCAAGCATCGCCGTCCCCTCGGGGGACCGACCAGGCTCGGCGGCGTTCAGCGCGGCGAGAGTGGGCGAGGGGCTTCATTTCAGCGCCGACACGATGTCCTTCTGGACCTTCTCGACCGGGATGTTGCGGTTCCAGTAGCTGGTCAGCACGTCCTGCAGGGCGCCGTTCTGGTCGGGCGTGATGTAGATCTCGCCGTTGGCCAGGTGACGCGACTTGTCCTTCATCGCCGCCACACCCATCTGGCCACACACGTCCATCTTGCTGACGTCCACGTCGGTACGGATGGGGATGGAGCCCTTCTTGATGCTGAAGGCGACCTGCGTGGCCGGCTGCGTGATGACGCTGGCCAGCAGCTGCTGGGCCTTGATCTGGTCCGGCTTGTTCGTCTTGGGGAACACCATCACGTCGCCCTGGATGATGTAGGGCGCGGCGGGGCCGAAGCCGGGCGCGCAGCCGTAGTCCTTGCCGGCTTCCTGCCTGGCCTGGGCGAACTCGCCCTTGGCCCAGTCACCCATGATCTGCACGCCGGCGCGGCCGCTGATGAGCATGGCGGTGGCGTCGTTCCAGTTGCGGCCCGGCGAGCCCTTGTCGGTGTAGCTCTGCAGGCGCTTGAACGCCAGCAGCACCTTCTTGAACGCCTCGCCCTGGATGACCTTGGGGTCGCGGTCCTTGAAGACCTTCAGGTACAGGTCGCGCCCGCCGTAGTGGGCCAGCACGGCGGTGAAGACGATGCCGTCCTGCCAGGGCTGGCCGCCATGGGCCAGCGGCACCAGGCCAGCGGCCTTGAGCTTGTCCAGCGCGGCGAACAGCTCGTCGAAGGTCTTGGGCTCTTCCGCGATGCCGGCCTTCTTGAAGGCAGCCTTGGAGAACCAGAACCAGCTCATGTTGTGGATGTTGACCGGCGCGGCGTAGTAGTGGCCGTTGACCTTGATGGCGCTCAGCACGGCCTCGGGCAGGAACTTGTCCCAGCCGTCGCGCTTGGCCACGTCGTCGACGTTGTTCAGGTAGCCCTGCTCGACGATGTCGCGGAACTGCTGCGTGGTGTTGAACTGGGCGGCGGTGGGCGGGTTGCCACCGGCGATGCGGTTGATGGCGACGGACCGCGCCTGCTCCCCCAGCGCGACGGCGGTGTCGACCCACAGGCCGCCCTGGGCCTTGTAGGCCTCGGCCAGCGTCTTGGCGGCGGCGGACTCGCCACCGGATGTCCACCAGTGGATGACTTCGGCCTTCAGCGGCGCCTGGGCGACGGCAGGGAAGGCGGCGGCGGCCAGCGCAACGGCGGCCAGGGCGTGGCGGGGGAACTTCATCGTGTCTCCGGATCTCGTGGGGTCGGCGAGGCGCAGTGTCGCCCGGTCAGGCGCGGCGCGCCTGAGGGGAGACCCTGTAATATTTCATTTAGAAATCAACCTCACCCCATGAAGCCAGGTTGATTTCTTATTAATTATTCGTTCAGAAACTGGCTGTACCAGAGGCCGGAGTCCTTCAGGATGCGGCGCTGGGTGGGGTAGTCCACATAGGCCAGGCCGAAGCGGCGCAGGTAGCCCTCGGCCCACTCGAAGTTGTCCAGCAGGCTCCAGGCGAAGTAGCCCTTCACCGGCACGCCGGCGTCCACCGCCTGCTTCAGCGCCGCGAGGTGGCGCTGCAGATAGGACAGCCGCTCCTTGTCGTGCACGCGGCCTTCGGGCGTCAGCTGGTCCTCGAAGGTGGAGCCGTTCTCGGTCAGCTGGATGACGGCCGGGTTGTAGTCGCGCTGCACGCGGGTCAGCAGGTCGACCAGGCCTTGTGGCGAGACCTCCCAGCCGAAGCCGGTGCGCTCGACACCGTGCTTCTCGACAAGGCTGGCACGCATCGGGCCGCCCGTCTTCGGATCCGGATCGTTCTTGACCATCTCGGGGAAGTAGTAGTTCACGCCGAGGAAGTCGGTGGGCGTGGCGATGGCCTCCAGGTCGCCCGGCAGCACCGTGGGCGCCGCGTCGCCAACGAGCGCCAGCGTGTCCGCCGGATAGCCGCGGCCGAACAGCGGGTCCAGGAACCAGCGGTTGCGCAGGCCGTCGTGGCGCTGCAGCGCGGCCGCGTCTTCAGCGCTGTCGCTGGCCACCGTAATGGGGTGCAGGCTCAGCGTGATGCCGATGTCGGCGCCGGCCACGTTCTTGCGGATGACGGGAATCGCCTGGCCGTGGGACAGCAGCACGTGGTGGCTGGCCTGCAGCGCGTCGGCAAAGCTGTTGCCGCCAGGCGCATGCACGTTTTCCCAGTAGCCCATCATGCAGGAGCACCACGGTTCGTTGTGCGTGATCCAGTGCTTGACGCGGTCACCCAGGCGGCGGGTCACGATGTCGGTGTACTCGACGAAGGCGGCCACGGTGTCGCGCGACAGCCAGCCGCCCTGCTCCTGCAGCGCCTGCGGCAGGTCCCAGTGGTAGAGCGTGCACCACGGGTCCAGGCCGCGTTCGAGCATGGCGTCGACGAGGCGGTCGTAGAAGGCCAGGCCGGCCTCGTTCACGGCGCCACGGCCCGTGGGCAGGATGCGCGGCCAGGCGATGGAGAAGCGGTAGGCGTTGACGCCCATGGCCTTGGCCATGTCCAGGTCTTGCGGGTAGCGGTGGTAGTGGTCACAGGCCACCAGTCCGTTGCCGCCGTCGCGGATGCGGCCGGGCTGCTGGCAGAAGCGGTCCCAGATCGATTCGCCCTTGCCGTCTTCCTGGCCGGCGCCTTCGATCTGGAAGGAAGAGGTGGACACGCCCCAACGGAAGTCGGCGGGGAAGTCTTTGCGGGTCGGGGCGTTGTTGGAGCTCATGCTTCGGATGTAAGGGCGCCGGCAGTGAAGCCGGCGCGGGGTCAGGTAACTAGGAGATCAGATCAGAACTTGTACGTGCCGCCCAGCAGGTACTGGCGACCGTAGTGCGTGAAGCGCTCCGGCAGCGTGGAGTTCGGGTCGCTGGCGCCGGACGAGATGCCCACCCGCGTGCGGTAGGGGCGGTCACGCAGGTTGTTGACCTGTGCCGTCAGCGACAGGCCCTTGAAGGCGCCGGTCTCGAACGCGTAGCCGATCTGGGCATCGATGATGGTCTCGCCCGAGATCATGCTGGGCACGTTCTCGCCGAAGGTGCCGCGCACCGTCGTCACGAACGGCGAGCGGTGGCGGCTGCCGACGCGGGCCGAGACGCCGTCGCGCTCGTAATAGACGGTGAAGTTCGTCGACACGCCCGACAGGCCGTCCAGCGGCTTGTTGGGGTTGTTCTCCTCATGCATGGAGCTGCGCGTGTTGGAGTAGCTCAGCGACACGCCGATGCCGTCCAGCGCCGGGCTGAACAGGCCGCCGTCGATGGAGCCGCTCAGCTCCGTGCCGGCGATCATGCCGCCCTGGCCGTTGGCGGGCCGGTTCAGCGTGCCGATGTTGCGGGTGGGCGTGTTGGGCGTCGGGTTGGGGAAGCCGGTGAAGTCAAAGTCGACACCCTGACCGTAGACCGAGCTCTTCACGTTCTTGTGGAAGGCCGCCGCCGCCACATAGCTGCGCTTGCTGAAGTAATGCTCGACCGACAGGTCCACCGCATCGGCGCGCCATGGCTCCAGCTTGGGATTGCCCGCGTTGCCGGACCACAGGAACGGCGCCGTGCCGCTGAGGCTGTACGACATGCCGGCACGCATGTCTTCCATGTTGGGGCGCGCCAGCACCTTGGCCAGGCCGAAGCGCATCACGGTCTTCTCGGTCAGGTCGGCCGACAGGTTGAAGCTGGGCAGCACATCGGTGTAGCTGGTGCCGCCGCTGATGGGATCGCCCTTCTTCGTGACCGGGTTCCACAGCTGTCCATCGCTGGACTGCTGGGCATGCACCACCCGCAGGCCCAGCGTGCCGCGCAGGGGCACCATCCACTCGACGTCGAAACCCAGCTTGGCGTGCGCGGCGGTGACCTTCTCGTGCACGGCCCAGATCCGGCCCGGCGCCTGGTCTTCCGACGCCGGCACGGCGTTGTACAGGCCCAGCGCGCTCGGCAAGTCGAAGTTCACCATGCGGATCGGGCTGCCGGCGAAGCTCAGGTCCGTCGGCGCGCGCAGCAGGTTGGCCGGGATGGCAACAGGCGCGCGGTTGTTCTTGAGGTTGTAGTAGACCTCCGTGCGGTTCATGTTCTTGTCGCGCTCGGAGTAGTCCAGCCCCACGTCGAGGCTGTTGAAGAAGCCGTCGAACGCGCGCCCGGCGGTCAGCTTGAGCGCCTTGATCTGGTCGCGCACCATCGGGAACTGGCTGCGGCCATCGCGCCCCCAGTTCGGCGGGTCGGCCAGCACCACCTTGCTGCCGTCGCCGTAGTCGAACGCCGGGTGGAAGGTGGAGATGCCGTCGCCGGTGGCGATGTTGACCTGCCCGAGGCTGACGCGCGCGGGCGCGCCGGCCGCCAGCTCGGCGTTCTGCTCGTCGCGCTTGGCCTTGGACCAGCTCAGGTCCGCCATCAGCTTCCAGTCGGCCAGCTTCAGCTCGTTGTTCCAGCCGATCGCGCGCACGTCGTCCTTGCGCTTGTTGAAGCTCGTCAGCGCCACCGGGTTGACGTTGTTGACGGTGCCGCTCGTGACGAGCTTGTCGCCGTTGACGACCGTGGTCTGCGCGCCGCTCCAGCTGGCGCCGGCCCACACCGACATGTCGGCCATCACCGTACGGCGCGATTCGGTCTGATCGAAGCGCGAGTAGTAGACGTCCAGCGTGGAATGGAAGCCGTTGCCCGGCTTGTACTCCAGCACGCCCATCAGGCCGTCACGCTTCTGGCGCGACGAGGCCACGCCCAGCTCGAAGCCCTGCAGCGCGACGGAGTCATCCGGCGTGCCCGGCAGCGGCGAGCCCCACACCTTGGTGTTGGCCCACCACCAGCTCTTGTAATGCTGCTCCTGGTTGGGCGAGTCCAGGTGCGCGAAGCCCACGGCCGCGCCCCAGGTGCGGTCGGCCGACTGCGTCACGTAGGACGCCGACAGGCGGTTGCCGTTGCCCGAGATCTCGGGGTTCAACGCGCCGTTGGAATTGCGCTCGAAGCGCGCCCCCACGACGGCTTGCGTCTTGCCGAAGTCCAGCGGCCGCAGCGTCTTCATGTTGATGGTGCCGGACAGCCCTTGAGCCGACAGGCTGGCGTCGGGCGTCTTGTAGACGGTCGCGGCGTTGATCAGCTCCGACGGGAACTGGTCGTACTCCACCGAGCGGTTGTCGCCGGTGGAGACGATCTCGCGGCCGTTCAGCAGCGTGACGCCATAGCGCGGCGCCATGCCGCGGATGCTGATGACCGACGAGCGGCCGGCCACGCGCTGGGCCGTCAGGCCAGGCAGGCGCGAGATCGCGTCGGCGATGGACACGTCGGGCAGCTTGCCGATGTCTTCGGCCGAGATGGCCTCGACGATGGCGTCGGCATTGCGCTTGGTGCTGATGGACGATTCGAGGCTGGCGCGGAAGCCCGTCACGGTGACGGTTTCCAGCTTCTGCTCGGCAGGCGCCGGCGCGGTCTGCGCAAAGGCCGACGTGGCACACAGGCCGACGCAGAGAGCAGCGATGGGGGTGAGGCGCAGGCGCTGTTGCGGCGCCTGCGAAGGCAGGGCGAGGCGGGGCATCTTGTGAGTCTCCTGGATCTGGTTCATCTTGTTCGCCGGTCCGGATATCGGTTCAAATTGGAACCGGTTCCAAACGCGGCGCAAATCTAAGTTGCGCGCACCAGCCTTGTCAACCGGCCTCGCCCTGGGGTTGACGTTTTTTTGCTTCACCCTCTACCGTCGCGGCCCCGACCAGCCCATGCCCATGACCCGCTCCACCCCTTTGCTTGCAGCCACCTTGCTGCTGTGCGCCGGCACCCCCGCTGCACTGGCCGACACCGATGCCGTCGTGCATGCCTGGCCCGTGCGCCAGCCGCAGCGCGACGCTGCGCTGGAGGCCCGCGTCGAGGCCGCGCTGAAGACGCTGACCACGCGCCAGAAGGTCGGCCAGATCACGCAGCCCGAGATCCGCGCCATCACGCCCGACGAGGTGCGCGAGTACGCCATCGGCACCATCCTCAACGGCGGCGGCGCCTGGCCCAACCTGGACAAGGCCGCCACACCGGCGCAGTGGCGCGCGCTGTCGGAGAAATACCAGGCCGCCGCGCAGCAGGCCACGCCGGGCATCCCGCTGCTGTGGGGCACGGACGCCGTGCACGGCCACAACAACGTGCGCGGCGCCACGCTGTTCCCGCACAACATCGGCCTGGGCGCCACGCGCAACGCCGCCCTGGTGCGCGACATCGGCCGCGCCACGGCCCGCGCCGTGCGTGCGACGGGCCTGCACTGGGCCTTCGCGCCGACGCTGGCCGTCGTGCAGGACGTGCGCTGGGGCCGCACCTACGAGAGCTTCGGCGCCGACCCGGCGCTGGTGCGCCAGCTGGGCCAGGCCGCCGTCGAAGGCCTGCAGGACGGCCTGAAGGACGGCCGCGGCGTGCTGGCCACGGCCAAGCACTACATCGCCGACGGCGGCACGCGCCGCGGCATCGACCAGGGCGTGGCCCACGCGTCCGCCACCGACCTCGCCCGCGTGCACGGCGCCGGCTACCTCGGCGCGCTGGACGCCGGCGTGCTGACCGTGATGGCCTCGTTCAGCAGCTGGACCGACAGCGCCGGCTACGTCCAGCACGGGAAGATGCACGGCAACAAGACGCTGCTGACCGGCGTGCTGAAAGAGCGCCTGGCGTTCGACGGCCTCATCGTCAGCGACTGGGACGGCGTGGGCCAGGTGCCCGGCTGCACCGACGAGGACTGCCCCGCGTCCATCAACGCGGGCATGGACATCATCATGGTGCCGTTCAAGTGGAAGGCCTTCCACGCCAACACGCTGCGCGCCGTGGAACAGGGCCGCATCCCGATGGCGCGCCTGGACGACGCCGTGCGCCGCATCCTGCGCGTGAAGTTCAGCATGTCGGTGCCGGCGGCGGTGCCCGCCACGCTGGAGGCGGTGCAGGCGCCCGAGCTGGCGCGCCGCGCGGTGAGGGAGTCGCTGGTGCTGCTCAAGCACAGGCCCGGGCTGCTGCCACTGCCGCGCACGGCGCGCGTGCTGGTCGTCGGTGCGGCGGCCGACAGCCTGGCCCGGCAGGCCGGCGGCTGGAGCGTGACCTGGCAGGGCCGCGACACGACGAACGCCGACTTCCCGCAAGGCACCACGCTGCTGGCCGCGCTGCGCCAGCGGCTGGGCGCGGGCCAGGTCACGTTCGACGCGGACGGCACGCAGCACGACCCGGCCCGCTTCGACGCCGTCGTGGCCGTCATCGGCGAGCCGCCCTACGCCGAGGGCGAGGGGGATGTGCGCGTCACCGAGAACCTGCGCCACAGCCGCCGCCAGCCGGCCGACCTGGCCCTGCTGCAGCAGGTGTCGGGCCGCGGCGCACCGGTCGTCACGCTGCTGTTCTCGGGCCGGCCGCTGTACGTGAACGACCTCGCCAACAGGAGCGACGCCTTCATCGCCGCCTGGCTGCCCGGCACCGAAGGCACGGGGCTGGCCGACCTGCTCGTCGCGCCCGCCGCCGGCGAACCGGCCTGGCCCGGCTTCACGGGCCGGCTGTCGTTCCCGTGGCCGGCCGGGCCGTGCCAGTTCAGCACGCGCGAGGCCAGGCCCTGGTGGCCCATCGGTGGCGGCCTGAGCGGCAAGGAGGCCAAGGCCGAAGGCAAGCCGCTGCCCGAGCCGGCCGACCCGCCCATCTGCCCTCTGTGAGGCTTGCTGTGATTCAATCCGCCCCGCAAACCTAGAGGGCGAATGGCAACGATCAAGGATGTGGCGAGACTGGCCGGCGTGGGCGTGGGCACCGCGTCGCGCGTCATCAGCGGAAACGGCTCCGTCGCGCCGGCCACGGCCGAGCGCGTGCGCAAGGTCATCGCGCAGCTGAAGTTCCGGCCGTCGCAAACGGCGCGCTCGCTGGGCGCCGGCACGTCCAAGCTGATCGGCGTCTACATCCCATTCCTGCGCGGCACCTACTACACGCCCATCCTGCGCGTCATCGACACGGTGCTGCGCACGCAGGGCCTGCACATGGTGGTGGCGTTCGGCGAGGGCATCGAGGACGAGCGCGTCGAGACCAACGACGGCATGCGCTTCCTGCTGGACCGCGACTGCGACGGCCTCATTGTGCTGTCCAACGCGCTGCAGGACGAGGACATCAAGGCGCTGGGCCCCGCGGCCCGCCAGGTCGTCGTGCTGAACCGCCACTTCGACCGCATCAAGGAGCAGTGCTTCACCGCCGACCACGTCCAGGGCGGCGTGCAGGCCGCGCGGGCGCTGCTGCAGCACAAGCACAAGGACATCGCCGTTGTCTCGGGCCCGACGACGTCGCCCGACAACGTCGCCCGCCTGGCCGGCTTCATGGGCGAGCTGGCGCTGCGCGGCCATGACGTGTCCAAGGTGCTGACCGTGCCCGGCGACTTCTCCAACCAGGCCGGCTGGGACGCCGCCGACGTGCTGCTCAAGCTCAAGAAGCTGCCCACCGCCGTGTTCTGCGCCAACGACGAGATGGCCATCGGCCTGCTGGCCCACTTCCAGGAGCGCGGCGTGTCGGTGCCGCACCAGGTGTCGGTGCTGGGCTATGACGACTCGCCCAGCGCCGAGTTCGCCGCGCCGCGCCTCACCTCGGTGCACATCCCCAGCCACGAGGTCACGCTCGCGGGCCTGAACTGGCTGCTGAACCGCTGCTACGAGCTGGCGCTGCCCGTATCCCGCCAGTTCGACATCACCGTGACATGGCGCGCTTCCGTGGCGGCCCCCCGCCCAGTCGCCCGCCGCTGAACGCGGGCGCGCCTGGTCGGCCCCCCGAGGGGGCGGCGATGCGTTCGGCATGGAGCCGAACGCACATCGCCCGCGGGCCGGCTTGGGGCGGCCCGGCGCTCGGCCTCCGCTTTTCGCGGCATCGAAGCAGAGGCCACAATCCGGGCTGATCTTTTTCGGCCTGGCCTCTCCATGTCCCACCGCGTCCTGACCGGCATCACCACCACCGGCACCCTGCACCTCGGCAACTACGTCGGCGCCATCCGCCCGGCCATCGCCGCCAGCCGTGCGGCCGGCGTGGAGAGCTTCTTCTTCATGGCCGACTTCCACGCGCTGATCAAGTGCGACGACCCGGACCGCCTCGCCCACTCCAGCCGCGCCATTGCCGCCACCTGGCTGGCCGCCGGGCTGGACACCGACCGCGTCACCTTCTACCGCCAGAGCGACATCCCCGAGATCCCCGAGCTGACCTGGCTGCTGACCTGCGTGACGGCCAAGGGCCAGATGAACCGCGCGCATGCCTACAAGGCCGCCGTGGACGCGGCGGTGGCGGCCGGCGAGGAGCCCGACGCCAACGTCAGCATGGGCCTGTTCAGCTACCCCGTGCTGATGGCGGCCGACATCCTGATGTTCAACGCGCACAAGGTGCCGGTGGGCAAGGACCAGATCCAGCACATCGAGATGGCCCGGGACGTGGCCCAACGCTTCAACCACCTGTTCGGCCGCGGCCAGGCGCTGTTCACGCTGCCGGAGGCGGTGACCGATGCCGAGATGGAGCTGCTGCCCGGCCTGGACGGCCGCAAGATGAGCAAGAGCTATGACAACGTCATCCCGCTCTTCGAGGGCGGGCCTAAGGCGCTGCAGGACGCGGTGGCCCGCATCGTCACCGACAGCAAGCTGCCCGGCGAACCCAAGGACCCCGAGGGTCAGGCGCTCGTGACGATCTTTGATGCCTTCGCGACGCCCGACGAGCGCGCCGCCTTCCGCGCCGCCCTGCGCGCCGGCCTGGGCTGGGGCGAGGCCAAGCAGCAGCTGGTGGCGCAGATCGAGGCGCAGATCGGCCCCATGCGCGCCCGCTACGCCGAGCTGATGGCTCACCCCGAGCAGCTGGAGGCCACGCTGCAGGCCGGCGCCGCCAAGGCCCGCGCCATCGCCGTGCCGTTCCTGAAGTCGCTGCGCGAGGCCGTGGGCCTGCGCCCCTACACGCAGACGGCCACCGCCGCCGCCACCAAGACCGAGAAGGCCGCGCTGCCGGTGTTCAAGCAGTACCGCGAGGCGGACGGCAAGTTCTACTTCAAGCTGCTGTCCGCCGGTGGCGAGCTGCTGCTGCAGAGCCACGCGTTCGAGCAGGGCCGCGACGCCGGCCAGTGGGTCGCACGGCTGAAGAAGGACGGCTGGGTGGCCGACGCACCGGTGCAGCGCGAGGCCGCCGAGGCCGACATCGCAGCGGCGCTGGCCGCGTTCCAGGACGACCACTGACGTGGTCACCACGCCCGCGATCACCGAGTTGCTGGCCGGCACCGCGCGCGGCGACGCCGCGGCACTGCAGCAGCTCTATGCGGTGCTGTACCCCGAGATCAAGCGGGTCGCCCGCGTGCGGCTGGCGCAGAGCGGCCACGCGGCGGGGCTGAACACGACGGCGCTGGTGCACGAGGGCTTTCTGCGCATGGCCGACCAGCAGGGTCTGCAGGGCGACACGCGTGGCCAGTTCTTCGCCTACGTGGGCCGCGTGCTGCGCTCGGTCGTCATCGACCACCTGCGCACCGAGGGCCGCGACAAGCGCGGCGGCGACGCGGTCATGGTGACGCTGTCGGCCGCCGGCGACGTGGCCGCCGTGCAGAGCCAGGCCGTCGACCTGATCGGGCTGGACCAGGCGCTGGAACGCATGCGCGAGCTGGACCCGGGCCTGTACGAGCTCATCGAGATGATCGGCTTTGCCGGCCTGACCATCGCCGAGGTGGCCACGTTGCGCAACCTCTCCACGCGCAGCATCAACCGCGAGCTGCTGAAGGCGCGCGCGCTGCTGCAGGAGCTGCTGGGCGACCCGCCCAACACCGTGTACTGATGGCCGCTGGCTTGCAGGCCACCGACTGGCAGCGCCTGTCCGCGCTGTACGACGAGCTGGCCGAGCTGCCGCCCGCCGCGCGCGAGGCCCGGCTGGCCGCGCTGCAACCGCCCGAGCTGGCGGCACGCCTGGCCCGCATGCTGGCCAGCCTGCCCGATGGCGACCTGACGGCCACGGCCGGCGTCGCCGGCTTCGAGCAGCAGCTGGCCGCCGCGCTGGCCGACACGCCCGGCGCCACGGCGCGCGCGCCGCAGGCCGGCGACCGCTTCGGCGCCTGGTGCCTGGCCGAGCTGCTGGGCGAAGGCGGCATGGGCCAGGTCTGGCGCGCCGAGCGGGCCGACGGCCTGTACCAGGGCGAGGCCGCCATCAAGCTGCTGCGCGACGACGTAGCCGGCGGCGGCCTGGCCGCGCGCTTCGCCCGCGAGCGCGCGCTGCTGGGCCGGCTGACGCACCCCGGCATCGCGCGGCTGCTGGACGCCGGCGAGCAGGACGGCCGCGCCTTCCTCGTGCTGGAGTACGTGGCCGGGCGCACGCTGTCGGAGCATGTGCGCGCGCACGACCTCGGGCTCACCGAGCGCGTGCGCCTGCTGGTGGACGTGGCGCGCGCGGTGGAGCATGCGCACGCACAGCTCATCGTGCACCGCGACCTCAAGCCCAGCAACGTGATGCTGGACGAGGCCTACCCCTCGCCCGCGGGTACGCGGGCGGTCCCCCGGGGGGACGCTGCCGCCCTTGGGAGCGGCCAGGCGGGCGGCGGCCGCACCAAGCTGCTGGACTTCGGCATCGCCGGCCTGCTGGACGACTCCGGCCAGCAGGCCGACAGCCAGCTCACGCAGCTGGCCGGCCGGCGGCTGACGCCGGCCTATGCGGCGCCCGAGCAGATCACCGGCGGCGCCATCGGCGTGGCTGCCGACATCTACTCGCTGGGCGTCATGCTGTACGAGCTGGCCAGCGGCCAGCTGCCGTTCGGCAAGCGCGGCCTCAGCCGCACGGCGCTGGAGCATGCGGTGCTGCACGGCCAGGCGCAGCGGCTGTCGCGCACCACCGGCGCCGACACCGGCGGCCCGGGCGCCGACAACGCCGGTCCCGGCCGGCCGCGCGACGCCGACCGCGCCGCCGGCGACCTGGAGGCCGTGGCCGCCAAGGCGCTGCGCCGCGACCCGGCAGAGCGCTACGCCAGCGTGGGCAGCTTCATCGACGACCTGGAGCACTGGCTGGCGCAGCGCCCGGTCAGCGTGCGCGCCGAGGACTGGCGCCACCGCGTGCGGCTGTGGACGCGGCGCAACCTGGCGCTGGCCGTGGGCGCCGCCGCCGTGTTCGCGACGCTCAGCGCCGGCCTGGCCACCAGCCTGTGGCAGCGCAACCAGGCCCAGGCCGCCGCCCGCCAGAGCGAGGAGGTCACGCGCTACCTGACCGAACTGCTGGCCTCGGCCAACCCCGACCGGCACGGCGGCCGCGTGCCCACCATCTTCGACGTGCTGGAGAAGAGCCGCGCCGAGCTGCGCCAGCGCTTCGCCGGCGACGACGCCACCTACACCCGCGTGCTGGACGTGATGGTGGCGACCTACTCGGACATGAACCGCCACGACATCGCGATCCCGCTGGCGCAGGAGCTCATCACCGTCAACGCGCGCCACTGGGGCGAGTCCGACGAACGCACGCTGACCGCGCGACTGCGGCTGGCACGCATCTACACGGCGCTGAACTCGCCGCTGGAGGTCATCGCGCTGGGCGAGCCGCTGCTGCCGCAGCTGTCGCGGGCGCGGCCGGGCTCCGAGCAGGAGAACGACCACGTCAACCTGCTGTACCAGCTCATCGTGGCCTACGCCGGCGCGGCCCGCTTTGCCGATGCCGAGGCCATGCACGTGCGGGCCTGGCCCATCGTGCAGCGCCAGTACAAGCCGGCCGACTTCGAGTACCCCTACTACAACACCTACCTCTATCAGCTGCGTCTGGCCGAAGGCCGGCTGCTGGAGGCCGAGCAGCTCATCGCGGCCACCCGCCCGTCATGGGCCACGGCGCCGCCGCACCGCGCGCGCTTCGTGACGCGCTCGCGCCAGCACCTGTGGAACGTGCAGGCGCGGCTGGGCCGCCCCGAGGCCAGCGTCGAGGCGGCGCGCCAGCTCATCGCCGACATGGACGCGCTGCTGGGCCCCGGCAACTCCAGCAGCCAGCGCATGCGCGCCGACCTGGCGCGCCACTTCGTCGAACGCGGCGACTACGCGCAGGCCGTGCAGGTGCACGAAGCCATGGCGGCCGGCCTGCCGCCCGAGGCCGCCCGCCACCCCACGCTGCGGCTGCCGCGCGAGACCGCGGCGCTGCTGGCCCGCGCGCTGGCCCAGCCCGACCGGGCCGGCGACTGGCTGCCCGCCGCGCACCGGCTCGCCGACGAGCTGGCGCACAGCCGCGACATCAGCGGCCCGCCCTGGGCCGAGGCCGGCCTGGCGCTGGCGCGCGTGGGCCTGCGGCTGGGCGACCTGGCCCTGGCCCAGCGCGCGCTGGCGCCGCTGCAGGACCTGCAGGCCCAGCCCTGGCTGGGTATTCACCGCCAGCTGCAGAGCCGCGTCGCCCAACTCGCCGGCGAGCTGGCCCGCGCCCGCGGCGACCGCGGCGCCAGCCTGGCCGGGCTGCGCGAACGCGTCGCGCTGCTGGACGCGCTGCCCGCCCCGCAGGGCCTGCCGCACTGGCGCGCCCAGCTGGACCTGGCGGCCAGCCTCGTGGGCACGCCCGACGCCGCGGCTGCGCTGGCGCGGGCCGACGCGCTGCGGCCGCCGTGGCTGCAGCCGCACCCGCTGGATGCGCTGCGCGCCGAGCTGGGCCGCGGCCAGTGGCGGCCGCAGTGGGCCGGCCAGTTCTGAGCGCGGCCACCCGTTTCTAGAGTCCTTGCCCTACAGAAACTGGGCAGGTCATCACGCCAGAACGTGTTTACCCGCAGGGGAAGGCCGTTACCTCGCGGTAACTTCGCAGGTCCGAAAAGAACGTCGAAGGAGACACCCATGGCCACCATCGCCGCCGACCAGCTCGCGCTGCCCCGCCTGTACCACTGGGAGCGCACCGCCGGCAACGCCGTCACGCTGACCCAGCCCATGGGCGGCACGGAGGTGAAGGACTTCACCTGGACCCAGGTGGGCGACCAGGTGCGCCGCATGGCCGCGTTCCTGAAGGCCAAGGGCCAGGCCGAGGGCTGGCCGGCCGATGCCAAGGTGGCCATCCTGTCCAAGAACTGCGCCTGGTGGCTGATGAGCGACCTCGCCATCTGGATGGCCGGCTATGTGTCCGTGCCGCTGTACCCGACGCTCGCTCCCGAGACGATCACGCAGATCCTCGAACACAGCGAGTCGCGCTTCGTCTTCATCGGCAAGCTCGACGGCTGGGAGGGCATGAAGCCCGGCGTGCCGGCCGGCCTGCCCGGCGCCAGCTACGCGCTGTCGCCCGACGACGCCAAGAAGACCTACGAGAGCTGGGACGCCATCTGCGCCCGCACCGAGCCGATGAAGGACTCGCCGCAGCGCGGCGCCGACGAACTCTGCACGCTGATCTACACCTCCGGCACCACGGGCCTTCCCAAGGGCGTGATGCACACCTTCGGCGCCTTCGCCTGGGCGGTGCATTCGGGCCTGAAGCGCATCCCGATGACGGGCTCGGACCGCATGCTGTCCTACCTGCCGCTGGCCCACGTCGTGGAGCGCACGCTGGTGGAGCATGGCTGGCTGGCGCGCGGCATCAAGATCTTCTTCGCCGAGTCGCTGGACACCTTCACCGCCGACCTGCAGCGGGCGCTGCCCACCGTGTTCTTCTCGGTGCCGCGCCTGTGGGTGAAGTTCCAGCAGGGCATCCAGGCCAAGATGCCGCAGAAGAAGCTCAACTCGCTGCTGCGGCTGCCCCTCATCGGCGGCCTGGTGCGCAAGAAGATCCTCAAGGCGCTGGGCCTGAACGAATGCAAGTTCGCCGCGGGGGGCGCCGCACCCATGCCTGTCGCGCTGCTGGAGTGGTACGCCGCGCTGGGCCTGCACATCAACGAGGGCTACGGCATGACCGAGAACCTCGCGCTGTCGCACCTGACCATCCCGGGCAAGAACCAGCGCGGCACCGTGGGCCCGGCCTACGAGGGCGTGCAGGTGCGCATCGACGCCACCACGGGCGAGCTGCAGATGCGCAGCCCCGCCGTCATGCTGGGCTACTACAAGGCGCCCGAGCAGACCCGCGACAGCTTCACCGAGGACGGCTGGCTGCGCACGGGTGACAAGGCCAGCCAGGACAAGGACGGCTGCGTGCGCATCACCGGCCGCGTGAAGGACTTGTTCAAGACGAGCAAGGGCAAGTACGTGGCGCCCGCGCCCATCGAAGACAAACTGGGCATGAACCCGGCCATCGAGGCCTGCTGCGTGGCCGGCGCCAACATGGGCCAGCCGCTGGGCATCGCGATGCTGTCGCCGCAGGGCCTGGAGCGCGCCGCCAGCGACGCCGCCGGCCTGCAGGCCGAGTTGGCCGAGCACCTGGAAGCCGTCAACGCGCGCCTGGACCCGCACGAGCAGCTGGACACGCTGGTGCTCATCAAGACGCCGTGGACCGTGGACAACGGCTTCATCACCCCCACCTTCAAGGTCAAGCGCAACCGCGTGGAAGAGGCCTACGGCGGCAAGCTGGAAGGCTGGGCGGGCAAGCGGGCCAAGGTGCAATTCGGGGACTGACGTGCCCCTCGCCCAGTCCTGCGCCGCTGCACGCGGGCAGGCTTGGGAGCGGCCCGGCGCTCGGCACGCACGAAAGCCGCGTCAACCGCGCCAGTACTCTGCCCGCCCGTAATGCGCCCGCAGATGCTCCACCCACAGCCGCGTCCGCAGCGGCAGGTGGCGTGACTGCGGAAACACGGCGTAGATGCCGTTGGGCGGCGCGGCGAAGTCGTCCAGCACGGTGACGAGCCGGCCGGCTGCCAGGTCGGCCTCCACCTCCCAGGTGCTGCGCCACGCGATGCCCAGCCCCTGCACGCACCAGTCGTGCAGCACCTGGCCGTCGCTGCAGTCCAGCCGGCCCTGCGTGCGCGTCTCGGGCCGCAGGTGCTGCACCGCGCCGTCGACCTGGAAGGCCCAGCCGCGCACCTGGCTGGCCTCGGAGCTCAGCGTCAGGCAGGCGTGCCGCGCCAGCTCGTCGGGATGGCGCGGCACGCCGGCGCGCTTCAGGTAGCCGGGCGACGCCACGCACAGCCGCCGGTTGTCGGCCAACCGCGTGCTGACGAGGCTGGAGTCCGGCAGGTCGCCCACGCGGACGGCGCAGTCGAAGCCCTCGTGCACGATGTCCACGACGCGGTCGCTGAGGTTCAGCGACAGGCTCAGCTCGGCATGCTCGGCCAGGAACGCCGGCACCAGCGGCGCCACATGGCGGCGGCCGAAGCCAGCCGGGGCCGTCACGCGCAGATGGCCGCTGGCCTTCAGGCCGCCGGCGCTCACTGCGGCCTCGGCGTCGGCCAGCGACGCGATGAGGCGCTGGCAGTCCTCCAGGAAGGCCTGTCCCTCGGGCGTGAGCGTCAGCCGCCGCGTCGTGCGCAGCATCAGCTTCACACCCAGCCGCGCCTCAAGCGCGTCCAGCCGCCGGCCCATGACGGCGGGCGCCAGCCCTTCCGCCGCGGCCGCCGCCGTCAGGCTGCCCTTGGCCGCCACGAGGACGAAGGACTCCATCTGCTTGAGCTTGTCCATGCGCTGATTGTGCTGAACTGCAGACGCAAACCCGGCCGATTCAACACTGATCTTTGCGTTTTAGTCACAGATTCCCTGCGTGTACGGCTGCGAATCGCGGGCTCGCGCGGCGGCAAGATGCGCGGCAATCTGTCATCGGTTTCGTCGTCTTTCCGAGGAGCTTGTCCATGTCCACCACCCGCACCCCTCTCCACCGCCTGCAGGTCGATGCCGACCTGGCCCGCTTCATCGATACCGAGGTGCTGCCCGGCACCGGCGTCGCGCCGGACGCGTTCTGGGCCGGCTTCAGCGCCATCGCGCATGACCTGGCCCCCAAGAACCGCGCCCTGCTGGCCGAGCGAGACCGCCTGCAGTCCGAGCTGGACGCCTGGCACGAGGCCCACCCCGGCCCCATCGCCGACATGCCGGCCTACCAGGCTTTCCTGAAGCGCATCGGCTACCTCGTCGAGCCGCCCGCGCAGGTGCAGGCCACGACCGCCAACGTCGACGCCGAGCTGGCCGTGCAGGCCGGCCCGCAACTCGTCGTGCCCATCCTGAACGCCCGCTATGCGCTCAACGCGGCCAACGCCCGCTGGGGTTCGCTGTACGACGCGCTGTACGGCACCGACGCCATCCCCGAGACCGACGGCGCCACCCGCGCCGGCGCCTACAACCCGGTGCGCGGCGCCAAGGTCATCGCCTACGCCCGCCAGGTGCTGGACCAGGCCGCCCCGCTGGCCGCCGGCTCGCACGCCGACGCCACCGGCTACCGCGTGGAAGGCGGCCAGCTCGTCGTGACGCTGGCCTCCGGCGCCACGACCGGCCTGCAGGACCCGGCTGCCTTCGCCGGCTACCAGGGCGACGCGGCCGCGCCCAGCAGCGCGCTGCTGGTGCACCACGGCCTGCACCTGGACATCCGCATCGACCGCAGCACCGCCATCGGCAAGACCGACCCCGCTGGCGTGGCCGACGTGGTGCTGGAAGCGGCCCTGTCCACCATCCTGGACCTGGAAGACTCGGTCGCCGCGGTGGATGCCGAGGACAAGGTGCTGGCCTACCGCAACTGGCTGGGCATCCAGCTCGGCACGCTGACCGAGGAAGTCGCCAAGGGCGGCACCACCTTCACGCGCCGCCTCAACGCCGACCGCGTCTACACCGCACCTGCAGGCGGCACCGTCACGCTACATGGCCGCTCGCTGATGTTCGTGCGCAATGTCGGCCACCTGATGACCAACCCGGCCATCCTGCTGGACGACGGCAGCGAGATCCCCGAGGGCATCATGGATGCCGTCGTCACGACGACCATCGCGATGCATGACCTCAAGCGTCGCGGCAACAGCCGCACGGGCTCGGTCTACATCGTGAAGCCCAAGATGCACGGCCCGGCCGAAGTAGCCTTCGCCGCCGAGCTGTTCACCCGCGTCGAGCAGCTGCTGGGCCTGCCGGACAGCACGGTCAAGCTGGGCATCATGGACGAGGAGCGCCGCACCTCGGTCAACCTGAAGGCCTGCATCGCCGCCGCCGCCAGCCGCGTGGCATTCATCAACACCGGCTTCCTGGACCGCACCGGCGACGAGATGCACACCGCCATGCGCGCCGGCCCCATGCTGCGCAAGGGCGACATGAAGACGTCGAGCTGGATCGCCGCCTACGAGCGCAGCAATGTGCTGACGGGCCTGTCGTGCGGGCTGCGCGGCCGCGCCCAGATCGGCAAGGGCATGTGGGCCATGCCCGACCTGATGGCCGAGATGCTGAAGGCAAAGATCGGCCACCCCAAGGCCGGCGCCAACACCGCCTGGGTGCCCTCGCCCACCGCCGCCACGCTGCATGCGCTGCACTACCACCAGGTCAGCGTGGCCGCCGTGCAGCAGGAGCTGGAGAAGGTGGACCTCGCCGCCGAGCGCGACGCCATCCTGAACGCGCTGCTGACCATCCCGGTGGCGCCGTCCGCCGACTGGACGCCCGAGCAGCGCCAGCAGGAGCTGGACAACAACGTGCAGGGCATCCTGGGCTACGTGGTGCGCTGGGTGGACCAGGGCGTGGGCTGCTCCAAGGTGCCCGACATCAACGGCGTGGGCCTGATGGAAGACCGCGCCACGCTGCGCATCAGCAGCCAGCACATCGCCAACTGGCTGCGCCACGGCGTCGTCACCGCGAGCCAGGTGCGCGACACCTTCGCCCGCATGGCCCAGGTGGTGGACAGCCAGAACGCCGGCGACCCCGCCTACCAGCCGCTGGCGGCCAACCCGCAGGGCGCGGCCATGCAGGCGGCGCTGGACCTGGTGTTCAAGGGCGAGGCACAACCCAGCGGATATACCGAACCCCTGCTCCACGCCTGGCGACTGAAGGTCAAGGCAGGCTGAAACCGGTATTTACAGACGCGCCGCCCGGCAATATGCCGAACCCTTTCAGCAACGAACGGGAAACCTGCGAAACGCGTTTGTGACAATTGCAGGGGGCTGCCGGGTAGTCCGCCCGACCGGACGGGCGCCCGGCGGCGCCTTGCGAGCGCGAGAAGCCCGGCTTCGTCGCGCATGCACAACAGACCAGCTCGAAAGTCACGCATGACCTGAGGGACCCTGCGCTGACGTAAGTTGGCGTCGCCTCTCCCAAAACAGGCGCCGGCGCGAGGAGCCGCTAGTGCTAACCCGGGGCGGGCAGGGGGTGTCTTCCTTCACACTGCCTGCGCCTCGCCACTTCGGTGATCCTGATGTGGCGAGTATCGGTATTGCATTCAATACTCGCCCATCTTGGAGTCACTATGTTCAAACGAAATATTGTGAGCGCTGCGTCACTAGCGTGCCTCGCAACCCTGGCAATTCCGGCATTCGCCCAGCAACAACAGACGCTGGAGCGTGTTGAAATTACCGGCAGCCGCCTCAAGAAACTCGACCTGGAGGCTGCCAGCCCCACCGTGACGATCACCGCCGCTGAACTGCAGGCGAACCAGGACGTCACGCTGGAAACCTTCCTGAACACGCTGCCGCAGGTCAACCCCGCCGGCACGACCAGTTCCAACAACCCCGGCAACGGCGGCCAGTCGAACATCGACCTGCGCGGCCTGGGCAGCAACCGCAACCTCGTCCTGATCGACGGCCGCCGCCCCATGGTGTCGGCATCGGACCAGACGGTGGACATCAACACCATCCCGATGGCGATGGTGGAAAGCATCGAGATCATCTCCGGCGGCGCTGCAGCCGTGTACGGCGCCGACGCCGTGGCCGGTGTGGTCAACATCAAGCTGAAGAAGCGCTTCCAGGGCCTGGACCTGCGCGCCGGCTACTCCAACACGACCAAGAACCGTGACGCCCGCGAGCGCACGTTCCAGGCGCTGTTTGGCGGCAATTTCGCCGACAACCGCGGCAACGCCGTCATCGGTCTTGAATACATGGATCGCCAGGCGATCTACAAGCGCCAGCGTGATTTCGCGGCGCTGGCCACCAGCACGACGACGTCGTGGCCCGAAGGTCGTTTCGCGCCCAACTCGGCCAATCTGCCCTCGCAGGCCGTCGTGAATTCGCTGTATTCCGGCTACGGCTATACCGGCCCGCAGATTTCCAACGCCAGCCCCCATTCGTTCAACAGCGACGGCACGCTGATCTATCCCGGCCTGTTCAATTCGCCGCTGGATGTCGTGAACTGGAAATACCCGGTCGACGCGGGCGTCAATACCCGTTTCTTCCCCGATTTCTACAGCTACAACTTCGACCCGGCGAATATCCTGGTGCTGCCGATGCAGCGCCGTTCGATCACCGCCAAGGCGAATTACCAGCTGAACAACGGCATCGAGGTCTTCGGCAAGTTCTCGAACTCCAACTACAACTCCACCACCGCGCTGGCACCGACGCCGGTGTCGGGTGGCGCGTGGCGCGCCCCGGGTGAAACGACCGCCGCGACGCAGATCGTCAGCCCCTTCATCGTGCCGGGCAAGCGCGGCACGACGCTGCTGGTGAACGCCAACAACGTGTTCATCCCTGCCGACCTGAAGACGCTGCTGAACAGCCGCACGGGCGACGACCCCAACCTCGTGGGCACCGGCGCTGCCGAGCCGTTCACGATGGCCTGGCGTACCGTCGCTGCGGGCCTGCGCACCAACACGTACACCAACGACGTGACGCAGTACCTGGCTGGCGCCAAGGGCGAGATCCTGAACACCGGCTGGAACTGGGAAGGTTCCGTCTCGCACGGCATCACCAAGATCGACCAGAACCAGCTGGGCAACATCAACGCCCAGAAGCTGGCCGACGCCTTCGGCGCCGTCGACGGCGGCAAGAGCCTGTGCGCGGGCGGTGTGAACCCGTTCGGCCGCCAGGCGCTGTCTGCCGAGTGCGTGTCCTGGCTGCAGCTGCCCACGTCGCTGGCGCAGAAGTTCAAGCAGACCATCGGCCAGTTCTTCGTCAGTGGCGACATCACCGAACTGCCCGCCGGCCCGATGGGCCTGGTGGTCGGTCTGGAAACCCGCCGCTTCGACTACGAGCTGAAGCCGGGCGCCACGTCCGGCCCGATCTACGGCTTCAACTCGCAGTCGCCTGCCAAGGCCCGCAACGCCTTCGACGACATCTTCGCCGAGCTGTCCATTCCCCTGGCATCCAACACGGCCTGGGCCAAGTCCGCCAACCTGTCGCTGGCCTATCGCAACTCCAGCAGCAAGGCGAGCGACTTCATCAAGAACCTGGAAACGCCCAAGACGCGCTCCAACGCGTTCGCCGCGAACCTGGACTGGAAGCCGACCAACGAAGTGCGTGCCCGCGGCTCGCTGCAGCACTCGGTGCGCGCCCCGAACTTCGGCGAACTGTTCGACGGCGGTGGCGGTTTCCCCAGCTTCTTCGACCCCTGCTCGGTCAACAGCGTGGGCCGTACGACCGGCGCCGACGCCGCCAAGCTGGGCACGCTGTGCGCAGCCACCGGTGTGGCCAACCCGAGCTTCGTCGCCACGCCCGGCGGTCAAGCCGAGACCAACACGACCGGCAACGTGAACCTGAAGCCGGAATCGTCCAACTCGGTCACCCTGGGTCTGGTGTGGGCGCCGCGCGCCGACAGCATGTTCGGCGGCTTCCGCGCGACGGCCGACTACTACCGCATCAAGGTCAAGGACGCGATCGCGTCGCCGGACGTCAACGAGTTCATCGCCGACTGCTACAACTACAACGGCCGCAACCCGTCGTACTCGGCCACGCAGTCCAGCTGCGCGACCATCCTGCGCTCGGGCAGCTCCATCGTGGGCGCGTATGACACCGTGGATCCGGACGGCAACTTCGCCGGCAGCAACGAAGGCAAGATCGACACGTCGGGCATCGACCTGTCGCTGGGCTGGACCGGCAAGGTCGGCCCCGGCAAGCTGGACGTCCAGGGCTTCTGGACCCATCTGCTGAACTTCAAGTCCAAGACGACGTCGCTGCTGCCCTCGGTGGACTACGCCGGCACCATCGCCTACTTCGGCGCTGGCCTGGGCCAGACCTTCCCGACGGACAAGGTCACCATCAACACCAACTACAAGTGGAACAGCGTCGGCGTGGACCTGCGCATGCGCTATATCGGCGCGATGACCAACCGCATGGCCAAGCTCTTCCCGGGCGAGGCCCTGACGGGTGTGCCGTCCACCGTGTACTGGGACCTGGGTGGCAGCTACGAGTTCACGAAGGGCATGGTCGTCCGTGCCGGCGTGAACAACCTGCTGGACCAGAAGCCGCGCACCTACTCGCCGAACGTGCAGTCGGGCACCGACCCGTCCACGTATGACGTCGTGGGCCGCCGCTTCTTCGTCACGGCCAACATGACCTTCAACTAAAGTCCTCACGGGCTCCCGAAACGGCCGCAGCGATGCGGCCGTTTTTTTTGAACGCGAGGAAACAAGACCGTGACGACCGAAGACCCCGGCACGATGGTGCTGCTGTCCGATGCCGGCATCGACCTGGCTGCCCACCGGCAGCGGCTGCGCGAGGCCGGCCGCACGCAGATCCGGCCCGCGCTGCGCGACGAGGCAGCAGCCCGGGTCCGTGCCGCCGCGGAGCAGGCACCGTTCCGGCTGTCGGTCAACAGCGGCGCCAAGAGCCTGGACCTGTCACTGGAAGAGCTGGCCACGCTGCAGCCCGAGCAGGCCGCCAAGTTCACCGAACTCGTCCATGCCGGGGCCGCCGCGGGCTTCCAGTACTGCTTCGACACCTACCGGCTGTCCGACGAGGTGGACGCCGGCCGGCTAACCGCGGGCCCGCTGGCAGAGCTGTACCGCGCGCTGAACGCGCCGCCCTTCCTGCAGCACTGCCGCCAGCTGGCCGACGACGACACCATCGCCTTCTGCGACGCGCAGGTCACGCGCTACCGGCCGGGGCACTTCCTGACGATGCACAACGACGACGTCGCCGGCAAGGGCCGCGTGATGGCCTTCGTGCTGAACCTCACCCCGGACTGGCGCGCGGACTGGGGCGGCCTGCTGCTGTTCCACGGTGCCGACGGCAACGTCGACGGCGGCTTCACGCCGGCCTTCAACGCGCTGAACCTGTTCAAGATCCCCTGCGACCACTCGGTCAGCCTGGTGGCGCCGTTCGCGCCGCAGCCGCGCTACGCGGTGACGGGCTGGGCGCGCCGAAAATAGCGCCCGCTCCATGAACCCCGCCCCTGGCATGCCCGACTCCACCGCTCCCCTGCCGACGCACTGCGGCGTCCTCATCATCGGCGCCGGCCCCGCCGGCAGCGCCTGCGCCCGCGTGCTGGCGCAGGCCGGCGTGGACGTGCTGCTGGTGGACCAGCAGCCGCCCGGCCGCGACAAGACCTGCGGCGACGGCCTCATCCCCGACGCGCACAAGGCGCTGGCCCGGCTGGGCCTGCTGGAGGCGGTGATGCGGCGGGCCGAGCCCGTGTCGCACGTGGGCTGCGTCGGCCCGCGCGGCGGGCGCATCGACGTGCCCGGCACGCTGGCCGTGCTGCCGCGCAAGCAGCTGGACGCGCTGCTGCTGCAGGCGGCCCGCGACGCCGGCGCGCGTTTCGAGCAGGCGCGCTTCGAGGCACCGCTGGAGGAGGCCGGCCGCGTCGTCGGCGCGCGGCTCAAGCAGGGCGACGCGGTCGTCGACGTGCGCACGCCGTGGGTGGTGCTGGCCACCGGCGCGGTGCCCAAGGCGCTGACGGCCGCCGGCATGTGCGAGCGCCACACGCCCAGCGGCGTGGCGCTGCGCGGCTACGTGAAGGCGCCGGCCATGGTGGGCCGGATCACGGCGCTGGAAGTCGTCTGGGACAAGGCGCTGCGGCCGGGCTATGGCTGGATCTTCCCGGCGCCGGATGGCCACTTCAACATTGGCGTGGGCGTGACCAACTCGCACCGCGACGACGACGGCAAGGGCCGCAAGCGGGACGTCAACCTGCGCGCCATCTTCGACGCCTTCGTCGAGAAGTACACCCCCGCCGCCGAGCTGATGCGCGTGGGCGAGCTGGTGGGTGAACTGAAGGGCGCGCCGCTGCGGTTCACGCTGGCCGGTGCCAAGTGGACGCGACCCGGCCTCATCGTCACCGGCGAGGCGGCCGGCTCCACCTACTCCTTCACCGGCGAAGGCATCGGCAAGGCGCTGGAGACCGGCATGCTGGCCGCGGACGCGCTGCTGGCGCACGCCAACGACGACGCCGCCGCCCGCCGGGTCTACGAAGCGGGCCTGGCGGCGCTGAAGCCCAAGTTCAAGCTGTACGAGGCCGCCAACCGCGTCAACGACCATCCCTGGCTGGCAGACCTGGTGATCTGGCGCGCGAAGAAGAGCCCCCGCGTGCTGAAGCGCATGGCCGGCGTGTTGAACGAGACGAGCAACCCCGGCAACCTCGTCAGCTTCAAGGGCATCAGCCGGCTCTTCTTCGAGTGAACAACGCCCCTCGCCCAGTCTGGCCCGGCTGAACGCCGGCCACACGGGTCGGCCCCCCTTGGGGACGGCGATGCTCGCGGCATCGAGCCGCAAGCACATCGCCTACGGGCCGGCTTGGGGCGGCCCGGCGCCGGTCCGCCAGAACCCAACGCGTCAAACCCGCTCGACGATGAGCGCGATCCCCTGCCCCACGCCGATGCACATCGTGCACAGCGCGTAGCGGCCGCCGGTCACTTCCAGCTGGTTGACGGCCGTCGTCACCAGCCGCGCGCCGCTGGCGCCCAGCGGGTGGCCCAGCGCGATGGCGCCGCCGTTGGGGTTCACGCGGGCGTCGTCGTCGGCCAGGCCCAGGTCGCGCAGCACGGCCAGGCCTTGCGCGGCGAAGGCCTCGTTCAGCTCGATGACGTCCATCTGCGCCAGCGTCAGGCCGGTCAGCGCCAGCACCTTGCGCGTGGCCGGCGCCGGGCCGATGCCCATGATGCGCGGCGCCACGCCGGCCGTGGCCATGCCCACCACGCGGGCGCGCGGCGTGAGGCCGTGGCGGGCGGCCTGCGCTTCGCTGGCCAGCAGCAGCGCGCAGGCACCGTCGTTGACGCCGCTGGCGTTGCCGGCCGTCACGCTGCCGTCGGGCGTCACGACGCCCTTGAGCTTGGCCAGCGCCGCCAGGCTGGTCTCGCGCGGATGTTCGTCCAGCGTCACGCGCAGCGCCTCGCCCTTCTTCTGCGGCACCTCCACCGGCACGATCTCGCGCTCAAAAAAGCCGCGCTGCTGGGCGGCGATGGCCTTGGTCTGCGAGGCCAGCGCCATGCGGTCCTGCGCCTCACGCTCGATGCCGAAGTCACGCGCCACGTTCTCGGCGGTCTCGGGCATCGCGTCCACACCGTAGGCCGCCTTCATCGCCTTGTTGACGAAGCGCCAGCCGATGGTGGTGTCGTAGATCGCGTTGCTGCGGCTGAACGCCGACTCGGCCTTGGGCATGACGAAGGGCGCGCGGCTCATGCTCTCGACGCCGCCGGCGATCAGCAGCCCGGCCTCGCCGGCGCGGATGGCGCGCGCGGCGCTGCCCACGGCGTCCAGGCCCGAGCCGCACAGGCGGTTGATGGTGGCGCCGGGCACGTCGATGGGCAGCCCGGCCAGCAGCGCCGCCATGCGCGCGACGTTGCGGTTGTCCTCGCCGGCCTGGTTGGCGCAGCCGTAGAGGACGTCTTCCACCGCCGCCCAGTCGACACCGGCGTTGCGCGCCATCAGCGCCTTGATCGGCAGCGCGGCGAGGTCATCGGTGCGGATGCTGGACAGCGCGCCGCCGTAGCGGCCGAACGGGGTGCGGATGGCGTCGCAGATGAAGGCGTGGGTCATGGTGCAGATCCTGAGCAGGTCACGACGTGGTGAGGCGGAGGTAAGGGCTCACGCGGTAGCGTTCGCCGCGGTGGTAGGCGTCCAGCCGGTTGAGCAACGCGACGATGGCTGCCGCGCCCCAGCGCCCTTGCCACTCGAACGGACCGGCGGGGTAGTTCACGCCCAGCTTCATCGCGGCGTCGGCGCCCTCCTCGCTGCACACGCCCTGCTGCACGGCATCGTTGGCTTCGTTCACGAGCATGGCGATGGTGCGAGCCACGATGAGGCCCGGCACGTCCACCATCTCCACCGGCTGGAAGCCCGCAGCGGCGAGCCAGGCCACCGGCGCGTTGAAATTGCCCGACTTGGCATAGGCCAGGTGCGCAGGTTCGCCCAGCGGCAGGTCGAACACCACCACCGGCGCCTGCAGGTCGCGCTCGGCCGCGATCTCGCGCGCGGTGCGGCCGTCGGTCAGGCGGATCTGCGCCCGGTCGGCCTCCAGGCCCACCCAGTCGCTGAGCGTCTGGCGCTCGGCCTGCGGGAAGACGGCCGCGAAGCGGTCGGCCACGAAGCCCTGGCCATGCACCACCAGGCGCTGCGCGGTGGGCGTGTCAAAGCCGGCGACCGGAACGGCGGGCGCGCCTTCCGGGTAGCGGTAGAAGCCCCGCCCGGTCTTGCGGCCCAGGTAGCCCGCATCCACCAGCTCCTGCTGCACCAGCGACGGCGTGAAGCGCCGGTCGAAGAAGTTGGCGGCGAACACCGAGTTCGTCACCGCGAAGTTGGTGTCGTGGCCGATCAGGTCCATCAGCTCGCACGGGCCCATGCGGAAGCCCGCGGCGCGGAGGACCGCGTCGATGACCTCGGGCGTGGCGGCACGCTCCTGCAGCAGCATCAGCGCCTCGGCGTAGTACGGCCGCGCGATGCGGTTGACGATGAAGCCCGGCGTGGAGCGGGTGTGCACCGGCGTCTTGCCCCAGCGCGCGGCCAGCGTGGCGATGGCCTGCGCCACGTGCGAATCGGTGCCCAGCCCCGACACCACCTCCACCAGCTTCATCAACGGTACCGGGTTGAAGAAGTGCATGCCGACCAGGCGCTCGGGCCGCTTCATGCCACGGGCCAGCGCCGTCACGGAAATGGACGAGGTGTTGGTGGCGATGACCGCGTCGTCGGCCAGCAGCGCCTCCAGCTCGGCGAACAGCGCCCGCTTCACGTCCAGGTTCTCGACGATGGCCTCGATGACCAGCTCCGCCGGTTGCAGCGAGGCCACCGGCGTGATGCGCGCCAGCGTCGCGGCCACCGCCTCGGCCGTGAGCTTGCCCTTGGCGGCCAGGCCATCCAGCGTCTGCGCCAGCTTGGCCTTGGCCGCGTCGGCCGCGCCGTCGCGGGTGTCGAACAGCAGCACGTCGTGGCCGGCCTGCGCGGCGACCTGCGCGATGCCGGCGCCCATCAGGCCGGCGCCGACGACGAGCAGGCGGGCGTTGTCGAGGTTCATTCGGGAGCGCTCCAGTTCGGGGGGCGTTTGCCCAGGAAGGCGGCGAAGCCTTCGCGGGCCTCGGGCGTGGTGCGCACGCGGGCAATCGTCTGCGCCGTCAGCTCGCGCACGTCGGCAGTCACGAGGCCGGGCGCCAGGCGCGCGTAGAGCTGCTTGATTTCGGCCTGAGCCTGCGGCCCGCAGGCCAGCAGGTCGGTCACGCAGGCGTCGACGGCGGCGTCCAGCCCGTCGGCCGGCGCCACGCGCTGCACCAGGCCCACGCGCAGCGCCTCGGCGGCGTCGATGCGGCTGGCGGTCAGGGCCAGCCGTCGCGCCTCACGCAGCCCCACCGCATTGACAAGGTGCGGGCCGATGACGGCGGGCAGGATGCCCATCTTGGCTTCGCTGACCGAGAAGCTCGCGGCCTCGGACGCGACGGCCAGGTCGCACGCGGCCACCAGCCCCACGCCGCCGCCCAGGGCCGCGCCCTGCACGCGGGCCAGCGTCGGTTTGGGGCAGTCGGCGATGCGCGCCAGCATGGCCGCGAAGCGGCGCGCGTCGGCGAGGTTGTCGTCCTGCGAGGCGGCCGCGGCACGCTGCATCCACTGCAGGTCGGCGCCGGCGCTGAAGTGCTTGCCAGCGCCGGCCAGCACGATGACGCGCACGCCGGCGTCCGCGCCCAGCGTGGCAAAGGCGTCGTCCAGATCGGCGATGAGCACCTCGTCGAAGGCATTGAACACGGCCGGCCGGTTCATCGTCAGCACAGCCACGCCGCGGGCACGGCGATCAAGATCAAGCGCAGTCCAGGAAGGCATGGACCGGCATTCTGCACCTTTCCCGACCGCTCGGTCGACTAACCATCCACCCGCCCCGTTCCGCCATTCGCCGCCGCAGCCGCCGGCCCGCCCGGCCTGCCTCCTAGACTGCGCGCCATGCCCGAGCCCTCCGCCCTGCGCCGCTGGATCTGCACCGACTGGTCGCAGTGGCTGTACCCCGGTCCGCGTCGCGTGTTCACGGCCGACGAGATGGCCCGCGCCGGCGGCCAGCCCTGGCCCCAAGGCATCGACCAGTACGCCTACGTCAACCTCATCCTCGTGCTGGCCGTGTACGCCAACCACCGCTCGGGCTGGCTGTGGCCGGTCGCGCTGGGCGTGGGCTGGGCGACGCTGGCCGTGGCGCGCTGGCTGTGGCGGGCGCCCACCCGGGCACGGCTCAACGCCGCGTCCTACGGCGTCTGCGCCGGCCTCTTCGTCAGCGCGATGCTGGCCGTGCGGCACGGCATGCGCGAGCAGCTGGAGGACCGCCTGCCGCTGATGCTGGCCGTGATGACGGCCGTGCTGTCCGGCTGGTGGATCCTGACGCTGTACCGCGTCGAGCAGATCGAGGCGCGGCTGCGCGAGCTGGCCGACCGCGACGCGGCGCTGCGCCTGTCCACGCGGCTGGCGGCGGCGCAGATCCAGCCACACTTCCTGTTCAACACGCTGGCCTCGCTGCAGCACTGGGTGGACACCGGCGACGCCCGGGCCGCGCCACTGCTGCGCGACTTCACGGCCTACCTGCGCGCCACGTTGCCGATGTTCGAGCGCGAGCTGCAGCCGCTGGGCGACGAGATGGCGATGGTGCGACGCTACTTGGCCATCATGCAGGCGCGCCTGGGCGCGCGCCTCACGGTCGACATCGACGTGCCCGACGACGCGGTGGCCGAGCTGCCGCCCGGCATCGTGCTGACGCTGGTGGAGAACGCGATTGCCCACGGCATCGAGCCACAGCTGCGCGGCGGCCATCTGCGCATTGCCGCGCGGCGCGACGACAAGCGGCTGCAGCTCACCGTGCAGGACGACGGCCCCGGCCTGGCCCCCGGCTGGGCCGACGGCGTGGGGCTGGCCAACACCCGCCGCCGCCTGCAGCAGGCCCACCCGGCCGCCTCGCTCACGCTGACCGACACCCAACCCGGCTGCCTCGCCACGCTGACGCTATGACCTCCATCACCGCCCTGATCGCCGACGACGAGGAAGCCCCGCGCGAACAGCTGCGCGCCGCGCTCTCGCGGCTGTGGCCCGAGCTGAGCCTGGTGGCGGCCAGCGCCAACGGCGTGGAAGCCTGGGACGACTGCCTGGCCCACGAGCCGGCCATCGCCTTCCTGGACATCCGCATGCCGGGCCTGACCGGGCTGGACGTGGCGCGCCGGTTGTCGACGCTGGCGGCGCCGCCACTGATCGTCTTCGTGACGGCCTTCGACGACCACGCGCTGGCCGCCTTCGACGCCGGCGCGGTGGACTATGTGCTCAAGCCGGTGGACGACGAGCGGCTGGCGCAGACGCTGGCCCGTCTGCGCACGCGGCTGGCCAAGCCGGCGGCCGATGTCGGCGCGCTGCAGCGGCTGCTGGCCAGCCTGCCCCAGTCCCGGCCCGCGCCGCGCCCCATCCAGGCCAGCATCGGCCGCGAGGTGCAGCTGATCCCGCCCGACGAGGTCTTCTACTTCGAGGCCGATGCGCGCTACACCCGCGTCGTGCACCAGGGCGGCGAGGCGCTGATCCGCACGCCGCTGCGCGAGCTGCTGACGCAGCTGGACCCCGACCTGTTCTGGCAGATCCACCGCAGCGTGCTCGTCAACAGCCGCTGCATCGCCAAGGCCATCCGCGTCGACGAGGGCACCATGGTCGTCACGCTGCGCGGCCGCGACGAGCGGCTGCCGGTGTCGCGCCAGTTCCAGGCGCTCTTCAAAGGCCAGTAGATCTTCCAGGCCTGGGGCAAACCCTTGCAAATCCGCGGAGTCCAGTTCGGAGAATCCGCGCCACCGACAAGGCCCCCCAAAAAATAGGGAGGGGCCGCCACCAGAGAAGCCCCCATGCCCGCCGCCCTGCCCAGCCCCCGCTTCGACCACTTCTACCGCCACGACGAACTCACCGCCCTGCTGTTCGCCTACGCGGAAGCCCGCCCCAACCTTGTGTCGGTGCGCTCCATCGGCAAGAGCTACGAGGGCCGCGACATCTGGGTGGTCGTCGTCACCAACCTGGCCAGCGGGATGGACATCGACAAGCCCGCGCTGTGGGTGGACGGCAACATCCACGCGGCCGAGCTGACCGCGTCGACGACCTGCCTGTACTACCTGCACCAGCTGCTGACGCAGCATGGCGGCACATCGCCCGAGGCCCAGCAGGTCAACCGCCTGCTGGACACGCGCACGCTGTACCTCGTGCCGCGCCTGAACCCCGATGGTGCCGAGCTGGCGCTGGCCGACCGGCCGCGCCACATCCGCAGCTCCACCCGCGCCTACCCCTACACCGAGGAGCCGGTCGACGGCCTGACGGTGGAGGACGTGGACGGCGATGGCCGCATCCTGACCATGCGCGTGCCCGACCCGCACGGCGGCTACAAGAAGCACGCCGGCGACCCGCGGCTGATGGTGCCGCGCGAGCCCGGCGAACACGGCGGCGAGTACTACCGCCTCATCCCCGAAGGCTTTATCAAGCACCACGATGGCCTGACCGTGAAGGTCAACCCCGACCGGGAAGGGCTGGACCTGAACCGCAACTTTCCCGGCGAGTGGCGCCAGGAGTACCAGCAGCTGGGCGCCGGCCCCTACCCGACCAGCGAACCCGAGGTGCGCGCGATGGTCGAGTTCATCACCGGCCATCCCAACATCGGCGCGGCGCTGAGCTTCCACACGCACAGCGGCGTCATCCTGCGCCCCTGCGGCACGCGCAGCGACAAGGACATGACGCCCGAGGACCTGTGGCTGTTCCAGCAGTTCTCGGCGCTCGGCGAGAAGCACACCGGCTACCCCGCGATCAGCATCTACGAGGACTTCCGCTACCACCCCAAGGACGTCATCACCGGCACGCAGGACTGGGTCTACGAGCACCTGGGCGCGCTGTTCTGGGTGGTCGAGCTGTGGTCGCCCAAGAAGGAGGCCGGCGTGGACGACAGCACCGGCTGGATCGACTGGTACCGCAGCCACCCGGTGGAGGACGACCTGCGGTTGCTGAAGTGGAGCGACGAGCAGTGCGGCGGCCAGGCGCACGTGGACTGGACGCCGTTCCAGCACCCGCAGCTGGGCGCCGTCGAGATCGGCGGCTGGGACAAGATGAACTACTGGCGCAACCCGCCGCCCGCGCTGCGCGAGCGCGAGGCCGCGCGATTCCCGGCGTGGATGACGCAGATCGCGATGAGCCTGCCCAGGCTGGAGCTGATCCGCACCGAGGTGCGCGCGCTGGGCCCGGACATGTGGCGCGTGCGCCTGGCCGTGGCCAACGCCGGCTACCTGCCGGCCTACGTGACGCAGCGCGCGCTGGAGCGCAAGACCGTGCGCGGCGTCATGTTCGAGATCCACATGCCGTCGGGCGACCCGAGCATCAGCCTCGTCAGCGGCAAGGAGCGCATGGAAGGCCCGCAGCTGGAAGGCCATGGCCCCAAGCAGAGCCAGCTGGCCTTCCTGGCCAACCGCCAGGCCACCGGCGACCGCGCCGTGGCCGAGTGGGTGGTGCGCGCGCCGGTGGGCACGCGGCTGGCACTCAGCGCGAGCGCGGAGAGGGCCGGCGTCGTCCGGACCGAGATCGTGCTGGACTGATCAGCCCACGGGCCGCTCGCTCTCCTGGGCGGCAATCACCGCCTCGCGCCACAACCGCGCGGGGATGAAGGTGCGCAGCTGCTCCATGGCCTTGGCGATCAGCGCCGGGTGCAGGCCATGGTCCAGATGCGGCAGCAGGTCGGCCGTCACGTCGGCGCCCAGGTCCACCAGCGCCTGGGCCGCGTCGACGACATGCCGGTACGGGAAGCGCTGGTCCGCCAACCCGTGCACCAGATGCACGCAGACATCCTGCGGCGCATGCTCGGGCCGCGACAGATAGCCGCCCGCCAGCGCCAGCACGCGGCCCACCAGCGCGGGCTGGGCCTGCACGGCCTCCAGCGCCAGCAGCGCGCCGTCGCCCACGCCGGCCAGGGCCACGCGCTGCCAGGGCAGGTCCAGCCTGGCGGCCTCCAGGCGCAGGCGCTCCATCAGGTGGGGCAGCGCCGCGGCCACGCCGTCAGGGCTGGGTGCGTCGCCAGCCCACCAGCGGCAGCGTCCCTGCACGTCACGCAACGGCGGGTGCAGGTTCAGGGTGACCGCGCGTGGGTACTGCGCCTGCAGCGCTGCCGCCAGCGGCTCCAGGGTGTCGGGGCCATCGGGGGCAATGCCGCTGTCGGGCAACAGCGCGAACAGCAGGTCGGGAGCGTCGTGCGGGGAACTCATCCGGCCATTTTCGACGCCGTGGTGAATTTTTCCAAACCTGTCAAAGAGCGCCGGAACCTTGTGAAAGGTATTTGTCGACCCTGTAAGAAATACCAACGACGAGATTGTTCGCGAGCACCGTCAAAGCGCGTGCGTTCGCCGCGTTTATTCAGACGATTTCCAGTATGCGAAGGTTTATGTTTATTTTCACCAGCAAGTCATCACCGTTCAGCACCGATCGCGCAAGTTGGAATCAGCCGACCGAGCGGTCGATGAAGTTTGTTGGTCAATCGCAACAATGCTGTAACGATGAGTCGTCCGAGCGGTCGGGAATGACCCTAGGTCGGCGCTGATGCTCACATGTAACGAAGGCCACCCCCTAGCATCAAACTTCGTTGACGAGCCGCAGGCTGCGCCGCCGTACCCGGGTGGCGGATGGTTCGTAGACGTACCCCACTGACGGACCCTTTTATGCCCACCCAATCCTCCGGTTTCAAACCTGTTCACAAACCCATCGCCCTGGCAGTTCTCGGCCTGATCCTGGCTCAGAATGCTGCGGCGCAACAAACCCCGGCCGACAATAAGCCGGCCACTACCGTCGAGGCCCCGGCGAAAAGCGAACCCACGAAGCTGGACACCGTCGTCGTCACGTCCGGCTCGCGCATCAAGCGCGACGCGTTCAGCTCGCCCGCACCCATCCTGGTCATCAAGAACGAAGACGCCGCGCTGGCCGGCTTCACGTCGACGGCGCAGGTGCTGCAGAGCACGTCCGTGACCGGCGGCCAAGGCCAGATCAACGCGGCCTACGGCGGCTACGTCACCGACGGCGGCCCCGGCGCCAACACCATCGGCCTGCGCGGCTTCGCCCCGACCCGCTCGCTGGTGCTGCTGAACGGCCGCCGCCTGTCGCCGTCCGGCACCCGCGGCTCGGTCGGCGCCGTCGACCTGAACGTGCTGCCCAATTCCATCGTCGACCGCATCGAAGTGCTGAAGGACGGCGCCTCGTCCATCTACGGTTCCGACGCCGTGGCCGGTGTGATCAACATCATCACCCGCAAGGACCTGGACTCCATCCGCGTGGACGGCGGCATGACCGCAACCGAGCACGGTGGCGGCAACACCTACAACTTCTCCATCGCCGGCGGCCTGATCAAGGACAACTTCCGCGTGCTGGCGTCGTACAACTTCAACGACAACCGCGCGCAGACCCTGGGCCAGCGCGACTGGACCAGCTGCAACACCACCTACCAGCGCACCGTGGCCAACGGCGTCGTCGGTGAGTGGGGCAGCGCCGACTACATCGATCCCGCCACCGGCAAGCCCAAGTGCTACCCCACCGGCCTGACCGGTGAAAACGGCGTGACGATCAACACGCTGGGCACCAGCAACTTCACCGGCGTCGGCGCCACCAACGCCATCGGCACCACGTTCAACCGCTGGCGCCCGAACGCCAACGTGACGACCGGCCTGGTCGGCTACGAAGGCGTCGGCGGTGGCCAGACCACCAGCCTGTACGTGCGCGACACGTTCGACAAGCGCGTGCTGAACAACACGCTGATGTCGCCGATCCGCAACCACAACTTCTACGCCGAAGGCGCGATGGACCTGCCCGCGCTGGGCGACGCCGAGCTGTACGCGGAACTGCTGTTCAACCGCCGCGAGTCGTCGCAGGTCGGCTTCCGCCAGCTGTCGCTGGACTATGCCAAGGGCAGCCCGCTGATCCCGGCCAACCTGCAGTTCAGCCAGATCCAGACTGCTTCTACCGCCCTCACCAATGGTGCCCCCCTGGGCGTGCGCGGCTTCATCGGCGCGGGCAACAGCTACTCCAGCCAGGAAGTGGACTTCAAGCGCGTCACCGCCGGCCTGCGCGGTTCGTTCGCCAAGATCAACTGGGACTATGACCTCTCGGTGGTGCATGCCGAGAGCAGCGGCTCCTACACCTTCGACGGTTTCGCGACCGACCGCCTGGCGCAGAGCCTGAACGTCGTCTCCAACGGCAGCGGCGGCTTCAACTGCGTCAACACCGCCAACGGCTGCGTGGCCGCACCGGCGCTGACCGCCGACGTCATCGGCGGCAAGCTGCCGTCGGCCTGGCTGGGCTTCGTGTACGGCAACTTCGTCGGCAACACGAAGTACAAGGAAACGGTGGTCACGGCGTCCACGACCGGCTCGCTGTTCAAGCTGCCCTACGGCGACCTGAAGGCCGCGTTCGGTGCCGAGTTCCGCAAGGCCTCCATCGACGACACGCCGTCGGAAGCCATGCAGAACGCGAACATCTACAACTTCACCTCGGGCTCGCCGACGCGTGGCAGCGACAACGCCACCGACGTGTTCGCCGAGTTCGAAGTGCCGGTGCTCAAAGGCCTGACGATGGCCAAGGAGCTGACGCTGAACGCCTCCATCCGCCGTGCGGACTACAAGTCCTACGGCTCGGACTCCACCCACAAGATCGGCGCGCTGTGGGCGCCGGCAGGCTGGATCTCGCTGCGTGGCACCAGCGGCACCTCGTACCGTGCTCCGGCGCTGTTCGAGCAGTTCGTCGGCGCGACGACGGGCTTCCTGACGTCGTCGGGCGACCCCTGCAACGACTACACCACCAAGGGTGCCGTGCGCGCCGCCAACTGCGCCAGCGAAGGCCTGCCGACCAACTTCCAGCAGGTGAACAGCATCACGTCGATCACCTCCGGTGGCGCGACGTCGGGCCTGGCCGCGGAAACGTCGCGCAACTCGTCGTGGGGCATCATCCTGCAACCGGGCCTGCCGACCGGCTGGGGTGACCTGTCGCTGGCCGTCGACCGCTTCGACATCAAGGTGGACAACGGCGTGTCGCGCGTCGGCACCGGCAACATCCTGAGCAAGTGCTACGACGATCCGCAGTTCCGCGCCGGTGGCGGCTTCTGCCGCCTCGTGACCCGCAACCCGGGCAACAACGCGCTGTCGGTGAACAACAGCTACGTGAACCTGGCCACCGACGTTGTGCGTGGCTATGACTTCAGCGTCCGCTACACCAACGAAGTGGGCCCCGGCAAACTGCGCGTCAACATGACGGCCACCGAGTTCAAGGAGCAGTCCAACAAGCTGTTCGCCGAGGACCTGCTGGACGACACCAACGGCACGCTGGGCTCGCCGGCCTGGTCGGGCGCGATGGACGTGAACTACACGGTCAAGGGCTGGAACGTCTTCTACGGCCTGGAGTGGGTCGGCAAGATGTCGAACTACGGCTACTACGGCATCAACCCCGCCACCGCCGCGTACAAGATCGACACGCCCAACTACTTCCTGCACTCGGTGTCGCTGTCCTACAGCGACTCGGTCAGCAAGTGGAAGGTCACGGCCGGCGTTCGCAACATCGCCGACAAGAACCCGCCGCAGATCTCCGCGGTCACGACCTTCGGCTCCAACCGCATCGGCAATGCGCCGCTGTACAGCGGCATGGACCTGCAGGGCCGCCGCTTCTTCATGAACGTCCAGAAGACGTTCTGATCGGCTAACGCTCCCACGCCCTGGCAGCCACGCGGTTGCCAGGGCTTTTTTTCAGGTGTGATTTCATGAAAAGCTACTTGAACAACTTGGGCCGGCTGCTGATCGCCGCCGGCGCAGCGCTCGCGGCCTACCCGGCCGCCGTGACGGCGCAGACGGCGTCTGGCGCGCCCATCCGTGTCCCGACCGTGGAGACGCTGGCGCAATTCCCCGGCATGACGGGCTTCCAGATCTCGCCGGACGGCAAGCACATGGTGGCGCTGCAGAGTCAGGGCGACACGCGCAACATCCTCGTGTGGAAGCTGGCCGACCTCGCTGCCCGGCCCACCGTCATCGGCGCCAAGAACATGCAGATCTCCGCCGTGTCGTTCCTGAAGAACGACATGCTGCAGGTCAGCATGATGCAGCCCTACGACCTGCGCGGCGACGAGTTCGTCAAGGTCTTCATCAACAAGCTGTTCTTCACCGACCTCGAGGGCAAGAACTGGATCGAGCCGATGGCGGCCACCGAGATCCCGCGCTCCGAGATCGCGAAAAAGGCCGCCGCGCTGGCCAACCCCACGGTGCTGAACCGGCTGCTGAGCGACCCCGAGAACGTCATCGTCATCAGCGACTCCGGCGCCACGGCCAACCGCGACGTCTACCGCTACAACCTGCGCACCAACAAGGCCGTGCGCATCATGCGGCTGGGTGAGTCGGACAACAACGTGTTCGTCAACGGCAAGGGCATCGTCTGGGCCAAGTCGCGCCTGAACAGCGACGGCCAGGGCCTGTTCATCGCGATCGAATTCCGCAACAAGGACGGCGACTGGGAAGAGCACTTCCGCAACTACGTCAAGAACCGCGACGTCGTCGACGTCATCGGCATGGGCACCAAGCCCGGCACGGCCGTCATCAGCAGCAACGTGGGCCGCGAGTTCACGGCGCTGTACGAGTACGACATCGCCTCCCGCAAGATCGGTGAACCGCTGTTCGAGCACAAATTCTTCGACGCCACCGGCGTGCGCACCTTCCGCACCGACGACGGCCCGTCCGAGGAGGGCTACGACGGCTACACCTACAACGGCTACCTGATGCGTGACCGCGAGACGCACTGGACCAACCCCAAGCTTGAAGCGGTCGTGCGCGGTGTGGGCCAGGCGCTGGGCATCAAGGAAATCGATCAGGAGCTGGTTGGCGTCGGCAGCGGCGTGAAGGCCAAGGTCCGCGCGTTCGACGGCGTGTCCGTCCACCTCGCGGGCTATGTGGGCGGCGAGACGCCCACCTACCTGATCCGCGTCAGCGGCCTGGCCTACCCGACCGAACACTACCTGCTGCGCGGCGGCAGCATCCAGCTGCTGGCCAAGGAGCGCCCGGACTTGGACCGCCGCGCCCTCGGCACCGCGCGCTTCGTCTACTACCAGGCGCGTGACGGGCTCAATATCCCCGCCTACCTGACGGTGCCCAACCCGCAGCTGTGCGGCGCCGGCCCGTACGCCGCGGTCGTGCATCCGCACGGCGGCCCGTGGGCACGCGACACGATGGAGTACGACGGTTCCGGCTGGGTGCCGCTGCTGGTGTCGCAGTGCCGCGTCGTGCTGCAGCCGCAGTTCCGCGGCTCGCAGGGCTGGGGCCGCACGCTGTGGCTTGCCGGCGACCGTGAGTGGGGCCAGAAGATGCAGGACGACAAGGACGACGGCGCCAAGTGGCTGGTCAGCGAGAAGCTGGCCGACCCCAAGCGCATCGCCATGTTCGGCTTCTCCTACGGCGGCTACTCGGCGTTCGCGGCGTCGGTGCGCTCCAACGGCCTCTACAAGTGCGCCATCGCTGGCGCAGGCGTGTCGGACATCGAGCGCATCTGGGCCAAGTTCTTCAACAACCCGTACTTCCAGTCGGCCCAGGAACCCACCGTGCGTGGCCTGAGCCCGCTGACCAAGGCGGACAAGATGGAGATCCCGCTGATGGTCTACCACGGCGACCGCGACCAGACCGTGCCCATCATCCAGTCCGAGCTGTTCGTCGACAAGGCCAAGGCCGCCGGCAAGCCGGTGGAGTACCACGCGCTGGCCGACTACGCCCACGGCCCCGCCTGGACGCGCAAGATCATGGCCGACCAGCTGGGCCTGATCAGCACCTACCTCGGCAAGGGTTGCGGCGGCGGCGGTCTCTGAGACTGTTGGCCCCTCGCCCAGTCGCCCCCGCTGAACGCGGGCGTCTGGGCGGTCCCCCGAGGGGACGGCGATGCTTGCGGCCTCGAGCCGCAAGCACATCGCCAGCGCGGGCCGGCTTGGGAGCGGCCCGGCGCTCGACCCGCAAGCAAGGCACCACGCGGTGCCTTTTTCTTTGCCTGCTGCGACGCCCCCTATCAGACCTTCAAAGTGAACGGGTTGAAGTTCGTGCCGCGGTCATAGAAGTCCACGCCCTCGGCGCGCTTCAGGAACGCCACCAGCCTCGCCGTGACGGGGTACAGCACCGCCTCCCAGATCAGCTTGAAGAAGTACTGCGCGACGAACACCGCCAGCAGCTGCTCCTGCGGCCAGATGCCCCAGAACGCGATGCTCAGGAACAGGCCCGTGTCCAGCAGCTGGCCCACCGCCGTGGAGCCGACGATGCGCGCCCACAGGTAGCGACCGTTGGTGGCCACCTTCATCTTGGCCATCACGAAGCTGTTGGCGAAGCTGCCCGCGGCGAACGCGATCATGGACGCGGCAACCACGCGCCAGGTGTTGCCGAACATCGCCTCGACATGCAGCTGGTAGCTGTCCATGAAGCCGTTGCGCGCCGGCGGCAGGTTCACGATGACGAAGGCCATGAAGGCCGCGAACAGCAGCGCACCGAAGCCGGCCCAGACGACGCGGCGGTCGCGCCCGTAGCCGTACACCTCGGTCAGCACGTCGCCGAAGATGTAGCTGATCGGGAAGAAGAACAGGTCCGCCCCGAAGGTGACAGGCCCGATCAACGGCAACTGCACCTGCGCCGCCTTGGCCGGGCCGATGAGGTTGGCGCACAGCAGCACGCAGACGCAGGCCGCCATGATCAGGTCGTAGTATTTGTAGCTGCGCTGGGCCGTCGCGGTCATGGGCTCCCTCCTGTTGGAGCCCGGATTGTGAGCGCTAGCGTGTACCGGTCAGCCGCAGCAGCGTCTGGTGCAGGCGGGTCGTGTCGATGGGCTTGGTCAGGAAGTCGTTCATGCCCGCGGCGAACGCGTCATCGCGCTCCGACACCAGCGCCGCCGCCGTCAGCGCGACGATGGGCAGTTGCTCGGCCGGGAACTGCTTGCGCAGCTCGCGCGTCGCATCGTGCCCGCCCATGACGGGCATCTGCACGTCCATCAGCACGATGTCGAAGGGCTTGCCGACGCTGGCGGCCGCGTGCACGGCCTCGATGGCCTGGCGGCCGTCGCTGGCCTGCGCCACCTCCATGCCCCACTGCTCCAGCTGGGCCACGGCGATGAGCATGTTGACCGGATGGTCCTCGGCGATCAGCACGCGCCGTCCGTGCAACGCATCGTGGCCGCCGGCGCGCGACTCGCGCGGCTGGTGCGCCATGGGCGCCGGCGCGCCGGGCAGCGGCAGTTCGGCCCAGAACGTGGAACCCTCGCCCAGCGTGCTGCACACGCCCACCTCGCCGCCCATCAGCTCGGCCAGCTCGCGGCAGATGGACAAGCCCAGCCCGGTGCCGCCAAAGCGCCGCGTGGTGGACTCGTCCGCCTGCGTGAACGGCTGGAACAGCCGCGCCTGCTGCTCGACCGCGATGCCGGCGCCGGTGTCGCTCACCTCCATGCGCACCCACTCGCCGGCGCTGCCCTGGCTGTTGCGCGACAAGGCCTTCACACGCACGGTGATGCCACCGTGTGACGTGAACTTGAGCGCATTCGTCAGGTAGTTGGACAGGATCTGCCGCGTGCGCAGCGGGTCGCCGAACACCCAGCTGGGCAGCGCGGGGTCAATCTCGACCGCGAACGTCAGGCCGCGGGCCTGCGCCAGCGTCAGGTAGGCCAGGCGGATGGACGCCAGCAGCTCGCGCAGCGAGAACGGCTGCGTCTCCAGCGTCAGGCGGCCGGCCTCGATCTTGGACAGATCCAGGATGTCGGAGATCAGGCCCGAGAGGCTCTCGGCGCTGTCCATCATCTGGTTCAGGTAGTCGCGCCGCTGCTCGTCGCTGATGTCGGGCTGCTGCGCGAGGCGCCCCAGGCCCAGCAGGCCGTTGAGCGGCGTGCGGATCTCGTGGCTGGTGTTGGCCAGGAAGGCGCTCTTGGCGCGGCTGGCGGCCTGGGCCTCGTCCTTGGCATGGGCCAGCTGGTCTTCCACACGACGGCGCTCGGTGACGTCCTCGATGATCCAGATCGTGCCGCCGCGGCTGGGGTGGGCCGGGTCCACGGCCTTGGCCAGCAGCCGCGCCAGGAACGTGGAGCCGTCACGGCGCCGCATGGTGCGCTCGGTCTCCACCTGCTGGCCGGACGACAGCGGCTCGCCCAGCTCGCGGCCCACGGCCTGCCACTCCTCCACCGTCGGCCAGACCACGCTGCCATGCTGCCCCAGGAGCGCACCGCGCTCCCAGCCGAACATGGCCTCCACGCGCGGGTTGGCCAGCACGAACTGCTGGTCGCGCGTGAGCGCGATGCCGATGGACGCGTTCTCCAGGATGGCGCCGTGCACGAGCCGCGTGCGCTCGCTCTCCGACACGTCGCGCGCGTACAGCACCAGGTAGTTCTGCCCGTCCATCTCGAACGGCGCCACCGACACCAGCATGGACACCGCGCTGCCGTCCTTGCGCCGGAAGGCGATGGGCACGTTGCTGGCGATGCCGTCGCGGCGGATGGACTCGCGCACGGCAGCGCGGTCGGCCGGGTTGTGCCAGATGCCGATCTCCTCGGACGTGCGGCCCAGCACCTCCGAGCTGCTCCAGCCGGTCAGGTGCTCGAAGGCCTTGTTGACCATCGCATAGCGGCCGGTCTCGGCCTCGGTCAGCGTGATGAGGTCGGGGCTGGTGGCGACGAGGTGGGACAGCAGGCCCTCGCTGCGGCGCAGCGCGTCCTGCGCGCGGCTCTGCTCGGTCTGGTCGGTGAAGAAGGTCAGCGTGGCCGGGCCCGAGGCCGTCTCCACCCGCACGCTGGTGGCCTGCACGAGGCGGCGGCGGCGCGACAGTGTCCGCAGCCGGTACTCGGCCATGGGCTGCATGGCGCCGGGCGCCAGGCCTTCCAGCCGCGCCGCCTGCTGGCGCGCGGTCTCGTCGTCGCCCGGCTCGTAGTGGCTGAACAGGTCCTGCCCGATCATGCTGGAGCGCTGCGCGTAGCCGAACATGGCCATGGCCGCCGGGTTGGCGTCCACGACGCGGCCCCAGCGGTGCAGCACCAGCGGCGACGGCGAGCGGCGGAACAGCTCGCGGTAGCGCGTCTCGGTGGCATGCACGGTCTGCTCGGCCGTGACCTCGTGCGTCACGTCGCGGCCCACGCCCCAGTAGCCGCGGAAGTTGCCCTGCGCGTCAAAGCGCGGCTCGCCGCTGATGGACACCCAGCGCGGGCTGCCGTCCACCCCCACGCGGCGCGCCACCATGCCGTGGAAGGGCCGGTGCGATTCGAGGTCAGCGCGGTGCGCGTCGAGCTCGTCGTCCGACAGGCCCATGCCGTCGATCTCCCACGGCGTCTTGCCCAGGCGCGCCTGCAGGTCCAGGCCCGAGCTGCCGGCGCGCTCCTCGGCCACATGGGTGAAGCGGAACTCACGGTCCATCTCCCAGTACCAGTCCACCGCCATGCCCAGCAGGCCGCGGAAGCGCGCCGTGCGCTCCTCGGCCTCGGCCAGCGAGCGCTGGACCATCTTCAACAGGCCGAAGCCGGCGATCAGCCCCGAACCCAGCAGGCTGAACTGCACGATGGTGCGCAGCAGCAGGCTGTTCATGGCCATCGGATGCGTGACCCAGCCCAGCGCCTCGGCGCCCGCCATGGCGGCCAGGCCGCCGCCGGCCAGCGCCGTGAGCACGCCCCCCGCGCGCAGCCCCAGCATGCCGGTGGCAAACGCCACCACCAGGCCCGACAGCGGCAGGCTCAACGCCCACACACCCAGGTCGCGCGACACGGCCACCACCATGGGCAGCGCAATGACCAGCGCCATCATCAGCAGCGCCACACCCGGGCGCGACGCGCTGCGCGGGCTGCGCGACAGCAGCAGCAGCCGGGCGAAGGCCAGCACCGAGATCAGCGCAGCGATCAGCGGCGGCAGCCAACCCTCCAGCCACTCGCCCGGCTGGCGCGTGCTCCAGAGCAGTACCGCCACGGGCAGGAAGACGGGCCCGCAGGCCAGCAGGAAGACGCGCGCCGCATGCCAACGCATGCTGGTGGCCAGGCGCTCGCGCTGCTGCTCGGCCGGGGCGGCGTGGCCGACGAGGCTGCTGAGGTCGTCGCCGGCGCGGGCCATGTCAGGCCAGGGCGAGGCGGGTCGCTTCGGCCACGGCGCGGGCTCGCTCGGCAAAGTCGGCGCCACGGCTCGCGTAGAGGATGGCGCGCGACGAATTGACCACCAGCGGCGCCGTGCGGCCGGCGGCCTGCACGACGGCACCGGCGTCGCCGCCCTGTGCGCCGACACCCGGCACCAGCAGCGTCAGCGTGGGCGCCAGCTCGCGCACGCGCGCGATCTCGGCCGGGTAGGTGGCGCCCACCACCAGGCCCAGCTGGCCGTTGCGGTTCCACTGGCTCTCCGCCAGGTGGGCCAGGTGCTCGAACAGCCGCGGCTGGCCGGGCACGTCGGCCAGGCGCTGCATCTGCCAGTCGTCGCCGCCCTTGTTGGACGTGCGGCACAGCAGGATGGCGCCCTTGCCCTCGTAGGCGAGGTAGGGCTCCACGCTGTCGAAGCCCATGAAGGGCGACAGCGTGACCGCGTCGGCGCGGTAGCGCACGAAGGCCTCGCGCGCGTACTGCTCGGCGGTGGAGCCGATGTCGCCACGCTTGGCGTCGAGGATGACCGGCACGCCGGGCGCCACGTCGTGGATGTGGTCGATGAGCCGTTCCAGCTGCGCCTCGGCGCCGTGCGCGGCGAAGTAGGCGATCTGCGGCTTGAACGCGCAGACCAGGTCCTTGGTGGCATCGACGATGGCCGCACAGAAGTCGTAGAACTTGCTCGCGTCGCCGGCCCAGGCACCGGGCAGCTTGGCCGGTTCGGGGTCCAGGCCCACGCAGAGGCGGGATTGCGGGCAGAGGGCTTGGAGCTGGGCGGTGAAGGTCATCAGTAAGCGGAGAGAGGGGCGGTCTGGGCGAGGACGAATTCTGCAAAGGCGTCGGCCGTCAGCGGGCGGCTGAACAGGTAGCCCTGCACTGCCTGGCAGCCCTGGCGGCGCAGGAAGGCGAGCTGGCCGTCGGTCTCGACGCCCTCGGCCAGCGTCTGCAGACCCAGGGCACCGGCCATGCGGATGACGGCGTCGACGATGGCGCGGTCCTCGGCGTCATCGGTCAGGTCGCGCACGAAGGACTGGTCGATCTTGAGCTTGCTGACGCGGAACTTCTTCAGGTAGGCCAGCGACGAGTAGCCGGTGCCGAAGTCGTCGATGGACAACCGCACGCCGCGCTCGTGCAGCTCGTTCATCACCGTGATGGCGACGCTGGGATTGTCCATCGCGGCGCCCTCGGTCAGCTCCAGCTCCAGCCGCTCGGCAGGCATGCCCACGTCGGCCAGCACGCGCTCGACGAGCTCGGGCAGGTCGTCGTGGCGGAACTGCACGGCCGACAGGTTCACGGCCATGGACAGCTCGGGCAGGCCGGCGTCGTCCCAGCGGCGCAGCTGTTGCAGCGCCTCCTGCAGCACCCATTCACCGATGGGCAGGATGAGCCCGGACGCCTCGGCGATGGGGATGAACTCGGCGGGCGACACCCAGCCCAGCTCCGGGTGCTGCCAGCGCAGCAGCGCCTCGGCGCCGACGACGCGGCTGTCGCCATCGGCGTCCAGCGCGAGCTGCGGCTGGTAGTGCAGGCTGAGCTGGCCGCGCTCCTGCGCGCGGCGCAGCGCGTTCTCCAGCAGCAGCGCGCGGGCCGATTGCGCCTGCATCTCGCTCGTGAAGAAGCGGTAGGCGTTGCGGCCGTCCTTCTTGGCGCGGTACATGGCCGCGTCGGCGCACTTGCACAGCGTGTCGAAGTCGTCGCCGTCGGTCGGGAACATCGCGATGCCCATGGACGGCGTGACGGTCAGCTCCTGCCCCTCCACCTGGAAGGGCGCGCTGGCCAGCGCCATCAGCTTGGTGGCGAGGTGGGCGGCGCCGGCGATGTCGGTCAGCGGCAGCACCAGCACGAACTCGTCGCCGCCGGTGCGGGCCACGGTGTCCTGCTCGCGCACGGCGCCGCGCAGGCGGGCGGCGAGCTGGGTCAGCAGGCTGTCGCCGACGCGGTGGCCCAGCGAGTCATTGACGTTCTTGAAGTGGTCCAGGTCCAGGAACAGCACGGCCAGCGGCTCGTCGCCGCGGCGCGCGATGTCGATGGCCTGGCTGGCGCGGTCGGCCAGCAGCAGGCGGTTGGGCAGGCCGGTCAGGCCGTCGAAGAGCGCCAGCCGCTCGGCGCGCGCCTCGGCGGCCTGCTGCTCGGCAATCTTGAGCTCCAGCGCCTCGACGGTCTGGCTGAGCTGCTCGGTACGCTGCGCCACCAGCGCCTCCAGCTGAGCCTTGGTGCGGGCCATCTCCTGCTCGGCCTGCTTGCGCAGCGTGATGTCCTGCGTGATCCAGATGGAGCCGCGCGACAGGTCGCTGCGGTCGATGGCCTTGCTGCGCACCTCGCACCAGACGGCCGTGCCGTCGCGCCGGCCCAGCAGCATCTCGCCATGGAAGGACTCGCCCTTGGACAGCGGCTCGTAGCAGAGGTCGCCCGCGGCCTTCCAGGCCTCGTCGCTGAGATACCAGGCGCGCGACAGCTGGCCGTCCAGCTCGCCAGGGCCGTAGCCGAACAGCTGCTCGAACGCGCGGTTGCAGCGCGTCACGCGGCGGCCGCGCAGGAACACGATGCCCACCATCGCATGGTCGAGGATGAGCTGCTGCTCGGCATGCAGGTCGGCCAGCGCGGCGTCGGCCAGCTTGCGCTCGTGGATGTCGTCGACGATCCAGATGGAGCCCGCGGCCGGGTCGGCGGCGTCGATGAGGCGGCCGGTCAGGTGGGCCCAGAACAGCTCGCCGTTCTGGCGCCGCATCAGCTGCTCACTGCGGAAGGTCTCGCCCGCGGCCAGCAGCGGGTAGGCGCGGCGGCCCAGGCTGCGCGCCTCGTCCTCGCTCTCGTAGAGCTCGATGCTGCTGCGCCCGGTGGCGGCCTCGGGGCTGGCGAAGCCGTAGATCTCGGCGTAGCGCTGGTTGCAGCGCACCAGCGTGCGGGCCTTCACGTACACCACGCCCACGCCGGCATTGGCCAGGATGACATCCAGCTCCCGCAACGCCTGGCTGAGCGCGGGGTTGTCGCTGGGGTCGGGCGCAAGGCTCATGAAGGCGTCTGCAAGCGTCGAACGGAAGGGCGGCGGAGTATCAGGGCATGAACCGTTTATTGTCTGGCCTCATGCATATCCTGGACACCCAACGCCTGGCGCTGCGTGAATTCACACCGCAAGACGCCCCCTTCCTGCTGCGCCTCGTCAACGAGCCCGGCTGGCTGCGCAACATCAACGATCCCGGCGTGCGAACGCTGGACGACGCGCTCGCCTGGGCCGAAGGCCGGCTGTTCAAGGCCTACCGCGAGCTGGGCCACGGCTTCTGGGCGGTCGAGCGCCGCGACGATGGCACGCTGGTCGGCATGTGCGGGCTGTTCAAGCGGCCGGCGCTGCCGGAGCCGGACATCGGCTACGCGCTGCTGGCCGAGCACGAGGGCCGCGGCTATGCGCTGGAGGCGGCCCGCGGCTGCGTGGCGCATGCACGCGACGCGCTGGGCTGGAAGACGCTGATGGCCATCACGGCGCTGGACAACCCGCCCAGCGTGGCGCTGCTCGCCAAGCTGGGCTTCATCGAGCAGGGCCAGGAACAGCTCGAGGGCTACAACGAGCCCTCGAGAGTGTTCCGGCTGGCGCTTTGATCAGTGGGGGACGGAGCTACTCGCTTCGCTCGGGCGGTCTGTCCCGCAAAGCCAACTCTGATCAGGTGGGGACAGAGCTACTCGCTTCGCTCGGGCGGTCTGTCCCGCAAAGCCCTTAGATTCGCTTTGCCAGGTCCTGCGCAATGCCGGTGTAAGACCCCGGCGTCATCTTCAGCAGCCGCGCCTTCTCGGCCTTGGGCAGGTCCAGGCCTTCGATGAAGGCGCGGATGGATTCCTGCGTGATGGCCTTGCCGCGCGTCAGCTCCTTGAGCTGCTCGTAGGGGTTGGGCAGGCCGAAGCGGCGCATCACGGTCTGGATGGGCTCGGCCAGCACTTCCCAGGCGGCGTCGAGGTCGTCGGCCAGCGCGGCTTCGTTGACTTCCAGCTTGGAGAGGCCCTTGGCCAGCGAGTCGTAGCCCAGCAGCGCGTAGCCCAGGCCCACGCCCATGTTGCGCAGCACGGTGGAGTCGGTCAGGTCGCGCTGCCAGCGGCTCACCGGCAGCTTCTGGCTCAGGTGCGTCAGCACGGCGCTGGCCAGGCCGAAGTTGCCTTCGGCGTTCTCGAAGTCGATGGGGTTGACCTTGTGCGGCATCGTCGAGCTGCCGATCTCGCCCGCCTTGGTCTTCTGCTTGAAGTAGCCCAGCGAGATGTAGCCCCAGACGTCACGCGCCCAGTCGATGAGGATGGTGTTGGCGCGCGTGAACGCGTCGAACAGCTCGGCCATGTAGTCGTGCGGCTCGATCTGGATGGTGTACGGGTTGAACGTCAGCTTCAGCTGCTTCTCGATGACGCTCTTGCTGAACGCCTCCCAGTCGTGGCGGGGCCAGGCCGACAGGTGGGCGTTGAAGTTGCCGACCGCGCCGTTCATCTTGGCCAGCGGCTTCACGGCGGCGATGCGCGTGCGCGCCGTCTGCAGGCGGGCCACGACGTTGGCGATCTCCTTGCCCACCGTCGTCGGGCTGGCCGTCTGGCCGTGCGTGCGGGACAGCATCGGGATGGCCGCGAACTGGTGCGCCATGCCGCGCAGCTTCTCGATGATGCCGTCCAGCGCCGGCAGCATGACCTCGTCGCGCGCGGCCTTCAGCATCAGCGCGTGGCTGGTGTTGTTGATGTCCTCGCTGGTGCAGGCGAAGTGCACGAACTCGCCGGCGGCCTCCAGCTCGGCGTGGCCGGCGAAGCTGCGCTTGATCCAGTACTCCACGGCCTTCACGTCGTGGTTGGTGGTGCGCTCGATGGCCTTGATGGCCTCGGCGTCGGCCTCGGAGAACTTCTTCACCAGGCGGCGCAGGCGGCTGCGCGCAGCGCTGCTCAGCGGCTTGAACTCCTTGAAACCGGCATCGCTGAGCGCAATGAACCACTCCACCTCGACCTGCACGCGGCGGTGCATCAGGCCGAACTCGGACAGCAGCGGGCGCAGCGCCGCGACCTTGGCGGCATAGCGGCCGTCCAGCGGCGAGAGGGCGCTGATGGCGGAGTAGTCGGTGGTGGTCATGGCAGGCCGGCGGGTCGTGGAAAACCCGGCATTCTAAAAGTCACGCCGGCCGGCGACCCACCGGCGTTCGCGGGGTCAGGGTTCGCTGAAGAACCTCACGCGCTCCGCGTCCGCCGGGTGCGTCGAGATCGCGATGGCCACGGGGTTGTCGCTCACGCTCGCATGCTTCTTGGCCAGGCGCTCGAAAAACACGGCCATGCGCGACGTGTCCACGCCGCCGGCGCGGGCCAGCGTGCGGCCGTACAGATCGGCCTCGCGCTCGTTGTCGCGCGAGTAGGCATTGCTCGCCAGCAGCGCCGGCGCGGCGGCCAGCAGCGACGAGAAGTCGCCCACGATGACCGTCGCGACGATGCCCACCGCGCCCGCGCGCAGCATCAGCCGCAAGCCATGGCGGTGCTGCACATGGCCCAGCTCGTGGGCCAGCACGGTCATGACGGCGTCGGGCTCGTCGGCCAACAGCTCCAGCAGCGCGTCGGTGATGACGATGTCGCCGCCCGGCAGCGCGAACGCGTTGGGCCCCAGCGACTTGCCGCCGTCGCGGATGTGGATCTCGTAGCGCGCCGGCAGCGGCGTGCGGCCGCTGGCGCGGGCGGCGTCCAGCGCAGCGGCCCAGCGCTCGCGCCAGGCGCGCTGCTGCGCGGCCGTCAGCCGGCTGGGCTTGAGCCAGTCGCCCTCCAGCCCCGCCAGCACCTGCTCGCCCAGGCGCTGCTCGACCGAGGCCGGCAGCACGTCCACCGCCCGGTCGACGGCCCACGGCAACCCCCAGCGGTAGCCAGCGGCCAGGCCGGCCACCAGCAGCAGCAGCGACAGCGCCGCCAGCCGCCAGCTCTGCTGCCAGCGCACGACGAGGCTGTCGCCACGGCCCGAGGCCTGGGCCCACGCATCGAAGGCCGGCGCGTCGGCAAAGCTCAGCAGCCCGCCACCCGGCAGCAGGATCTGGCGTTGGCCGTGGCGCTGCCGCTCGGGCCAGGTGAGGCCGGACAGCGGCGCGCTGTGGTCGCCGAAATGCAGCGTCGCGCCGTCGACCCACACGTCCACCAGCCGCCCGCGGGCGCTGCGGCCGTCGAACCACTCGGCAGCCAGGCGCGGCGCGTCGCCCATCACAGCCCCATGTCGATGCCGAAGAAGTCGCCGGCGATGTCACCCGTCGCGTCCTCGTGGCCAGCGGTGGCGGCGGTCACCCAGTCCAGCGGATCCCCGGTGCAGTCGATGCTGACCGCCTCCAGGCGCAGCCGGGCCGTCGACACTGCCGCGAAGGGTCGATACAGGCCCAGCGTCAGCAGCGTCAGCAGCCAGTTCTTCAGCGTCAGCGCCAACAGCGAGCGGAACGAGAGCCGGCTGTTGAACGCCAGCGCTTCGCTGCGCGTGCCATTCCACACCAGGTTCTGCAGCCGCGCGGCGGCATACGGCGCAATCATGGCGAAGTAGATGACATAGCCCAGCACGACGCCCAGCGTCAGGAAGACCACGCCGATGCCTCGCGGCAGCCCCATGAGCTTTGCCGCGCCCACCACCAGCGCCACGACGACGCCGGCCACGAACATCGGCAGCAGAGACATGCCGACGAGCTTCAACGCGAACAGGTAGATCTGACCGCCCGACAGCTGGATCCGCGAATGCTGGTCGGCGATTCGATAGCCGTTGTGCTGGAAGCGTTTGAACAACGCCAGCGACCATGGGCCGAGCAGCGCCATGAACAGAGCGCCGCCCGCATAAAGCCATGTCGCTGGTGTGAGCTGGTGCTCGAGCTCGGCGCCTTCGCCGCCCAGCAACGCCGCACCGCCAATCAGCGCCATGGCCGGTAGATAGCTGGGCGCGCAAGCAAGATAGGCGCCACTCATCGAACCCTCGAAGCGCATGCGCAGCCCGCGCCAGCTGGTGTTGCCCAGGCGGAACTGCAGCGACGCGCGCCACAGCGCCGGCCACACGGCGCACAGGATCAGGAAGGCCACGAACGCCGCGCCGGCCGACACCTTGCCGGCGCCGGTGTAGGCGGCCATCAGCACCACCAGCAGCACGAAGCCGCGGAACATCTTCCACGGGTTGCCGTGGAAGCTCAGCGCCTGGCCGTCCACCAGCGTGTTGGCATAGAAGTAGCGGATGCGCCGCGCCTTCGCGAACGGCAGGTACAGCCCCAGCGTCACGAGGATGAGCAGCAGGTTGACCGACCAGATGCGGAAGTACTCGCTGCCCGACCCCGTGAAGCGGATTTCGAGGACACGGGGCCCCTGGATGGGCGATGGCGAAGCGGCCGCGTCGGCGGCGGCCTGAAGGTCTGACATGGAAACTCCCTGACTGTGAACGCCACCGTCTACCGCAGTGGGCCGGGCGACACTTTGGCGGCAGCCCCGGATGCCGGCAACCCCTGCTTTCCTGGGGCCTGTCGGGCCGGGCCGACAGGCCTTTTTCACGGGCAGACCGCCCAGGGCCGCTGGCTAGAATCGTTTCGACTTGTGACCCCCGTGTTTGCCCTATGACCGCGATGAAGTTGATCGGTTCGCTCACCAGCCCTTACGTGCGCAAGGTGCGCATCGTGATGGCCGAGAAGAAGCTCGACTACCAGCTGGTGCTCGAAGACGTCTGGGGCAGCGACGCCATCCTGAAGATGAACCCGCTGGGCAAGGTGCCCTGCCTGGTCATGGAAGGCCAGGACTCCATCACCGGCGCGGTGTTCGACTCGCGCGTCATCGTCGAGTACGTGGACACGCTGTCGCCGGTGGGCAAGCTCATCCCCGAGCGCGGTCGCGAGCGCTGCGAGGTGCGCACCTGGGAGGCGCTGGCCGACGGCATCATGGACGCCGGCATCCTGGCCCGCATGGAGCGCACCTGGGCCCACCGCACCGCCGAGCAGCGCAGCCCGGCCTGGATTGACCGCCAGCTCGGCAAGGTCAACGCCGCGCTGGCGGCGATGAGCCAGGGCCTGGGCGACAAGGCCTGGTGCTCGGGCAACCATTTCTCGCTGGCCGACATCTCGGTGGGCTGCGCCCTGGGCTGGCTGGAGTTCCGCTTCCCGGACATCGCCTGGCGCGACGACTACCCCAACCTGGCGCGCCACATGGACAAGCTGTCCCAGCGTCAGAGCTTCATCGACACGGTGCCGATCGCGGGCTGAGTGTTCCGGCCGAGCGCCGGGTCAGGCGATCAGCAGTTCGCGCGAGCGGACGTGCAGCAGCCGCACCAGGCGCCAGACGCGGCCTTCGATGTCGGCGACATGCTGTTTCCACAGCGTCGCGATCTCGGCCAGAAGCAGGCCTTGCGCCAGCAGCGTCAGCAGGTGGCGGGTGGACTGATCGATCTGCCGGCCGGCGGGCGTGGCGTCCAGCGCGGCGGCGGCCTGGCGGGCCAGCGCCAGCGGGCTGCGCTCGATGCCGAAGGCCGCCAGCGCCTGACGGGCCAGCTGCGGGCTGAGCATGGCGCGGCGCTCGTGCAGCCGCGTCAGCGCCTCCACCAGCCCGGTGCCGCTGCCGTCGTCCACGTGGTATGCATTGGCGCCGGCGCTGAGCGCGGCGAACAGCTGCAGGTCGTCGGCCGTGGGTGTGAGCAGCAGCAGCTGCGGGCGCACCGGCAGGCGGCCCAGCTCGGCGGCGACGCGCATCGCGTGGCTGTCGGTCAGGCGCAGGTCGCAGGCGACGATGTCCGGCGCCAGCGCGGCCAGCTCGCCCAGCGCGTCACCCAGCACGGAGTTGCTGCCCGCCAGTTCCACGCCATCGGCCCTCAGCAGCAGCGAGCGCGTGCGCTGCAGGGTGGGCTCGCTGAGGCGGAGGAGGTAGACGGTGAACATGTAACTGCCAGGAAATCGCCCAGCATTGTGCGCGTTTTGGCCGGCACCCCCCTAGTTTGTAGACTTTTTCCCCCTCGTCCAGGCGGCACGCGAATCAGGGTGAGCGCTGGATGTCGCCTTGCGGCGCAAAGCTGTGCGCACTGGCCAGCGGCCAGTAGATGCGGAAGGTGTTGTGCTGCACCTCGCCGCGCAGGATGGCGCCGGGCTCCACGAAAGGCAGCAGGTTGGCCAGCAGCTTGACCTCGTGCTTGTCCAGGCGGTGCACGATGTGCTGGGCCGTGATCTCCTGCGGATGGCACAGGCCGGCGGCTTCCACCAGTTCCTTCAGCGCCTTCAGCGTGTTCTGGTGGAAGTTGGCGACGCGTTGCGCCTTGTCGGGCACGACGATGGCGCGCTGGCGGGTGGCGTCTTGCGTTGTCACGCCGGTGGGGCAATGGCCCGTGTGGCAGGCCTGGGCCTGGATGCAGCCCAGCGCGAACATGAAGCCGCGACCGGAGTTGCACCAGTCGGCGCCGAGTGCCATCAGGCGCACGATGTCGAAGGCGCTGGTGACCTTGCCGGCGCAGCCGATCTTGATCTTGTCGCGCAGGTTCAGGCCCACCAGCGTGTTGTGGATGAGCAGCAGCCCTTCCTGCAGCGGCGCGCCGACGTAGTTGGTGAACTCCAGCGGCGCCGCGCCGGTGCCGCCTTCGGCGCCGTCGACGACGATGAAGTCGGGCGTGATGCCGGTCTCCAGCATCGCCTTGCAGATGGCGAACCATTCCCAGGGATGGCCGATGCACAGCTTGAAGCCGGTGGGCTTGCCGCCGGACAACGTGCGCAGCTGCTCGATGAACCGCATCATCTCCACCGGCGTGGAGAACGCGCTGTGGCGGGCCGGCGAGATGCAGTCCACGCCGATGGGCACGCCGCGCGCGGCGGCGATCTCGGGCGTGACCTTGGGGCCCGGCAGCACGCCGCCATGGCCCGGCTTGGCGCCCTGGCTGAGCTTGAGCTCGATCATCTTGACCTGCGGGTCCACGGCTGCAGCCTGGAACTTGCCCGCGCTGAACGAGCCGTCGTCGTTGCGGCAGCCGAAGTAGCCCGAGCCGATCTCCCAGATCAGGTCGCCGCCGTGCTGGCGGTGGTGAACGCTGATGGAGCCCTCGCCGGTGTCGTGCGCGAAGCCGCCCAGCTTCGCGCCCCGGTTCAGCGCCAGGATGGCGTTGGCCGACAGCGCGCCGAAGCTCATCGCCGAGATGTTGAACACGCTGGCCGAGTAAGGCTGCGCGCGGCTCGCGCCGATGGTGATGCGGAAGTCGTGGCTCGTGAGATGAGTCGGCACCAGCGAGTGGTTGATCCACTCGTAGCCGCGCACGCCCACGTCCAGCTGCGTGCCGAAGGGGCGCTGGTCGGGGTCGCCCTTGGCGCGCTGGTAGACGATGGAGCGCTGCGCGCGGGAGAACGGCGCGGCGTCGGTGTCGCCCTCCAGGAAGTACTGGCGGATCTCGGGCCGGATGAACTCCAGCAGGAAACGCAGGTGACCGATGACGGGGTAGTTGCGCAGGATGGAGTGGCGCGTCTGGCGCACGTCGCGCAGGCCCAGCAGCGACAGCGCCAGGAACAGCAGCACCAGCAGGCCCTCCGCCAGGCCGCCCATCCAGCGGACGGCGAAGAACAGCGCCAGCAGGCCGCACAGCACCCAGGTGGCGTAACGCAGCGGGAAATGCTGGTTGAGGCGGCGCGTCCAACCGGGCCAAGCAAGCATGAGGGATCCTCGCAACCGTGACCTGCAGAGCTTAAAGCCGCCGGCCTACACAATCGGCCCGCGTCAACCCTCAGGATTCGCCTCGATGAAGTCCCTGTTCTCCAAGCTCGGCTGGCTGTTCTCCAAGGCCTGGTGGCTGCTCGACGGCACGCGCCGCGCGCTGATGAACCTGTTCGTGCTGCTGCTGATCGTCATCGTCGTGACGGCACTGCTGACGCGCGGGCCGAAGCCGCTGGCCGAGAAGACGACGCTGGTCGTGAAGCTGGACGGCAACCTCGTCGAGCAGTTCTCCGGCAGCCCGCGCCAGCAGCTGATGGCGCAGGCGCAGGGCCAGAGCGTGCCGCACCAGACGCGGCTGCGCGACGTGCTGGCCGTGCTGGACCAGGCCGCGCGCGACCCGCAGGTGGGCGCCGTGCTGCTGGACGTGGAAGGCCTGCAGGGCGCCGGCCTGGCCAGCCTGCACGAGGTGGCGGCCGCGCTGCAGCGCTTCAAGCGCAGCGGCAAGCCGGTGCTGGCCTATGCCGACAACTACAGCCAGCGCGGCTACTTCCTGGCGGCGCAGGCCAACGAGGTCTACCTGCACCCCATGGGCATGGTGATGCTGGAAGGCTTCGGCCGCTACCGCACCTACTACAAGGACGCGCTGGACCGCGTGGGCGTGACGCCGCACGTCATCAAGGCCGGCACGTACAAGAACTTCGCCGAGACCTACACCGCCACCGGCCCCAGCCCGGCGACGCAGGAGGCGGAAGGCCTGGTCTACGGCGAGCTGTGGAACGGCTTCACCGGCGCCATCGAGGCGGCGCGCAAGCTGGAGGCCGGCAGCATCGCCAAGGACATCGCCGAGCTGCCGCAGCGCCTGGCCGACGTGCAGGGCGACACGGCCCAGCTGGCGCTCAAGGCCAGGCTGGTGGACGGCCTGAAGACGCGCGACCAGATGCGCGAGCTGCTGATCGCCAAGGGCGCGAAGGACGAGCCGAGCAAGAGCTTCCGCCAGGTGCAGCTGGGCGAGTACCTGGCGCATGTGAAGGACGCCGGTGCGCCGACGACGCTGCAGCCGGGCGTGGGCATCGTCGTGGCCGAGGGCGAGATCGTCGACGGCGACGCCGGCCCGGGCCGCATCGGCGGCGATTCCACGGCGCGCCTGATCCGCAAGGCGCGCGAGGATGACGCCATCAAGGCCGTCGTGCTGCGCGTGAATTCGCCGGGTGGCAGCGCCTTCGCGTCCGAGATCGTGCGCCGCGAGCTGGAGCTGACGCGCGCGGCCGGCAAGCCGGTCGTCGTGTCCATGGGCGACGTGGCGGCCTCGGGCGGCTACTGGATCGCCACCAGCAGCGACGCCGTCATCGCCGACGCCGGCACCATCACCGGCAGCATCGGCGTGCTCGTCATGCTGCCCACGGCCGAGAAGCTGCTGGACAAGCTGTCGCTGCACACCGGCGGCGTGACGACCAGCTGGCTGGCCGGCGGCTACGACGTGCGCCGTCCGCTGGAACCTCGCCTGCAGGCCATCGTGCAGTCGGGCATCGACCACGTCTACGCCCGCTTCACCGGCCTGGCCGCCGAGGCGCGCAAGACGACGCCGCAGAAGATCGACGCGGTGGCGCAGGGCCGCATCTGGACCGGTGCGCAGGCCAGGGAGCGCGGCCTCGTCGACCGGTTGGGCAGCCTGGACGACGCGGTACAGACGGCCGTGAAGCTGGCCAAGCTGGAGGTCAAGGACGGCGACAAGCCGCGCCTGGCCTACGTGGAACGCGACCTCAGCCGCAGCGAGCGGCTGCTGGCGTCGCTGGGTGACGTGATGGCGCCCCCGCTGGCCCAGGCGGTGGGGCAGGCGCTGGGCCTGGATGCGCTGCCGGCGCCCGTCGTCGAGGAGCTGGCCACGCTGCGCGAGCTGGCCCGGCTGTCGGCGCAGGGCAAGTGGGAGCGGGCGGCGGTGGTGCACTGCCTGTGCGCGGCGCCCTGAGGCGCCTGCGCCGCAGGCCGGGTCAGTACACCGGGTCCGGCAGCTGCTCCTTGGCCACCACGCGCTGCGTGGCCGGGCGGTCGAACACCCGCTTCAGGTAGGCGCCCAAAGCCGGCCGCGTCTTGGCCGGGCGGGCCTGCATGCGCGTCCAGCGGCACAGCATGAAGGCCAGCGGGTCGACGGCCGTGTACTCGCTGCCCAGGAACCAGTCGCCGCCGTGGCGAGCCAGGTGGGCATCCAGCTGGTCCAGCATCGGCGCCACCTGCGCCTCGGCGCGGGCCTTCACCTCGGCGGCGTCGGTGGCCATGCGGTCGGGGTAAAAGTAGTGGATCAGCATGGCCTGCAGCGTGTTGGTCAGCCACACCATCCACTTGTAGTACTCGGCCCGCTCGGGCGTGCCGGGCGCCGGCGCGAAGCCTGGGTGGCAGTCCGCCAGGTGCATCAGGATGGCGGCGGTCTCGTACAGCACCAGGTCGCCGTCCACCAGCGTCGGGATCAGGCCGTTGGGGTTGAGCTTCAGGTAGGCCGGTGACTTGTGCTCGTTGTTGGCGCGGTCCACGACGCGCAGCGTGAACGGGACGCCCATTTCCTCCAGCAGGATGTGCGGGGCGAAGCTGGCGTTGCTGGGAAAGTAGTGCAGTTCGATCATGGCGAGACAGCGGGGCGACAGGTGAAGCGGCGAACTTTACGTGGCCGCAATGCCGGCGACGTCCACGCGGCGCAGCCTGTCGGCGTTGCCCTTGTCACCCCGGTTCCAGGTTGAAGACGATGAAGACCCTGCTCCACGCCTCCGCCGCCGCGCTGCTCGCGCTGTGCGCCGCCCTCCCCGCCCACGCCGACGTGCGCGTGCGCGCCAACATCGGCATGGTGTTCGACAACCGCTACCACCACGACCACTACTACCCCGCCCCCGGCTACGTGGCGCCGTACGTGCCGCGCGGCGCCGTCGTCGTGGGCGCGGGCCCGGGGCGCTACTGGTTCCACGGCGGCGTCTGGTACCAGCCCTACGGGCCGCGCTACCGCGTCGTGGCGCCGCGGGTGGGCGTCGTCATCCCGCTGCTGCCGCCGGCCTACGTGACGGTGACGCTGGGCGGCCTGCCGTACTACTACGCCAACGGCGTGTACTACCGTGCGGTACCCGAAGGCTATGCCGTCGTCGCGCCGCCACCGGAGCCGGTCGTTGCCCAGGTGCAGCCGGCACCGGCACCACCCCCTCCCAAGGCCGATCCCATCATCTACCCGCGCAACGGCCAGTCCAACGAGCAGCTGGAGAACGACCGGCGCGACTGCAACCGCTGGGCGACGACGCAGCCCAACGCGCAGGCCGACGCCAGCGTGTTCAACCGCGCCGTCGAGGCCTGCATGGACGGCCGCGGCTACACCATGAAGTAGTGAGCCCCTCGCCCAGTCGCGCCCTGCTGAACGCAGGCGTGCCTGGTCGGCCCCCCGAGGGGGCGGCGATGCTCACGGGGCATGCCCCGCTCGCACATCGCCAGACGGACCGGCTTGGCGCGGCCCGGCGCTCGGCCCGGAACACACGCCCCTCGTCCAACGAGTACGTTGGACGGTCCCCCGAGGGGACGGCGATGCACGCGGCATCGAGCCGCGTGCACATCGCCTGACGGGCCGGCTTGGGAGCGGCCCGGCGCTCGGCCCGAAAAGGGCACTACGCCGATCAGACCGTGCAGCCGGCCTCGGCCCTGGCGCCGCCCGCGCGGTAACGAACAGCCGTCATCTCCGCCAGGATGGAGAGCGCGATCTCCGGCGGCGTGCGGGCACCGATGTCCAGGCCCACGGGGCCGTGCAGGCGGTCCAGCTGCTCGGCGGTCAGGTCGAAGTGCTCGGCCAGCCGGGCGCGGCGCTTGGCCTGGTTGACGCGGGAGCCGATGGCGCCGACGTAGAAGGCCGGGCTCTTCAGCGCCTCCATCAGCGCGAGGTCGTCCAGCTTGGGGTCGTGCGTCAGCGCGACGATGGCGGTGGCGTCGTCCACCTGGAAGGCGGTCACGACGTCGTCGGGCATGTCGCGCGTCAGCGTGGCGCCGGGCAACGCGAAGCCGTCGGCGTACTCCTCACGCGGGTCGCACACGGTCACGCCGTAGCCCAGCGCCTGCGCCATCTGCGCGAGGTAGTCGGTCATCTGCCCGGCGCCGATGACCAGCAGCCGCCACTGCGGGCCGTGGTGGCTGACGAGCTGCGTGTCGGTCAGCGCCAGCGTGTCGGCCCCGCGCGCGGCGGGCTGCAGCATGACGGCGCCGGTGGCCAGCTCCAGCGTGCGGCGCACGCGCTCGCCGCGGGCCAGCCGGGCCAGCAGTTCGTCCAGCGCCGACTGCGGGCCCAGCGGCTCCAGCATCAGCTCCAGCGTGCCGCCACAGGGCAGACCGAAGCGGCGGGCCTCCTCGGCGCCGACGCCGTAGCGCAGCGGCGTGGGGCGTGCCAGCGCCAGGCTGCCGGCACGCAGCTGCGCGACGAGGTCGTCCTCGATGCAGCCGCCGGACACCGAGCCGGCGATGAGCCCGTCGTCGCGCACCGCCACCAGCGAGCCCACCGGCCGCGGCGCCGAACCCCAGGTGCGCGTGATCGTGCCCAGCACGACGCGGCGCGCCTCGGCCCGCCAGCCGGCAGCCGTGCGCAACACGCTGAGGTCGAGGTTGTCCATGGCCGTTGCCCTGCCCTTGTGCTGAAAGGCCGCGAGCGTACTCGGCAACGCCATCCGCCCGCCGGGGGCGGCCCAATGCCCCCCGCGGCGCGCTCAGGGATAGTGCTTCAGCGTGGCGGTGTTGCTGCCGCCCTGGCAGCGCGCGGCGTCGCCGGCGTCGTTGATGACGTGCTCGATGCTGCCCTTGTCGACGAGGCAGACGGTGATCATGTGCTGGAAACGCACGCCCGCCGCCCGGGGCGCCTCGATGGCGCGGTCCAGCACGACGTCAGGCTGCAGGAACACGCTGTAGATGCCCAGGCCCCAGGCCTGGTGGCGCGTCACCGTGTCGGCCACCTGGTACGACGCGAAGCCGCGGCGGCCGGCGGCGTTGGTCCACTGGCGCTGCGTGGGCGGGTCGTACGGGATCTCGGACTGGTAGAAGTAGACCCGCCCGCCATTGCCGCGCCAGACCACCTGCTCCTGCTGGAAGTGCTCGACGAACAGGCCGTAGATGGTCACGTCCTCGCCGTCCACCACCAGGCCGTGGGCGGACGGGTTCAGCGCCCAGCCGACGCCCTCGCCGTGGTCGGCGCGCCAGATCCAGGTGTGGTCCACCAACGTGTCGTGCGCGTGGATGCGCAGCGCCGTGTGCACCTGCCCCGCGGCCGCGCCGCCGACGCGGAAGAACAGGTCGTGCAGCACCGTCGGGTCGGCCAAATGGCGGCGCTTGCTGCCGGCCGTGCCCACCTCCATCAGCACGCCGGCATCCTGGGCGCCCGCGTCCAGGAACAGGCCCGACACGGTCAGCCCGTCCACGTCCGCCGTCTTCACCAGCGGCACGCCGTTGTCCGAGCGCAGCGTCGGGAAGCCGATGCCCAGCACGACGGTGCCGGCGCGCTTGACCTGCAGCGTCTCGGTCAGCAGGTACTCACCGGGCGTGAACAGCAGATGCTTGCCGGCGGCCAGCTGCGCGTTCAGCGTGGCGGCCGTGTCGCCCGGTTTGGCGATGAAGAAGCGGGCGATGGGCAGGGTCTTGCCCGCCGTGAACGCGCCGCCAGCCCAGGAGATGCCGGCACTGTCACGCCGCAGCGCCGGCACGCGCACCGCGAAGCCGCCGTCCTTCTCGACGAACAGGAAGGGCTTCTCGCGCACCAGCGGCGTCTTGCCGACCTCGGTGAAGCGCCGGCCCGGCGTGGGGAACTCGCCCGCCGGCGCCTGCGGCACGCCGACGAACACCATGTTCCAGTTGGCGCCCGTCCAGCTCGCCCACTCGCTGTTGCGCGAGATCCATTGCTGCTGCGTCGCCGAGTTGACCTGGCCGTCCACCCGCACGTCCGAGAACCAGCCGCCGCTGGCCCAGCCGTTGTTCTGGTTCAGCCGCATGTGGCCGCGCACGTGCATGCGCCGGAACGGCACGGCCTGCGACACAGCCCACTGCATCGTGTTGTCGCCGATGCCCAGCGTGGGCGTCACGGAGAAGTTCTCGGCACCGCGCCAGAAGTTCTGCGTCGCGTTGTCGTTGTCCAGCAGCGCCGTGGAGCGCAGGTCGCCCACCACGTGTACGTCGTCGGGGTGGCGGCCCAGGCCCAGCACCTGCGTGTAGAAGCCCACCGGGATGCGCAGGTTCTCGTAGGTGCCCGGCATCAGCAGGATGGCGTCGCGGCGCGGGCCGAAGTGATTGGGCTGCTGGGCGGCGTAGATGGCGTCGATGCGCTGCTGCAGGCCGGGCGTGGCCGGGTTCAGCAGGTGGACGTTGGGGCCGAAGTCCGGCGGCGCGGCCAGGGCCGCCAGCGGCAAGGCCAGCGCGGCGCTGAGGACGCGGGAGGATGCGATCGAGCGGGACATGGCAAATGGAATCGGTTCCAATGTCCGCATTGAACCATGCCCGCCCGGCGTCGGCCGTCAGCGGAATCCCGGCCTCAGAAGCTGGAGCCGGGCTGCTTCAGGAACTCGGCCTCCTCCGCCGTGGACGCGCGGCCCAGGATGGCGTTGCGGTGCGGGTAGCGGCCGAAGCGGTCGACGATGGCTTTGTGCTTCAGCTCGAAGGCGTGCGTGTGCGCCGGCGCGCGGGCCTTCATCAGCGGCTCGGCCACCGCGTGGATGACGGCCGACTCGCTGTGCATGTAGGGCATGTAGAGAAAGGCGCGCCGCTCGGCGGGCAGCGCCAGGTCGGCGCCTGCCGCGACGGCCTCCTGCGCGAGCGCCAACGCCAGCGGGTCGGCCGAGAAGGCGTCTGGCGTGCCGCGGTGGACGTTGCGGGCGAACTGGTCCAGCACGATGACCTCGGCCAGCCGGCCCTCGGGCGTTGCACGCCACGAGAACAGCTCGCAGCGCCGCGCCTGCTCGTGCAGCGCGCCGAAGCGGGTGCGGATCAGGTCGTCAAACGCGGGATCGACCGTCCACCACTGGGCCGGCTTGATGTCGTGGAACCAGAAGTCGAGGACGGTGTCGGGCATGGGTTCGGGCCGGGTGGTGCGTCGCGTGCATCATCGCCGCCCCCTAGGGAGGCGCCCATATAAGACCCTCCCTAGCCTTCAACGCGCAAGGCCCGCCCGCCACCGACACGACGTGCAGCGCCTCAATTGCAAGCAGGCGCGAGCGACCGCGTCCTACAGGCCGGCGGCGCGCCGTCCGCTGCGCCGCGCCGAGGCCCCTGCCTAGATTGGAGGTTCAGCGGTGCGCATCCGGTGCACCGGCTTCGACGAAAGGAAACGCCATGAATGTCACCCGCCTCGCTTCCCTCACGCTGATCGCCGCCCTGGCCGCCCCGCTGGCCGTGCAGGCCGCCGACACCAAGCCCGCCGGCCCCACCAAGATGTGGGTCAAGGACTCGGTCGTCACGACCAAGATCAAGGCCCAGCTGGCCGCCAGCAAGGTCTCGTCGCTGGCCATGGTGCATGTGGACACCGATGCCGACGGCTTCGTGCAGCTGACCGGCAAGGTCGCCAGCCAGGCCGAGAAGGACCGTGCCGAAAGCATCGCCAAGGCCGTGGACGGCGTGAAGTCGGTCGACAACCAGCTGACCATCACGGCCAAGTAAGCCGGCCTGCTGGTTGCAAACCGATGCAGGCCCGCCGGGTTTGCACGGAGGCTGGCCGGTACAATTTCACGAGTCCCGAACGGCGGGCCTGCGCGAGCAGGCCCGCTCTTTTTTGCCCCGCAACACCATGTCTTCCCGCCGACTGCCGCATATCGATGTCCTGAAAGCGCTCGCCGCCCAGGTCATCGTGCTGCATCACCTCGTCAGCTATGGCCCCATCGCCCGCGCCGCACACGACGCGCTGCCGTTGCTGGCCGGGGCCATGCACCAGTACGGGCGCATGGCCGTGCAGGTCTTCCTCGTCGTGGGCGGCTACCTGAGCGCGCGCGGGCTGTCGCCACGCGGCGGTGCGCTGCGGGCGGCCGTGCCCGAGTTGCTGTGGCGCCGCTACCTGCGGTTGACGCTGCCTTTCCTGGCCGCGCTGGTGCTCACGCTGGCGGCCTGCGGCGTCGTCGCCTCGTCGTGGCCCGAGCTGGTGCCGACCGGCGTCAGCGCCGGCCAGCTGCTGGCGCATGCGCTGCTGCTGCATGACGTGCTGGGCTATGAGGCGCTGACCGTGGGCGCCTGGTACGTGGCCATCGACCTGCAGCTGTTCGCCTGCCTCGTGGGCCTGCTGTGGCTGGCTCGCAGCGGCTGGCGCCACCCGAGCCGGCTGCTGGTGGCCCCGCTGCTGGTGGCGGGGCTGGCGCTGGCGTCGGCGTTCGTGTTCAACCGCGACACCTCGCTGGACGCCTACGCGCCCTACTTCTTCGCCGCCTACGGCCTGGGCGCGCTGGTGCACTGGCTGGGCCTGTGGCGCCACCGGCGGCTGGGTTTCGTGATGCTGGCCGTGGCCTTCGGCGCCGCACTGGCGCTGGACTGGCGCGACCGCCTGGCGCTGGCGCTGGCCACCGCGCTGTGGCTGGCCTGGGCCGAGGCGCGGCACGCGCAGGGCCGGCCGCTGCTGCCGGGGCGCTGGGGGCCGGCGTTGGCGGCCTGGTCCACGCCGTCGTATGCGCTGTTCCTGCTGCACTTCCCGGTGCTGCTGCTGACCAACGCGCTGCTGGCCAGCCTCACCGACGCATCGCCCGAGACCGGGCTGATGCTGCTGGTGGTGACCTGGGCGCTGGCCAACTGGCTGGCGCTGCCCTTCCACCGCCGCATCGAGGCGCCGGCCGCGCGACTGGATCCGCTGGCCTGGCTGCCCCGGCTGCGCGCCGCCTGAACAAAGAAGGGCCGGCACGCGGCCGGCCCCGGTCTCAGGTCACTGAGGCCTTACAGGCAGCACAGCAGCTGCTGCACGCAGCAGGCGATGTCGCCGCAGCAGGCGTGCGCGGCCAGCGCCGCGGCAGAGCCGCCCAGCAGGGAGAGGGCCGCAACGGCCTTGATGAGCTTGGATGTCATGGTGTCCTTTCAAAGTTGATGAAGCTTGCGTGGCTGACATCCAGCGGGTCGGGCGGCTTCCACGGCTCACGGCGAGGGCCGGCATCGAAGGGCACGTCCGCCTCGGGCCATGCGAGTTCGTCCAGCCCCGGCGGGAGCGGCTGGCCGGCCGGCGGCGCCGGCTGCGGCGCGGCGCAGGCCTGGCAACTCGCGCTGGCGCACTGCACCATGCCCTTGCACCCCTGCAGGCAGCAGTCGCTGTACCCGGCCGCCACGCTCGCGGTGGCCTGCCCGACGACCCCCAGGCATCCCAGCAACACGACGAACACGGCCCACCACCTGCGCATGCCGCGGATGGTAGGCGCCGCCGCCTTCCGCAGGTTGACCCGGGTCAATGCGCCGGTGACCGCGTGCTAAGGTTTCGCGCTGCCTGCCGGAGGAGGCAATCCCCATGACCAGCTCACCCACCGCCGCGCCCAGCCGCGAGCAACTGCTGCACAGCCTGTACGAGGCCGCCGAGCTGGAGCACAACCTGATGTGCACCTACCTCTACGCGGCCTTCAGCCTGAAGCAGGGTGAGGCCGAGGGCCTGCAGCCGCAGGAAGCCGAGGCCGTGGCGCGCTGGCGGCGCGAGATCATCGCGGTGGCCGTCGAGGAGATGGGCCACCTCGTCGCCGTGTGGAACATCACCGCCGCGCTGGGCGGCGCGCCCCGCATCGGGCGCGGCAACTTCCCGCTGGACCCCGGCTACCTGCCGGCCCGCGTGGTCGTCAAGCTGGCACCCTTCAGCGACGCGACGCTGCAGCACTTCATCTACCTGGAACGGCCCGAGGGCAGCCCCGAGGCCGATGGCGACGGCTTCGCCGCCGAGCGGCTGTTCACGCGCGGCACCGATGCCCCGCGCGTGACGCCCATGGCGCGCGACTACGACACCGTGGGTCATTTCTACGGCACGCTGGCGGCCGACCTGCAGGCCTTCGTCGCCGAGCACGGCGAGGCCGGCAGCTTCTGCGGCGACCGCACGCTGCAGCTGGGCCCCACCGAGTTGACGCTGGGCGGCGCCCGGCCCGTGCTGTGCTCCAAGACGGCGCTGGCCGCGTTCGACGCCATCGTGCGCCAGGGCGAGGGCGCGCCCAGCGACAGCGAGACCTCGCACTACCACCGCTTCGCCGCCATCCGCGCCGAGCTGGCCGCACTGCGCGCCGCCAACGCGACGTTCGAGCCCGCCTGGCCGGCCGCCACCAACCCCGTGCTGCGCCGCCCGCCGCGGCCGGAGGGCCGGGTCTGGCTGGAGAACCCCGTCGCCGCCGGCACCGTGGACCTGGCCAACGCCAGCTACCAGCTGATGCTGCGCCTGCTAGCCCAGGCCTACCTGCTGCCCGGCCCGTCGGCCGAGAAGAGCCTGCACGTGGACCTGGCCATCGGGCTGATGCGCGCGTTCACGCCGCTGGCCGAGCACGCGGCGCGGCTGCCGGCCGGCCCCAGCCACCCCGGCTGCCACGCCGGCGCCAGCTTCACGGCGCTGCGTGACACGGCCGCCATGCCCCCCGGCCCCGCGGCGCGCCGCTTCGTGCGGGAGCGCCTGGCCCAGCTGGCCGGCACGGCCGCCGCGCTGCACGCCGCGCTGGGCGCCGAGCGCACCGGCCGCGCCGCGGCACAGCTGCAGGCGCTGAGCGAGCGCGCCGAGCGCGGGCTGGACCTGGCCGCTCCGGTCACCACCGCACCGGCACCGAACGTCGCCACCCCGCCGCCGCCCGCCGAGGCGGTGGACGGCGTCGAGATCGTGCAGGGCCGGGATGTGGAGCTGCGCTTCGAGGCCAGGCGCTGCATCCACGCGCGGCTGTGCGTGACGGGCGCGCCCAAGGTCTTCCTGGCCAACACGCCGGGCGCCTGGCTGTACCCGGACGCGATGCCCGTCGAGCGCCTCGTCGACATCGCCCATGCCTGCCCCTCCGGCGCCATCCAGGTGCGCCGCAAGGACGGCCAGCCCGACGAGGCCCCGCCGCCCGTGAACCTGCTGCAGGTGCGCGAGGCCGGCCCCTACGGCCTCCGCGGCGACCTGCGCCTGCGCGGCGCGCCGCTGGGCACGCGCGCCACGCTGTGCCGCTGCGGCGCCAGCAGGAACAAGCCGTTCTGCGACGGCAGCCACCACGACATCCCCTTCACCGCCACCGGCGAGCCTGCCACCGGCCTGCTGGGCCTGCCCACCGACATGCCGGCCGTCCGCAACGGCCGCATAGCCATCGAGCCCGAGCCCAACGGCCCGCTGCAGCTGCGCGGCCCCGTCGAGGTGGTCAGCGGCACGGGCCGCATGGTCTGCCGCGTCGCGCAGGCGCGGCTGTGCCGCTGCGGCGGCAGCGCCACCAAACCCTTCTGCGACGGAACCCACGCAAGCAATGGCTTTGTTGCCCCCTGAGCACAGCGAAACCCGCGACGCGCTGCAGCGCCTGGCGGCGCGCACGCTGATCTGGATCGTCATCATCGTCGGCACCGTGGCGGCCTGCATCGGCACCGCCGAGGCGCTGCTCAAGCTGCGCGCGCCCTGGGGCAGCCAGCGGGTGCTGGTGGGCCTGGCGCTGCTGGCCACGGGCGGGGTGGCGGCGCTGCTGTACCGCGCCGCGCGGCCGCGGCTGGCGACGACGCTGGTGCTGACCGGCACGCTCGTCAGCCTGGTGCTGCACGCCGCCCACATCGGCCTGGGCGTTCACACGCTGATCCTGGCCGCCGGCGCACTGCTGATCGCGCTGGCCGGCGGCGTGGCGGGCAACCGCGCGGCGGTCACGCTGACGCTGGTCTACCTGGCTGCCATCTCGGGCCTGGCCACGATGGAGTTCCAGGGCCTGCTGCCGGGGCTGAAGGCCCCGGTGCTGCCCCAGCTGATGGACCGCGTCATCGCCCATGTGCTCATCGCCGTCGGCGGCCTGGCGTCGGCGCTGCTGCTCAACCGCATCCTCGGTGCAGCCCTGGCACGCGCCATCGCCGAGGAGGCTCGCCTGGCCCGGCTGGTGCAGGCCGCGCACAACTGGGCCTGGGAGGCGGACGCGAACTTCCGCGTCACGTCGCTGTCCGACGAGTTCGAGCCGCTGTCGGGCCACAAGCGCGAGGACTTCCTGAAGATGGGCCAGGTGGGCGGCGCCATGCTCGTGCGCGACGCCGACTATCACGCGCTGCTGGAGGACATCCGCGCCAAGCGCGCCTACCGCGACCGCATCAACGGCTTCCGCACGCCCGACGGCCGGCTGCTGTGGACGCTGAGCTCCGGCGAGCCCGTGTTCGACGCCGGCGGCAGGCACGTGGGCTGGCGCGGCGTCAGCCACAACATCACCGGCGAGCGGCTCACGCTGCAGCAGCATCAGCGCACCGCCGACATGCTGGACCGCCTGCTGCGCGCCAGCCCCGACGCCATCTGCGTGGCCCGCATCGAGGACGGCCGCATCCGCTTCGCCAACTCCGGCTTCTGCACGCTGGTGGGACGCCACCGCGACGAACTCATCGGCCGCTCGGGCCGCGAGCTGGGCCTGTGGCCCGACAGCAAGGAGCCGCGCCGCCTGGCCGAGGAACTGGCCACCACCGGCATCGCACGCGACTTCCGCTCCGCCATCCTCGTGCACGGCCAGTGGCGCGACCTGCTCGTCTCCGCCGCGTCGCTGGACTGGGACGGCGAGCCCGCCACCATGCTCATCGCGCGCGACATCACCGAGCGCGAGCGCGCACGCATCGAGGCCGACGCCATCCTGGACCACGCCAGCGTCGGCATCGCGATGACACGCGGCGGCCACTTCGAGCGCGTCAACCGGCACTGGCAGCAGATCTTCGGCGGCGCCGAGCCGCTGCCCGCCGAAGGCCAGCCCGGCCTGCCGGAAGGCGCCGACGCCGAGCAGGCCTTCGAGTGCGACTACCTGCGCCCCGACGGCCGGCGCATCACCGTGCGGCTGAACGCGCGCCGCCTGCCCGCGCTGTCGGGCCGCCAGGAGACCGACGCCGAGCACGCCACGCTGTGGGTGGCCGAGGACATCACCGAGCACCGCCGCCAGCAGCGCGAGCTGCAGGCCGCCAAGCAGCAGGCCGAAACCGCCAGCCACGCCAAGAGCGCCTTCCTGGCGACCATGAGCCACGAGATCCGCACACCGCTCAACGGCGTGCTGGGCCTGGCCCGGTTGCTGCAGCAGGGCACGCCCGACGACATCCACCGCGACAAATACCTCTCGCACCTCGTCGCCGCCGCCGAGTCGCTCAACGAGATCGTCTCCAACGTGCTGGACCTGTCCAAGATCGAGGCCGGCCACCTGGAGCTGGAGAAGATCGAGTTTGACCTGCACGCGCTGGCCCGGGCCAGCTTCGAGGGCTGCGCCGCGCTGGGCCGCGAGCGCGGGCTGGACATGCAGCTGGACCTGTCGCCCGAGCTGCCGCGGCTGGTCATCGGCGACCCGATGCGCGTGCGCCAGATCCTCGCCAACTTCCTCGTCAATGCGCTCAAGTTCACCGAGCGCGGCCACATCCGGCTCAACCTCGCGCCGGCCGGGCCGGACCGCGTGCGGCTGTCGGTGCAGGACAGCGGCATCGGCGTGCCGCCCGACCAGCAGGCGCGCCTCTTCCGCCCGTTCGCGCAGGCCGACGACTCGACGACGCGGCGCTTCGGCGGCACGGGCCTGGGCCTGTCCATCTGCCGCGAGCTGGCCGCGCGCATGGGGGGCCACGTCGGCGTGGACAGCGACGGCCGCCACGGCTCCACGTTCTGGGCCAACCTCAGCCTGCCCACCAGCCTCACCATCGACGACACCGCCACACGCCGGCGCATCCCCATCCCGCAGCGCCACCCGCTGGCCGGCCAGCGTCTGCTCGTGGCCGAGGACAACCCGGTCAACCGCCTCATCATCGCGGCACTGCTGCAGCGGCTGGGTGCCGAGGTCATCGAGGCGGAGGACGGCGAGCAGGCCATCGCGCTGGCCCGCGCCCAGGCCGGCCGGCTGGACGGCGTGCTGATGGACCTGCACATGCCCAAGGTCGACGGCCTGGAGGCCACGGCGCTGCTGCGTGCCGACCCCGCCACGGCCAGCCTGCCCATCCACGCCTTCACCGCCGCCGTGCTGGACCAGGAGCGCCAGGCCGCGCTGGCCGCGGGCATGAACGGCTTCATCGCCAAGCCGGTGGCCGAGGCGGAGGTCATCCGGGTGCTGGGGCGGCCGTGAGGGGCGCCCGGCGCATCGCCACGCTCGGTGGTCCCAGGGGCCTTATTCACCCTTGAACAGGTGATTGGCAGCCCGGCGGGTGCCCGCAGAATGCGCCCCGCATGCTGCCCATCGTCCTCCTCGACCGCACCGACGCCCTCGCCCCCGCGCTGGACCGCCCGCGCCCCGACCGGCTCGTCGCCGGCAACCCGCTGCGCCAGACCTGGGTGCTGCACGAGGCCGGCCCGGTCACGGCCGGCGTGTGGGCATGCGAACCGGGCCGCTGGCGCATCGTGTTCCCCGCCACGCGGCAGGAGTACTTCCACGTGCTCAGCGGCCAGGTGCGGCTGCACGGCCCGCAGGGCGCCACCGACATCGGCCCCGGCCAGGGCGGCGTCATCCCGCCCGGCTTCGAGGGCGAGTTCGAGGTCGTGACGCCGGTGCGCAAACAGTTCGTGCTGGTGGATACCGCCGCCTGAAAGGATTCCCGCCGATGACCACCGTCTGCCCCAAGTGCCGCGCGATGCGCCCCGCCGACACGCAGGCCCCCGCCTGGCAATGCCCGGCCTGCGGCGTGGCCTACGCCAAGGCCGGCCTGGCCACCGAGCCGCGCACTACGGCCCGCACCGGCAGCACGACGCGCACCGCCGCCGCCAGCAACGGCCTGCCGTGGCGTGCGCTGCTGACGGTGGTGGCCGTCATCGCCGGCCTGTGGTGGGGGCATCACGCGCAGCTGCACAAGCGCGACCTCGGCGCGCTGCTGGGCAGCGGCGACATGGACAACGCCGCCGTGCAGCGGCTGGCGGCCACCGTGCGCGCGGAGCAGATCGTCATGTACTCCACCAGCGAGTGCGGCTACTGCACGCAGACCCGCTCCTGGCTGAGCGAGCACGGCTTCGCGTTCACCGAGTGCAACATGAGCCGCGAGGCCCGCTGCGTGGACGAGTTCCGCGCCCTGGGAGCCACCGGCACGCCCTACCTCGTCGTGCGCGGCCCGCGCGGCGCCCACCACATGAAGGACGGCTTCGACAGCGACGAGCTGATCAAGGCACTGAAGGCTTGAAGAGCCCCCGTATTTCGGGCCGAGCGCCGGGCCGCTCCCAAGCCGGCCCGCCAGGGCGATGTGCGTGCGGCTCAATGCCGCACGCATCGCCGTCCCCTCGGGGGCTGAGGCCGGACACATTGCGCCCAGTGGGCGCGATGTGCCTGCCGAAGAGCTGCGGCGCCGCCGCAGCGCGGTCTGCAAGACCGACTGGACCAGCCCGCGTTCAGCGGCGCGGGCCCAGGCGAAGGGTCAACAGTCCTCCCGCTGCCGGTTCATGTCCGCCAGCGTCTTGCCGGGTTCGTCGCGGAAGCTCTCGTCCAGCACGTCCAGCGTCTCGATGCGATCGACGCGGAAGCTGCGGAAATCCTGGCGCAGCTCGCACCAGGCGGCCAGCGTCCACACCGGCCCCCAGAACAGGCAGGCCAGCGGGCGCACGACACGCTCGCTCTTCACGCCGCCCAGGTCCAGGTAGCCCAGCCTGAGCTTGCGCCTGGCTTCGGTGGCCTCGCGCAGCGCGGTCAGGTGGGCGCTGGTGGCCGGGTCCAGGGCCGGCAGCGGCGCGTACAAGGCCAGGCTCTCGGCCGCGGCGCGGGCGTCCAGCGGCAGCACGGCGAGGATCTTGGAGAGCGCGTTCTCGGCCTGGCGGGCCAGCGCCGCGTCCAGCCGCGACTCGGCCATGCGCACGGTGGCCACCAGCGCCTGCGCCTCCTGCTTGCTGAACATCAGCGGCGGCAGGTCGAAGCCCGCCCGCATGCGGTAGCCCACGCCCGCCTCGCCCTCGATGGGCACGCCCTGCTGGGCCAGCGCCGCGATGTCGCGGTAGACGGTGCGCATGGACACCTCCAGCCGCTGGGCGAGGTAGTCCGCCGTCGTGAGGCGGCGGCCGCGGATGAGCTGGACGATCTGGAAGAGGCGGTCGGCGCGTCGCATGGGCAGGCACTGTAGGGCAGCGGGCATGCCCCTTGCAGAAGGCATGGGTCAACGACAACGAGCATCATGGCCATCTACGCCTCCTCCCACGCCCGCGGCACGCAGCGGGTCGATGTGGTTTCACTGGGCGCTATCAGCGCCTCACAGGCCTGGTTCGCACCGGGCCAGCTGTTCGTGGCCCAGGCGCTGCGCCCCAAGGCGGGGAACGCTCAGCCCATGACCGTGCAGAGCTCCACCAGCGTGCCGTCCGGGCAGCGCACATAGGCCACGGTCTGGCCCCAGGGCTTGGTGACGGGCGCGGCCAGCGCCGTCGCGCCGGCGGCCACGGCGCGCTCGAAGGCGGCCGGCACGTCGGCGACGGTGAAGCCAATCTCCATGCCCAGCGGCTTCGCGCTCGCATCGGCGGCCACGTAGTCGTGCTGCACGCTGTCGCGCGCGGTCGCGTGGTCCACGAAGGCCAACGTGGTGCCGCCGGCACCGGTGTCCACCTCGCCGTAGGCGCCGCTCTCGTGCAGGAAGCGCGTCGGCAGTCCGAAGGCCCGCTCGAAGAAGGCCAGCGAGGCGGCGACGTCGGCCACGTAGACGAGGGTGTAGGCGAAGTTCATGGGGGTTCCTGGCGGAGGGACTGGCAAGGCCCGCATGCTCGCCGGGCCGGCTGCCAGCGCGTGTCAGCAGGTCGGTGGCGTCAGTCCTTGAGCACGCGATAGCCCACCCAGCAGCACGCGCTGCCAACGGCCATCCACAGCAGGCCGCCGACCCAGGCGCCCGCGGCGTCGCCGAGCAACTCCGTCGCCAGCATGGCCAGCCCGCACACCGCCTTGCAGCTGCTGCCCTCGGGCTGCACGCCAGCGCCCACGAGCAGGCTCACCCCGGCCAGCACGCCCGCCAAGCCCAACGCCAGGGCCAGGCCGCCAAACAACTTCGCGTCACGTCGCATCGCCGTCACTCCGCCAGCACCTGCCGCACCGCCCGGTCCCACTGCGCGAGCCGCGCGCCGGCCTCGTCGCGCGACATGCGCGGCTCGAACGCGCGGTCCAGCTGCCAGATGGACCCGACCTCCTCGGGCGAGCCGTAGACACCCGCGCCGATGCCGGCCAGCAGCGCCGCGCCCAGCGCCGTCGTCTCGATGACCTTCGGCCGCAGCACCGGGAGGCCCAGCAGGTCGGCCTGGAACTGCATCAGCAGGTCGTTGGCGCTGGCGCCGCCGTCCACGCGCAGCTCGGTCAGCGCGGCACCGTCGTTCTGCATGGCCTGCAGCAGCTCGGCGCTCTGGAAGGCGATGCTCTCCACGGCCGCGCGGGCGATGTGGCCGCGGGTGCTGCCGCGCGTCAGGCCCACGAGGGCGCCGCGCGCGTCGGCCCGCCAGTGCGGCGCGCCCAACCCGGCGAAGGCCGGTACCAGCGTGACACCGCCGCTGTCGGGCACGCTCTCGGCCAGCGCCTGCACCTCGGCGCTGCTGCGGATCAGCCCGAGCCCGTCGCGCAGCCACTGCACGACCGCGCCGCCGACGAACACGCTGCCCTCCAGCGCGAACTGCGGCACCGCGCCCACCTGCGCCGCGCGCGTGGTGATGAGGCCATGGGCCGAGCTGCGCGCCTGCGCGCCGGTGTGCATCAGCAGGAAGCAGCCGGTGCCGTAGGTGTTCTTGGCCTGGCCCGGCGCGAGCGCGGCCTGGCCGAACAGCGCGGCCTGCTGGTCACCCGCGATGCCGGCAATGGGCGCGCCGAACTCGGCCGCCGTGCCGAACGCGCCCGCCGACGGCCGCACCTCGGGCAGCAGCGCGCGCGGGATGCCGAAGATGCCCAGCAGCTCGTCGCTCCAGTCGCCGCGGTGGATGTCGAACAGCAGCGTGCGCGACGCGTTGCTGGCGTCGGTGGCGTGGACCTGGCCATCGGTGAGCTTCCACAGCAGCCAGCTGTCCACGGTGCCGAAGGCCAGCTCGCCGCGCTCGGCGCGCGCACGGGCGCCGTCGACGTGGTCCAGCAGCCAGCGCAACTTGGTGGCGGAGAAGTACGGGTCCAGCACCAGGCCGGTCAGCGCGCGGATGCGCGGCTCCAGGCCCTGGCGCTTCAGGTCTTCGCAGAACTCCGCCGTGCGGCGGTCCTGCCACACCAGCGCCTTGTGCAGCGGCTGGCCGGTGCGGCGGTCCCACAGCACGACGGTCTCGCGCTGGTTGGTGATGCCGATGGCGGCCGGCTTCACACCGGCCTTGGCGATGGCCTCGCGGGCACAGGCCAGCTGGCCCTCCCAGATCTCGGCGGCGTCGTGCTCCACCCAGCCCGGCTGCGGGAAGTGCTGCGTCAGCTCGCGCTGCGCGGCGGCCAGCAGCCGGCCAGAACGGTCGAAGACTAGAGCGCGCGAACTAGACGTTCCCTGATCCAGCGCCAGCAGTGCATCCATGACTGTCATTCACTTAGAGTCGTTGCATGAACGATTTTGACGTGGTGGTCGTCGGAGGCGGCATCAACGGCGCAGGCATGGCACGCGACCTGGCCGGACGCGGCTGGCGCGTGCTGCTGGCCGAACGCGAGGACCTGGCGCAGCACACGTCGTCGGCGTCCACCAAGCTCGTGCACGGCGGGCTGCGCTACCTGGAGACCTATGAATTCGCGCTGGTCGCCAAGGCGCTGCGCGAGCGCGAGGTGCTGCTGCGCAGCGCGCCGCACCTGATCCAGCCGCTGCGCTTCGTGCTGCCGCATGCGCCGCACCTGCGGCCGGCCTGGATGATCCGCCTCGGGCTGTTCCTGTACGACCACCTCGCCAGGCGCGAGCTGCTGCCTGGCTCGCACGGGCTGAAGCTGGCGGGCAGCGCCTACGGCGCGCCGCTCAAGCCCGAGTTCACGCGTGGCTTCGTCTACTCCGACGGCTGGGTGGACGACGCCCGCCTCGTCGTGCTGAACGCGCGCGATGCGCAGACCCGCGGCGCCGAGGTGCTGACGCGCTGCGCCGTGACCGAGGCCCGGCGCCTGGCAGACCACTGGCAGGTCGCGCTGCAGAACGGCCGTTCGCTGCGCAGCCGCGCCCTCGTCAACGCCGCCGGGCCGTGGGCCGAACGCTTCCTGCGCGACCACACGCAGGGTGCCGACGGCCGGCCACTGCCGGCACGCGGCCTGCGCCTCGTGAAGGGCAGCCACATCGTCGTGGACCAGCGCTTCACGCACGACCACGCCTACATCTTCCAGAACGCCGACGGCCGCATCCTGTTCGCCATTCCCTACGAGGGCCGCTTCACGCTGATCGGCACGACGGACGTGGAGCTGCCGGAGCACGAGGAACCGCCGTCGCGCGCGCAGATCGCGCAGGACGAGACCGACTACCTGTGCGAGCAGGCCAGCCGCTACCTCGCGCGGCCCGTGACGCCGGCCGACGTGCGCTGGACCTATGCCGGCGTGCGCCCGCTGCTGGACGAAGGCGGCTCGGCGTCATCGGTGACGCGCGACTACCTGCTGGAGGCCGACACCGACGGTGGCGCACCGCTGCTGAACGTCTGGGGCGGCAAGCTGACGACCTACCGCAAGCTGGCCGAGGACGGCGCCACGCAGCTGGGCGCGATGCTGGGCGACCCGCGCCGGCCCTGGACGGCCGGCACCCGGCTGCCCGGCGGCGACCTCGGCCGGCACGGCGTGGACATTGCGGCCTTCACGGCCGAGCTGCAGGCCCGGCACACCGGCCGGCCGCTGGCCACGGTCGCGCGCCTGGCCCGCGCCTACGGCAGCGACGCCGCGGCGCTGCTGACGGCACCGGGCGCCGAGGTGGCGCCGGGGCTGTTCGAGTCCGAACTGCGCCATCTGGCGGACGCCGAATGGGCGCGCAGCGCCGACGACGTGCTGTGGCGGCGCAGCAAGCTGGGCCTGCACTACACGCCCGAGCAGCGCGACGCCGTGGCCGCCTGGTTCGCGTAGGCGACCGCGCCAGCGCCTGGCATGGCCGATGATGCCGGCCATGCTCCTCGGTCTGTTGTTCGCCCTGGCCGCCGGCCTGATGTGGGGCCTGGTGTTCGTCGCTCCCGTCATGCTGCCCGGCTATGCGCCGGCGCTGCTGACCGTGGGCCGCTACCTGGCCTTCGGCCTCATCGCGCTGCCACTGGCGCTGCTGCTGGATCGCCGCGCGCTGCGCGAGCTGCAGCCCGGCGACTGGCGGGAGGCCGCCAAGCTCAGCCTCGTCGGCAATTTCCTGTACTACCTGTGCCTGTCGGCCGCCATCCAGCGCGCCGGCGCGCCGCTGCCGACGATGATCATCGGCACGCTGCCGGTCGTCATCGCGGTGTGCGCCAACCACCGCAACCGTGTGCGCGACGGCCACCTGCCTTGGGCCAGGCTGGCGCCGTCGCTGGCGCTGATCGCCGCGGGCCTGGCCCTCGTCAACCGCGACGAGCTGCAGCACCTGCAGGCGCAGGCTGGCGACCCGCGCCGCTACGCGGAGGGCGCACTGCTGGCGATCGCGGCGGTGGCCTGCTGGACCTGGTACCCCATTCGCAATGCCGACTGGCTGCGCGCGCATGCCGACCGCTCGCCGCGCGCCTGGGCCACGGCGCAGGGACTGGTGACGCTGCCGATGGCACTCATGGGCGCCGTGCTGCTGGGCCTGGTGATGCTGGCCGCCCCCGGCACGCTGGTGCCGGCGGACTTTGTCCTGCCGTTCGGCGAGCGGCCCTGGGCCTACGTGGGCCTGATGGCCGCCATCGGGCTGTGCTCGTCGTGGCTGGGCACGCTGTGCTGGAACGAGGCCAGCCAGCGGCTGCCGACGTCGCTGTCGGGCCAGCTGATCGTGTTCGAGACGCTGGCCGCGCTGGCCTACGCGTTCGCGTGGAACCAGCGCACGCCGCCGCCGGCCACGGTGGCGGGTGTGGTGCTGCTGGTGGCCGGCGTGGCGTGGGCGCTGCGCATCAAGCCGCAAAGACCTCAATGACGCGCTGGCCGTCGAAGCCGTCGGCTTCACCACGGCGGAAATGGCCCCGTGCGTTGCTGACGATGCGCGTATCGCCCAGCCGGTAGTCGTGCCGGCAGTGCAGGTGGCCGTGCAGCCACAGCTGCGCGCCGGGCAGCAGGTCTTCGTCGTCGTTGCAGAAGCTGGCCGTGCCGGGCTGGCGGCCGTAGCGCGGGTCGGCGCTCTTCAGGCTGGGCGCGAAGTGCGTGATGACGACCGTCGCGTCCCAGTCTCCCGTGCGCGCCAGCTCGCCGGCCAGCCAGGCGCGGCTTTCCAGCGCCAGTGCGCGCACGGCGTCCACGCCGAACGGCTCGCCGTGCCGCGTGGCCTGCATGACCTTCTGGAAGTAGCCGCCGGCCCGCATCGCGCGCTCGCGGCCTGCAGGGCCGAAGGCGTCGAAGTCGCACCAGCGCGTGCAGCCGACGAAGCGCACGCGCCGGCCCTGGGCATCGGCGATGACGACGGCGCCATCGTCCAGCATGCGCAGGCCCAGCGCTTCGACGTGGGCCCGCAGCGCCTCGCGGGCATCGTCCACGTCGCGGCCGTCGACCTCATGGTTGCCGGGCACCACCAACACCGGCACGGGCCAGCCGCGGAACAGCGCGTAGCTGCGCCACGTGGTGTCAATGTCACCGGCCAGGATCAACAGCTCGGCGCCCGGGGCGGGCGCCGGCTGGTAGCTCTCCGTTTCGAGGTGGAGGTCCGAGAGCAGCTGTAGCTTCAATTGCTACCGTGGCACTGCTTGTACTTGCGGCCCGAGCCGCACGGGCAGGGATCGTTGCGACCGACCTTGGGCGTGTCACGCCGGATGGTCTCGACGCGGTAGCGCTCGGCTTCGGTCAGGTCGGCCAGGTCGGCCACCGTGACGACCAGCTCCTCGATGGCGTCGTCCAGGTCCTTGAGCGGATGCTCGCGGTTCAGCGTGGCGACGACTTCCTTCTCCTCGGCCGTCTCGGCCGGCAGGTGGCGGTACAGCCGAGCCATCGCGGCGGCCACGTCGTCGTTGGGCATGTCCGCCAGCTCGGGGAAGCACAGCGCCGCATGCTGGAAGCCGGCCACCCAGGGCATCAGCGCCCGCGACAGGGGGCCCAGCTCGTCGTAGCTGGCGCGGGCGGACTTCTCCTCGTCGGTGGCGTCCTCCGGCAGCGGCTCGGGCTGCTGCTCCTCGTCGACCTCCAGGATGACGGGGTCGAACCAGCCGTCTTCCACCAGGCTCTTGTTCAGCGCGGCATGGCGGCGCTCGACGAGCTGGGTCAGGCGGTCCAGCCAGGCGGCGTCCACGCTGTCGGGCAGCAGGCCACCGTCGTAGTCGAAGATGTTGGGCAGCCACTCGTCCGTCTCGATGAGGCGCGGCTGCACGATGACGCCGCACAGGTAGCCGTCCAGCATGGAGGCGTCCAGCGGCTGCAGCGGCTCGGGCGTGGCGGCGAGGAGTTCGTCGAGTTCGGCGAACTCGGCGTCGGTCAGGTCTTGGGTGCTCATGGCGGGCATTGTCGGCCCAGCTTCCGCCTCAGGTCGAGCGAACCACCAGCTCGGTCGGCATGATCTCGCTGGCCGCGTCCTGGCCACCGATCAGATCGAGCACCTTGCGCGCCAGCAGCACGCCGCCGTGGTGCCAGTCCTGGCGCACGCTGGTCAGCGGCGGCGCAAAACTCTGCGCGGCGGGCGAGTCGTCGTAGCCGATGACGGAGACCTGCGCCGGCACGGCCAGGCCGGCGTCGGTGAACGCGCGCACCGCACCCATGGCCAGCAGGTCGCTGGCGGCGAACAGGCCGTCGGGCACCCTGCCGCCCCGGCCCAGGTTCGCGAGGTGCGCCTGCACGGCCGTGAAGCCGGCGCCGAAGGTGAATGCCGCGGGCGTCAGCGTCTGCGCCTTCAGGCCGGCCTTCTTCAGCGCGCGGGCGAAGCCCTGCTGGCGGTCGCGGATCTCGGCGTGGCGCACATCGCCCAGGAACAGCAGCTCGCGCCGACCCAGCGCGATGAGCCGATCGGCCGCGCAGGCGCCGCCATGCGCGTTGTCACCGCCGACGACGACCGCGTCGCCCCGGCCGTGCTCGGCGCCCCACACCACCAGCGGCAACCCCATGGCCGCGGCCGACTTGACCGCCGAGCCGTTGGCGCCCTGGCCCAGCAGGATGAGGCCATCCGCCGACGCGGCCATGCCCTGGCCGGGGCTCTGCATGGCCGACAGCAGCACGCTGTAGCCGCGCGACGTCAGCTCCTGCGTGATGCCACCCAGCAGCTGCAGCGGGTAGGCGTCGGTCATGGGGCGGTCGGTATCGGGCTGCATCTCCAGCATGACGGCCACCATGTGGCTGCGCCGCAGCCGCAGGTTGCGGGCATGGTGGTTGAAGCGGTAGCCGGCGGCCTCGGCCAGCGTCTTGATGCGCTCGCGCGTGGCGGGCGTCACCGACGGGCTGTCACGCAGCGCGCGCGAGACCGTGATGGTGGAGACGCCGGCGAGGGCGGCGATCTGCTCCATCGTGACTGCAGCCCCTCGACCGACGAGTGCGTCGGTCGATCCCCCGAGGGGATGCGGGCCGGCTTGGGAGCGGCCCGGCGCGCGGCCCGACTTCGGCTTGGCCTCCACCCTCAAACCGCTTTCTGTTCCAGCACGTAGTTCGCGCCGTCGTACTGCCCCAGCCGCTCGACGAGCAGCGGCAGGCATTCGGCCAGCTCGTCGTGCAGCGTGAACGGCGGGTTGGCGACGAACATGCCGCTGCCCATCATGCCGAAGCCCTTGGCGTCGGCCTGCGTGACGGTCAGGCGCACGTGCAGCCAGCCTTTCTTGGCGGCGGCGTCGGCGCTGGCCTTCAGGCGCTGCGCGAGCTGGGTGGACTCCAGCAGCTGCAGCTGCGGGTACCAGACCATGACGACGGTGTCGGCTGCGCGCTCCAGCGCCTCGCGCAGCGCCGACAGCACCTTGCCGTAGTCGGTCTTGATCTCGTAGGACGGGTCCATCAGCAGCGCCGCGCGGCGCGTGGGCGATGGCAGCTCGGCCTTGATGGCGCCGAAGCCGTCCCGGTCGCTGACCTGCGTGTTGGCGCGGCCCTCCAGGTAGCTGGCGAGGATGCGGTGGTCGGTGGAGTGCAGCTCGTAGACGCGCAGCCGGTCGGTCTCGCGCAGCAGCATGTTGGCGATGGCCGGCGAACCCGGATACTGGCGCAGCTGGCCGTCGGGGTTGAAGGCGCGCACCAGGTCCATGTAGTCGGCCAGCGGCGCGGGCAGGTCGGTGGCGTCGTACAGGCGCGAGACGCCGGTGCCGTACTCGGCATTCTTCTGCGCGTAGCGGCCCTCGACGGAGTAGCCCCCGGCGCCGGCATGCGTGTCGATGAGGGTGTAGGGCTTGTCCTTCTCCCCCATGTAGCGCAGCACGCGGGTCAGCACCAGGTGCTTGAGGACGTCGGCATGGTTGCCGGCATGGAAGGCGTGGCGGTAGGCGAGCATGTCAGTGGCGCCCGGCCGCCCGTAGGCACTGACGCGCCCCCTCGGGGGGCAGTGAGCGGAGCGAGCGTGGGGGTCGGTTCATCCCCTGATTGTCGCTAACACATCACGCATCAACCCCGCGGAGACGGGGAAAGCGGGCCGGCGCCAGACTTGCGCCCGTTCGATTCGTCCCCATTTCACGACCATGACTACCCTTTTCGACCCCGTCCGTCTCGGCGACATCGAGCTCGCCAACCGCATCGTCATGGCGCCGCTGACGCGCAACCGCTCGCCGAAGCAGACGCCCCACGCACTGACCGTCGAGTACTACCGCCAGCGCGCCAGCGCCGGCCTGCTGATCACCGAGGCCACGCAGATCCGCCCCGACGGCCAGGGCTATTTCGACACGCCCGGCATCCACACGCCCGAGCAGGTCGCGGCCTGGAAGCAGGTCACCGACGCCGTGCACGCCGAGGGCGGCAAGATCGTCGTGCAGCTGTGGCATGTGGGCCGCATTTCCGTGAACAGCCTGCAGCCGGGCGGCCAGGCGCCGGTGTCGTCGACGAACCGCGCCGCCAAGACGCGCACCTACGCCGCCCACGGCGAGCTGGTGCCCACGGCCGAGCCGCGCGCGCTGCGCACCGACGAGATCCCGCAGCTGATCGCCGACTATGTGCAGGCGGCGAAGAACGCCATCGCCGCGGGCTTCGACGGCGTGGAGGTCCACGCGGCCAACGGCTACCTGCTGGAGCAGTTCCTGCGCGACAGCGCGAACGACCGCAACGACGAGTACGGCGGCTCCATCGAGAACCGCGCGCGGCTGCTGGTCGAGGTGATGACCGCCGTGGCCCACGCCATCGGCCCGGGACGCACGTCGCTGCGGCTGTCGCCTGTCACGCCGGCCAACGACATCGGGCAGGACAGCAACCCGCAGGCCCTTTTCAACTACGTGGCCGAGCAGCTGGCGCCGCTGAAGCTGGCCTTCCTGGAGGTGGTGGAAGGCGCCACCGGCGGCCCGCGTGACCACGCGCCGTTCGACTACGCCGAGCTGCGCCGCCGCTTCATGGGCCCCTACATCGCCAACAACGGCTACGACCGCGCGATGGCGCTGGACGCCGTGGCCAGCAACCGGGCCGACGCGGTGGCCATCGGCCGGCCGTTCATCAGCAACCCCGACCTCGTCGAGCGCATCCGCAACGACCTGCCCTGGGCCGCACCGCAGAAGGAAACCTTCTACGGCGGCGGTGCCGAGGGCTACACGGACTACCCGATGGCCAAGGCGGCCTAACTCTGGAACGCGCCCGGGTGCCTGGCCGGCCCGGCCAGCGCCACGGTGGTGTGCGGGTGGCGGTACTCGCGTGTCGGCGTGAGCTTCAGGCCGCCGCCCTCGCCCGCATCCTGTGCCTTGCCGCGCAGCGACGACCCGGGCTTGAGGCGGAAGTCCTCGCGCTGGGCCTGCACGAACTCGTGCCAGTCCGCGCGGTGGTTGGCGCGGCGCGTCCAGTGGCCGTCGGCCGCGAGCTGCGGTGCGCCCACCAGCAGGTTGTTGGCGAGCACCACGGCCGCCTCGCGCGGCGACACGCGCAGCCAGATGCCGCCGCCGGGCCGCTGATCCACCAGCGTGTTGTGGACAAGATAGAGCGCCTGCTTGATCCATGAGCCACCCTCGGCGCCGAACGAGATGACGTGCGGGTTCTCGGTGGTCGAGCTCTGCATCAACAGGTTGCCCATGACGACCGCAACGCCGCCGTTGGGGAACTCCAGCTCGTAGCTGGCGCGGCCGCCGATCTCGTCGGTGAGGCGGTTGTAGAGGATGTGGTTGACGGCCGCACGGCTCTTCAGCAGGTGGCCCAGCATGCCGCCGTGTACGTAGCAGCCGGCCATGGCCAGCCGGCCGATGGCGCCGACGTAGAGGTTGTGCGTCTTGCCGTCGCGCCACGGGATGGGGCCGAACTCGCAGTCCACGAGGTCCAGCGTGATGCGCTCGTCGTTGGCCGTCAGCAGGCCGTTCTCGTTGTCGCGGAAGCCGCAGTCCACCAGCGTCAGCGAGCCCGCCTCCAGGCGGATGCCGGCGCCGTTGCGGTCGGGCACCGAGCAGCCGATGAAATCGAAGCCCTCGATGCGCTGGCGCTGGCCGGTCGTCACGAACAGACCCTTGCCCTGCACGTGCGCTCCCGCTGCGATGACACGCACGCGGCCACCCACGGCGCGCAGGGTCAGGTCGTGCTGGGGCCAGGCGGCCACGTCAGCGATGTAGTCGCCCGCCTCCACCTCCACCAGCGTGCCGTCCTTCGCCTGCCGCGCGGCGGCGGCCAGCGACTTGACGGCCTGGCGCGGCCCGACCTTCAGCGTCGGGCCGGCATGCGCCGCGAACGGCAGCAGCCCCGCGGCGGCCAGCAGCGCGCGGCGGCGCGTCATGCCTTCCTGCGCATTTTTGCTTTGAAGAGCTCGGCGATGCCCACCTCGCGCGGCCCCGGCACCAGCTCGAAGGCCTCGCCCGCGGCGATCGTGCCCTCGCGCTTCACGGCCAGGTAGAAGCCGCAGTAGCCGCTCTGCGCCATCATCTTCACGGCATGCGCGAAGCCCAGGTGGGCGGCCAGCTTGAAGCAGGGCTGGCGCGGCTCGGACACGACCAGCTCGCAGTCCGGAAAGCGCAGCACGTCGCCGATCCACGCGCGCGTCTCCAGCAGACCTTGCAGCGTGAGGTTCTCACCCAGGCTGCCGGGCGGCAGGTCACCGGCTACCTGGGCCTGCTGGCGCATCGCGGCCCAGACGGCGTAGTGCTCCTGTGGGTAGGCATAGACGGCCTTGCTGAGGCCGCCGTGCACGCTGGGGTCGGCCTGCTCGTCGCCGGCGAGGCCCAGCGGCCCGACGGCGATGCGACCCTCGCGCGGGCGCTTGCGGATGGCGGAATCGAGACGCTCGCCGTTGGTCGCGACGAAATGCTCGACGCGGGCGGTGTTGACGCTGAGGAGCTGCATGGCGCGCATTGTCCGAGACGGCGGGTGAGTCATTTCGGCGCCTTCGCCTACAAGGAAGGTCACCCCCGGCATCTAGGCTGCACCGGTTGTTTTTGAAGGGAGAGCGCATGACTGCACTCGACAGCGGCGCCAGGGTGTGGGCGGGCCTGGCCGTCACGCCGTCCAGCGAGCTGATGTTCGTCGTCGGCGTGCTGCTGGCCGGTGCGCTGGCCGGTGAGTTCATTGCGGCCACGACGCGCCTGCCGCGCGTGGTGGGCTACACGCTGGCAGGCTGCCTCGCGGCGGCCTTCGGCCACGGCGTGGCAATGCCGCTGAACGGCGCGGCGCAGACGGTGACAGACCTGGCGCTGGGCCTGCTGCTGTTCGAGATCGGCAGCCGCGTGAACCTGCGCTGGCTGCGCCGCAACCCGGGCCTGCTGGCCACCAGCCTGGCCGAGTCGCTGCTCAGCGCCGTCGCGGTGGCGGTCGTGCTGCGCTTTTTCGACGTTGGCTGGCAGACGGCCATCGCCTGCGCCATCCTGGCCATGCCGGCGCCCGCCGCCGTGTCCGGCCGGGTGTCCCTGGAGCTGGGCGCCGAAGGCCAGGTCACGCAACGCGCCCAGCTGCTGACGGCGCTGAACACGGGCTACGCCGTCGTCGCGCTGACACTGATGCGCACCTGGTGGGCCGCTGACGACGGCGGCAGCCTGCCACAGGCGCTGGCCGGCCTGGCCATCTCGCTGCTGACGACGCTGGGCGTGGCCGCGCTGCTGGCCGGTGCCGTCTACCTGGCCGCGCGCCGGCTGGATTTGCGCAACGAGAGCGCGGCGCTGCTGCTGTTCGGTCTCGTCGCGTTTGCCGTGGTCGCCGCGCGGTCCATCGGCGTGTCAACGCTGCTGATGCCGCTGCTGGCCGGCCTGCTGCTGCGCAACACCAGCGAGCGGCCATGGGTGTGGCCGCGCCATTTCGGCACATCGGGCGGCGCGCTGGTGCTGATGCTGTTCGTCATCGTCGGCTCGGCCTGGTCGCCCTCGGTGCTGGTGGCCGGCGGCTTCGCGGCGCTGGCACTGATGGCGGCGCGCTTCCTGGCCAAGGCGCTCACCATCATCGCGCTGGCGCCGGCGGCCAGGTCCACGTGGCGGCAAGGCCTTTCGCTGGCCATCACGATGACGCCACTGTCGGCCACGGCGCTGGTCATGCTCAGCGAGCTGATGCGCGCCGAGCCCGAGCTGGCCGCCGGCGCGGTGCCCATCATCCTGGCCAGCATCGCGGTGCTGGAGCTGGTCGGTCCCATCGCCGTGCAGTTTGCGCTGCGGTTGGCCGGCGAGCTGCCGCCCGCGCCGCGGCGCGCCCGGCAGAAGAAGAAGGAGGCGGGCGAATGAGTCTCGGCGTTTTCTCCACATCACAACCGCTGACGCTGGGCGTCGAGCTGGAGCTGCAGATCGTCGCCAACGACGACTACGACCTTGCGCCCGTGTCGGGTGACCTGCTGCGCCTCGTCAAGAAGCACAGCCTCCCCGGCAATGTGACGCCGGAAATCACCAGCAGCATGATCGAGCTGTCGACCGGCGTGTGCACGGGTTTCAGCCAGGTGCTGTCGGAGCTGGGGCAGATCCGCGACGCGCTGGTGGACTGTGCCGAGCAACTCGACGTGAGCCTGTGCGGCGGCGGCACCCACCCCTTCCAGCACTGGAAGCGCCAGCGCATCTTCGAGACGCCGCGCTTTCACGAGCTGAGCTCTCTGTACGGCTACTTGTCCAAGCAGTTCACCATCTTCGGCCAGCACGTGCACATCGGCTGCCCCAGCGCCGACGAGGCGCTCGTGCTGCTGCATGGCATGAGCCGCTTCATCCCGCACCTGATCGCGCTGGCCGCGTCGTCGCCGTTCGTGCAGGGAGAGGACACCGGCTTCGACTCCGCACGGCTGAACTCGGTGTTCGCGTTCCCGCTGTCCGGCCGCGCGCCGTTCGTGCAGACCTGGGATGACTTCGAGACCTACTTCACCAAGATGACCCGCACCGGCGTGGTCGCCGGCATGAAGGACTTCTACTGGGACATCCGCCCCAAGCCCGAGTTCGGCACCATCGAGGTCCGCGTGCTGGACACGCCGCTGACCATCGAGAAGGCAGCCGCCATCGCCGGCTTCATCCAGTGCCTGGCGCGCTGGATCACCGTGCAGAAGCCGTTCACGCTCAGCGAGGACGACTACCTGCCCTACACCTTCAACCGCTTCCAGGCCTGCCGTTTCGGGCTGGACGGCACCTTCGTCGACCCCGAGACCGGCGAGCACCGCGTGCTGCGCGACGATCTCATCAGCGTGCTCGGCAAGCTGGACACGCACGCCGGCGACCTGCGGGCCGAGGCGGCGCTGCAGTACCTCCGCCGCGAGATCGACGGCGTCGGCAACGACGCCGCCTGGCTGCGCCGCATCGAGGAAGAGACCCACCTGCTGCCCGAGGTGGTGCGCCGCGCGACGAAGCGCTGGCACGGCTAGGAAACCGCGCCTGCTGCCGAGCGGGCGCTAGGGAGAGTCGCCCTTCCCGCGAGGCTTCAGTGCCGGCGCGGCGAAGCCGAGCGGCGTGGTGAGCAGACTGCGCAAACGCTTCAGGTTGCGCCTGAGGGCCACCACCTCGGAGCGGGTCGGGAACGACACCGGCTCGACGGGCGCTGCCTCATCAATCTCAGCCAGTCGGGACCAATGAAAGCTGTGGGTCATGGTCGCGTCCTCCGGGCGTGGTCGCCAAGCCATCCTGCACGGCGGGCCACGGCAACGTTGTAGGACGACTGAGCGGCCAAGGCAAGACCACGCCTTGTTTCACCGAATTTCGCCGCACCACCAGCCTCTGTTCGCGACATGCGTGAGCGCAATCTCCCGCCAGCATGGAGTTATTCCGGTTTTGCATGGCCCCACCCGTCTCGGTGGTTACGACGTGATTACATTGGATTCCACAATCCCGGCCCAGGCCAGGTGTGCTTGGGCCAGCTCCGACAGCTGCCCCAAACACATCCCCATGATCGGAGCTTTTCCCATGAACCAACCCGTGATGCAGGGCCTGCGCCTGAACCTGCCCGCCTACGTCAAGAACGCCCGGCTCATCGCCTGGGTGGCCGAGATCGCGGCGCTGACCGAGGCCACCGACGTCTACTGGTGCGACGGCAGCACAGACGAGTACCAGCGCCTGTGCGAGCAGCTGGTGGCCGCCGGCACGTTCAAGAAGCTGAACCCCGCGCTGCGCCCCGGCAGCTACCTGGCCAACTCCGACCCCAGCGACGTCGCCCGCGTGGAAGACCGCACCTTCATCTGCTCCGAGAAGAAGGAAGACGCCGGCCCCACCAACAACTGGATGGCTCCGGCCGAGATGCGCGCGCTGCTGCAGACCGGCGAGAACGCGCTGTTCAAGGGCTGCATGAAGGGCCGCACGCTGTACGTCGTGCCGTTCAGCATGGGCCCGCTGGGCAGCCCCATCGCCCACATCGGCGTGGAGCTCAGCGACAGCCCCTACGTGGCCGTCAACATGCGCACGATGACGCGCATGGGCCGCGCCGTCATCGAGCTGCTCGGCACCGATGGCGACTTCGTGCCCTGCGTGCACACCGTGGGCGCGCCGCTGGAAGCCGGCCAGGCCGACGTGTCCTGGCCCTGCAACAAGACCAAGTACATCGTCCACTACCCCGAGACGCGCGAGATCTGGAGCTACGGCTCGGGCTACGGCGGCAACGCGCTGCTGGGCAAGAAGTGCTTCGCGCTGCGCATCGCGTCGACGATGGGCCGCGACCAGGGCTGGCTCGCCGAGCACATGCTGGTGCTGGGCGTGGAAAGCCCGTCGGGCAAGAAATCGCACGTCGCCGCCGCCTTCCCCAGCGCCTGCGGCAAGACCAACTTCGCGATGCTGATCCCGCCGGCGGCGTTCAACGGCTGGAAGATCACGACCATCGGCGACGACATCGCCTGGATCAAGCCGGGCGCCGACGGCCGCCTGTACGCTATCAACCCCGAGGCGGGTTACTTCGGCGTGGCGCCGGGCACCAACTCGCACACCAACCCGAACTGCATGGCCAGCCTGCAGCGCGACGTGATCTTCACGAACGTGGCGCTGACCGATGACGGCGACGTCTGGTGGGAAGGCATGACCGACACGCCGCCGGCCCACTGCATCGACTGGCAGGGCAAGGACTGGACGCCGGCCATCGCCAAGGAGACCGGCGCCAAGGCCGCGCACCCCAACGCCCGCTTCACGGTGGCCGCCACCAACAACCCCGCGCTCGACGAGAACTGGGACAACCCCGCCGGCGTGGCCATCGACGCGTTCATCTTCGGCGGCCGCCGCTCGACGACCGTGCCGCTGGTGACCGAGGCGCGCAACTGGACCGAGGGCGTCTACATGGCCGCCACGATGGGCAGCGAGACCACCGCCGCTGCCGCCGGCCAGCAGGGCGTGGTGCGCCGCGACCCGTTCGCGATGCTGCCCTTCATGGGCTACAACATGAGCGACTACTTCCAGCACTGGCTGGACCTGGGCGCCAAGCTCGAAGCCTCGGGCGCCAAGCTGCCGGCCATCTACTGCGTCAACTGGTTCCGCAAGGGCGCGGACGGCAAGTTCGTCTGGCCCGGCTACGGCGAGAACATGCGCGTGCTGAAGTGGATGCTGGACCGCCTGGAAGGCACCGGCGGCGGCCAGGAGCACGTGTTCGGCGTGACGCCGGGCTATGACGACCTGAACTGGCAAGGGCTGGACTTCACGCCGGCCCAGTTCGAGGCCGTCACGCGCATCGACGCCGCCGAGTGGCAGGCCGAGATGAAGCTGCACGACGAGCTGTTCGCGCAGCTGGCCCACCACCTGCCGGCCGCGCTGCCGGCCACCAAGGCCCAGATCGAGGCGCGCCTGGCCCAGCTCGGCTGACGCTGCAGCTCCCCCTCCAAGGGCGCCTTCGGGCGCCCTTTTTGCTGGCGGCGCGGCGGGCCGCCACCACCGGCCAGCGCTGTCACTTGGACCGCAATCGATGTCATCGATGTCAGTCGTTCACCACACTGGTGTTTACCCAAATGACATCGATAACATTTGCCCGCAAAGTTCGCCCCATCGAAAGTCGGTGACGGCCGCGCCGGCTTTTGGGATGGGACGCGCCGGACGCGCCGCCGCCTGCGAGCGGACGGGTTCAGCGCTGCCACGACAACAACCACCGGAGACATCCATGCCCACCTCCCTCGCCGCGCCGCGCGCCGGCATCCGCTTTCGTCCCCAGCTGATCGCGCTCGCCGCTGCCGTGCTGTGCGGCGCCGCACTGGCCCAACAGCCCGCCCCAGCCGCCCCCGCCGCGAAGGCCGCCGAACCTTCTCCCGAGGTCAAGGAACTCGAAGCCGTCGTCGTCACCGGCACGGCGCGCCGCGAAGGCGTGCGCAAGCTGGAAGCCGGCTTCTCCATCACCACCGCCACCGAAGAGCAGATCAAGGCCGCCGCACCCACGAGCACGGCCGACATCCTGAAGACCGTGCCCGGCATCTTTGTCGAGACCTCCGGCGGCCAGGCCGGCGCCAACATCCGCGTGCGCGGCTTCCCGACACCCGGTGACGGCCCCTACTCCACGTTCCAGCTCAACGGCGCGCCGCTGTACCACCTGCCCACGCTGAGCTTCTTCGAGCACTCGCAGCTGTTCCGCCTGGACGACACCATCGAGCGCATGGAAGTGCTGCGCGGCGGCCCCAGCCCCGTGTTCGGCAGCGGCCAGCCGGGCGTGACGGTCAACTTCATCCAGAAGGACGGCCGCACCCCAGAGGCCGGCCTGCGCATCACCACCGGCACCGGCAACCTCAAGCGCATCGACGGCGTCTATGCCGGCAAGCTCGGCGGCGACTGGAACGTCATGGTGGGCGGCTTCTGGCGCCAGAGCGACGGCGTGCGCGACACGCAGTTCCCGGCCGACGACGGCGGCCAGGCCAGCCTCGTGCTGAGCCGCAAGCTGGACAACGGCAGCCTGCAGCTCTACGCCCGCGCGCTGCGCGACCGCAACGCGTTCTTCACGGCCATCCCGGTGGTGGGCGGCGCCGACGGCAAGAGCGTGTCCAGCTACCCCGGCTTCAACGCCAGCAAGGACTACTTCTACGGCAACGAGCTGCGCAACATCGTGCTGGAGACGGGCCGCCTCGTGGGCAACACCGTCCAGCGCAGCACCGTCACCAAGGACCTCGCCGACGGCCGCGGCGCCGACGTGCAGACCTACGGCGCCAACCTCGACACCAAGCTGGGCGACTGGACGCTGACCAACAAGCTCAGCCACACCACCGGCGACACGCCCACCTACGCGCTGTTCTCCGGCGCCAACCCGCAGACGCTCTCCAGCTACATCGCATCGCAGGTCGCCGCAGCCAATGGCAACGCCGCCGTCGTCACGGCGGCCGGCCGCGCGGCCACCACCGGCACGGCCACGTTCACCAACGGCGGCGGCGCCGTGGCGGGCACCACGCCGGTCATCGTCAACGGCATGTGGGTGGTGGACAAGGCGCTGCGCTCGACCAGCAACGAGACGCGCCTGTCCCGCGAGATCGCACCGGGCAACAACCTCACCGTGGGCCTGTACCTGGCCGGCTACAGCTCGCACGACCAGTGGACGCTGGGCCAGGCGCAGCTGATGACGGTGCAGTCGCACGCCCGCCTCATCGACGTGGCGCTGGACAACGGCGTCAAGGTGTCGCGCAACGGCTTCGTGCCGCCGCCGTTCTCGTTCAACCTGGACGCGAACTACAGCGGCAACACCCGCGCCTTCTTCATCGCCGACGAGTGGCAGCTGAACAAGGAGCTGCGCGTGGACCTGGGCGCACGCCGCGAGACGCAGCGCATCACCGGCACCATCGCCAACGTCAGCAGCGGCGACCTGGACAACGACCCGACCACGCTGCACAACAACAACCTGTCCTACTTCAACGGCACCAACACGCTGATCGACAGCAAGCTCAGCCGCAGCTCGTTCACGGCCGGCGCCAACTACGCGTTCAGCCGCGAGTTCAGCGCCTTCGTGCGCGCCAACAAGGGCCACCGCCTGCCCGACTTCGACGTGCTGCGCGGCCGCGGCGCCAACGAGAGCCGCGACTCCGTCGAGGACATCACGCAGTACGAGATCGGCCTGAAGACCGCCACCAAGCTCTACAGCGCCTTCCTGACGGCCTACCAGAACCGCCTGACCAACTCGCAGACGCAGCAGTTCACCAACGCCGGCAACGTCGTGCTGCGCCCCAGCAGCAAGGCCACGGGCGTGGAGTTCGAGCTGGCGCTGCGCCCCGGCTACGGCTTCGAGATCGCCGCAACGGGCAACTTCCAGGACGCCAAGTACCGCGACTTCCAGCAGTACAGCGGCAACCGCGTCGAGCGTGCGCCCAAGTTCCAGGCCCGCCTCACGCCCAGCTGGCAGACGCAGACCGACCTCGGCCAGTTCCGCGCGTTCGCGACCTTCAGCCACGTGGGCGAGCGCTTCGCCGACCAGACCAACACGCTGAAGCTGCCGAAGTACCAGACAGTGGACGCGGGCGCTGTGTTCACGATGGACAACGGGCTGGAGGTCCGGTTGACCGGCACCAACCTGACCAACAAGATCGGCCTGACGGAAGGCAACTTCCGCGTGCCGGGCCAGGGCGTGGGGCAGGACGGCGTATTCCTGGCACGGCCGCTGTTCGGGCGGGCCTACGAGCTGTCGGTGGGCTTCCAGTTCTGAGTGCGCATGAACCCGCTGCCAAGCCCGGAAGCCGCCTGGCAGCGGCTGTTCATTCACTCCCCCTTTGAGCCCGCCGAGCAGCGCAAGGCCTTGAGGGCGCGTGCGCAGCACGCTTCAACCACTGACTCCGCGCAACTGTTTGAGCGCAGCGTAGCGAAGCGAGTTTTGCGCGGGCCCTCAAGGCCTGAGCAGCGCAGGGCTGCCCGCTGCGAAGCAAAGGGCCGGGCGGATCGGGGGCGACTTTTTGCCTTCTTTTTGGTCGCTCAAAAAGAAGGTCGCCCGCCGGGGCGACGTCCCGGCATGGGCCTCCCGCGCCAAGCCGCACCCTCACACTCATGACCCACTCCCTCACCGCCGAGACGACGATGAAGCCCACCGGCACCTTGCGCATCCGCCTCGCCATCATCCTCACCTACATGCTGTTCGGCGCCCTGCTGAACAGCGTCGGTGCCGTGAACCTGCTCGTCGTGCAGACCCTGGGCGTCGCCCGCCAGGACGCTGCGCTGCTGGACGCGTGGAAGGACCTCCCCATCGCCCTCACCTCCTTCCTCGTCGCGTCGCTGCTGCCGCGGCTGGGCCTGAAGAAATCCATGCTGCTCGCCCTCGCCGCCGTCGGCGCGACGTGCCTGGCCATGCCGGCGCTGTCCGCCTTCTGGGCCATCAAGCTGCTGTTCGCCACGCTGGGCGCCGGCTTCGCGCTCGTGAAGGTGTCGGCCTATTCCATGATCGGCCTCGTCACGCACGACCGCGCCGGCCACGCGCGTTTCACGAACCTGCTGGAAGGCCTGTTCATGGTCGGTGTGCTGGCCGGCTTCCTGCTGTTCAGCCAGGCCGCGCACGCCGACGGCACCGGCTGGCTGCAGGTCTACCCGCTGCTCGCGGCCATCGCCGCCGGCGCGTTCATGCTGCTGCTCGTCAGTCCGCTGGACGAAGGCCCCATCCAGTCGCCCGGCACCACGCTGCGCGACGACCTCACCGCGATGGCGCCACTGCTGCGCATGGCGCTGGTCGTCGTGTTCCTGCTGTCGGCCTTCCTGTACGTGCTCATCGAGCAGGGCATCTCGACCTGGCTGCCCAGCTTCAACAACGAGGTGCTGCACCTGCCCACCGCCATGAGCGTGGGCCTGGCCGTCATCATGCCGGCCACCACGGCGCTGGGGCGCCTGACCAGCGCCGCCGTCATCGGCCGGCTGGGCTGGTTCGCAGTCGTCATCGGCTGCCTCATCGGCATCGCCGCGCTCATCCTCGCCACGCTGCCGCTGGCGCGCCACGTTGCGCCGCTGGGCGCCGACGTCGGCTGGTTCAACGCGCCGCCCGCGGCCTACCTGCTGCCGCTGACGGGCCTGCTGCTGGCGCCCATCTACCCGGCCATCAACTCCGCCATGCTCAGCGCGCTGCCGCAGCGACAGCACGCGGCCATGACCGGCCTCATCGTCGTGTTCTCCGCTTTAGGCGGCACGCTCGGCAGCTTCATCACCGGCCGCCTGTTCGTCGCCTTCGACGGCCTCACCGCCTTCGGCCTGCTCCTCGTTCCCACCGCCGCCCTCGCGCTCGCGCTGACGCGCCTGCGCCGGCATCTCGCGCCATGACCTCCTCCTCCCCGCGCCCCGGCGACCTGTTCGCCGCCGCGCCCCTCCATGCCACCGTCACGCAAAGCGCCGCGGCCACGCCCCACGCGCTGTACGGCGAGCTGTTCGTCGCCGTGCAGATGGGCCGCGTGTTCGGCGACGGCAAGAGCTTTGTCGACGCGCGGCCGCGCAGCGCACCGGCGCTGATCCGCGCCCGCTTCGACGCCGAACACCGCCTGCCTGGCTTCTCGCTGGCCGATTTCGTGCATGCCCACTTCGTGCTGCCCGGCCACGACGCCGTCAGCGGCCCGCAGCTGGGCATCCGCGAGCACATCCGCGCGCTGTGGCCGCTGCTGGTGCGCGAGCACACGCAGGCGCAGCAGGGCGACAGCCTGCTGCCGCTGCCCCACCCCTACGTGGTGCCCGGCGGGCGCTTCCGCGAGCTGTACTACTGGGACAGCTACTTCACGATGCTGGGCCTGGTGGCCGACGGCCGGCGCGACCTGGCCGAGGACATGCTGGCCAACTTCGCGCACCTCATCGCCCGCCACGGCTTCGTGCCCAACGCCAGCCGCAGCTACATGCTGAGCCGCTCGCAGCCGCCGTTCTTCTTCAAGATGGTCGAGCTGCTGCACGCCGACGACCCCGCGACCGGCTTCGCCGTGCACCTCGCCTCGCTGCGGGCAGAGCACGCGTTCTGGATGGCCGGCGAGGCCACGCTGGCGCCGGGGCAGGCGCATCGCCGTGTCGTGCGGCTGGCCGACGGCGCGCTGCTGAACCGTTACTGGGACGACCGCTGCACGCCGCGCGAGGAAAGCTGGCGCGAGGACGTCGAGACGGCCGAGGCCAGCGGCCGGCCGCACGAGCAGGTGTGGCGCGACCTGCGCGCCGGCGCCGAAAGCGGCTGGGACTTCTCCGGCCGCTGGTGCGCCGACCCGGCCGACATCGCCACCATCGAGACGACGGCGCTCGCGCCGGTGGACCTCAACGCGCTGCTGGCCGGCCTGGAAGCCGCCATCGCTCTGGGCGCCGCGCGCGCGGGTGACACGGCAACTGCCCAGGCCTTCAACGCCCGCGCCACCACGCGCCGCCAGCTGCTGCAGACGCGCTTCTGGCGTGCCGACGTGGGGCCAGGTCACTATGCCGACCTGAACTGGCGCGATGCCGCCGACCCGCGCCCGCTGACCGCCGCCGCGCTGGTGCCGCTGTACCTGGGCCTGGCCACGCCGGCACAGGCCGATGCGATGGCTGCGCAGGTGCGGCGCCACCTGCTCGGCGCCAACGGCCTGCTGACGACGGCGCTGGCCACCGGCCAGCAGTGGGACGCTCCCAACGGCTGGGCGCCGCTGCAGTGGATGGCCGCGCAAGGCCTGGCACGCCACGGGCACGGCGAACTGGGCCGTGACATCGCCGCGCGCTGGTGCGCCAGCGTGCACCGCGTCTACCTGGCCACCGGCCGGCTGCTGGAGAAGTACGACGTGGCCGAGGACCGCCCCGGCGGCGGCGGCGAGTACGAGACGCAGGACGGCTTCGGCTGGACCAACGGCGTGTTCGTCGCGTTCAAGGACGGCTTGCTGAAAGCTTAGGGCCTGTCCGCGCCGCCGCAAGGGGTCGCGGACAGGCCCTGGCCCCCTGAGGCTTGGGGGACGGGAACCCCCAAGCTGTCACGGCCCCCGGCTAAGCTGGGCCTCGACATGCCTGCCGACACCCCCGCCCTCAGCCCCGCCGCCCTCGCCCGCTGCATTCCGTTCGTGGTCTTCATGGCGCTGCTGGCGCTGCGGGGCTACCTGCCCGACACGCTGGGCATCGACACCCGCTGGATCTACGGCGGCCAGGCGCTCATCGTCGCCGGCCTGCTGGCGTACTACTGGCGCAGCTACGGCGAGCTGGTGCGGCAGAACCTGCCGGACGCGCGCGAGACCGGCTGGGCCGTCGTCGTCGGCATCGCCGTGTTCGCCATCTGGGTGCAGCTGGACGCGCAGTGGATGCAGCTCGGCAGCGCCACGGCCAGCTTCGTGCCGCTGGACGCCGATGGCCGGCTCATCTGGCCGCTGATCGCGCTGCGGCTGATCGGCGCGGCACTCGTCGTGCCGGTCATGGAGGAGCTGTTCTGGCGCAGCTTCCTGATGCGCTGGGTGCAGAACCCCGCGTTCGAGCGCGTGGACCCGCAGACCGTGGGCATCAAGGCCATCGTGCTGTCCACCTTCGTCTTCACGCTCGCCCACACGCTGTGGCTGGCCGCCATCGTCGCCGGCCTGGCCTACGCCTGGCTGTACCGCCGCACCGGCAAGCTGTGGACGGCCGTCATCGCGCACGCGGTGACGAACGCGATGCTGGGCGTGTGGGTCATCCGCACCGGACGCTGGGAGTTCTGGTAGCGCGCCGGTCGGGGTCACAGCGGGCTGCTACCTGCCGCGCCGCCATCGTTCGAACAATCGCGGCACGGCACCGGCTCCGGGCGGAGCGGGCCGGCTCAAGACTGGAGACGACGATGACGCGCAAGATCCTGATGCTCTGCGGCGACTACGCGGAAGACTACGAAACCATGGTGCCCTTCCAGGCCCTGCAGGCGGTGGGCCACACGGTGCACGCCGTCGCGCCGGACAAGCGCGCCGGCGACTGGGTGCACACCGCCATCCACGACTTCGAAGGTGCCCAGACCTACAGCGAGAAGCCCGGCCACCGCTTCACGCTGAATGCCAGCTTCGCCGACGTGAACCCCGCGGCCTACGACGCGCTGGTCATCCCCGGTGGCCGGGCGCCCGAGTACCTGCGCATGAACAGCGCGGTCGTCGACATCGTCAGGCACTTCCTGGCCGCCGACAAGCCGGTGGCCGTCGTCTGCCACGGCGCGCAGCTGCTGGCGGCCACCGGCCTGCTGAAGGGCCGCCGGGTGTCCGCCTACCCGGCCTGCCAGGTGGAAGTGGAGCTGGCCGGCGCCGAGTACGTCGGCATCCCGGTCGACCAGGCCGTGACCGACCGCAACCTCGTCAGCGCCCCGGCCTGGCCCGCGCACCCGGCCTGGATCGCGCAGTTCCTGCAGGTGCTGGGCACGCGCATCACGCACTGAGCGTCTAGAGTTGGGGGCTGCCTTCCCAGGAGACGACGCATGTGCGAGGTGTTCATCAGCGCCGACCCGCAGAGCTACGACAGCCGCACGCGCTCGGTGCGGCTGCACGGCGTCGTCACCAGCATCCGGCTGGAGAACCTGTTCTGGCAGGTGCTGGAGGAGATCGCCGGCCGCGACGGCCTGGGCGTGGCGCAGCTGATCGAGAAGCTCTACGACGAACTCGTGATCGCGCGCGGCGAGGTGGGCAACTTCGCGTCCTTCCTGCGCGTCAGCGCGCTGCGCTACGAGGCCTTGCTCGCGCAGGGGCGCATCCCGGCCGACCGCAGCATCCCGCTGCGCACGCTGGACGCGCCCACCGTGCTGCGCGACCTGCACACGGGCTGGGGCGGCACGCCGCGCGGCCTGACGAACTGACTCAGCGGGCGCGCGAACCGGGCGACCGGGCCAGCCCCAGGCCCGGCCGCTCCAGGTCGCGGAAGGCCTCGAACACCCACGACCGCAGCCCGATGACGACGCTGTAGGGCCGCTTCTCGGCCGATGGCAGCTTCTGGTCCAGCAGGTGCTGGCGGGCGAAGTCGTCCGCCGCGCGCTGCAGCCGCTCGGCCAGCTCGCGCGCATGGCCGGCGCCGAACTCGCCGTGCACCAGCGTCAACAGCTCGCCGTCGCCGTCGAAGCCGCCGGCGAAGAAGTCCGCCATCACGCGCTCGCGGAAGAACGTCATCACCGGCCCCTGCGGCCGCCAGCGCAGCGTCTTGGCGACCTTGAGCCGGTAGCGGTTGTGCGGCCGCAGCTCGATGACGCCCAGCCGGTCCAGCTTCACCAGCGCGGCCACGGCGTCCGCCTCGCTGAGCCGGTAGCGGGCCAGCACGTCCTCCAGCGCCCACAGGCTCAGGCAGCAGATGGCCACCAGCAGCAGCTTGGGGTCGGCCACGACGGCCTTCTCCTGCTCCAGGCTCAGCTCGCGCTGCGTGGGCGCCTGCGCGGCCATGCGCGCGGCCAGCTCGGCGAACTCCAGCTTCAGCACGCGGCAGATCTCGTCCACGCGCGACAGCGGCATCTCCCCGCCCGGCGCCAGCATGCGCTTCACACTGGACTCCGACAGCTCCAGCTCCCGCGCCAGCTCGGCGTAGCTCAGGCCCTGGCTCTTCAACTCGGCCTTGATGAGGGCCACGAGGGATTGGGTGCTCGACATGGGCGCGAACGGTAGCGCATGGCGCGCCTCGGGGCGACCGGCGGCCCGCCATCAACAGCAGATTACGGCCTGCCGGTGTCACCAAACGCTACCGAACGTCGCTCGCCGCGCGCCTCGGAACTATTCCCGAGGGCAGCACCGCCGGCTTCGCGCAAGATCGCGGCCATTCCAGAACCCAGGGAGTCCCCCAGCATGTCCTCGTCCCCCTTCATCCGCCGTGACACCAGCGCCTGGCGCCTGCAGGTCTGGGTGTCCTTCGGCCTCAGCGTCATGCTGTGCGGCTCGGGCCTGGCCTGGCTGCCGGGGCAGGACCTGGACCGCGCCTTCATGGTGATGGGCTATGTGTTCTGCCTGTCCACGGCGTTCGCGCTCGCCAAGTTCATCCGCGACAACCAGGACCGCCCCGTCGACACGCCCATGTGGCGCATCGTCGTCTGGACCGGCTTCGCGCTGGCCATGGGCCTGACGGGCTGGGGCCTGTGGCGCATGGAGATACAGCCGGTGTGGAAGGCCTACCTGGGCGTGTGCTGGCTGTACCTCATTTCGAACGTCTTCACGCTGGCCAAGATGCTACGCGACGCGCACGAAGCCGACCTGCTCGAAGCCCGCATGCAGGGCCGCCGCGAGGCCGCCATGCCCGCCGACGGCCAGGCCCAGTAACCCCGGGAGCCCTTCATGAAGCACCTGTTCGCCCTCACCAGCCTGTGCCTGGCCTTGAGCCAGCCGGCGCTGGCCCACACCAGCCCGTCCGAAGCCAGCGCGGCGCTGTCGTTGGCCCCCGTGGTGCTGTCGGTCGGCGCGGTCAGCGCCACCGGCGTGGCGCTCAGCGCGCTGCCGGTGGGCATCCTGTCGGCCGGCGTGACGCTGGTGGTCGTCAGCGTGGAGGTCGTCGGCGGCGCCACGGTCTGGGTGCTGGAGCGCGCGTCCGACGGCGCGCGCATCAGCATCAAGGCCTCGGGCAAGCTGGCCGAGGGCATCGTCGTGTCCACCGGCGCGGCGGTCACGGTGTCGGTCATCGGCGCGGGCACCGTGCTGTCGGTGGCCGGGGAGGTCATCGCCTTCATCCCCAACGAGATCGGCAAGGCGCTGCTGCACAACGAGCAGGTCACCCGTTGAAGCCCGCCCTGGCGCTGGCGGCGCTGGTCGTCGCCACGGCCGCGCACGCCGGCCGGCCGTGCGAGGAGAAGCAGCCCACGGTCCGCCAGATCGAGCAGGGCCTGAACCTGGCCCAGGCCACGGCGCGGCAGCTGGACGCCAGCGGCGCGCAGGTCGTCATCCTGGCGCGGGCCGGGCAGGACCTGTCCAAGTACGGCCTGCAGTGGTCGCACCTGGGCTTTGTCTACAAGGACCCGCAGGCCGGCGTCTGGCGCGTCGCGCACAAGCTCAACCAGTGCGGCACCGACCACGCGGCGCTGTACCGCCAGGGCCTGGGCGAGTTCTTCCTCGACCGCCCGCACCGCTACGACGCCGCCTTCGTCGTGCTCAAGCCCGAGCTGCAGCAGGCGCTGCTGCAGGTGCTGCCGCAGAACGCCTTCATCGCGCGCTTCAACGAGCGCCGCTACAGCATGGTGGCCTACGCGTTCGGCACCACCTACCAGCAGAGCAACCAGTGGGTGCTGGAGACGCTGGCCGGCTCGGCCGCGCCCGGCATCAACAACCGCCGCGACGCGCAGGCCTGGCTGAAGGCCCAGGGCTACCAGCCCACCGACCTGCACCTGTCCACGATGACGCGGCTGGGTGGCCGGCTCACCAAGGCCAACATCGCTTTCGACGATCATCCGAGCGCGCGCCGCTTCAGCGGGCACATCGACACGGTCACCGTCGACTCGATGTTCGCCTGGCTGCCGCGTGCCAATCTTTCGGAACCTCCGCAGCTGGTCAAGCCATGAGCCAAGAGCATCCCAATCAGTTCGCCCTGCTGGGCCAGCGCCGCTTCGCGCCCTTCTTCTGGACGCAGTTCCTCGGCGCCGCGAACGACAACGTCTTCAAGTTCGCATTCACGCTGATGGTGACCTACCAGTTGCAACTGGACTGGCTGCCGCCCAGCATGGCGGGCCTCGTCATCGGTGCGCTGTTCATCCTGCCCTATGTGCTGTTCTCGGCCACCAGCGGCCAGCTGGCCGACAAGCACGACAAGGCGCGGCTGATGCAGCTCGTGAAGAGCCTGGAGATCGCCATCATGGCCATCGCCGCGTGGGGCTTCTACGCGGCCAACGTGCCGGCGCTGCTGGGCTGCGTGTTCCTGATGGGCCTGCACTCCACGCTGTTCGGCCCGGTCAAGTACGCCTACATGCCGCAGCAGCTCAGCGAGCGCGAGCTGACCGGCGGCAACGGCATGGTGGAGATGGGCACCTTCGTGGCCATCCTGCTGGGCCAGCTGGCCGGCGGCATCCTCGTCGACACGCCCATCGTCGGCCCGGAGAACGTCGCCCGAGCCTGCCTGGCGCTGGCCATCCTTGGCCGCATCGCTTCGCAGTACATCCCCGCCAGCCCGTCGACCGATCCGAACCTCGTCATCAACTGGAACCCCTTCACCGAGACCTGGCGCAACCTCAAGCTGGCGCACGAAGGCCTGGCGGTGTTCCGCTCGCTGCTGGGCATCTCGTGGATGTGGTTCTTCGGTGCCGTGTTCCTCAGCAACTTCCCGGCCTTCGCCAAGGAGGTGCTGCACGGCAGCCCGCAGGTGGCGTCGCTGCTGCTGGCGGTGTTCTCCATCGGCATCGGCATCGGCTCGCTGCTGTGCGAGATGCTGTCCAAGCGCCACGTCGAGATCGGCCTCGTGCCGCTGGGCGCCCTCGGCATGAGCATCTTCGCCATCGACCTGTACTTCGCGTCCACCGGCCTGCCGGCCAGCGCGCCGTACACGGTGAGCGCCTTCCTGGCCGTGCATGCGCACTGGCGCGTGCTGGCCGACCTGACGCTGCTGGCGCTGTTCGCCGGCCTGTACAGCGTGCCCATGTACGCGCTGATCCAGCTGCGCGCGCAGCCCACGCACCGCGCCCGCATCATCGCGGCCAACAACATCCTGAACGCGCTGTTCATGATCGCCAGCTCCGTCATCGCCGGCGCGCTGCTGGGCGCGGGCCTGACGATCCCGCAGGTGTTTCTGGCCGTGGGCCTGGCCAACGCGGTCGTCGGCATCTACATCTTCCTCATCGTGCCGGAGTACCTGCTGCGCTTCGCGGCCTTCGTGCTCACAAGGCTGATCTACCGCTTTCGCATCGTCCATGACGAGCGCATCCCCACCACCGGCCCGGCCGTGCTGGTGTGCAACCACGTCAGCTTCGTCGACGCCGTGCTGCTGATGGCCGCCAGCCCGCGGCCCATCCGCTTCCTGATGGACCACCAGATCTTCAAGATCCCCGTGCTGGGCTGGATGTTCAAGCTGGCCAAGGCCATCCCCATCGCGCCGGCCAAGGCCGACCCGGCCACGTACGAAGCCGCCTTCGCCGCCGCCCGCGCCGTGCTGGCCGATGGTGAGATGGTCTGCATCTTTCCCGAGGGCGGCATCACGCGCGACGGTGAACTGCAGCCCTTCAAGGGCGGCGTCATGAAGCTCATCGACGGCCTGCCCGACGTGCCGGTCATCCCGATGGCGCTGGGCAACCTGTGGGGCAGCTTTTTCTCGCGCGTGGAAGGCGGCAAGGCGATGGTGAAGCCGCTGCGGCGCGGGCTCTGGAGCCCCATCAGCCTGACGGTGGACGCGCCGATGAAGCCGGCGGACGTGACGCCCGACGTGCTGCGCGCGCGCGTCGCGGGCCTGCTGGCATGAACCCGCTGGCACGCGGCCTGCTGACCGCTGTGCTCGGCGCCGGCGCGCTGGGCTTTCTGGCCATCAGCGCTTGCGCCGGCTACGTCACGCTGACGGCGCTGGACATCCCGGGCCGGCCCTTCCTGGTGCTGGCGCTGCCCTGCCTGGTGGGCGGCTTGGCCCTCGCCTGGTGCTGTGCGTTCCTGATCAGCCGCCTGCCGAAAGGACCGCGGCCCCCGAAGGACCTCTCATGACCGAGAACACCGACTCCAAGTTCTGGCGCTTCCTGGCCATCGCGCTGCTGGCCGCGGCCACGCTGGGCTTCGGCCTGGCCGGGCTGTGCGGCGCGGCGTTCACGCTGATGGCGCTGCCCGACGTCCTGTCCAGCCGGTCCGGCAGCTACGCCGGCGCGGCGCTGATCATCGCCGTTCCCAGCCTGCTCATCGGTGGCGCGCTCGCGTGGTGGTGCGGGCGGCTCCTGCGTCGCGCCTGGCTGCGGCGCACACGTCCATGAGCGACGGACTAGCACGCGCCTGGCGCTTCATCACGGCTTGCCTGCTCGTCGTGGCCGCGCTGGGGTTCGGGCTGGTGGGGCTGTGCGGCGGCGTGTTCACGGTGATTTCCGCCACTGCCAACGGCGCCTTTCTGGGCATCGCCCTGCCGTCGCTGCTGATCGGCGGCGGACTGGCCTGCCTGTGCGCGTGGCTGCTGCTGCGCTCGCCGCGCGAAGACGCTTGATCGCCAGCGCCACCGCCGCCGCCTGGGCGCACACCGCCTTCGCCTGGGCCGGCATGGCGCTGGGCGCGGCGATGTGGCGCCGCACACTGAAGGGCCAGCAGCGCGGCGGCGCGCTGGCGCCAGGGAACTTCGGCGTGCTGGTGGGGCTGCTGATCGGCGCAGCGCTGGGCAACAAACTCGTCTTCCTCATCGAGCGGCCGGACATCGCACGGACGCTCTGGGAGAGCCGCTCACTGGCCTGGCCGGGCCAAAGCATCGTCGGCGGCCTGCTGGGCGGGCTGATCGGCGTGGAGATCGCCAAGAAGCTCACCGGCCAGACCCGCAGCACCGGCGACGCGATGGTGTGGCCCATCGCGGTGGGCTTGGGACTGGGCCGTGTCGGCTGCTTCCTCGCCGGCCTGCATGACGACACCTACGGCCTGCCCACCGCCCTGCCCTGGGGCGTGGACTTCGGCGACGGCACGCCGCGCCACCCGACGCAGCTGTACGAGATCGCCGTCGTGCTGCCGCTGGGCTGGCTGCTGCACCGCGCCCGCTTCGCCACGCCGGGCCTGGCGTTCAAGCTGTTCCTCGCCGGCTACCTGCTGTGGCGCCTCGCCATCGAGTTCCTGAAGCCCGTGCCCGTGGCGTACCCGCTGGGCCTGTCGGGCATCCAGTGGACCTGCCTGGTCGCGCTGGCCGTCTACCTGCCCCTCACGCTGCGCGCCGCGCGCTGAACCGCATGACCCGCAAAGTCCGCCCCTACCTGTTCTACGACACGACGCAGTCGGTCTGCACGACCTGCCTGCGGCCCTGCGAGGCCAAGATCGTCATCAAGGACGAGCAGGTCTTCATGGACAAGTGGTGCCCCGCGCACGGCACCGAGCGCGTGCTCGTCAGCGACGACGCCGACTACTACCGCCTGTGCCGCGAGGTGTACGTGAAGCCGCCCGAGATGCCGCAGCGCTTCGCGACGCCCATGCACTACGGCTGCCCCTACGACTGCGGTCTGTGCCCCGACCACATGCAACACAGCTGCCTGTCCATCGTCGAGATCAGCGACCACTGCAACCTGCGCTGCCCCACCTGCTACGCGGCCTCCGGGCCGGAGCGGCTGACGCACCGGTCCCTCGCCGAGGTCATCGCGATGCTGGACGCCATCGTCGCCAGCGAGGGCGAGGCCGATGTGGTGCAGCTCTCCGGCGGCGAGCCGACGCTGCACCCGCAGTTCTTCGACATCCTCGACGCCGCCCGCGCCCGGCCCATCAAGCACCTGATGGTCAACACCAACGGGCTGCGCATCGCGCAGGACGCGGCCTTCGCCGAGCGGCTGGCCAGCTACGCGCCGGGGCTGGAGGTCTACCTGCAGTTCGACTCCCTCAAGCGCGACGCGCTGATGGACCTGCGCGGCGCCGACCTGCGCCGCCCGCACGACGAGGCGCTGGCGCGGCTGGAGGCGTTGGGTCTGTCCACCACGCTGGTGATGACGGTCAAGCGCAGGGTCAACGACGACGAGATCGGCGACGTGATCCGCCACGGCCAGTCGTTCGCCTGCGTGCGCGGCGTGACGCTGCAGCCCATCCAGAACGCCGGCCGCGTGGAGGCCTACGACGCGGCGAAGCACCGCCTGACCGTCAGCGAGCTGCGCCGCCGCATCGCCGAGCAATCGGGCGTGTTCACCACCGCCGACGTGCTGCCCGTGCCCTGCAACCCCGACACGCTGGCGATGGCCTACGCCATCCGCGGCGAGGGCGGCCTGGTGCCGCTGACCCGCTACCTGGACGCGCAGACGTTGCTGGCCGGCGAGCGCAGCACCATCGTCTTCGAGGGCGACCCGGCGCTGAAGGCCGCCGTGTTCAAGCTGTTCTCCACCAACCATTCGCCCGAGAGCGGCGCCAACTGCCTGTCGGAGCTGCTGTGCTGCCTGCCGCGCGTCGACGCGCCGCGCTTGAGCTACCGCGACGTGTTCCGCGTGCTCATCGTGCAGTTCATGGACGCGCAGTCGCTGGACATCCGCGCGCTGAAGAAGAGCTGCATCCACATCGCGTGCCCCGACGGGCGGCTGATCCCGTTCGAGGCCCACAACCTGTTCTACCGCGACGAGCGGCAGCAGCAGCTCGCCGCCATCCGCGCCGAGATCGACCAGGGCCGCGCCTGGCGCGCCGGCGCGGCCCCGCCCGCCCCCGTTCCGGTGCGCGTGACCGTGGGCTGAGCGCCACGGCGCAGCGGACAAGTTCACGGCCGCGGCGCCGGGGCGCGCGCGGCGCGGTGGGCAAGCCGGGCGGCGGTGCCCACAATCGACGCACCGCACCGCCTTTGGAGCCCCGATGAAAGCCATCACCCTGCTGCTGGCCGCTGCCGGCCTGGCCCTGCCCGCCCTGGCGCAGACGGAATACCACTTCTCGCCCGTCAACCAGGCCAACATCGCCACGGCGGCGTCGTACTGGAACCCCATCGTCGCCTATGTGTCCGAGAAGAGCGGCGTCAAGCTGTCGCTGAAGCTGGGCCGCACCTCGGCCGACACCACCGCCTACGTGCTGGCGCAGGAGGTGGAGTTCGCCTTCACCAACCACCTGTTCAGCCCGGAACGCGAGCAGATGGGCTGGAAGGTCTTCGGCCGGCGCAACACGCCGCCGCTGCACGGCCAGATCGTCGTCGCCGCCGACTCGCCGGTGAAGAGCCTCGCCCAGCTGGATGGCAAGGAGATCGGCTTCCCTGGCCCCGAGGCCTTCGTCGCCTACAAGACCACCTACGCCCAGCTGCTGCAGCAGAAGGTCAACGTGCGCGCCGTGTTCGGCGGCAACATGGACGGCGCCTTCGCCCAGCTGTTCAGCGGCAAGGTCGCCGCCGTGGGCGCCAATTCGCAGCTGGTGGAGGGCTATACCAAGCGCGAGGGCAAGCAGTTCCGCGTGCTGTGGAGCTCGGAGCCGTACCACGACCTGGCCCTGATGGTGTCGCCCAAGGTGCCGGCGCGGGACGCCCAGGCCGTCGCCAAGGCCTTCATCGGCATGGCGCAGGACCCCCAGGGCCGCGAGATCCTGGCCAGCGGCGCCAAGCTGGTGGGCCTGCCGGCCGACGCGGTGTTCGTCGCCTCCGACGGCCACGAATACGCGTCCTACCGGCGCTTCTACCAATCCGCGCCGGCCACGCTGCGCTGAACGTACGGACCGGCGCGCCCCCCCCCATGAGCCGTATCGACGCCCTGCTGCCGCGCTCGCTGGTCAGCCGCGTCATGCTGGTCTACACGGTGGCGCTGACGCTGCTGGTGGTGACGGGCGTCGGCGTCTTCCTGGCCTACACCTTCCGGGCCACGCTGGACGATGCGGACAGCGGCGCGCAGGCGATGTCGGCGCTGCTGTCGCCCGCCGTCGCCGACTCCGCCGTCGTGGGCGACTACGACACCATCCGGCGCACGCTGGAACGCGTCATCACGCATCCGCTGTTCGAGCGGGCCGCCTTCATCGACCTCAAGGGCGGGCGCATCGAGGTCGTGCGCCAGGACCGCCCCGACCCCACGCCGCCCGACTGGCTGGTGCGTCACGTCGAATCGCGACAGTCGCCGGTCAACGCGACCATCAACGTCGGCGGGCGCGACTACGGCATCACGCGGCTGTCGGTCTGGAGCGACCGCGTCGCCGCCGACATCTGGCAGGTCATGCGGCTGGCCCTGCTGCTCGCCGCCCTCGGCGTGCTGGCGGGTCTGGCCCTGGTGTGGTGGCCGCTCAAGCGCTGGCTGGGCCAGCTCGACCGCGTCAGCGACCTCGGCACCCGGCTGCAGGAGGGTGGCCAGGCGCTGCTGCCAATGCCGGTGGACCAGGCACCGCTGGAGTTCCAGCGCACCTTCGAGGTGGTCAACCAGGTGGCGGCGTCGCTGCAGGCCGAGCGCGCGCAGGCGGCCGTCACGCTGGCCTCCATCGCCGAGGGCGTGGCCACCGTCAATCGCGCGGGCATCGTCGTGCTGACCAACCCGGTGCTGGGTGAACTGCTGGGCGGCGCCAGCGCGACGCTGCTGGGCCAGCCCATCGCGGCGCTGCTGCCCGAACTCGACGTGGACCCGACGGCACCGGACGGCTGGCTCGGGCACCGCTTCGAGCGCGGCAAGCGCATGCTCGAAGCCAGCCTGGCGCCGGTGCGTTCCGGCCCGGACGGCGACGCCGCCGGCGCCGTCATCGTGCTGCGCGACGTGACCGAGCGGCAGCTGCTGGAGAACCAGCTGCGGACCGAGCTGGACGCCCGCGCCCACGCGATGACGGCCATGAGCCAGATGCTGGGCTCCGCCGGCTCCGTCGCCGACGGCATGCGCGCCGGTGCCATCGAGCAGCTGTCCAGCCAGGTGGGCGACATGGTGGCGCGGCTGCGCCGCCAGACCAGCCAGCTGCACGCCATCTTCAACCTGACGCCGGACGGCTTCATCGCCTTCGATGCCCGGCACCGCGTGCAGTTCGTCAGCCCGGCCTGCGTGTTCCTGACCATGCTGTCCGACCGCCAGTTGCTGGGCCAGGACGAAGCCGGCCTGGAGGCGCTGCTGCAGGCCCGCTTCGCCGAATCGGATGCCCTGCGGCCGCTGCGGCTGCAGGAGTTGCGCGACGCACCGCGCATCGTGCAGATGGCCCAGCCGATGGCGCGCATCCTGTCGCTCGCGCTGCACGACGGCGGCGGCGCCGAGACGCCGCAGCTGCTGCACATCCGCGACGTCAGCCAGCAGTTCGAGCTGGACCGGCTCAAGAGCGAGTTCCTCTCCACCGCCGCGCACGAGCTGCGCACGCCCATGACCAGCATCTTCGGCTTCGTCGAGCTGCTCATCCACCGCGAGATGTCGCCCGAGCGGCACCGCGAGCTGCTGCAGCGCGTGCACCGTCAGAGCCGCGCCATGATGGACATCCTGGACGAGCTGCTGGACCTGTCACGCATCGAGGCCCGCCGCGCACTGGACTTCCAGTTCGGGCCGGTTTGCCTGAACGAGCTGCTGCGCCGCACCGTCGACGACTTCGGCGTTCCCGCGGGCCGTGAGGCGCCGGCGCTGCTGCCCGCCGCGCAGCCGCTGTGGGTGCATGCCGACGCCAGCAAGCTCGGGCAGGCGCTGCGCAACCTGCTGTCCAACGCCTACAAATACTCCCCCGGCGGCGGCCCCGTCACGCTGCGACTGCAGCCGGCGGACGATGGGCAGGTGGACATCGAGGTCGAGGACCGCGGCATCGGCATGACCGCGCAGGAGCTGGCCCGCGTCAGCGAGCGCTTCTACCGCGCCGACCGCTCCGGCGCCATTCCCGGCACCGGGCTGGGCATGTCCATCGTCAAGGCCATCATCGAGCTGATGGACGGCAGCCTGCTGCTGCGCAGCGAACCCGGCCGGGGCACCACGGCCACGCTGCGGCTGCGCGTCACGGCGACACCGACCGACGCCAGCCCCGCAACCGGCGCACCAGCCGCAGCTTGACGGCCCGCGCCGCGCGCCACACCGCGCTGGCACGCACCCAGGCCAGCAGATCGGCCTTCCAGGCCGTCCAGCGCGCATGCAGCCGCGCGAACCAGGCCAGCTGCATCAGCGCCGGCTGGATGAGCTGGAACAGCCACGCCAGCAGCGCGGTGCCGAACAGCTTGGCCGCGACGATGACGGCCACACCCAGCGTCACGCGGCCCTCGGCCACCAGCCACACGGCCAGCAGCTTGACCGGCAGGATCAGCACGCTGGGCAGCAGCAGCGCCACCAGCGCCCAGCGCGGCGGCAGCCGCCGCAACAGCGTCTCCAGCTGCCGGATGAACGGCAGCCTCGCCAGCAGCGCAAACGCCCGCCGCAGCGGCTCCCAGCCCCATTCCTCGAAGAGGATGAGCAGGGCCAGGACGACGCGGACGAGCCAGCGCAGCGGCGCCAGCAGCAGCTTCAGCATGCTCAGAGTTTGACCCGGCAGCGCAACCCTGCCGGAAGTTCACCCTTGGCGTTGGGAATCTCGGCCACGATGCCGAAGGTGCCCGCGGCCGCGTCGACGACGCGGTCCACCGTGCGCACCCTGGCCTGGATGGGCTTGCCCGAGAACGGCGCCTCGGGCGTGACGCTGACCATCTGCCCCGGCTTGACCGCCGTGAACGCCTTCACCGGCAGCAGCGCCTGCACCTTCAGCGGGTCGGTCTGCGCGATCTTCAGCACGGGCTTCTTGGTGTCGCTGCTGTCCATCAGCGCGCCGGGGTAGAGGTACTGGTCGACGACGACGCCGCTGAACGGCGCCAGGATCTGGCGGCGGCGCAGCTGGTCGACGGCCTGGCGGTGGTCCAGCCGCGCAATCTGGTTGTTCTCCGTGGCCGTCTTCAGTTCGGCTTCCGCCAGCTTGAGTTCGGCCTGCGCGTCTTCCACGGCCTGGGCGGAGACAAATTCCTCCGTCAGCAGGTCCTGCAGCCGGCGTGCCTTCTCGCGCAGCGCGCCCACCTTGGCGCGCGACATCTCGGCCTGCCCCTGCGCATCGGCGCGCGCCTTGGCCGACTCGGCCGCGCTGGCCTCCACGCTGCTCTCGATGCTGACGAGCACCTGCCCCTGGCGCACCGCCTCGCCACGGCGTGCGTGCACGCGCTCCAGGATGCCGACGACCGGGCTGCGGATCTCCACCGTCTGCGCGGGTTCGATCATGCAGTCGTACTCCTGCGCCGAGGCGGGCAGGCTCGGCAGAGCAAGGAGGGCAAGAAGGGCAGGAGAAAGAGGCGTGGGCTTCATGTCGTGGAACCGGCAATGCCGATGATGCGGTGCAGTTCGCGGTCCTGCCGCAGGGTCTGTTTTCTCATCTGCCAGGCGCGGCGCTCGGCGTCGCGCTGCGCCAGGCGCACGGCCAGGGCCAGGCCTTGCCCGCGGGCGAGCGCGGCGCGCAGCGCGGGTGGCAGGGTTTTGAAGAGTGGGTCGTCGGCCGCCACCAGCGCCCGCACGGTGCCGGGCTGGCCCTGGCGGCCGCTGCGGCCGAACAGCTGGCGGTCCACGCGCGGCGACTCGTGGAACTCGGTGAGGACGACGTGCAGCCCGCCGGCGGCCAGCGCCTGCGCGTCGGGCTTGATGTCGGTGCCGCGGCCGGCCATGTTGGTGGCGATGGTGATGCGTCCCGACGCGCCGGCCCGCGACACGATGGCCGCCTCCTCGGCGTCCTGGCGCGCGTTCAGCACGGTGGCCTCCACGCCGCGCGCGGTGAATACCGCGGCGACGGCCTCGCTGGCCTCCACGCTGCGGGTGCCCACCAGCACCGCCTGGCCGCGCGCGGCGGCGGCCATGGCCTCGTCGGCCACGGCCTGCCACTTGGCGGCGGCATCCGGCAGCACGGCGGGCGGCAGCTCGCGGCGCTGGATGGGCTTGTTCGTCGGCAGCCGGCGCACGCGCAGCCGGTAGGTGGCCCACAGCTCACGGGCCGCCTCGGCGGCGGTGCCGGTCAGCCCGGCCAGCAGGTAGTAGCGGCGGAAGAAGCGCTGGAAGGTCATGCGCGCCAGCGTGTCGCGGCCCGCCGTGAGCTTGACGCCCTCCTTGGCCTCGATGAGCTGGTGCAGGCCCTGCTCCCAGCTGCGGTCGGCCATCACGCGGCCGGTGCTCTCGTCGACGATCTGCACCTTGAGGCCCTCCTCGGGCTTCTCGCCGGGGGCCAGGATGTAGTGCTGATCGCGCTCGTAGAAGTGCAGCGCCGTCAGCGCCTGGCGCAGCAGCTGCTCGCGCCACGGCCGCGCCCGCCACACGGGCCGCACGCCGTCGGGCAGCGGCGGGCAGGCATCCAGCGCGCCGGGCTTGAGCTCCACCTCGCGGGTGGCCAGCTTCAGCGTGAAGTGCTGGCCCTCGCGCAGCTCGCGCGCGGCGGCAATGGCCCAGGCCAGCAGCGCCGGCTCGTGGATGCCTTCGGACTCCTGCGAGATGATCATCGGCGTGCGGGCCTCGTCGATGAGCACGCTGTCGGCCTCGTCGACGATGGCGAAGTGCAGCGCCGGGATCAGCGGCTCGGCCGACTCGCCGCGCACGAAGCCGCGCAGGCCGGCCACGCGGCCCGGCAGCAGGCCGTGGCCGGCGAGGCGGTCCTTCAGGTAGTCGAACACCAGCTCCTTGCCGCTGACGTAGCAGACCGCATGCCGGTAGGCGGTGCGGCGCTCGTCGGGCTCCATGCCGCCCTTGACGAAGCCGCCGGCCAGGCCGAAGAACGCGAACAGCGGCGCCATCTCCTCGCAGTCGCGCTGCGCGAGGTAGTCGTTGGTGCTGACGACATGCACGCGCGCGCCGCTGGCGGCCATCACCGTGGCGGCCAGCGCGGCCACCAGCGTCTTGCCCTCGCCGGTGCGCATCTCGGCCAGCTGGCCGGTGATGAGCAGGCGCGCGCCGGCGAACTGCACGGGGTGCGGCCACAGGCCCAGCCGGCGCCGCGCCGCCTCGCCGACGGCGCCCAGCGCGCGGGCCAGTGCGGCGCCGTCGTGGGGCGCGGCGCGCAGCGCGGCCATCGCGTCCAGCAGCTGCCGCACGACGGCCTCGTCCTCTGCATCGCGCAGCGGCTGCGCGGCGATGGCGGCACTCAGCGCGGCCACGCTGGCGGCCGACTCGCTCCGCACCGGCAGCCAGCCGGCCACGTCGCGCAGCCAGCGCTCCAGCTTCTGGTCACCCTCGGCGCCACGCTCGTCACGCAGCGTGTCGGCGCGGCGGAACTCCGGGCCGGCCAGGGCCTTGAGCCAGCGCAGGTCGGCGGCCAGGCTAGACATTCAGCCTCGCGAGGAAGGCCTGGCGCAGCCGCAGCAGCCACTGCGCCGCCAGCGGCGTGGCGCCCAGGTCGAAGCGCACCCAGACCTTGTCGCCGAACACGGCGCTGGGCGACGGCCGGGCCAGCTGCAGCTCGATGTCGAACACGCGGCGCAGGCTGTGCTTGCCGCCCTCCTTGGACGGGTCCACCGCCACCTCGCCGCCGCCCGACGAGCCCAGCGCCGGCGACACCAGCTCGAAGCCGCCACCCGGCACCTGGCGGCGCACGCTCGCGTCCTGCGTGGCGTGCGGCCACTGCATCAGCCGCACCTGCACGCCCCCCGGATTGGAGGAAAGGCGGTGCTTCACGAGGTCGGCATCCTCCTGCGACACAGCCACGCGCACGCGGTCGGTCGGCCCGGCGACGAGGTAGCCCAGCAGCTCGCCGCGCTTGACGGCGCGGCCGGTCAGCTCGGTGGGCGCGTCGGGCACCCAGCGGCCGGCGACGTTGGCCGCCACGTCCAGCGCGGCGACGCGGGCGCGCGCTTCCTCGTAGCGCTGCTGCCGCGCGGCCAGCTCGGTGCGCAGCGGGATGGCGCGCGCCGGCTCGGCCACCTCGGCGCGGCGCAGCGTGGCCTCGGTCTGCGCCAGCGCCGCGGCGGCCTGCGCGAGCTCGGCCTGCAGCGGCAGGTTGTCGATCCTGAGGATGGCGCCGCCGCGCGCCACCGCGCTGCCCGGCGCCGCCTTCACGGCGCTGATCTGGCCGGCCGCCTCGGCGCGCACCAGCGCCTCGTCCGGCAGCCACACCACGCCCTGGTGCACCGAGTAGAACGGCAGCGGCACCAGGCCCAGAAAGCCCAGCACGCCCGCCGCCAGCAGCAGCGCGCGGCGCTTGGCCAGGTCGCGCCGGCGCGCCAGCGAACCGCCTTCGTCCAGGTGCTTCCAGGCCTTCCACAGCGGCATCACCAGCGCCTGCCAGCCCGCCATGATGGCCATGATGGCGCCGATCAGCAGGTACTCGCTGGCGACGAACCAGATCAGCCCGACCGTGATGAGCAGCCGGTAGACGGGCGCGATGGCGCCGTAGAGGAACAGGATCCAGCGCTCGCCGTCCGACACCATGGGCGGTTCAGCGTCGCGCGCGCCGAACAGCCAGCGGTCGCTGAGGTAGACCCAGTAGGCCTGGGCGCGCTGCGCCAGGTTGGGCAGCTCCAGCAGGTCGGTCGCGATGAAGTAGCCGTCGTAGCGCATCAACGGGTTGCCGTTGACCAGCAGCGTCGACACACCGGCGATGAGGATGACGTTGTAGGCCACCGCGGTCAGCAGCCCCGGCTCGGCCGCCAGCCACACGAACAACGCCACGGCGCCTAGCGCCAGCTCGGCCAGGATGCCCGCCGCCGCCACCTGCGCCCGCGCCCACTTGGACGGGAAGCCGTAGGACGACGTCGCGTCCACATACGGCACCGGCGTGAACAGGATGAACAGCAACCCCACCTCCCGCACCGTGCCGCCATGCGCCTTCACGGCCAGGCCATGCGCCCACTCGTGCACCGCCTTGACGACGGGGTAGACGAACCACAGCAGCACCAGGTTGCTGGCGGACAGCACGCGGTCCGACAGGTTCTGCGTCAGCGCCTGCCAGTGCTGCGCGCCCAGCACCGCCGCGGGCACGACGAGGGCCAGCCACAGCAGCAGCACCGGCAGGCTGAACAGCGCACGTGCCAGCACGGTCTGCCGGTCGAACCACGCGTCGGGGTGGAACAGCGGCAGCCGCAGGCTCATCAGGTTCAGCCAGTTCTGCTTGAACTTGGCCTTGCGCTGGCGCTGGAAGCGCTCGAACACCTCGCCGGCGTCGGGCGAGACCTGCGTCTGCAGCAGGTCGTTGGCGTGCAGCGACGACACCAGCTGCACCAGCTCATGCTGCGAGATCGTCGCGCCGTCATCGCTGGCCGCGGCGCAGGCGGCGTCCCAGACCTCGTCCAGCGTGCGGCGCCCGTCGCACAGCGACAGCACGCGCCACACCTCGGGCGTCATGCGGTGAAAGCGCTGCGCCACCGGGTCGGACAGCAGCACCCACGAGCGGCCGCGCAGCCGGCGGTGCAGCGGCTCGACGCCGTCACGCAGCCGGGGGCGCAGGTGGCGCAGCGCGTGCCAGTGCTCCGAAAGCAGCGCCTGCATGTCAGCTCCCGGGCCGAGCGCCGGGCCGCTCCCAAGCCGGCCCGTCCTGGCGATGTGCGTGCGGCTCAATGCCGCATGCATCGCCGTCCCCTCGGGGGACCGGCCAACGTACTCGTTGGACGAGGGGCGCCATGTCGTCTATATCCAGTACTGCCAGAGTTTGAGACGCAGCCAGTCGACGGACTCGCGCGTCCAGATCGTCAGCAGGTTGGACCGACCGACAACCACCTTGGCCACGCCCTGCATGCCGGGGCTCAGCGCCGGCACCTCGCCCCGCCACGCGGCCTCGGCGCGGAAGCCGTTGGCACCGTCCTGCACGCTGGCGGTGGCCGTCACGCGACTGAGCTCGAAGTCGTGGCCGGCATGCGGCTGGCCGGCCAGGCGCAGCACGCCGGGCTGACCCACGCGCACGCGGGCGATGTCGCGCTCGGGCACGTGCAGCACGACGCGGTAGCCCTCGGCGGCAATCTCGAACATCTCCTTGCCCAGCTCGGCCGGGCTGCCCAGCTGCTGCACCCAGTCGCCGCTGACGACCAGGCCATCGATGGGCGCCACCAGCTGCGCGCGCGCCAGCTTGGCCTCCACCAGCGCGAGCTGGCCTTCGGCGCCCTGCAGCTCGGCGCTGGCCAGCGCGACGGACGCGGCCTCGCGGTCGGCCATGGCCTGGCGCAGCTTGGCGGCGGCCTGGTCGCGCTCGCCGCGCAGCCGGGCCTGGTCCAGCTTCAGCTCGCGGTCATCCAAGCGCAGCAAGACCTGGCCCTGGCGCACGCGGTCGCCCGGCCGCACCAGCGCCTCGGCGATGAAGCCCTCGAACGGCGCCGTGACGAGCTGGCGCGTGCGGCCCTCGATGACGGTGTGCGCGGTCACGCGGTCGTCCACCGGCACCAGCAGCAGCACGACGAGCACGACGGCCACGGCCGCCGCACCGACCTTCCAGGCCCGATGGCCAGGGCCGCGCAGGCGGTCCACCACGCGGCGCAGCGCGCGCCAGGCCTGCACCGGCAGCGGCAGCTCGGCCGTGCGCCAGTGGCGCAGCAGCGGCTCGGCCAGCGTGGCGCTGGTGCGCAGCACCTGCTGCGCGGCCGGCGACGCGTCGCCCTGCGCCACCAGCACGGCCGCCACCTCGCCCCGGTCCAGCAGCGGCAGCGCCCAGACGCCGTCTTCCACCAGCTCGCGGCCCTCGACGAAGGCGCGCTGCGCCACCTCGCCCGCCGCCCGCAGCGCGGGGCTGCCGGTCTCGGCGTGAGACACGTCGGCCGCCACCCACCAGTGCGTGCGCTCGTGGCGCACCTCGAACAGCGACAGCCGCAGTTCCCCTTCGGCCGGCAGTTCCCGCCGTGCCCAGGCCGCCGTGCGGTTGACCCAGTCCTGCGCCGCGGCGCGCGCGCGACGGTGCGATGCCACGTGGCCCATCAGCTCCAGCAGCTCGGCCGCGCGCTGGTTGTGCGCGAGGCTGGCGGCGCTCAGCGTCAGCTGCAGCCAGCCCAGCGACAGCAGCAGCAGTTGCAGGCTGCGGTCGTTGTGCGGCGGGCTGAGCAGCGCGCCCACGATGCCGGGCTGGCCGCTGGGCAGGGCCAGGTGGGTGGCCACCATCAGCTCGCCGGTGGCCACGCGGCTCAGCGCGACGGGGCTGTCGCGCGTCACGCGGGCACGGGCCTCGGCCCAGGCGTCGGCCACGTCGGCGCGCTCGAACGGCGCGCGCCAGGCGGCGTCGGCCGCGTGCAGCGCGACGCCCTGGCAACCCAGGCCGGCCGCGTGCAGCCGCTGCAGCCACATCGCCAGCGCCGGCGCCAGCTCGGCCGCCTGCGCGACGGGCGCGGGCGGCGGCAGCACGAGGTCGTGGTCGTCGGCCGTCATGAGCCGCTGCGCTCGCGGGCGCGGTTGAGGTCGACCGGCCGGTGGGCCACGAGCTGCGCGTCCAGCGCCTGCCAGTCGGCCTCGCCGAGCTGGCCCGACAGCGCGCGCAGCCTGAAATAACCCGCCCAGGCGTCGTGCCGGGCACGGGACAGGTCACGCCGGGCCTCGAACAGCTTGCCCTGCGCCTCCAGCACGTCGGCGTTGGTCTTGATGCCCACCTCGAAGCCGCGCTGGTTGGCGCGCACCGACAGCGCCTGCGAGCGCTCGGCCGTGGCCAGCGCCTTGGCCTGCGACAGCGCCGACAGCGTGGCGACGAAGGCCTGGCGCACGCCGATGACCAGCGTGCGGCGGGCCAGGTCCAGCTCGCTGGCGGCCTTGTCGCGCAGCGCCAGCGTCTCGACGACCTTGGACTGCGTGGCGCCGCTGGCGAACAGCGGGATGGTCAGCGTGGCACCGATGGCCGACGAGTTGCCGCGGCGCGGGAAGATGCTGGTGGCCGTGCCGGTGTCGCTGGAGTGGGTGTAGTTGTAGTTGATGTCCACCGTGGGCGCATGGGCCAGCGAGGCCTTGCGCGTCTCGGCCTCGGCGGCGTCCACGGCCAGCCGCGCCTGGCGCAGCTGCGGGCTCTCGGCCTCGGCCTGGGACAGCCACTCCAGCACGCTGTCGGCCGGCAGCACGGGCAGCGCCTCGGGCGCCACGGCGCGGGCCAGCAGCGCCGGCACGGGGCCGTTGGCCACCTCGGCCAGCACCTGCTGGCGCAGGTCCAGCTCGGCCTCGGCGGCCAGCAGCTGGGCGATGGCGTTGTCCACCCGCGCCTCGGCCTCGCGCACCTCGGGTGCGGCCGCACGGCCGACCTGGAAGCCGCGCCGCGCCGCGGCCAGCTGCTCGCCGTAGGCCTCGCGCAGCGCCGTGGCGTGAGCCACCACGTCGCGCGACTTGAACACCTCCAGCACCGCCTCGGCCAGCCGCTGCTGCGCCTCCAGGCGCGACTGCAGCAGCGCATTGCCGGCCTGCTCCAGCTGGCTGCGCGCGGCCTGCAGCGCCGGGTACAGCGCGCCGCGCCAGACGGGCTGAGTGACCTGGAAGGCGTACTGGTCGGCGCGAAAGGGCCGCGTCTGGCCGGCCGGCAGCTCCTGGTAGCGCGTCTCGGTGGACGTGGCGGTCAGGTTGGCCGTGGGGCCGTAGGCGGCGCGCGCCTGCACCAGCCGCTCCTCGGCAGCGCGCAGCGACGCGCCGGTGGCCCGCACGGCGGGGTCGGCCGCCAGCGCGCGGTCGGCGAGCTCGGGCAGCGTCTGCGCCGCGACCGGCAGGGCAACGAACAGGGGCAGGAGGCGGGTGAGGCGTCGGATCACGGCAGGCCCAAACGAAACGCGCCGGCCAAAAAGGCCGGCGCGTGAGTGTCCGTGAAAGCGTCAGTCGCGGCGGCGGCGGCGCGCCAGCGCGGCCCCGGCCACCGCAATGCCGGCCAGCACGGCGCTGGCAGGCTCGGGCACCGTGTTGGGCGTGCCGGTGTCGGGCAGCACGAAGGTCAGCTGCAGGTAGTCCACCGCGCCACCGTCGGAACCATCCGCCGGGCGGATCTCGAACTTGTCGTTGACGCCAGTCAGCAGGTTCAGCAGGTCGATCAGGTCGAAGCTGTCTTCGACAACCTTGTTGAACTGCTCGGTGCCCGGGTCGCCATCGGAGATCTTGCCGACGAACTCGCCGTTCAGGTACAGGCTGGCCTGGCCGCCGAAGCCCCAGCCACCGCTGACGACCTTCAGCACGGCGCTGTCGACCAGGTCACCGCTGTAGCCGGTGTTCAGCAACGCGCTGAAGCCGCCCTGGGCGATCCACGCATCGGCTTCGGAGCTGTCGCCAGCCGAGGGCAGGTCATTGAACAGGAAGAACTCGCCAACGCCGAGAGCAGGCGTCACACCGAAGCCGTTGATGCCGCCGTACAGCGTGACGACGGTGGGCGCCGCCTGGGCGGAACCGGCCAGGGCGCCCAGCGACAGCAGGGCGGCAGACAGCCAGCGGCGGGAAGATGAGGCGAGGGTCATGGGGAAGGTCCGAAAGTCGGGCGCGCCAAAGCGCGGATAACGCATCCTAGGGAAGCCGCCGCGCGGCGACTATCCCCGGAGCACGGGACGCGGGCGTGGTGCCCAGGCGACGAAACGAGGGCGGTCACTTGCCCCCCACCAGCTGCTGCCACTGCGCCTTGGCGCGCTCTTCCAGCTCCTTGAGCCAGGCATCGCTGAGCGCGCGGGCGCGGTCGGCCTCGTCCTGGGCGATCTCGGCGGCGGTGCGCGGCAG